>NZ_JBFUBP010000001.1:0-1065288 GCF_056405675.1 Polaromonas sp. P1_F4 | reverse complement strand
CTTTGAGGCAGATCCACACAATGTCATATCCTTGAGACTGGAAACGACAGCTATCGGTTCAAAAACAGCTCTGCAAAGACTCAGCCCAAAAAGGAGAAGATCAAGAACTTATCCACATCGTGAGCACCTTCTGCTCACAAAGAGTGTGGGTCAAGATTCGATGGAAAACTCGGGTCAGACTTCAGTGCAATTCAACACCATAACAGCAATACTGTCCTCCCGGATGGCTTCAGGCTGCTTCGCCTGGCTGTTGACAGTCTGTACCTCTCTTACCCCGGAGACTTACACCCCAAGGTCCTGGCCCGCTTAATCGACCTCAAGAGTAAAGCCCAGTCCCCGCACCTGGAAGAGCAAGCCCGAGCCCAGTACGTGGTCGGAGATCACATCTTCGAGGTCAAGGACAAGGGCGCTGGCCTCTTCCCTTTCGTCCTGGATGACAACGCCTACCGGATCCAGTTCTCCCGTCCCGGTAAGAAACTGCCCATGGCCTACGTCAAGGTATCGGCGGAGTACCTGGCACACAAAGGCCCCCGCCCCGTCCAAGAGGAGTTGGAAGTCCTCCTTGCGGAGTTCGGCGAGATAAAAGGTAGGAACATGGTGAGCCGGATCGACCTGGCCGCTGATTTCAGCACCCCGGTGGTCATGGATTCCTGGCACCGCTCAGCCTGGGTCACTCGGACGGTCGAGATTCACAGCTATGCCAAAGACCAAGAGTTCACCGGCTGGACCATCGGCATGGGAGGCATCATCGCCGCCCGCCTCTACGACAAAACCAAGGAAATTAGCAAAAGCGGTAAAGCCTGGGCCATGAACCTGTGGCTTCCCGCTGGCTGGGAACCTGGGCAGTCCGTCTGGCGGCTGGAATTCGAGTTCAAGCGGGATTACCTCAAGGAACGCGGTTTATCGTCGCTGGAGAGCGTCCTGGTCAATCTCAATGGCCTCTGGAGCTATGCCACGACCGAATGGCTGCGGCTGACGGAGCCCAACCCCAACGACCTGACCCGGGCTCGCTGGCCAACCCATCCCCTTTGGATCGCCCTCGCCTCTGCAGACTGGGAAACCTCCGGTGGCGTCCTGCTCAAGCGCTTTAGCAATGCCCGCCTCCCGGATGAGAAACGCCTCTACAGCACCGTGTTTGGATCGCTGGCCTCATACATGGCCATCCACCAGCTCGATGACAAGAACGTCGCCATAGACGGCCTGCTCGGCAAGATGCATCAGCATTTCCAGGAGGTGGCCTATTACCAAGGCCTGGAAATCGATGAGCTGTTGATTCAACGGGTTGCGGCACGTTCCAGGCTATTTAACGCCGGGGTGAATTTCCAGGGTGAGGAGCCGCAAGAGTCGGAGGAATCCGAGGGCGTCAAGGCTTACCGCAAGGCGTCACGCGGTGAATAAAGGACGGCCATCATGGATAAAACGGCTGATGAGACGGGTTTACCGCTGCCTGCGGCGCGCTGTCTCAGCAAGGAACAAGCGGCGGCCTACCTGGGGATCGGGGTCACGCTCCTGGCTGAACTGGCTATTCCTCATGTGCGCTTTGGTCGTCGCTGCGTCTACGACAAACTTGACATCGATGCCTGGCTCGATGACTATAAGGACGAGCGAAGGCGGGCCGGAAAGGAGAATTTATGGCCCGTAATGAAGGTGTCTACAAGAGACCGGACTCCGGTTTCTGGTGGATCAATGCAACGCTCCCCAACGGCAAAAGAGTACGCCAAAGCGCTGGGACTGAAATCAGAGAGGATGCCGAAGCGTATCTAGCCAAACTAAAGCTGGACGCGTACCGGGAAACCCACTTTGGATTGAAGCCTCAGCGGAGCTGGCAAGAAGCCGTTGTCCGGTACCTCGAATTGAAGCGGACATTGAGAAGTTTTTCGGATGTGCAGCAGATTTGCCGCTCTCTTGACCCTTACCTGGGGTCGATGATGCTCAATCAGATCAATGGTGATGTGATTTGGGCCGTTGTCCAGGGAGAACTCAAGAAGGGCAACAAGCCTGCCACGGTGAACCGGTACCTCGCTACGATACGCGGCCTTTTTCGGATGGCCCGGGATGAATGGCAGTGGATCGACACCTTTCCGAAAATCAGGCTCCTGACCGGTGAAGTCGAGAGGGACCGCTGGTTGACGCATGAAGAGGCGGATCGATTGATTCGCTGTTGTGCGCCACACCTGGCGGCCCTGGTGCGGTTTGCCCTGGCAACAGGCTGCCGTGCTTCCGAGATAACGGGTCTGGAGTGGAATCGGGTGGATTTGAACCGGCGTACCGCCTGGCTCAATAAAACCAAGAATGGCACGCCCCGGGGAGTTCCGTTGAATGAAGATGCGAAAGAGGTCTTGAGGGAGCAGATTGGCAAGAGCCTGACGCACTGTTTCACCTTTCGGGGCGAACCGATGCGTTATCAGGTTACCAACTCTGCCTGGCGTACAGCGCTTGAGGCTGCCGGCATTTCGGATTTTCGGTTCCATGACCTGCGCCATACGTGGGCTTCATGGCATCGTCAGGCGGGAACGTCTTGCGATGAGCTCAAGGAATTGGGCGGCTGGAAGTCCCGGGAGATGGTGGACCGCTATGCGAAGTATGGAACGGAGCACTTGGCCACGGCTGCTACGCGGATCGTCCGCTTGAAGCCCGAAACCGAGGGGAATCTGGTCACGTTTTTGTCACGTTCAGAAAGACAAAAGGACCTAGCCTTGCGGCTAAGTCCTTGATGTACTTGGTGGGTTCTGACAGATTCGAACTGTCGACCTACGGATTAAGAGTCCGCTGCTCTACCAACTGAGCTAAGAACCCGGAAATTCTGGTGGGACCAGCGGGGGTCGAACCCACGACAAACGGATTAAAAGTCCGCTGCTCTACCAACTGAGCTATGGTCCCAAGAACGCATCTCGCGATACATTCCGGTATTTGCTGCTTCGAGGGCAGCAAAGCCTTGAATTATAGCGTGGTTTTTTAGGCCGCCGCAAAAACTCAGGCGGCAATTTTGTCGAGAGCCCAGCCGGCCGCGCACAGGCCGAAGGTCGAGGTTACGCTGACGACCGATCCATAACCGTGGCAGTTCAGGCTGCCGTCGCTTTGCTCTGCCGCATCGGGCTGCAGCACAGCCTCACGGCTGAAGACACAGGCTACGCCTATCTTGCCTTTACGCGCGGCGCCATGCTCCTTGCGCAGCCGGTAACGCAACTGCGCCAGCAAGGGGTCGTGCGTGACCAGTGACAGGTCGTCGATGTCCACGCGGTGCGCCAGCCGCTTGCCGCCCGCGGCGCCTACACTGACCAGATTCACCTTGTTGGCAATCGCCCAGGCTGCCATGGCGGTTTTGGCTTTCACCTGGTCGCAGGCGTCGATGACGGCCAGCTGCTTGCGGTCAAAGCCCTCTTCGAGGCCCAGGATGCCCGGCCAGTTGGCGGCGTCGACAAATTCCTCGATGCCGTCCACGCGGCAGCCCGGGTGAATCTGCGCGATGCGCTCACGCATGGCTTGCACCTTGGCCTGCCCTAATGTGCTGGCAAGCGCATGGACCTGGCGGTTGATGTTGGATTCGGCGATGTGGTCGAGGTCGATCAAGGTCAGGCGTGCCACGCCGCTGCGCGCCGCGGCCTCGGCAGCCCAGGACCCTACCCCGCCCAAGCCTACCACCACAATGTGCGCCTGGCGTATGCGCTGCGCGCCTGCTACGCCATAGAGGCGCGCCAGACCACTGAAGCGGCGCTCCAGATCGGCGGGAGGTTCTTCGAGGAGGGATGTCATTGGAAATGCGGATCGTTGTCGGGACGCGCTCAGGCAGAGCGTTCCAGCCGCCAGATCTGGTACTTCAAACCCGCCACGCAGCCCACGAGAATGGCCGCCAGCGCCACAAAGCTGGTGGCGCTCAGGGTCGAGATGCCCGACAGGCCCTGCCCCACAGTGCAGCCCATGGCGCAGACGCCGCCCACGCCCATCAACGTTGCGCCCACCAGGTGGTTGGCGGTGTCTTCCGCGTCGCGAAAGCCTTCCCAGCGGAAACTGCGCGACAGCAGGGCATAGACGGCCGAGCCGGCCACCACCCCGAACACAGACACGATGCCCAGGGTGAGCACCTTGCTCTTGTCGCTGAAGAACATCAACCAGTCTACGGTATAGGCCACCGGCGAGACAAAGCTCAGTGCCTCGGCCCGGCCCGAGTTGGTGGCCAGGAAGGCCTCCTGCAGCGTCTCCGGATGCTCGGCCACATAACCAAGATGCCCGCTGACCCACCACATGGCCGCAATGACGCCGCCTATGCCCAAGCCCGCGAGCAGGTTGTCGAAGCGCCGGAACTCTTTGCCGAACAAGGCCCAGACGATAAGGCCCAACCCGATGAGGATGGCCAGGCCGATACCGGCGGCGGCGGGTGTGATGCCGATGGCGCCGGCCACCCAGTTGGGCAAGGTCGCATTGGCCGTGAAATCGACGGCAACCTTGTCAACCGTAGCCACGCGGATCACAGCCGTGATGCCTTTGAGTGTGGCGAAAGCTGCGATGCCCATCACGGCAAATACCACGACGGACTTGAGGCTGCCCCCTCCAATACGTACCAGCGTTTTGCTGCCGCAGCCGGAAGCCAGGACCATGCCAAAACCGAACATCGTGCCGCCCACCAGCGCGGAGAGCCAGATAAACCGGTTGGAGGCGTACAAGGTCTTGGCAGGGTCAATCACACCGGCAGCGGCCAGGGTGAAAAAACCGATCATGGCGACGCCGATCGCCATTCCCCACATGCGCATACGGGTCCAGTCACCCATGTTCACGATGTCGCTGACGGCGCCCATGGTGCAGAAGTGCGTTCGTTGGGCAATCGCACCAAAAATCATGGCGAGAATGAAACCGGCCCAGAGAACCTGGGCCGTGAGACTGTTGAGTGTGGAGATGTCCATCGCCCGATTTTAGGGGCGAATGCTCTTTGTCCCCGGGCCGGCCGGATAGCCTGCCCGAGGTGCGGCTTACTTCAGCTTGGCCAACCGTTCCTTGGCGACGGAAGCCGCCTCGGCCTGGGGATATGCCTTGACCAGGTCCTCCAGCGTCTTGCGGGCCGACTTGGTGTCCTTGAGTTCCACCTGGCAGTTGGCCAGCGAAAGCATGGCCTCCGGCGCGCGCATGTGGTCGGGGTCAGCCGTCACGAGCGAGCGAAAATTGGTCACCGCGTCGCGGTAGTTGCGCAAGGCGTACTGCGCATTGCCCAGCCAGAACAGGGACGATGTCCGGTAACCGGTTTGCGGATAACGCTTCAGGAAGCCCAGGAAGCTCGTCTGCGCTGCTGCGAAGTCGCCCTTGCGAAGCGTGGCCAGTGCGGTTTCAAACTCCTGTTTTTCAGCGGGCTCGGCCACGAATTCCTTGCCGTCCACATTGACTTTGCCGGGCTCGAACTTGCGCAGACGCTCGTCCACGCCTGTCGTCAGGTCTTTCTGGGTGCGCTGCATCTCGGCTACGCTGCGCGTGAGGCTTTCGTTCTGCCCTCGCATGGTGGCGAGTTCGTTGCGAAGGGCCTCGATCTGGTTCGACAGATCGAGCAGGCTGCGACGTAACTGGGCGTTGTCCTCGGTGGTCCTGCGCAGATCTTCGGCCGTCCGCAGCTGTGCCGCGTCAACCTTCTGACGCAAATCGAGAATCGCGCGACGAGCCTCGTCGTCTTCAAACAGGCCGGCGTTTGCATTGAACACCAGCATGCAGGCCGCGGCTACCGCGGCATACCGAAACATGTTCACGGTTCGGGCCCCGTTTAACGGTAGTTGAGTTCAGCACGGCGGTTCTTCGCCATGGAGTCCTCGTCAGAGCCCGTGGCTGCCGGCTTTTCCTTGCCGAAGCTCACGGCCTCGACTTGCGCATCAGCCACGCCCAGCAAGCCCAGCGCGCGGCGAACTGCCTCAGCGCGCCGTTGGCCCAGAGCCAGGTTGTACTCGCGGCCGCCGCGCTCGTCGGTATGGCCTTCAATAGCCATCTTGCGGCCCTTGTTGGCCGTCAGGTATTTGGCATGGGCCTCGATTGCTCCCTGGAACTCGGGCTTGACCACATAGCTGTCGAAGTCAAAGTAGATGACCTTGGTGGTATTGGCAGGGCCCGCCAACGAGGCATCGGCGCCTTCAACCTGTACCGGCGCAACAGCACGGCCAGTCGCGCCTGGTGTACCGCCTTGCTGGGTCGTGCCGGTGCGATCCTCGACCGGCACGTCGTTCAGCTTGACGCCGGAACCGCAGGCTGCCAGCGTGGCCGCCAGGACAAGGGAGAAGATGATTGAAAAAACGGTGCGTTTCATGAAGTACCTCTACAAAAAAATAGGCCGTATGGAAAATAAAAATAACGCCGGGTGTTGCCGGTCACCGCTGGAAAGGGCCCCAATCGGGCTCCCGGATGTCACCGCTTGCCCCGGACAGTCTTGCCTTGATCTTGCCGTCCAGCGTTGTAGTCATCAGGGCTTCCCTGCCCTGCTGCTGGGTGGCATACACAATCAATCGGCTGTTGGGTGCAAAGCTCGGACTTTCATCGGCCGCGGTTTCGGTGATTGGAGTGACCGTACCGCTGGCAAGTTCCATAACGTGCAGCTTGAAGGCGCCGCCCACCCGGGAAACATAGGCCAGCCATCGACCGTCGGGGCTGAGCGCCGGGGATATGTTGTAGGTCCCGGTAAAGGTGACCCGCTCGGCATTGCCACCATTGGGGTTCATGCGGTAGATTTGCGGCGCGCCGCCGCGGTCGCTCACGAAATAGATGTAGCGCCCATCGGGCGAGAAGGCAGGCTCGGTGTCTATGCTGGAAGACTGCGTCAGCCGTTTGGGCTCGCCCCCATTGAGGCCGATCGCATAGAGCTGTGAACCGCCGTCGCGGCTCAGCGTCGCCACCAACTGTTTGCCGTCCGGCGACCATGCGGGCGCGCTGTTGGAGCCTCGAAAGTTGGCCAGCAAGCGTCGCTTGCCGGATGCCACGTCGTGCGCATAGATTACCGGCTTGCGCGACTCAAACGACACATAGGCCAGTTGCGAGCCGTTGGGCGACCAGGCGGGCGAAATAATGGGTTCGGGGCTGGTCAGGGCCGACTGCGCGCCCTCACCATCGGAGTCGGCCACCCAGAGGTTGTACTTCTGGGCCGCCTTGGTCACGTAAGCGATACGCGTCGAGAAAATGCCTTTTTCGCCGGTGAGTTTTTCATAGACAAAATCGGAAATGCGGTGTGCAGACAGCCGCAAGTCAGCAGGCCCTACCGTGTAACTCTGGCCTCCCAAATCCTGTCCGCGCACGATATCCCAGAGGCGAAGACGAACATCAAAACGACCATCTGCCAACGGGGAAATGCTGCCGGTCACCATCGAATCAGCGCCTTTTTGCTTCCACGCGGCCAGATCCGGACGGGTATTCTCATCCGCGACGACCCCTGCGGTATCGACCGATCGAAACATGCCGCTGCGCTCAAGGTCTGCCCGGACGATGGCGCCGATCTTTTGCGGTGCCTGCGCTTCTCCCCGAAACGTGGCGATGGCGATAGGCAGCTGGGTCAGGCCAACTCCGGAAACCTCAACGCGAAATTGCGCCAGAGCCGGCACTGCCGGGAGCGTGGCAGCAACCAGCATTCCAGCAATGGTGCGACGGCGAATAAGGGGTGTGATGCTCATGGTTTTTTTTCAGGTCAATGCAAATGCGTTATTTTGATGGGTGCTTGGGGGGCAATCTGGCCCAGCCCTTTCTCCGCCTGCGTGACAGCAGTTTTCATGCGCTGGAGCACCCTGTTTTTATTGATGGATTCCTGGTCGCGCGTATTCTCTCGGTGCCACAGATGAAATACTTCCGTACCCATAAAACCATTTTTGCGCCGAATTCCCATATGGCTGAGCCTCAACACCAAGTCGGCATCTTCATGACCCCACCCCCGAAAAGTTTCGTCAAATCCGTTGACGTTAAAAAAATCCCGCCGCCAAACACCCAGATTGCAGCTGCGAATGCCTTGCCACTGAAAACCTTGTTGTACCCTGAATAAACGCCATGGCCAGGACAGGAGGTGCAATAATTTGTTGCTATCGCCCTGCAGCCGGGCGCGAATCCAGAACGATACAGGACGGCTGGGTAAATCAATAGCGCCATTGACTACACGTTCTGTAAGACGTTGGCTGATCAATACCCGGCTTCCGTTGACAAAACATCCTGGCTCGGCGAGGCGAGCATGCTCCGCCACAAAGCGCGGCCCGGGAACGCAGTCTCCGTCGAGAAAAACCAGATAGTCGGCCATAGCCAGACTGGCTCCGAGGTTGCGAGCCTGCGCGGCGGTAAAGCCTACGTCAGGGTGCCAAACGTGGCGGACGGAGCATTTGAAGGTCGGGCAGGCATTGAGCAGCATGGCGACCTGGTCTGGCCCCGAGCCGTCGTCGGCGATCACCACCTCGTGATCCTCTCCACATTGACTTGAAAGCGACCGCAACACGGCCAGCAGTGCATCCGTCCGGTTGTATGTGAGGACGACAAAGCTGATCTTCATGGTGCACCGGCCGAGCCATGTCCATCGGGCCCCTGGCGTTGCAACAACCACAATTTCAGATACCTGTAATAGGTGCCCTCCGCATTGGAAACTGCAAGCACAAAACCCATCTTTCCATCCAGAAAGCCAAACCGCAGGAAATACGTACGGATAAAAGCCCAGATTCCATGTCCTACTGCTTTGCCGATGGAAGCGGATCGGCCTTTATCCCGCAGAATTTGAGCCCCAGCCGAGGAGTAACGATTGGCCTTGTCGAGCACGGCTTCGAAATTAAGGAAGCTTTCGTGCATCAGCGATGATTGCAATTGCCCCACGGGCAGCGAAGTCACCAGCCTCTCATGCACCAGGTCTTCACTGAAACAGGCTGCGTTACGCCGGAACAGGCGAGTCACCCGGTCCGGATACCAGCCCGAATGGCGCATGTATTGGCCGCAGTAGCTCGACAGCCTGGGGAAGGAGTACACGTCAAAGACCGGAGCGGCCAAACAAGCCAGGATTTCGGCCTGCAACTGGGCGGTGACACGTTCGTCTGCATCCAGCGAAAGCACCCAGTCCGACGTCGCCAGGGCAAGAGCCCGGTTTTTCTGAATACCGAACCCGCGCCAGTCGGGAGCTGTGCTGACCTCGGCGCCCAATGAAGCGGCAATCTTCAGGGTGTCGTCCGTGCTGCCCGAGTCCAGCACGACGAGCTGGTCTGCAAAATTCGCCGCGCGAAGACAGGCTTCAATATTGCGGGCTTCATTGTGGGTAATGACGATGACGGACAAGCTGGCCAACGAATGCCTTTTTCCTGGGTGATAAAGAGGATTTTTCCAATGAAACGCACAGTGACGCGGCGCCCGGACAGCATAGCAGACAAGCCCTAGCGGCTGGATGCTTAAGTGGGCGGGAATCGCCGATAATGCAGGCTTTCCTCAAGCGAGCGCGCCATTATTTTGCCCCACAAGAACATCAATTTCCGGCTGGTTGTGGTCTGCGCAATGGCTGCGTCGGTTGGGCTGTCCATGGCAATCATCAGCCTGTCCAAGCTGGTGCTATTTCTCTTCGCATTGGTCTTCAGCATTGTTGCTCTGGCAACTTCCAGAAAAGCAGCCGAATTCAAAAACAGCTATACAACCATTGCGGTACTGGGTGCGCTCGCGGCATTCACTTTAAGCTTGCTCTGGACAGTGGCTCCGTCGGCTGACGCAGTGGGATCTCTTGCGAAATACGGCAAACTGCTCCTGCCCCTCCTTATCATGATGCTCATTCATGATCGGCGCGAAGCACTCTATGCGCTTTGCGCATTTGGGGTTGCGCAGCTATTTCTTGTTGCCAGTTCATGGGCTCTTTTTCTCGGTATACCCGTACCTTGGGCTAGCTCCAATATGGCGTTGACACAATATGCAGTCTTCTCCAGCTACCTCGACCAGGGAATCATGAGCGCCGTGTTCGCGGCCCTTTGCTGGAATTTACGGGAAATCGTGCCCGGCAGGTTTGGCCGGCAGTTTGCTGTCGCGGCATGTGCGATCGCGCTGGGCAATGTCTTTTTTGTACTCAACGGACGCAGCGGGTATGCAATTGCCATCGCACTTCTCTCTTTGGCCATCATGTGGGAGCTTCCAAGAAAATATAGGGCAGCCGTTGTGGTTCTGCCTTTCCTGATCGGCCTGGGTCTGTTTGCCAGTTCAGCAAAGGTCCGGGACCGCCTGACGCAGGTTGCCCATGAGGTTCAATCCTATTCGACAAAAGGCGAGTCAGCGACTTCATCCGGAATACGGCTTGCCTTTTGGCGACGCGCGTTGGAAATTGTCGAAGAGAAACCGTTATGGGGCGCGGGTATCGGCAGCTGGAGCACCGAATACAACCGCCTGGAGAAACGGCAAAACCCGGCTCACATTGATATCGCTGGCAACGGAAATCCACACCAGGAATATCTCCTGTGGGGAGTTCAGCTCGGAATCCCCGGCATTGCACTTCTGCTCGCCTTGATGGGGACGGTACTTTCGGATGCATGGCGGATGGAAAAAATCTATGCGCGTGCTACGCTGTGCGTTCTTGCCGGTCTGGCCATTGCATGTCTTTTCAACTCGTCGCTGTATGACGCACTCATAGGTGACTTCTTCTGTGTCTGCCTGGGTTTGCTTCTTTCCGCCGGTCTGAGCAAGCCACCTGAAGCCGCCGTGCCGCATGGTATGCGAGGGAGTCGCGCTTGAGCACTCCGCCCCCCACTCCTGAAACTCCAGTGGTGCCCAGGCTTTCACTGGCGCGCCGAATTACCCGCGTATGGCCATACTTCAAGGATTCAAAAGCAGGCTGGGCACTTGCGGTGGGTGCGACCATCGTCGCATCGGCAACCGAACCCCTGGTTCCTGCGCTTCTCAAGCCACTCCTGGATCGCGGCTTTCAGCGTGACGGCTTCAATCTCTGGCTGGTCCCCCTTGCGCTGATTGTTCTGTTTACGCTGCGCGGACTTTCGGGCTTTCTGGCTCAGTTTGCACTTGCAAAAGTCACCAATGACGGATTAACACGATTGCGTGAAGCCATGTTCGGCAAACTGCTGAGCGCACGGCTCAACCTGTTTGCGGACCAGAGTTCCAGTGCAATTGCGAACACCGTGGTGTACGAGGTTTTTAACGGCTCCTCGATGCTGATCAATGCGGTCATGAAACTTGCACGGGACGTACTGACGCTGGTTGCGCTGATCGGTTACCTGGTCTTCCTGAACTGGAAACTGATGTTGATCGTCGCCCTGCTTTTCCCCGCGGTGGCTTTCGTGATCCAGATTCTTTCAAAACGGCTCTACCGATTGACCAAGGAAAGCCAGACTGCGACCGACAACCTCGCGTATGTGGTCGAGGAGAATGTCCTGGCGCATCGCGACGTTCGCTTGCATGGCGCCCAGCAACGTCAGGCCAACCGCTTTGAAGTCCTCAGTCATTCCCTGCGCCGGCTTTCCATGAAATCGACGGCGGCCTACGCGGGGATGAGCGCCATTACGCAGGTGCTGGCCGCCATGGCGCTTTCAGCGGTCATCTCCGTGGCCCTGCTTCAAAGCGCAGAAAACACCACAAGTGTCGGCGGCTTCGTGGCATTCGTGACCGCCATGCTGCTACTGATCGCACCGGTGAAAAGCCTTTCGGACGCAGCTACGCCGGTGACCCGCGGCCTTGCTGCACTGGAGCGTGGACTTGACTTGATGAATCTGACCGAAGACGAATCCGGTGGTGATTTTGTATTGAATCGGGCGCGTGGTGATATCGAGTTCGTCGGTGTGAGCGTAGCCTACAAGGCCGATGCACCACCGGCAATCAACGCGTTGAATTTGTCAGTGAAGGCGGGAGAAACGCTGGCGGTCGTGGGAACTTCGGGATCTGGAAAAACCACACTCGTCAACCTATTACCGCGATTTGTCGACGCGACAGCAGGAAACATCTACCTGGACGGCCGGGAACTCCGGGACTGGAACCTTCAATCGCTCAGAACCCAGTTCTCGTTCGTAAGCCAGCACGTGGTCATGTTCAATAGCAGCATCGCGGAAAACGTCGCCCTTGGCCAATCAGTCGACCGCGACAGGGTTCTGGCATGCCTTGTTGCCGCCAATTTATCCACATTGCTGGCCGAGCTGCCAGCCGGACTCGACACCGTACTGGGTCACAACGCCATGCAACTGTCGGGAGGACAACGCCAGCGGCTTGCCATTGCACGTGCGCTGTATAAAGACGCGCCGATTCTGATACTGGACGAGGCGACTTCAGCACTCGACACAGAGTCAGAACTCGCAGTGCAGGAAGCCATCCGCCGCCTTACATCCAGCCGGACATCACTGGTCATTGCACACCGTCTCTCCACGATTCAACATGCAGACCGCATCATCATGATGGAGGCAGGCCGGATCATCGAGTCTGGCACCCATCTTCAATTGCTGGAAAAAAATGGAGCCTATGCTCACCTTTATCGGCTGGGATTTCAGTCTGCTGCCTGACCATATGAAGTTATCCAGGGTTGCGGATTGCCCGATTTTCCCTAACGGCCCACCGCGGACCGGCCCTTTACCCGAAAGTTTATTGCGATGAGTGTCTCAATCAGCGGCTTTACGTTCATACGCAATGGCGTAAGCCTCGGCTTTCCGTTCGAAGCATCTATCCGCTCCCTGCTGCCCCTGGTCGATGAATTCGTCGTGGCCGTGGGCAAGGGTGAGGACGACACGCTGGAGCGCGTCAAGGCCATCAACGACCCGAAAATCCGCATCATCGAAACGCTGTGGAACGAGCGCATGGCAGACCGCGGATTTGTTTACGCGCAGCAAAAAATGATCGCCCAATATTCCTGCACCGGTGATTGGGCGTTCTACCTGGAAGGCGATGAAGTGGTACACGAAGGCGAGCTTGCCGCCATTCGGGCCAGTGTTGAACGCCATCATGCCAATCCCGCAGTCGAAGCGCTGGTGTTTGACTACCATCACTTTTACGGCTCTCCCGACTGGATTTCCATCAGTCCGGGATGGTACCGCCGCGAATGCCGCTTGATCCGCAATACCATTCGAAGCTATGCACCCGATGGCCAATATTGGCTGGTCACTACACAGCACAAACGGGGGCGTAACCCCCACGGCGCACTTGCTGGTGCGCACATTTACCACTACGGCTGGATACGGCGCAACGAGGAAATGCAGAAAAAGCTGGATCAGGTCAGCAAGTACTGGGGCGAGGCCTCAGCGGCGCAAATCACCTACAGCCAGTTTGATCGCCGGGCTCTGGCCCCTTTTACGGGCACGCACCCCCAAGCGGTGCAGGAATGGCTGGCCACTGAGGCCGAACCGGTCCTGAACATCGACCCGGCTTACAGGCCCACGCCCAAGGAAAACAAATACCACTTCATGCGGCAGGTGGAAACGCTGACCGGGCTGGATTTCAGCCGTAAGCATTTCAAACTGGTGGCTTGACCCACCTGAGTGTCGTCAGGAACCCGCGATCTTCGCCGCAACAGCTGAAAAATACAGCGCCTCCTGCTGCAGCGCGATTTCACGCCACTGGTAGTGCGCGGCAAAGGCCACAGCGCCCTCCGACAGCGTTTCCCGCAACGTCGCCTGGGCAAGCAAATCGCCCAACACCCGCGTCAGTTCACCCGCATCCCGGGGATCATCCAGCATCAAGGCATTCACACCCTGGCTCAGCAGGCCGGAAATACCGCAGTAATTCGGCCCGCTGACCACCACCGGCAGGCCGTGGGCCATGGCCTCCAGCACCACCATCGCAAAGGTGTCCTCGAAGGTGGGGTGCACCAGGATATCGGCGGCCTCGTAGGCCGGACTGACGTCCTTGAGCGCACCCAGGAAAAACACCCGCGCACTCAGTTGGAGCGTCCCAGCCAGCATGCGGAATTCAGCAATATGCGCAGGGTTGCCCACCACCGCCAGTACAACTTCGGCTGGCAGCTGCGTCAGGGCCTGCAGCAAAGCCTCCAGGCCCTTCTTGCGGTAATCGTTGCCCACAAACAGCAGGCAATGGCCGTCCGCCGGCAAACCCAGCCGCCCCCTCGCCTCGCACTTTCGATCCAACGTCACCGGCAAGCTGGGCAGCGTGATGCCCGGAGTCACAACCGAAACCGCCGCGCGGCACGCCGGGTAAGCTGCCCCCATGATGGGCCGCAGGCTTTCAGAGGTCACCACCACCTGCCGGCCTGGGCGTGGCGTATAACGCGCGCGCTCCAGTGCCAGGTAAGCCAGCAGGCGCGGGCTGGTCACGACCTTGATCCAGCGCAGCACAAGACGCAAGCCACTGCGCGCACGGAACAGGTTGTACTTGACCGGCATCACGTGCACCGTCTGTACCTCGCCGTGCCAGGTGTTTTCATGGGAATGCACCACGTCGAAGCCGTGCCGCGTCGCCCACCAGGTGGCCGTGGCAAACCACAGCTGATTCACCCAGCGCGGCTTGCGCAGCGGAGCCGATACCTTGTGATAAGTTACACCGGGCCACTGGTGATCGATTTCCTGCGCGAACACATGCACTTCGTGCCTAGCCGAGAGCTGCTCGACCAGGGCGATGGAATAGCGCTCAGCGCCGCCGCCGGTCGGCGAAAAAGTGCGGTTGAAGACGGCGACGCGCAGTTTCTGGGATGGGGAATCGGGCGGGCTCATTTTTTCCGGCGGTCCTCGTAGGCCGTGGCGATCTTGAGCCAGAACACCGGCAAGGTGGTTGAGCGCAGTACGGGCACCCGCGGCAACTGCAGCAGATCAGCGCCGCTATGGCAGCGACTGCGCTGTGTGGTGGTGGCGGTGGCAAAACCCAGTTCCCGGACCAACTCGACGTGCCTGGCCTCGTAATGGCCGTAGGGATAGCAGAAATGCTCGACCGGCCGGGCTATGACGGCCTCCAGCCCGGTTTTTCCGAGCACCATCTCCTCACGACAACCAGACTCGTCGGTTTCCAGCAGGTTGACGTGCCGGTGCGTATGCGAGCCAATCTCCTGCCCGCCCGCCACCCATTGTCGGATCTCGGCCTCGTCCATCAGCGGGGTCTGCGGAATGCCGATGTTGTCGTCCCAGATATTGGTTTTGCCCAACAACCCACTGACCGCGTAGCAGGTAGACGAAAAGCCATGCTTCACCAACGCCGGCAGGGCATGCGTGAGGTTGTTCCGGTAGCCGTCGTCAAAGGTGATGCCCACCACCTTGCCCCCGCGCTCGCCGCGCAGGTAGGGCTGCAGCGCGCCCATGGACAGACCCGTGTAGCCGAGCAGCTTGAGCCAGGCCATTTGCCGCGCGAAAGCCGCGGGCGCCACGTAGAGGCCGCGAAACGGGCTGCTGCCCTTTGGCGGCGCCTCGGCGATCTGGTGATAGACCAGGATGGGAATGGGTTGGCGGTTCTGGCTGAACATTGAAAGGGGCATGAAGGTCACAGCAGCACAATGTCGTATTGTTCCTGAGCCATCGCCGCTTCCGCCTGCAGGGAAATGGGTTTACCAATGAAGTCGCTCAGGCTGGCCAGATGCTGGCTCTCTTCATCGAGGAAAAGCTCTATCACCTTGGGCGAAGCCACCACCCTGAATTCGCGCGGGTTGAACTGCCGCGCTTCGCGCAGGATTTCGCGCAGGATGTCGTAGGTCACGCTCCGCGCGGTTTTAACCACGCCTTTGCCCATACAGGCTGCGCAGGGCTCACAAAGCTGATGGGCCAGCGATTCGCGGGTGCGCTTGCGCGTCATCTCCAGCAGGCCCAGCGCGGAAAAACCGTTGACACTGGTCTTGATACGGTCTCGTGAAAGCTGTTTCTGAAATTCGGTCAGCACCGCATCGCGGTGGTTTTCCTTGATCATGTCGATGAAATCGACGATCACAATACCGCCAAGGTTGCGCAGGCGTAGCTGCCGGGAAATCGCCTGCGATGCCTCCAGGTTGGTCTTGAAAATCGTGTCGTCGAAGTTGCGGGCACCGACAAATCCACCGGTATTGACATCGACGGTTGTCAGCGCTTCCGTCTGGTCGATGATCAGGTAACCGCCTGATTTGAGATCGACCCGCCGGCCCAGCGCTTTGGCAATTTCCTCGTCAATGTTGAACAAGTCAAAAATAGGACGTTCGCCGCCGTAGTGCTGAAGCTTCGGCTCGGTTGCCGGCATGAACTCCACAGCAAATGCCTTCAGCTTTTCAAACTGCTCACGTGAATCAATGCGGATTGTCTGCGTTTCCTCCACCACCAGATCACGCAATACGCGCTGCAGCAAATTGAGATCCTGGTGAAGCACAGAGGCGGGAGGTAAACGTATAGATGCATCCTTGATCCGTCCCCAGGTCTTGCGCAGGTAGGTGATGTCCTCTGCCAGTTCAGCGTCTGTCGCATCCTCGCCATTGGTTCTCAGTATGAATCCGCCACCCATGTCTGCAGTCAGGGCCTGAACCCGTTGACGAAGCTCTTCGCGTTGCCTGGGTGGTATTTTTTGCGACACACCGATATGGTTGTCCTGCGGCAAAAACACCAGCAACCGGCCGGCAATGCTGATTTGCGCCGTCAGCCGCGCGCCCTTGGTACCTATCGGGTCCTTGAGGACCTGCACCATGACCGCCTGCCCTTCGAACAGCTGCTTTTCAATCGGCTGTAGCGACGCCATGGCCGGTGACGTCAAGCCGCCAGCTGCCTGGGCATCCGTGTCGGCATGACGGCTGTTGATGCTGCTCATGAGGTCTGCCACGTGCAGAAAGGCTGCACGGTCCAGACCGATGTCGATGAAGGCCGACTGCATGCCGGGCAGTACGCGGGCGACCTTGCCCAGGTACACATTGCCGACCAGGCCGCGTTCCAGGGTGCGTTCGACGTGAAGCTCCTGCACCGCGCCGTGTTCGACCACCGCCACCCGGGTTTCCTGGGGAGACCAGTTGATCAGGATGTCTTGTTGCATGTCTTTTGGAAAATTGAGTTGGCTGGAGGCGCTAGAGGCGAATGCCCGCGGCCTGCAGCAGTTGGGCGGTTTCCCTCAGCGGAAGCCCCATGATGCCACTGTAGGAGCCGTCGATGCGGCTGATGTGCATCGCCACCCTGCCCTGCACAGCATATGCGCCGGCTTTGCCCATGGGCTCGCCACTGGCCACATAACTGCGGATCTGCGCGGGCGTCAGCGCGTCAAAACTGACACGCGAAGTGCTCAGCGCCTCGAAACGACGGCGCCCGGACTGCACCGCCACGGCGGTCAGCACCCTGTGCGTGCCGTCCGAAAGCTCGCGCAGCATGCGGGCCGCGTCTTTCTCGTCCTCCGGCTTGCCGTAAATCACCCGCCCCATGGCCACCGTAGTGTCCGAACAAAGGATGGGCGCCGGCGGCAGCTTGCGCCGCTTCATGCGGGCAACTGCCGCATCGAGCTTGAGGCCAGTGACACGCTGGACGTAAGTAGCGGGCGCCTCGTTTTTGAGCACCGCCTCCAGCGACTCAGCGTCCTCATCGGCGTCCGGCAGCAGCAGTTCGTGCCGCACGCCCAGTTGCTCCAGCAATTGACGCCGTCGTGGGCTTTGCGAGGCCAGGTAGATAAATTCAGGCATACAGCAGGTTATTCAGGTATTTGGGTATTCAAACCAGCAGGGGCCGCGGAACCGGCTTTGCCGGGCCGCAGGCGCAACGGCCCCCTCGGGGGGCAGGAAGCTACACGAAGTGAGCGACCGTGGGGGTTCATCACTCTCTGTGATAGGGGTGATTGATCGTGATGCTCCAGGCGCGGTAAAGCTGCTCAATCAGAAGCACGCGCACCATGGCATGGGGCAAGGTCAGGTCCGACAGGCGCAGGCGCTCATGCGCAGACTGTTTGAAACCGGCGTCCAGCCCGTCGGGCCCGCCGATAACGATGGCGACGTCGTCACCGGAGAGTTGCCAGGCCTTGAGTCGTTCAGCCAGTGCCACAGTAGTGACGGCCGTGCCGCGTTCATCGAGCGCCACGACGCGGGTGCCGCGGGCGATGCTCGCTTCTATGCGCCCGCGCTCAGCCGACAGCAGGTTTTCCAGGGTCTTGGAGGCGCGCGGTTCGGTCTTGACGGCTTTGAGCTCGACTTTCAGCTCTGGCGGGAAGCGCTTGGCGTAGTCGTCATAAGCCGTTTGCGCCCAGTCGGGCACTTTCTGGCCGACCGCTACGATCGTGAGCCTCATTTGCTCCGGGACGGAGTTTTCCTGGCGGCGGGTTTGCGGGCTGCCGTTTTAGCGGCGGTTTTCGCTGCTGTTTTCTTCGCCGCCACCTTTTTGGCTACGGGCACTTTGACAATCGGTGTTTTAACCGCAGGCTTTGCCGATGACTTGCCAGGAGCCGCTTTGGCGCCTGCCCGTGCCGGCTTTGCGGCTGGTTCGGTAGCCGGCGTGGCGGCATTGCGCTTGGCGGTCCAGTCATTGGTCTTGCCAACCCGGCCCACATAGCTTGAATCGGGGGCGGTCGGCGCCTTTGCAGGTGCTTTGGTTGCCGATTTCGCGGTGGTCTTTGCGCCTGGTTTCGCGGAAGTTTTCGCGCCAGCGCGGGAGACCTTGGGTTTGGCCTCGGGCTCGGCATCGGCTTTGGACGCCTTCACCAGCGGCGCGGGCGCGCCCAGCTTGAGTTTGATGGGTTTGTCGCCCCAGAGCTCTTCCAGGTGGTAGTACTGACGAATGGTCGGCTGCATGATGTGCGCCACGGCGGCGCCGCAATCGACAATGATCCATTCCCCGTTGTCTTCGCCTTCGATGCGCGGCTTGGCAAAACCTGCGTCCCGCACGGCATCCCGCACGCTGGCGGCCAATGCCTTGGTCTGGCGGTTGGAGCTGCCGGAGGCGATGATCACGCGCTCGAACAATGACGTGATGTGCTCCGTGTCAAACACCTGGATGTCCTGCGCCTTGACGTCTTCCAGACCGTCAATGATGGCACGCTGCAGTTTCTGCACGTCCTTTTTGTCGGCGGCGGCGGAGGTTTTGACGGTGGTGGATGTCATGCAGTGTTTTGCTTCGATAAAGTGAGAAATTAATGGGAACCGTACAGCTGGTGAAGTGAAATATAACGCGCAACGGCTTCAGGGACCAACTGGGTAATTCCCTCTGTCACCGCGGCTCCGGAGGCCATTAACTGGCGAATCTGGGTAGCGCTGACAGGCATCAGGGGAAGATTGAGCAGGACAAAACGGTTGCTGCGGCTTTCGTAGGACTCAAATTGAGCTCCAGCCAGCGTGGATTGTGCGCGATCAGCTATACAAATTATAGCAAGGTCAAGAATGTCCTGCCACCGGTGCCATTGCCTGAAGACGGCAAATTGATCCGCACCAATGAACAGGTAAAGCTGGGCGCCCGGATTCTCCTCCTGGAGCGCCAAAAGCGTGTCAACGGTGAAAGTCGGCCCGCTGCGTTCAACCTCGCGCGCATCCACCCGAACGCCAGAAATATCGCCAAAAGCCAGCCTGGCCATGGCAAGCCTGTGCGCCGGCGAGCTCAAGGCGCGTGACTTGTGCCAGGCGTGGCCGGTCGGGACGACGTACAGGGTATCAAGGCCAAACTGCCGGATCGCCTCCTGCACCAGCGCAACATGTGCACTGTGCGGCGGATCAAACGCACCGCCAAACATACCGATGCGCTTTTGCGCAGGTGACGGCACTGCCATCAAACCCAGTCCCGTCTTGGCAAAAACTCCGTGTACAGGCGCTCTTCAGGGCTGCCAGCCTCTACGCCCCGCTGATAAGACCAGCTCGCCAGCGGCGGCATGGACATCAGGATCGACTCCGTGCGCCCCCCGGACTGCAAACCAAAGTGCGTGCCACGGTCCCATACAAGGTTGAACTCCACGTACCGGCCTCGCCGGTAAAGCTGGAATTCACGCTCCCGCTCACCGTGCGGCGTGTCCTTGCGCCGCTCAACAATTGGCAAATAAGCCTGTAGGAACGAGTCCGCAACACCCTGCATCAGGGCAAAGCTCTGGTCCAGGCCCAGCTCCTGGAAATCGTCAAAGAAAACGCCGCCAATTCCACGCTGCTCCTGCCGGTGCTTCAGGTAAAAGTACTCATCACACCATTGTTTGAACCGGGGGTACTTGTCGTCGCCAAACGGTGCCAGCGCGTCCTTGCAGGTCTGATGGAAATGCACCGCATCCTCCTCAAATCCGTAATAAGGCGTCAGGTCCATGCCTCCACCGAACCAACAGACGGGCTCGCCTGAGCCTGCCACCGGGGTCGCGGCCAGCATGCGCACATTCATATGGACTGTCGGAACGTAGGGGTTTCGCGGGTGGAATACCAGCGAAACCCCCAGGGCCTCAAACGGTGCGCCTGTCAATTCCGGACGGTGCTGCGTTGCCGAAGGCGGCAGCTTGGGGCCCCGCACATGCGAGAACCCGCAGCCGGCACGCTCAAACACCTGGCCCTGCTCCAGGATCATGGTGATTCCGTTACCTTGCAACGTCTCGCCGGGCGATTTCTGCCAATGGTCAGCCGTAAAGGGCTGGCCGTCGATCCCGGAAACCGCGCCGGTGATGCGCTGCTGAAGCGCCAGCAGAAAGTCTCGAACGCCTGGAATATCGGTCATGCTGAAGTGTTACCCGAAGGGCGGAGGGAAAAACCAGCGCTCATGTGCCGATCAGGACTTGACCGCGCGCCAGCCGATGTCTTTGCGGTACTGCGCGCCATCAAATCCGATGTCCTGGGCAACTTCGTAGGCACGTTGCTGCGCGGCTTTCACCGTGCTGCCGAGCGCCGTCACACACAGGACCCGGCCGCCAACTGTTACCGTCGCGTCGCCCTGCTTGCGTGTTCCGGCATGAAACACCATCGCGTCTTCGGCCGCATCGACGCCTTTTTGCAACCCATGAATCACGTCACCCTTGCGCGGGCTCAGCGGATAGCCGTGCGCGGCCATCACCACCCCCAGGGCTGGCCGGCGGTCCCAGTCCAGCTCGATCTGGTCCAGCGCACCCGAGGTGGCGGCCATCATCACCTCATACAGGTCGGTTTTGAGGCGCATCATGATCGGCTGCGTCTCCGGGTCGCCCATGCGGCAGTTGAATTCCAGTGTTTTCGGTTTGCCTTCCGCATCAATCATCAGGCCGGCATACAAAAAGCCGGTGAACGGAATGCCGTCTTTTTCCATGCCCTTGATGGTCGGCAGGATGATCTCGCGCATGGCGCGGCCGTGCACTTCGGGGGTAACGACCGGGGCCGGTGAATACGCGCCCATGCCGCCGGTATTGGGGCCTTCGTCGCCGTCCAGCAGGCGCTTGTGGTCCTGGCTGGTCGCCATGGCGGCCACATTCTTGCCGTCGCACATCACGATGAAACTGGCTTCTTCACCCTGCAAAAATTCTTCAATCACCACGCGCGCGCCACCTTCGTTGTGCGCCACGCCAAGCGGGTTGAAGTCGGGGTTCGGTGCCAGCATGAATTCGATGGCCTCGTGTGCCTCATGCAGCGTCATGGCCACCACCACGCCCTTGCCGGCCGCCAGACCGTCAGCCTTGACGACGATGGGTGCGCCTTTTTCGTCCACATAGGCGTGGGCCGCCGCGGCGTCGGTGAAGGTTTCATATTCAGCCGTCGGAATACCGTGGCGCTTCATAAAGGCCTTGGAGAACGCCTTGGAGCTCTCCAGCTGCGCCGCCGCCTTGGTCGGGCCAAAAACCCGCAAGCCGTGCGCACGGAACTCGTCAACGATACCGGCCGCAAGCGGCTGCTCGGGACCTACCACCGTCAGCGCGATCTTTTCGGCCAGCGCCCATTCGCGCAGCGCCTTCACGTCGGTGATGTCAACATTTTCAAGACGCGCATCCAGCGCAGTGCCGCCATTGCCTGGGGCGACATACACCGCCTGAACCTTGGGAGACTGCGCCAGTTTCCAGGCCAGGGCGTGCTCACGGCCACCGCCACCCACCACTAAAACTTTCATGCTGCTGCTTTCATTGTGTACCTGGCTTTGCTTTTGCCGTTGTGGCGTTGTTGCTTCATTGTGGCTGCGTGTTTGGTTTGCTTAGTCAGACAACTCGGCGTTATGGAACACATCCTGGGTATCGTCCAGGTCTTCCAGCACGTCCAGCAGTTTTTGCATCTTGCGGGCATCCTCGCCGGCAAGTTCTATGGTGTTGTCGGCGCGCATGGTGACTTCGGCAATCTCGGGCTTGAGGCCTGCGGCTTCCAGCGCGTTCCTCACGGCTTCAAAATCCGTATAGGGCGTCAACACCTCAATGGCTCCGTCTTCATGCGTGATCACGTCGTCGGCGCCGGACTCCAGCGCGACTTCCATGATCTTGTCTTCACTGGTGCCGGGCGCAAAAATCAACTGGCCGCAGTGCTTGAACTGGAAAGCCACCGAGCCTTCGGTGCCCATGTTGCCGCCGTGTTTGGAAAAAGCGTGCCGCACTTCAGCCACGGTACGCACCTTGTTATCGGTCATGCAGTCGACGATGATGGCCGCGCCGCCTATGCCGTAGCCTTCGTAGCGGACTTCCTCGTAATGCACGCCTTCCAGGCTGCCGGTGGCCTTGGCAATGCCGTATTTGACGTTCTCATTGGGCATGTTGGCCGCCTTGGCCTTGTCCACTGCCAGGCGCAGGCGCGGATTCGTGCCCAGGTCGCCGCCTCCCATGCGGGCCGCCACCATGATTTCACGCATCACACGGGTCCAGATGCGCTGGCGTTTTTCATCCTGGCGCCCCTTGCGGTGTTGAATATTCGCCCATTTACTGTGACCGGCCACGAAGAATCCCTTTTCAGACTGATTAATTGATTTAATCTACAACCCGCATTTTACTTTTTCACTCCAGGACACCCCATGGCCGAGCCGTTACTGATTGCCAAGCACGATTCCATCCACTGCGAGATCCTCCCCGCGCTGGCCAACCGCCATGGGCTGATCACCGGGGCCACCGGCACCGGCAAGACCGTCACGCTGCAAACACTGGCCGAAAACTTCTCGAAAATCGGTGTCCCGGTCTTCATGGCCGACGTCAAAGGGGACCTGACCGGCATCAGCCAGGCCGGCACCATTGGCGACAAAATGGCCGGCATCCTCAAGGAACGGGGCATCGACCTCCCCGAATCGCTGGCCTGCCCCGCTACGTTGTGGGACGTCTTCGGCGAACAGGGCCACCCCGTGCGTGCCACCATCTCCGACATGGGCCCGCTACTGCTGGGCCGCATGCTCAACCTCAACGAAACCCAGGCCGGCGTGCTCAACCTGGTGTTCAAGATTGCCGACGACAACGGCATGCTGCTACTCGACCTCAAAGACCTGCGCGCCATGCTGCAGTACGTCGGCGACAACGCCAGCGAGTTCACCACCAAGTACGGCAACGTCAGCGCCGCCAGTGTGGGCGCCATCCAGCGCGGGCTGCTGCAGGTCGAAAGCCAGGGCGGCGACAAGTTCTTCGGCGAGCCCATGCTCAACATCAGCGACTTCATGCAAACCGTTGATGGCAAAGGGGTGATCAACATCCTGGCCGCCGACAAGCTCATGAACTCGCCGCGCCTCTACGCCACCTTCCTGCTGTGGATGCTGTCCGAGCTGTTCGAACAACTGCCTGAAATCGGCGACCCGGACCAGCCCAAGCTCGTCTTCTTCTTTGACGAAGCCCACCTGCTCTTCAACGAAGCGCCCAAGGTGCTGGTCGAGCGCATCGAGCTGGTGGTGCGCCTGGTGCGCTCCAAGGGCGTCGGCGTGTATTTCGTGACGCAAAACCCATTGGACATCCCCGATTCGGTACTGGCCCAGCTCGGCAACCGGGTGCAGCACGCCCTGCGCGCCTTCACGCCCCGCGACCAGAAAGCCGTCAAGGCCACCGCCCAGACCATGCGGCAAAAGCCCGGCCTCGACATCGAAACCGCGATCACCGAACTGGCCGTTGGCGAGGCCCTGGTGAGCTTTCTCGACAGCAAAGGCCGCCCCAGCGTGACGGAACGCGTTTACGTGCTGCCTCCAGGCAGCCAGATCGGCCCCATCACACCGCCACAACGCCAGCAGCTGCTGCAAAATTCACTGGTGGCCGGCGCCTACGAAAAGACCGTAGACCGCGAGTCGGCCTACGAAGCCATCAAAGGCCGCGCGGAAGTCGCGGCCACGGAGGCGGCCAAGGCACCCCAAGGCGGCGCGGCTGGGCAAACCGATTCGGGCGGCATCATGGGCGGACTCAACGACGTCCTGTTCGGCACCACGGGCCCGCGCGGCGGCAAACACGACGGCCTGGCGCAAAGCATGGCCAAGTCCGCCGTGCGCACCATGGGCTCAGCCGTGGGCCGGGAAATCATCCGCGGCGTCCTCGGCAGCATCTTCGGCGGCAAAAAACGCTGAGCCTGCGCACAGACCCGGTGCGTTCGGCCGGGCCTGTCGCAAATTAACGACCCGGCAAAACTGCCGGGCTTGTCAATCCCGGCACGCATGGCTACATTGGATTTTTTAAGGATCCGCAATGCCTGTTGAAGTTGCCGCCAAGTCACCTGATTCAAGGCCGGCTACCCCTGTGCCTGTTTCTTCGCCCGTCTCCACTTCTGCCCCCACAGTTCCGGCCAGCCCTGCGGCCTCCCACATCCGATTGACCTCTCACGCGGGAGGTTATGGCGCCCTGCCCATCCGCTGGGCCGCCGCCACGGCCGCCGAACGCGGCCCGGTGGTAGGCACCACCACCAAACGCAGCCACCGCAACGTCATCGGCACGCACAGCGGCTCCTACAGCGTCTACCGCGCGCTCGCCGTTGCTTCCGGGGCGCTCAAAGCCAGCCACAAGGCCGACCTGACGAACACCTCGCCGACCGACGTGATCGGCCCCTACCCGCAATGGAGCGAGCCCGGCCGCATCGTCGCCATGGACCCATGGGGCGCCATGGTGGCAGACGTCTTTTCCAACGAACTGGCAGCGGGCTACGACATCCGGCCGACCATCGCCGTAACCCAGGCCCACGTGATCCTGCCCGAGGTGATCGAAGCCCTGCAGTCCGGTCGCCTCAAGGCCGACGGCAAGTTTTTGACAGCCGGCGGCGCGGCCATGGTGACCAAGGTCGCCGTCGAACCCGTCTGGTACCTGCCCGAAATTGCCCGCCGCTTCGGCTGCAGCGAAACCGATTTGCGCCGCGTGCTGTTTGAAGAAACCGGCGGCATGTACCCCGAGCTCGTCACCCGCAGCGACCTGGAAGTTTTCCTGCCGCCCATCGGCGGCCTCACGGCCTACATCTTTGGCCGCCCGCGCGACCTCGCCAACCCCGATATCGAGCTCACAGCCCGCGTGCATGACGAATGCAACGGCTCCGACGTCTTCGGCTCCGACATCTGCACCTGCCGCCCTTACCTCACACATGCTATTGAAGAATGCATCCAGGGTGCCCAGCGCGGCGGCGTGGGCCTGGTGTCCTATTTCCGCAAGGAAGGCCGGGCGCTCGGCGAGGTCACCAAGTTCCTGGTCTACAACGCCCGCAAGCGTCAGGTGGGCGGCGACACCGCCGACCAGTACTTCAACCGCACGGAATGCGTGGCCGGCGTGCAGGACATGCGCTTCCAGGAACTCATGCCCGACGTGCTCAACTGGCTGGGCATCCGCAAAATCCACCGCCTTGTCTCCATGAGCAACATGAAGTACGACGCCATCACCCGCGCGGGCATCGAAGTGGTTCAGCGCATCAACATTCCCGAACACATGATCCCGGCCGACGCCCAGGTCGAAATGGACGCCAAGATGGCCGCAGGCTATTTCACCCCTGGCGCGGTGCCCGACGCCGAAGAACTGAAAAAAGCCAAGGGCCGGGGGCTGGATGTCTGAAACCACGCCTCTTCCTGACAGTCCTCGCAACCCCGCCAACGCCACCTACACCATCGCCGGAAACCTGCGAGGCATCAGCGCCGCCGCAGAATTGCGTTCCACCAGAACCATACGGGCCCGCGCCTCTGCCCTGCTTGAGCGCGCACGCCGCGGCGAATCCGCCTGGTTTACCGTCAACGACGGCGCTATGACCACCGCCGCTGCGCTGGTTGCCGAAATCACCCGCGCCCGCTATCCGGACCTGGACATTCCGTACCACAGCCGCTGGCGACATTTCGAAGCTGGCGGCATTGACCGCCTGGCCCAACTGAACGAAGGGCTGGCATCCGCCACGGCTGCCGGGCGCGCCCGTGCCCAGATTGACCTCGCACTGATCAGCGTGCTGCTGGATGCCGGTGCCGGCGCCCAGTGGCACTACCTCGAAGCCGCCCAGGGAGAGCATCCCTGCAGCGAATACAGCCGCTCCGAAGGCTTGGGCGTGGCAAGTTTTCATGCCTTCATGGCCGGGCTTTTTTCCAGCGATCCACAGCAACCGCTGCAAGCCGATGCCCTCAAGCTCAAAACCATTACCGCAGACCAGTTGGTCCAGGCTTTCCAGGTCACACCCGAGAACCCGCTGATCGGCCTCGAAGGCCGCGCCGCACTGCTGCGACGCCTGGGCCAGGCGCTGCAGGATCAACCTGCGCTTTTTGGCCAGCGCGGCCGCCCCGGCCATTTGTTTGAAGCGCTGGTGCAGCCCGGGCAAAGCGCCATCGAGGCGCACGAGTTGCTGTCGGTGCTGCTCACCAGTCTGTCGTCCATCTGGCCGGCTCAAAATGTCCTGGGCACCATTCCCCTGGGCGACTGTTGGCAGCACAGCGCGGCAGGCGACGATGAGTCCGAAAAAGCTGGGCCCAGTCACGGCTGGATGCCTTTTCACAAGCTGTCGCAGTGGCTCACCTATTCACTGCTGGAGCCTTTCGAGTGGGCCGGTGTGCAGGTCAAAGGGCTTGACGCGCTGACCGGCCTGCCCGAATACCGCAACGGCGGCCTGTTCCTTGACGCCGGTGTGCTGGTACTGAAAGACCCGGCCCAAGCGGGGCGCCTGCATGCCGCTGGCGACGAACTCATCGTAGAGTGGCGCGCGCTCACCGTGGCCCTTCTCGACGAGCTCGCGCCACTGGTGCGCGAGCAGCTGGGATTGACCGCCGAGCAGATGCCGCTGGCCTGCGTGCTCGAAGGCGGCACCTGGGCCGCAGGGCGTGCACTGGCACAGCAATTGCATCAAGGTTTGCCGCCCCTGAACATCGAAAGCGACGGCACCGTTTTCTGAGCATCGCCTTGAAAGATGCGCGGATCGGACAGGCAAGAGCGGAACAAAAATAACAACCAGACAAAGCAAAGACAGAACACAGAGGCACACAAGAAAATGACCATCCAGAGCAACAAAGTCCACCTGATCGACCACCCGCTGGTACAGCACAAGCTCACCCTGATGCGCCGCAAGGACGCCTCCACCAACACCTTCCGCACCCTGCTCAACGAGCTCAGCATGCTGATGGCCTATGAGGTCACGCGCGACATGCCGATGCAGGACATCGAGATCGAGACCCCGCTGGAAACCACCACCTCCAAAGTCATCGACGGCAAGAAGCTGGTGTTTGTCTCCATCCTGCGCGCCGGCAACGGCATTCTTGAGGGCATGCTCAGCGTGGTACCCGGCGCCCGTGTCGGCCACGTCGGCCTGTACCGCGACCCGAAAACCCTGACTGCGGTCGAGTACTACTTCAAGATGCCGCACGACATGGAAGAGCGCGACATCGTCGTGGTTGACCCGATGCTCGCCACCGGCAACTCGGCCATTGCCGCAGTCGAGCGGCTGAAAGAACTCAACCCCAAATCCATCAAGTTCGTCTGCCTGCTGACCTGCCCGGAGGGCATCAAGGCCCTGCAGACCGCCCACCCGGACGTGCCGATCTACACCGCCGCGATCGACCGCGAGCTCAACAGCCACGGCTACATCCTGCCGGGCCTGGGCGACGCCGGCGACCGCATTTTCGGAACGAAGTAATGCACACCCCTGTCGGACGCTCACTGCGTGTAGAGCCTTCTCCCCTTGCAGGGGACTGCGCCTGCGGCCCGGCAAAGCCGGTTCCGCGGCGCCGGCTGGAAAAAGCGGAAGCCTCTTGATTTCTTGCCACTGTTTTTCCGAATCTGAACCCACCAACCCGGAGAGTCCCATGCCTCAGACCTTCAAGCGCCGCCAGCTCGTCCTGCTGGCCACCGCCCTCGCAGCCGCCCTGCCCGGCTTTGCCCTTGCCCAAGCAGCCAAACCCAAGGTTGCGGCCATCTACACCGTGCCGTTTGAGCAGCAATGGGTCAGCCGCCTGCACAAGGCGCTCAAAGCCGCCGAAGCGCGCGGCGAGATCGAATACAAGGCCACTGAAAACGTCTCCAATGCCGACTACGAACGTGTCATGCGCGAATACGCCACGGCCGGCAACGCGCTCATCGTCGGCGAAGCTTTTGCAGTGGAAGCCGCGGCCCGCAAGGTCGCCAAGGACTTCCCGAAAGTATCTTTCCTCATGGGCTCGTCGGGCAAGGTGCAGGCGCCCAACTTCTCGGTGTTCGACAACTACATCCAGGAGCCCGCCTACCTCTCCGGCATGATCGCCGGCGGCGTGACCAAGAGCAACAAGATCGGCATGGTCGGCGGTTTCCCGATTCCTGAAGTCAACCGCCTGATGAATGCCTTCATGGCCGGCGCGAAAGAAACCAACCCCAAGGTCGAGTTCAGCGTGAGCTTCATCAACAGCTGGTTTGACCCGCCCAAAGCCAAGGAAGCCGCTTTCGCCATGATCGACAAGGGCGCTGACGTGATGTACGCCGAGCGCTTTGGCGTGAGCGACGCCGCCAAGGAAAAAGGCAAGCTGGCCATCGGCAATGTGATCAACACACAAGACAAATACCCCGACACCGTGGTGGCGTCAGCCCTCTGGAACATGGAGCCCAGCATCGACCGCGCCATCAAGGCCGTCAAGGAAGGCAAGTTCAAGGCCGAGGACTACGGCCCCTATTCCATGATGAAGTACAAGGGCTCCGAACTCGCCCCGCTGGGCACCTTCGAGAAAAAGGTACCTGCCGACATCGTCGCCAAGGTCAAGGCCAAAGAAGCCGATATCCTGGCCGGCAAGTTCACCGTCAAGGTCGACGACGGCCAGCCCAAGTCCACCGCCAAATAAGCCGGCGTTTCACCGCCCCACCTGAAAACGCCGTATGCATTCCCTGTTTTGCCTGCGGCGTTTTCTTTTCAGCCAGCCTGCTGCCTGGCGGGCCGCGGCGCCGCTGGCATTCCTGGCCGTCCTGTCATTGGGCCTTTTGGGGTGCGCGGGTCCAGCGCCGGCCCCACCCAACCCAGCTCATGCGCCTGGCGCAGTTGCCGGTATCCCAGTCCGGCTTGACGCCACACCCCGGATCGCGGTGATGTCGGCTTTTCAGCCCGAACTGACCCTGCTGCTCAACCGCTTGCAAGGCCCCGCCAGGCACCGCATCAACGGCGTCGATTTCACCACCGGTACCCTGCAGGGCAAGCCGGTCGTGCTGTTTCTTTCCGGCATCAGCATGGTCAATGCGTCCATGAACACACAGCTGGTGCTAGACCGTTTCAACATCACACATATCGTCTTCAGCGGCATCGCCGGCGGCGTCAACCCGGCCCTGCACATCGGCGACGTCAGCGTACCCACCCAGTGGAGCCAATACCTGGAAGTGCTGATGGCACGCGAAACCTCGCCAGGCCGGTTCACCATTCCACCCCGCATGGAGGCGCAGACCCTGGCGCCCTTCGGCATGCTGCACCCGCGCCCGGTCGAAACGCGCACCGCCGCCAACCCCGCGCCCGTACGCAAGTTCTGGTTTGAAGTCGACCCCGCAATGCTCGCGGTTGCCAGGGGCATGGGCAACATCGAGCTCGGCGCCTGCAACGCGGGTGTGTGCCTCACGCACAAACCGCAGCTGATGGTGGGCGGCAACGGCGTGTCGGGCCAGGCCTTTGTCGACAATGCCGCCTTCCGCGAATACGCCTTCAAGACCTTCCAGGCCAACGTGCTCGACATGGAAACCGCCGCCGTAGGCATGGTGGCCTACAGCAACAGCGTGCCTTACATCGCCTTCCGGTCGCTCAGCGACCTGGCCGGCGGCGGTGAAGCCGCCAATGAGATGGTCACTTTCATGAACATCGCTGCCGACAACTCGGCCAAGGTGTTGCTGGCGTTCCTGGCCGCCTGGAAATAGCATGCCCGAGCTCACCGGCATGGACCACATCTACATTGCCGTGAGCAACATGGCCGAGTCGGAAGCGTTCTATGACAAGCTGATGCTCAAGGCACTCAGCTGCCGCAAAAACACCTTCACGATAGGCGGTGAACCGCACATCCAGTACTACAACCGCCACTTCGGTTATGTGCTGCGGCCAGCCCGCTCGCAAGCCGGACACGACTCATACTCGCCCGGCCTTCACCATTTCTGCCTGCGCGTAGACACCATCGAAGACGTGGCCGAATGCGCACGGCTGCTGCAGGGCTCAGGCATCAACGCCAGCGAGCCGCACAACCACGGCGAATACGCACCCGACTACTGGGCCACTTTTTTCACCGACCCCGACGGCCTTCGTCTGGAGATCACCAACTACCGCCAGGAGCGGCGCGACCGGCATGACCACTGGGAATCCCTCGGCTGAAAACGCGCAACCGCCGGTGCTGCGGCCCGTGTTGATCTGAAAGCCACATTGCTAAACCCTACTTCTTTCGGATGACCGCGCCCCTCCTCCCTGTTCTACGGCTCGTCTTGCTACCCGGAATGGATGGCACAGGAGATTTGCTCGCACCGCTGGTCAACGCACTGGCGCCATCCATGCAAGTTGAAGTCGTGCGCTACCCTGGACATGACGCGCTGGGCTATGACGACTTGCACACGTTCATCCTGGCGCGCATGACCGTAGCGCCATTCGTATTACTGGGTGAATCTTTTTCCGGGCCTTTGGCCATTTCCATTGCAGCTACCCGGCCTGCCGGCTTGCGTGGAGTGATCCTGAGCTGTACTTTTGCGCAAAATCCCCGCCCTGCCTTTTCCTTTGTCTCCCATCTTGCGGACAACTGGGTGTCCCGGAAAATCCCTCCGCATCTTCTGACCCGCCTTGTCAGCCCCTTTTTGCTCGGTAGATTTGCATCTACCCAGTTGAGAAACTCTCTTGAACAGGCACTGCGGCAGCTTTCACCGCAAGCGATGGCCAAGCGAACTCAAGCGGTTCTTCATGTGAATGTGAGGGATAAACTCAAACAGCTCCACGTGCCGGTGATGTATCTGCAAGCAACGCAGGATCGGGTGGTTCCTGCATCTGCCGCGCAATCCCTGAAGCAAGACCTTCCGTCCATGGAGATCGTAAAAATAGAAGGCCCGCATTGCCTTTTGCAAGTCTCACCAGCTCCCGCCGCGTTGGCCATTCAGTCGTTCTGCCGCACGCTGGGGTCTGCCTCGTCATGACGGCCCCCGTTCTTCGCCTCAGCGGCATCACCAAACGCTTCGGCCCGCTGGTTGCCAACGACGCGATTTCGCTCGAGCTGCGCGGCGGTGAAATCCTCGCGCTGCTCGGTGAAAACGGCGCCGGCAAGTCCACGCTGGTGTCCATCCTCTTTGGCCACTACACAGCCGACGAAGGCCACATCGAAATCTTTGGCCAGTCGCTGCCACCGGGTAACCCCAAGGCCGCGCTGGCGGCGGGTGTCGGCATGGTGCACCAGCATTTCACGCTGGCCGACAACCTCAGTGTGCTCGACAACGTGATGCTGGGCAGCGAGCCGCTGTGGCAACTGTTTTCACGCCGCAGAGCAGCCCGTGCCAGGCTGCTGGACGTGGCCCGGCGCTTTGGCCTGCCCGTGGCGCCCGATGCCAAGGTGGGCAGCCTCTCGGTCGGTGAACGCCAGCGTGTCGAGATCCTGAAAGCGCTGTACCGCGGTGCACGCATCCTGATCCTGGACGAACCCACCGCCGTGCTGACGCCGCAGGAAAGCGAGGCGCTTTTCGATACGCTGGGCCAGATGGTGGCGCAAGGCCTGTCCATCATTTTCATCAGCCACAAGCTCGGCGAGGTGCTGCGCGTGTCGAACCGGGTGGCTGTGCTGCGCGGTGGCAAGCTGGTGGCCGAAGCACCTGCCGCCGGCACCAGCCAGGCGCAGTTGGCGCAATGGATGGTCGGCCACGCCGTCACCACCACACAACGCCGCCCCGCGCCGTCAACCGGCCTGCCGGTCTGCACGCTGGAAGGCGTCAGCACGGCCGATGCGGGGCAAGACCGCCTGGATGGCGTTTCGCTTCAGCTCAAGGCCGGTGAAATCGTCGCCATTGCGGGCGTCTCAGGCAACGGCCAGCTCGCCCTGGCCGACTTGTTGTGCGGCACCCGCGCCGCCAGCCAGGGCTCCGTGACATTTCTGGGCCAACCCATGAAGACCTCGCCAGCCTGGCTGGTCACCCAGGGCGTGGCGCGTATCCCTGAAGACCGGCACGGCGTCGGCGTGGTTGGCGACCTCAGCGTCTGGGAAAACGCGGTGTCAGAGCGCTTGCGCAGCCCGGCGTTTTCCAAAGCGCTGTGGGTCAAGCGCAAGGCCGCGCAGGCCCATGCGGCCCGCATCATGCGCGAGTTTGACGTGCGCGGCGGCGGACCGGACACCGCGGCGCGCTCGCTGTCGGGCGGCAATATGCAAAAGCTCATCCTCGGGCGGGCGCTCGTGGCCCCCACACTTTTCACTTCGCGTACTGCGCTGCCCCCCGAGGGGGCTATTTTTCCTAGGGGCGGCCCGTCGGAAAAATGTTTCCCCTCTTCCGAAACCGCACCCCAGCCGGCCAAACTGATCATCGCCCACCAGCCCACCTGGGGCCTGGACATCGGCGCCGTTGCCTATGTGCAGCAGCAACTGATCGCCGCGCGAGACGCCGGCGCGGCCGTGCTGGTCATTTCTGACGACCTGGACGAAGTGGTGGCGCTCGGCGACCGTGTGGCGGTGATGCACGCGGGCCAGCTGACGGAGGCCCTGCCCGCCGAAGCCTGGACACGCGAGGCCATTGGGCTGGCGATGGCTGGAGCCAACGGGGGTGACTCGAGCGTCGCCGGGCCGCCCCAAGGAGCGAGGGCCCCCTCGGGGGGCAGCGCATTACACGAAGTGAAAAGCGTGGGGGCCAACCCGTTATGAGGCTCGAAAAGCGCACTCAGACTTCGAAACTCGCCCTGGTGCTGGCGCCCATCGGCGCCATCGCGTTCACCTTGCTGATCAGCGCACTGCTGGTGTTGTGGGCCGGCGCGCCGCTGGGCCAAACCTATGTGCTGCTGTTCAAGGGCGGCTTCGGTTCGGTTTTTGCCCTTAGCGAAACCTTCACCCGTGCGGTGCCCCTCATCCTGACCGGCCTGGCCGCCACGGTAGCGTTCAAGGCACGGCTTTTCAATATTGGCGCCGAAGGTCAGCTTTATGCCGGCGCGCTGGCCGCTGTGGCTGTGGGCGGCATGCACGGTGGCACTGGCTTTGAACTGCCCATCTGGCTGCTGTTCGGGCTGATGATGCTGGCCGCGGCCATTGCCGGCGCCCTGCTGTTGCTGGGCCCGGCCCTGCTGAAGGCCCGGCTGGGGGTCGATGAAGTCGTCACCACCCTGCTGCTTAATTTCATCATGCTGCTGTTTGTGTCGGTCATGCTCGACGGCCCCATGAAAGACCCGACTGCCATGGGCTGGCCGCAAAGCGTGGCGCTGCAGGGTGATCTGGAGCTTTCCAGGCTCGTCGCGCAGACACGCATCCACACCGGCCTGCTGTGGGCCGCCGCGCTGGCTGTGGCGCTGTGGGCCTTGCTGAAATACACCGTGCTGGGCTTTGACATACGCGCCGTGGGCGCCAACGCCAAAGCCGCGGCGTTCGCCGGCGTACCCGTCACCCGCACGGTCGTGCTGGTTGCGCTTCTCTCGGGCGCTCTGGCCGGGCTGGCCGGCGCCATCGAGGTAGCCGGCCGCACCAGCTATGTCACGCTCGACATGTCACCCGGCTACGGCTACACCGGCATCGTGATCGCCATGCTGGCCGCACTGAGCCCCCTGGGCGTTCTGGCGGCAGCCGTGTTTGTGGCGGGCGTGCTGGTCGGCGCCGACACCATGAGCCGGGCCGTGGGCGTGCCGACCTATATCGCCGACGTCATCGTGGCGGCTTCGCTGATTTCCGTGCTGGTGGCCACGTTGATGACGCAATACCGGCTGGTAGTCAAAGAAAAAGGCCGGGCCGCATGAAATTCTTCAGCACCCGCGCCCTGCCAACCCATGCGGCTGCACAGACTGAGGCTGTGCGCGAAATTCTTAAGAAAATAATAGCCACAAGCCAATTAAGACGGGCGCAAGCAGCTATTAAATTGATAGCGTCGACAGTCTGCATACCGGTGGGAAAAGGCTTCCTGTATGGCTGAAATGCTCGACATCCTTGCCGCGGCGCCCTTCTGGATCGCCGTGCTGCGCATCGCCACGCCGCTCATCCTGGGCACTCTGGGCGTGTTGCTGTGTGAACGTGCCGGCGTGCTCAACCTGGGTATCGAGGGCATCATGGTCGCTGGCGCCTTCAGCGGCTGGCTGGCCGTGTACGGCGGCGCGCCGCTGTGGGCAGGCGTGGGTGTGGCGGCACTTACAGGTGCGGTGTTTGGCCTGCTGCACGCTTTTCTGACGGTCGGCCTGGCACTGTCGCAGCACGTATCCGGGCTTGGCATCACCCTGCTGGCCACCTCGCTCAGCTACTACGGCTACCGCGTCAGCTTTCCCAAAGTCGACACGCCACCCACCATCACACCCTTCGTCCCCATGCATTGGCTCGACGGCTTTCCCGGCGGCGGGCTCAACGTGCTGGCCGCGCAAACCCCACTCACGCTGCTGGCGCTACTGCTGGTGCCGCTGATCACCTGGCTGCTCTACCGCACACCGGCCGGCCTGGCCATCCGCATGGTCGGCGAGAACCCCCAGGCCGCCGAAGGCCAGGGCGTCTCCGTCGCGGCCACCCGCACCGCCGCCATCGTGGCCGGCTCGGCGCTCATGGGCGTGGCGGGCTCCTTCCTCACGCTGTCGGCGTTTAACGCCTTTTTCTTCAACATGGTCAATGGCCGCGGCTGGGTGTGCGTGGCACTGGTGGTGTTTGCCTCGTGGCGGCCCGGCAAGGCGCTGCTGGGCGCGCTGCTGTTCGCTTTCTTCGACGCACTGCAGCTGCGCCTGCAAACCTCGGGCATCGTGAATGTGCCCTATCAGGTGTACCTGATGCTGCCCTACGCCCTCTCCATCCTGGCGCTGGTGCTGGTGGCGCGCAAGGCGGCGTATCCTCAGGCGTTGATGAAACCTTATCGAAAAGGCGAGCGCTGATGACGACGACACCCCTTGCCCCACGCGGCACGCTGCTGGCCGCCTTGCTGGTACTGGGCTGCGCCAACGCGCAGGCGCTGGGCAGTGACTACAGCTACGACAGCTTCAAGACACCCGACGCTGTAAGCTGGGTGCAGATGTGCGGCACATGGGGCAAGGACCACCAGGGCACCTACCGCGTCGTGCACGCCGACCAGTACGCACAATCATTCCTCTACATCCAGTGGATGACACGCGACGCCAACGGCAGCCTGCATGCCGGGCACACCGTGGGGATCGCCGAACTGAACAACGACCACTCGGAGATCATGCTCAGCGGCCTGACATGCCGCACAACGCCGCGCGGCATCACGCTCACGGCGCGCGCCGCCTCAGGCCATGACGACAAGTTGCGCCGCGTCACTATCGAGGTCGGTCCGGCCAATGGCCAGTACCGCTACCGCGCGCAACGCGCACACTGAAACCCAATACATCTTCACTGCCATGCTCGACCTCCTCATCACCCACGCCAGCCTGCCCGATGGCCGCAACAACATCTCCATTGCCGTGCAAAACGGGAAGATCACCGAGGTCAGCGAAGGCCCCATCACTGGCGCGCAAGCCCGCGAGACGGTAGACGCCGAGGGCTACCTGCTCAGCCCGCCCTTCGTCGACCCGCACTTCCACATGGACGCCACGCTGAGCTACGGCCTGCCACGTGTCAACGAAAGCGGCACGCTGCTCGAAGGCATCGCACTGTGGGGCGAACTGAAGCCCCTGCTCACAGCCGAAGCGCTTATCGAACGTGCCCTCACCTACTGCGACTGGGCCGTCGCCAAAGGCCTGCTGGCCATTCGCAGCCATGTCGACACCAGCGACCCGAGCCTGCTGGCGGTAGACGCATTGCTCGAAGTCAAGAAGCAGGTCGCGCCGTACATTGACCTGCAACTGGTCGCCTTCCCGCAAGACGGCGTGTTGCGAACCAAAGGCGGCATCAACAACCTGGAGCGCGCACTCGACAAAGGGGTGGACGTGGTCGGCGGCATCCCGCACTTTGAGCGCACCATGGCCGACGGCGCCGCCGGCGTGAAGCTGCTCTGCGAAATTGCGGCCGAACGCGGCCTGCTGGTCGACATGCACTGCGATGAATCCGACGACCCGCTTTCACGCCACATCGAAACCCTGGCTTACGAGGCCCAGCGCCTGGGCCTGCAGGGCCGCGTCAACGGCAGCCACTGCACCTCCATGCACAGCATGGACAACTACTATGTCAGCAAGCTGCTGCCCCTGATCGCCGAAAGCGGCGTCAGCGTCATCGCCAACCCCCTCATCAACATCACCTTGCAAGGCCGCCACGACACCTACCCCAAACGCCGCGGCATGACCCGCGTGCCCGAACTGATGGCCGCAGGCGTCAATGTCGCCTTCGGCCACGACTGCGTGATGGACCCCTGGTACGGCATGGGCAGCGGCGACATGCTGGAAGTCGCTCACATGGGCCTGCACGTGGCGCAGATGACGAGCCAGAAAGGCATACGCCAGTGCTTTGATGCGGTGACGGTCAATGCTGCGAAGGTGATGCACCTCAAAGGTTATGGGCTGGAGGTGGGGTGTGACGCAAGCTTTGTGTTGTTGCAGGCCCGGGACCCGGTCGAGGCGATCCGATTGCGCGCGAATCGCTTGAAGGTGTGGAGAAAAGGAAAAGTGCTGGCCGAGACATCGAAGCAGGTGACTCAGTTAGGACTCACCGAGCGCCCTAGCTCTGTGGACTTTCTTAAATGAACTGCCACATACTGGTAGCACTACTGACCTTTTCGGCATGGACCTCAAGCGCACATGCGCTGAGTTGCCCTGCTGATCGATCTGACTATCAAATGAAAGACGGAAAAGTAGTCTTCATCTTTAGTTCGGGAGATGGTCGCGGCGAGCAAATAATCCCCACAGAGGTCGATCCGCACAGCATGAAGTCGGTTGTTGATCCATTCAAGGGAACGGTGCCGTGCGGCGGAGGGGTGACTGACTATGTACGCGACAAGGGCCGCGTTTACCACAGGGGAAAGCCGATAGCCAGCGCTGATCCGAACACCTTCGAATTCATCAACAGGTATTTCGCGAAAGACAGCACCGCGGTGTACGGGCTCGATCGGCGCATTACAACCCGCATCGCGGACTTTCGCATTCTTGGAGACTCTCAATCTGCGGCTTACGTGGCGTATGCGACAGACGGTCAGCGCTACTTCTACAAAGACACGGTTCTGGCTGGTGAAGGCTTTGAGTTCGTGCCCAAAACATACGATACCGTCCGGACCAGCACAAACGTGTATTACCGCGGACAGCTTTTAGATGTCGATGTCAAATCCTTTGAAGGATTGAACCCATCGGTCTCCATGGCGCGCGACAAGAACCGTGTTTACTACAGATTCGTGGCCATTCCGGAAGCGGACCCCGCCACTATCGAGCAAATCAAAGAATCTCTGTGGAAAGACAGGCGGGCCGTTTATCTGGAGGGCAGAGAAATCGTGGGACTGGATCCAGCCACCGTACGACGCTACCCTCCTTTTTCTGAATACACCTCTGACGACCGCTCAGTTTTCAAGATGTATAAAAAGATCGACCGAGATCTGGCCACGTTCACCGTTTTGCAGCCTCCGTACACCAAAGACAAGAACGGTGTGTATTACAACGACGAACGCATGGATATCGCTGATCCGGGAAGCTTTGTCGCACCGGCGTCTCAAAACGGACAAGACAAAAACTACCGTTTTTATGAAAACAAGATCACATGCAAGGTCAACGCGGATGCACCAGCGACCGACAAGCTCTGCGATGGCATTTCGCGTTAACGGGAAAACATGCCCGACCGCTGCACGAGCAAAAAAAGACCCAAAAAATGACGATCTGCCAAAAAGGGACCTTGTGAATTCACCCGTAGCCCATGCCGAACTTATTGCCACTTTCAGGAGAGCGGAGGCAGAGGCTGCGCACAAGTCCGGATTAATCAAGGCGGCTGCAGCCAAAGGCCCCAGGGCGATACAGATGGCCGTCGAGACAGCAGACAAGGCAGCAAAACGCAGGGATGCGTACGCCAAAAAGCTCGCGGCGCTAGGGGTGGAGCTCAAGGACTGAGCTGTACCCAGTGCCCTCCCCGGGGAAGGACAAGGATTGGTTGCGGATAATCGGGATTTGGAGAGAAACCCGATGCAAACAGACACACCAGAAGACGCACTGGACGAAGCACCCGAAGACGAACCGGAGCCGATCGAGGAATACGTCCCCGGCGTCGCCAACGGCCGGCATTACATGGCCAGGCTGTGCCACCTGCCTGACGGTCCCTGGTACATCGATGTCGTACACGTCGAATCGCTGCCGCCCCTGCACGACAGCGACCGGACCTGGCCTACGCGTGCTGAGGCCGTTGAGGCGGCAGACAAGCTGGTTGCCAATCTGGCGCATTGACGGAAGACCCGGCTCCCCTCCTGGCGCGCAAACGTAACGGCCCGTTAGTGCCCTTGTAGCCCGGGCAAGCACCTCCATTTGAAGCTCAGCAGGCCCGCCGGGCCTGCATCTGCACCCAAGGAGCTTTCATGTTCAAACGTCTGACCCTGCTTTGGGTTTTGATACGCGGCGATGCTCGGCGGCTGTGGACAGCGTTGCGCCACCCCGAGGCACCAGCTTGGCTGAAGTGGGGTACCGCAGCAATTGCACTCTACCTGTTCTCTCCCATCGATTTCATCCCCGACTTCTTGCCGGTCATCGGAATTGCCGATGATCTGGTGCTGGTTCCGCTGGCGATCCGGTGGCTGCTCAACCGCCTGCCGCCCGGGCTCGCCGAGCCTGCGCCGAAGCGTTCGGCCTGAGCACTGGGGATGCTGTAATGGGCATATCAACCCAGCTCGCCCCTTCTATTGATGCCCACACGCCCCGTTTCACTGACCGTTCCGCTCCCTTCGGGCGGTACCATCTCCGGCCTGCTGCAAAAACCTGCCAGCGCCAAGGCGTGTTATGTGTTCGCCCACGGCGCGGGCGCGGGCATGAACCACACCTTCATGGAGGCGATTGCCCAAGGTCTCGCGGAACGCGACATTGCCAGCTTGCGCTTCAATTTTCCGTTCATGGAACAAAGCTCGAAACGACCGGACTCTCCCGCCGTTGCGCATGCGGCGATCCGGGCAGCGGTTGCTGAAGCGGCGCGGCAAATGCCTGACGTGCCGCTGTTTGCCGGCGGCAAGTCCTACGGTGGGCGCATGACCACGCAGGCGCAGGCGGCTGAGCCATTACCCGGACTGAAGGGCATTGTGCTGGTGGGCTTTCCACTGCACCCAGCCGGCAAGCCCTCAACCGAACGCGCCGCGCACCTGGACGGCGTGAAGCTGCCGATGCTTTTTCTGCAAGGCACGCGCGACGGCCTCGCTGATCTGGACTTGATCACCCAGACCACGGCAAGCCTCGGTAAAAAGGCAAGCCTGCACATCGTGGATGGCGCCGACCACGCCTTTCACGTGCTGGTGCGTTCAGGCCGCACCGATGCGCAGGTGCGCGAGGAATTGCTGGACACCATGGCCGCGTGGATGACGAAGCACCAGCGTGCAGCGTGATCGTCAGTTCCCTGATGTACCAGGAGAGCCGCTTGGCACTCTGTATGGCGTGTGAGCCAGGACAAATACCCGCTTAAACCTGACCACCGCTAGGCATGGCTGCTGACAGGTGATGCGCCTTATGCCCCCCAGACTGGCCTGACTACGAAAGCCCGTCATGCCGTTCGATATCCCTTCCTCTCTTCGCCTTGTAACCCCACAGCTCTCCCAGCTCTCCCGTCGCACCCTCGTCGCTGCCTTGTGCCTGACGGGGCTGGGCCTGGCCGGCAACGGCGCATGGGCGGCCAAGCCCAAAAACACGGCGGCGGGCAACCAGCCCTTTGACACAGAAGCCTTCAACAACGCCACCGACAGTCCCTTGCTGCGCAGTGGCAACAAAGGCGCAGCGGTAGCGCGCGCACAGATCATGCTGGACCGGGCCTGGTTCTCCTGCGGGGAGATCGATGGGCGCTTTGCCACCAACATGCAGCGCATGGTCAAGGCCTACCAGAGCGCACACGACCTCAAACCCACGGGCACCGTCACCGCGGAAACCTGGGTTTCGCTGCGCAAGGACGGTGCTCCGCTTCTGACAAGCTATACCGTGACAGAGAAGGACGCCGCCGGCCCTTTTGAAAAGACGCCTGTGGCGATGGACGAGCGCGCGAAGATGAAAGCGCTGGTGTATGAATCGGTGGAAGAAGCGCTGGCGGAAAAATTCCACACCAGCACCGGCTACCTCAAGCAGCTCAACGGCGGCATCAACATCGAGGCCGGCAAGCAGATCACCGTGCCATATATCGCGGTCAGCGCCACGCCGGTCAACGCGGCTTCCATCGAAATCGACAAGTCCGAGCGTGTGCTCTACGTGCTGGACACCGCCAAGCGCCTGGTGGCGGGTTTTCCCATCAGCATAGGCAATGAAAAAAACGACCCGCTACCGCTGGGAATGATGGCCATCAAGAACGAGGTCAAAAATCCCGGCTTCACCTACAACCCTGCGCTACTGAAAAACGCACCCAAGGATGCACAAAAGGTCGACATCGCAGCCGGTCCCAACAACCCCGTCGGCACCATCTGGCTGGGCCTGACCAAACCGCACTGGGGCATTCATGGCACACCCAACCCTTCCAATGTGGGCCATTCCGAAACCAATGGCTGCATTCACATGACCAACTGGGACGCAGAGCGCCTCTCGACCCTGGCGAAAGCCGGCTTCAAAGTGAGCGTCAAGGCTTGATGGCATCCACACCCGCCCGCATCAAGAGAACGGCGTTTGCCATCTGCGCGCTGCTGGCCGTGGCGGCTGGCGTGATGCTGGGCACGCACAAGGAAGAGGCAGTTACGCAAATCGTGCAGCCCGCCACACCGCCAGCCAGCCAGGCGCTGGCGCCCGCCGTGCCGGCAAGAGAGGCCGACAAGCCAGCGCTTGTGGTTCAGACCATCGAGAATGCCGCGCCCCCATCTGCCCTGCCGCCCCCACCCGCATCTGTCGCCGATGACACGGACATTTCGCAGTTACGGCTACGCGTCCTGACACTTCCAGTGCAAGGCGTCACGCCCGCCCAGCTCAGTGACACCTACACCCAGGCGCGCGCAGCAGGCGCCCCGCATGAAGCCATAGACATCATGAGCCCACGCGGCACGCCAGTGCTCGCCGTCGAGGACGGCAAAGTGGCCAAGCTGTTCTTGAGCAAGCCAGGCGGCATCACGATTTACCAGTTCGACCCGGCCAGCCAGTACGCGTATTACTACGCCCACCTGGACCGCTACGCCGAAGGCCTCGCCGAAGGCGCCAGCCTGCGCAAAGGCCAGGTCATCGGCTATGTCGGCAGCACCGGCAATGCATCACCCGACGCACCGCACCTGCACTTCGCGATCTTCAAGCTGGGGCCGGAGCGCCAATGGTGGCGTGGCACGCCGCTGAATCCTTATCTTGTCTGGCGCGACGCCAGACCGTAAACAACCCGGCCAACGGTGCTCCGGCTCATGCAGGCGCTACGCACCTGCCCGCCCGGCAAGCGACTTCACCCCGCCGCCCTGAACAGTCGCGTACTTAACCGCAAACCACAGCATGGCAGGCGGCTCCTCCACGATCTTCACGATCTCAGCGCCCACACAAGACCGGAACATCAAATGTTTGGTGTTATCGAGACTGGGTGCGTCAGGCTTTCGCGGGTATAAATCCTGCATTGCCATCTATTTCTGTCGATAGTTGGCTTGAATATAAGATCGGTGTGATCGCCAAAAACAAGCTTGCTGCGCAAGCCGCCTTTCATCGGAGGGAGACCGATACGTGAAAACAGCAAATACCCACGCAAAAGAGAGCGTGGCATTAAAAACCAGACGGGTGGGTTCTGGTTTTTTGTGCCCTGGCCTTGCTGCCGACGAGAACCATGTTCACTCGTACCGCGCGGCAGCATAAAACCATGGCACGAACCCTGCGCCAAATTCTCTGCGGCGTGCTGCTCTTCCAGAGCTGGGCCTTCGCAGCCAATCCTTCGTCCGTCCCGACCGCCTACACCACCGCGCTTTACGAAACGAGCGTGGGCAGCAATCCTGCACAGGCCTACTTCCTGGTGAACGTATTGCGCCGGGCTGAAGCTCCCAAGGCGGACCTCGAAGCCTTCCGCGCCGAACTGTTGCATGGCTATGTAGCCCAGATGACCAGCGCAGCGCCACCAACCGCCGCGCCCAAACCCGCGCCAGGCCTTTGGGAGTCACTCATGCGGCGGTTGCCGGGCCGGGCGAAACCGCCAACAGACAATGTGGCCGCAGTCATCGCGCGCGGCCGGCAGCACGGCGACGTGATGAGCCCCGCGTTCCGCGCCACCTGGCAGACGGCGATCAACCAGGCGATGACACCGCGTTGGGGACCCGGCACCTCAGGTGCGCCGGTTTTCACGCTGGAGCTGCGCGACATGCAGCCTATCGCGCCCGGCATCTGGGCTGCACCCTCTGCCGAGGGTCAGTTGCGCCTGATGCTGTCGCTGCGTCTGGCCAACACCAGTTCGGTGCCACTGCCCCTGTACCGCCCCGACATCGTCCTGCAAGGCACGCTGCGCTTTACCTGCGACTGGGACAGGACACGGATAAGGCAGAGCGAAATGCAGGCCAATGAAGTCACCTTGCTGCAGCCCGGCGCCGAATCCGATCCCCTGGCGTGCGAAGCACCTCCAGTGCCCGGGTATTGGCGCGAGCAGGTGCCCGCGCTGCTGGCCGCCAACGGCAAGGCGGGCCTGCAAACCGTGGTCGTGCCGCACGAGCTGGACAGCCAGCAGCGGCTGTACCACATGGAATTGGCGTTCTCGCATGCGGCGCCGCAAGCTGTCAGCTGGAGCCAGCGCCTGATGAAGGCCCGGCATGAGAAGTACCGCCAGTGGTCTCCTGCCAAAACCGCACTGGAGCCACCCGAGTCGGGCAGTTTGACGGCTGCGCCGCATCACGGATGGAAGGCGACCGCCACATTGCTGGCGACCTTCCTCGGCGCCACCGTGTTGGCGCTCGGCCTGTTTGCCGGCGGCCGCGCGGCGCGTAGCGCGGGCGTGCCGGAGGGCGTGGTTGCCGTTGTCTCGGTGCTGCTGGTAGGCGGCGCGTGGGTGCTGGCCACTGTGAAACTGGGCGGTGGCGGCACGGGTTACGACCATCCCCTGTATCTCGGCCTTGCCTTGGGGGCGGGCTTCGTCGGGCCGGTGGTGCTGGGCGTGGTGGCCCTGCACGCCCTGCACAAGGTGCTGGACGACGAGGAGATGGAATGGTGGCAGGCCGTGGCTACCGGCTGGCGCCGTGCGCTGAACTTCACCGCAAGAACAAGCCGGGCCGAGTTCTGGGGCTTCCTGGCGCATGCTGCCTGGCTTTGGGCGCTGGCGCGCGTCTGCCTCATGCCGCTAGACCGCTGGATAGGCCTCGTCTTGCTGGTTCCCGTGGTGACGCTGACGGTCCGCCGCATGCTCAGCATGACGAGTCAGGAATGGCTCGAGATGGGGGTGATGCTGATATGCCTGCTGCTGCTTCTGCTGGCGTGAGCTGCTGCGAGGTGGTGACAAAGTTGCGACTGCCAAAACAACGTTCCTGAGTTGATCTCTCAGGCCGTTACCAGTTTGGCGGGTACAACCGACTCTTTTTCCTGAACCACCGCATATTCCACAGCCAGCCGCAGCATCGTGGGTGTGACGTAGTGGCGATGCACATAGTCAATGGCCGCCATGTAAAAGCGGCCAAAGGCATTCTTGCAATGAACCCGCGTACCCAGCATCACATCCACATGATGCTTGTCGACGATTTCCACGCTGACACAGGACCTGAACAGCAGATGTTTGTCATTGGCGCCCAGAATGACTTGCGCTTTGGTATCGGCTGCATTAATGGTTTGGCCAAGCACCGGGTAGCGATTGGCAAACAGGTTGCTGGTGTCCGGCGACAACAGCGAAGACACAGGGCAGCCCAATGGCGATGTACGCAGGCCCAGGGGTTTAACCAGAACATTGCGCAGCGCCATCAGATTGGACACACCGCTGGGCGCGTTAAGCAAAAAGCCCTCCAGGACCGTGGCGAGCAAATTCGTGGCGCTGGTGTGCCCAAAGTTGGTACCGGTCACGCGCAAGCGAAAAGTGTCTTCATGATGGACGCGCAGTTCGGTCAGTTGCTGAAGCAGCAGCGAATCGAGTGGCGGGCTGCTGAGCTCCTTCACGCTTCGGGCGGATCCGCCATGTGACAGAAAGCCCGACGCCCCTTTCCACGAACCCCACAAACCTCGCATCACACCTGCGCCGCTGCGCACAGTGTTGCATACCACCCGGTGGAATGTTCCGGGCGGAGCATCCAGCGACAAAGTCGTGGTCGGCACGGTATCAGCCTTGAAGTCCTTGGCCTGAAGCAACGCTTTCACCTCGTCCGGCAGCAACTCCGTCAATGATGGGATGCTCGCCTTATTGGTCAGCACCTCCTGTTTCAAAGACTCCGACAAATTGCCGCCCAGTTCATTGGTATGGCAAGACAACGCAAAAAATACAGGGTGCAAAGAATTACGCGAGAGCGGAGAAAACTGGTGCCAGGTTTCTCCGCCAAAGCGCACAGTGAACATGCAGTCAGGCGGGATGTTCACAAAACGCAGGGCGCGGATGAAGTTTTGCGGGTCTTCCTGGATTTGTTGTTCCGACGCGCTGGAAAAGCGCAACTGGGCTCCACCGCTGCCCGACACCGCCGTGAAGATGCGGTGCCCTGCATGGCGGTGAAACGGATGGCCCTTGGGCCCCACGACAAATGAATACAGCGAGGTAGCGTCACCTTTGGCAAAATTGGTCCCGCCCAGTTTGGCCGATGGCTCGTCCAGCTCATCGACAAACGCGCCGTGCTGCCGCTGCCTGGATGCCACGCTGGCAAACAGATGATTGCCGGCGCCATGGCCGATCTGGGCAATCAAGGACACCTCGACGGCCAAACCGCCCGATTCGGATGGAATACGAACCGACGGAAACGTTTCAATCACCTGTGTGAGATTCAGCATGAGTCCCTCTCTCCTTGTTACCTGGCTTTTTGTGTTTTGGCAGCGACGCGTTCCCGCTTCAGGGGACGCGCCACCGGGCATAGTTCGAATGCATAACCCGTGAGGCTGTTTACGAGGCTGTCACCGTTGAGCTTGTAGAGCACAAACTGGCCGCTGCGCTCGCTGGTCACCAGGCCGGCGTTTTCAAGCACCGACAGGTGGCGAGAAACGGCCGGCGTGCTCATGGCAAAGCGCTCGGCCAGCTCAGTGGTGCTGAGTTCTTTCTCGGTGAGGTAGGCCAGGATTTGGCGCCTGGGCCCCGAGGCGAGCGCTTCAAATATTTTGTCAAGGGATGCAGGCATTGATGTATTAACTTATTTGTTAATAACTTTATTCAAGATATTCCGTGCTGTCAAGCTGCTTCTGGGCTTCTGGTTTGAGGCCGGCGCTTTTCTTTGCCCCGTCGATCCGCTAAGCTTTGCTCCGTCCCAACCTCAGGCATCAAGGCCTCTCCCATGACAAGCTTCTGGCTCATGAAATCCGAACCCGAAGAATGCTCGGTCGACGACGCGCTCGCAGCCGAAAATTCGACAGTCCCCTGGGTCGGCGTACGCAACTACCAGGCGCGCAACTTCATGCGTGACGGGATGCAAGTCGGCGATGGCGTGCTGTTCTACCACTCGAGCTGTGCCGAGCCGGGCATTGTCGGCCTCGCAGAGGTGGCGTCTACACCCTACCCTGACCCGACGCAGTTCGACCCGAAGTCGCATTACTACGACGCCAAGTCCAAACGCGAAGAGCCGCGCTGGCAGTTGGTAGATGTGAAGGTGCTGAAGAAGACACGCAACCTGACGCTGCCTGAGCTGCGGGCTCACAAAGAGCTGGAAGACCTGATCATCCTGCGCAAGGGCAACCGGCTCTCCATCACGCCGGTGGAGCCGCAGCATTGGCGGGTGATTACCAAGCTGCTGGGCAAGTCCTGAACGCTGCTGGCCTGCCCTGCGCAACGTCGCGGGGTGACAGCTTGACTATCAAAACCATAGCTGCTTGCGCCCGCCGCTACTGGCCTGCAGCCATTTTTTATATCGATTTGGCAGCTTTTTGGCTACCCGCCAGCGGACTTCAGCGCCACCAGCACCACCACGACCACAGCCAGGATGAGGGAAACACCCCGCCAGAACGCCACCGGGTTGCGCTCGAGCAAAGCCGGGCGGGTCTTGTCCAGGAATGACTGGTTGGGGTGGCGCAGGTCGTACAAGAACTCCGACAGCTCGCCATAGCGCTTGGCGGGGTCGGGGTGAACGGCCTTGCGCAGCACGCCGTCTATCCATGCGGGTATGTCACGGTCTTCGTACAGCACTGAGTCATAGCGCAGCTTGCTTTGCGCGGCCCGGGTCCGGCATTTGGCCACTTCGGCGCCGTAGGGCAGCTTGCCGGTCAGCATCTGGTAGGTGATGACGCCGAGCGAGAACAGGTCAGAGCGCGTGGTGCCGCCCTCGCCCACAAAATACTCCGGCGCCGAATACTGGGCCGTGCCCAGGATGTCGTTGTGCCCGCCGGGCGCATCTGCTTCCATCAGGCTGGCTACGCGGGTTGATCCAAAGTCAATGATTTTCGCCGTGCCGGTCTTGTCGATCATGACGTTCTCGGGCCGCAGGTCCTGGTGCAGCATCTCCAGCCGGTGAAACGCGCGCAGGCCTTTGGCGATTTGCTCCACCAGCCCGCGCACGGCTTCAAGCCCGGGCTGGGGGTTGTCAATCATCCACTGGCTCAGCGTCTGCCCGTCGATGTATTCGGTGGCCACATACACATAGTGACGCTTTCGGGTCGGCACATAAGGCTTCAGCACATGCGCGCTGTTGATGCGCCGGGCAATCCACTCTTCCGTCAAAAACCTTTCAAGGTAGGCCGGGTCGCCGCCCAAATCTATCGACGGTGTTTTGAGGATGACGAGCGCGCCCGTTTCGTTGTCGGTGGCCAGGTAAATATGGCTGCGGCTGCTGCCGTGCACTTCGCGGATGATGGTATAGCCGTCAAACTGCGTCCTGGCCTCCAGGATGGGCGGAAGCGGCAGGCCCGACAGCTGCTGGAGCAACTCGCCGGCCTGCCCGTTGGGCAGCTCATCGACGCGGACAATCTGTGCCGTGAGGTTGTCGCCGCTGCCCCGCTCCAAGGCTTTTTCAACGATGGATTTGGCCGCCATATCAAGCCCACCGGGCTCGTCGGCACAGATGTGGATGAGGCCGGCCATGTCGTATTCGCTGACATGTTCGTACACGCCGTCGGTGGCCAGCAAGAAGATGTCGCCCTGCTCCACCTGCTGGGTCTGGTAGTCGATTTCAAGCTGCGGCTTGAAGCCCAGCGCGCGGCCGAGATAGCTTTGGCCCTGCGAAATCCACACACGATGGTCGCTGGTCAGTTGTTCCAGCACCTTGCCGCGCAAACGGTAAATGCGTGAATCACCAACATGAAAAATATGCGCGGTGGTCGACTTGATGACCATGGCGCTCAGCGTGCACACATAGCCCTTGTCTTTGTCGTAGCGGTACTGGCTCTTCTGCGTCTGCGCATGCAGCCAGGAGTTGGTGGCGCTCAAGATCCGCTCGGCCGATGTCTTGACCGACCAGGCTTCCGAGGTGCAGTAATAGTCTTCGAGGAAACCGGTCACGGCGTACTGGCTGGCCACATCGCTGACAGCGCTGCTGCTGATGCCGTCGGCCAGCGCAATGGCGATGCCCTTGGCGCTCAGTTGCGGCTCTTTCGGCACATAGATACCGTGGAAATCCTGGTTGGTTTCCTTGCGGCCCTTGTCCGAATACTGACCTGCCGATATCTTCAGTTCACTGGACATGTGGGGTACCGGCAAAGCCCTCGCGCATGCAAGGTGCGCGAGGGCCTTTGTTTTTGAGGCAGATTATTTAAAGGAGCGTGATGGTCCGGTTTTAATGTGCGTGGCATACAGCGTCAAGCCGGTGAAGGCCAGGCCTCCCACCAGGTTGCCCAGCACCGTCGGGATCTCGTTCCAGATCAGGTAGTCCATGATGGTGAAGTGCGCGCCCAGCAGCAGGCCGGACGGGAACAGGAACATGTTCACGATCGAGTGCTCGAACACCATGTAGAAGAACAGCATGATGGGCATCCACATCGCGATCACCTTGCCGCTGACCTGGGTGGAGATCATCGCACCCACCACGCCGGCCGACACCATCCAGTTGCACAGCATGCCGCGTACAAACAATGTGAGCATGCCGTTGGCACCGTATTTCTGGTAGCCCAGCGTGCGGCTCTCGCCCACGATGCCGATAGCCTTGCCCACGGCGCTGGGCTCGGTCGAGAAGCCGTTGGTGACGTAGATGGCCATCATCACCGCCACCGTGAAGGCGCCCGCGAAGTTGCCGACGAACACCAGGCCCCAGTTGCGCAGAACGCCCTTGACCGTAACGCCCGGGCGTTTGTCGATCAGCGCCAGCGGGCACAGCACGAACACGCCCGTGAGCAAGTCGAAGCCGAATAGGTACAACATGACAAAACCCACCGGGAACAGCACGGCGCCCAGCAGGGGCTGGCCGGTTTGCACGTTGATGGTGACGGCGAACCAGGCCGCCAGGGCCAGGATGGCGCCGGCCATGTAGGCCCGGATAACGGTGTCCCGCGTCGACATGAAGATTTTGGATTCACCCGCATCCACCATCTTGGTCACAAATTCCGAAGGCACTAAATAAGCCATACGATCCCTCTAAGTCCTGTTTTGCCAAAAAAAAATCCACTTCGAGATCTTCAAAAAGATTTGAAGACCGAAGTGGACGACGTTATCCATTCAGATCGATGGGCACCGCGAAACTCGCTGCACCCTGCGCAGGCCTTCGTTAGCCTGACCCGAGGGATGCAAGCACATACCGTGCCGCTAACAAAACACCGCGAATCCGGGCTTGCCGACGCTTTAGCGACGCTTTTACCCGTCGTTTTGGCACTGCGAAGGGAGTGACTGCCCCAAATTTGTGCATCAGGGTGTCCATCTTTAAATATTTTGGTGCCAGCTAGGCCACTGCCGGATACAGGCGCTAAGGCGCAAGCCGCTGCGCAAAGAACGCCAGGATCTCGTCACGCGCGGCCAGCGTAGGCTGGCCCGCCTCGTCGATCAGGTGGGCGGTGACCACGCTGTGCGGCGTCTTCACGTGCGCCGCAAAGAACGGCGGCACGTCGGGGTTGGCGGCGCCGTCGGTCAGTACGCGGCCCACAAAGCGGTCGCCCAGCGCCGCGGCATAGGCCGCAAAGCGCTGGGCCCTGCAAAAGCTGTCGCCTTCAAACCGATAGGCCAGCACCGTGAGGTTCTCGCGGTCCAGCCGCTGGCGGACGGCCTTGATGTCCGCAGGCGACATTTCGATGCCGGCCGGGTCATTGAGCGGCAGCGACGGCTGGCACAGCACCGGCGCCAGCATGGCGGGCTCCAGCATCATCGTGAGGGCGAAATTACCCGTCCAGCACATGCCGATGGCGCCCACGCCGGGGCCACCGCACTCGTCATGCGCCAGCCTTGCCAGTGCCCGCAGCCACTGCGTGGCCGGGCTGGCCTGGTTGGACGCGAACGCGCGGAACTCGGCGCTGACACAGGCGCGCTGAAAGATGGCCGCGCCTTCATCGGCACGCGGCACGGCGCCGTCGCGGCCAAAGAGCGACGGCATGTAGACGGTAAAACCCGCGTCGCGCACCCAACGGCTGAAGCGCGCCACGTGCGGGCTGATGCCGGGCATCTCGGTCATGACGATCACGGCCGGGCCCTTGCCCATCAGGTAGACGTTTTTGGTAACGCTATCCAACGTGATCTCACGTTGGATGAAATCCTCGAGGGAGTCGTCTTCGGTCAGCTTGCGCGTTGTCATCGGTGTCCTTGCTTTGCGAACGGTGGGAGGAATGGCGTCCGTGGAATTCATGGAAGAGATGAATTTGGCACCGTACGCGCGTAAACTCCCAGTGTCTATTTCGACATGTTTAAGGCCTTTTCAGCCAATGCGAGATTTCACCCTCCTGCTGCTGCCGGGCACCTTTGCCACCGGCGTGGCGGCCACACTCGATATCCTGCAGGCCGCGTCTGCCCTCGCGCCGCGCATGAAGCTGGCGCGCCCCACCTGGCGTGTGTTGTCAGCTTCAGGCGGCCAGGTACGGTTGAGTTCAGGCCTTTACATCGATACCGCAGCCCTGCCCAAACGCTACCGGCCTGATCCCTCCACCTGGATCGTGCCGGGCCTGGGCCTGGACAACCCGCAGGCCCTCGACACCGGCTTGGCCACCGCAGACGCGCAACGCGTGATTCAGGCCGTCGCCGCGCATGCTGCGCACGGTGGCCGTGTTGCGGCGTCGTGCTCGGCGGTTTTTTTGCTCCAGGCGGCCGGTGTGCTGGCCGGGCGCCGGGTCACTACCTCATGGTGGCTGGCGCCGGAGCTTCGAAGGCGGGAGCCGGCCTGTACCGTCAATGCCGACCGGATGGTGTGCGCCGACGGCCCGGTGAGCACCGCAGGCGCCGCCTTTGCGCAAACCGACCTGATGCTTCACCTGCTGCGCGAGCAGTTCGGGGTAGCCCTGACCGAAGCTGTGGGTCGCATCTTGCTGATCGACGGCCGGCAGGCGCAAGCGCCTTTTGTGGTGCCAGCCATGCTCTCCAGCGGCAACGCACTGGTGGCCCGCCTGGTGGCGCGGATCGAGTCTGCCCTGCCCAGCCCACCCAGCGTGGAGGCACTGGCAAACGAATTCGCGATGTCGCAGCGGACGCTGTCGCGTCACGTACGCGAGGCCACGGGCAAGAGCACGATGGCGCTGGTGCAAAGCGTTCGGCTCAATCGCGCGCGGATGCTGATTGAGTCCAGCCGGATGACCATCGAACGCGTGGCCGAGCAAGTGGGCTACGAAGATGCCACGGCGCTCCGGCGCATGATGCACAAGGCGGCGGGCGCCAACCCGAGTCGGTACCGGGCGGCGGGGTTAAGAGCTTGAGAGCCCGGCGATTCAGGCGAGGGCCTGCCTGGACTCCATCAGCTTCACCAGCGACCACAGCACCCGGTTCGCCGGCGTGGCCACACCCAGGGCTTCACCACGCCTGACGACCAGCCCGTTGAGGTAGTCGATTTCGGTGGGTTTGCCGCGCGCCAGGTCTTGTGCGGTAGATGACAACTGGTTGGGCATGCTGCCGGCCAGTTTGTCCACGGCCAGGTGCATGTCGCCCTGCACCTGCACGCCTTCGGCTTCTGCCACGGCCAGGCATTCGGCCACCACGTCGCGCATGACGTCTTTCACGCCCTCGCCTTGCACGGTTTTGCCGTACGGCAGCTGCGCGATGGCCGAGACGGCGTTGTAGGCGCAGTTGAGGATGAGCTTGGCCCACAACGCGCCGCGCACGTTGCTGGAGATTTCAACCGGCACACCGGCTGCGATGAAGGCCTGGGCCACGGCCTCGCTCCGGCTGGCCGGCTCAATCACCAGCTCGCCGCGGCCGTGGTGCCTGACGTGGCCGGGGCCGGCCATTTCGGTGGCCACGTACACCACGGCGGCCGCCACGGCGTGCTGCGGCAGCACGGTGCGCAGGCGGTCGGCGTTGTCCACGCCGTTTTGCAGGCACAGCACCAGCGCATCCGGTGCCAGGTGCGGCCGGATCAATGCGCCCGCAGCTTCGGTGTCGGTGGATTTCACGCAGAACAGCACCAGGTCGGCGCCCTGCACGGCGGTGGGTTCGCTGCTGGCGGCCAGGCGCACGTGTTCGTCGAAAGTGCGGGTTTCCATGTGCAGGCCGTCACTCTGGATGGCGTCAGCATGCCGGGGCCGGGCGACCAGCGTCACGTCACGTCCCGCACGGGCCAGCATGCCGCCGTAATAACAACCAACGGCGCCTGCGCCCATCACGGCGACTTTGAGGGATTGGGTCATGGGGGTCTTTGCCTTCGATGAGATGCAGATACGGAAACAGAAACAGAAACGGAAGAGGAAACGTAAAAAGGAATTGTGGGTGAAGTCTGCCGCCCCTGCTGGCGACCGGGCCACTTAGCCCGGGCCGCCGGTAAAACGCCGGGCCAGCTGGTCGCGCTCAAAAGCCTCGACCACAAAATCGATAAACACCCGCGTCTTGGCAGGCATCTGGCTGCGCGTGGCGTAATAAATCGAGATCGCGCCGGCATCGACATACCACTGCGGCAGCACCCTGACGAGTTCACCGCGTTCCAGCGCGGGCAGTACGTCGGGCACGCCCAGAAGCGCCACGCCCAGGCCCAGCAGCGCTGCGGCGCGCATGGCCGTCGGGTCGTTCACGACCACCGACTCGGTGAGGCTTGCCGGAACTTCCACTCCCGCCCCATCGCGCATGACCCACTGGCGCACCCGGCCCGTTGCGCTGGATCGCAGGGCGATGCCGTTGAGCACTGCCAGGCCCGCAGGGTCGGCTGGGGCCTGGTGGGCGGCCATGTAGGCAGGCGATGCCACAGCGACCAGGTGGATCGGGGCCAAGGCGCGAGACACCACGCCCGGCGACAACTCAAAGCCCCCACCAATGGCCGCGTCATACCCTTCGGCGATCAGGTCGACCGGCCGGTTCTCGAAGTGCCAGTCGGGGCGAATTAGCGGATAGCGGGCCAGAAAGGCCGGCAGCAGGGGCACGATGTATTCGGCGCCGAAGGTGGGCGACATGCTGACCTTGATCGAACCCGCTGGGTCGCCGCTGTCGCTGGAAACGGCTGAGATGGCGGACTGCAGCGCGTTGAGGTTGCCGCCAATCGAAGCCAGGAAGCGTTCGCCGGCTTCGGTCAGCGTGAGTTTGCGGGTCGAGCGCTGAAACAGCCGCACGCCCAGGTTTCGCTCCAGCATGGCGACGTTGCGGCTCACGGCGGCGGGCGTCAGCGCCAGGCGCCGCGCAGCCTCTGAAAAGCTGCGGCCTTCGGCGCTGCGAACAAACGATTCAAGGTTGGCCAGGGTTTCCATTTCACCATCTTAAAGTAATGATTGAAGATAATTCAATCAATTACCGACTTATCAAAAGGCAATCAAAAACCCATCATTCACCCCATCAACAACCCAAGGAGTGAATTTATGTCTACCCCCTCAACCCCCAACACCGCCGCCCCCAGCATCGGAATCATCGGCGCCGGCGCCATCGGCGCGTCATTCGCCAAGGCCCTGGCCGGCAAGGGCATCCACGCCACGCTGTCCAACAGCCGCGGCCCGAACTCACTCAAGGACCTGGTCCGCGAGATTGGCCCCACCATCCAGGCCGGCACCGTCCAGGAAGCGGCCTCGAAAGACATCGTGCTGGTCGCCGTCACCTGGGCGCGCCTTCCTGACGCGCTGGCCGGCCTGCCGGGCTTTGGCGGTCGCGTCGTCATTGACGCCAACAACCCGGTCGAAATACCGTCGCTCAAGGCGGTCGATCTGAACGGCCGCGTTTCCAGCGAGGTGTTTGCCGAACTGGTGCCCGGCGCACGCGTGGTGAAGGCCTTTAATCACCTGGAGGCACGGCTGCTGTCAACCGACCCGGCGACTGGCGGCGGAACGCGTGCGCTGTTTTATTCGGGCAACGACGCCAAGGCCAAAGCCGCCGTGGCCGCGCTGATCAGCCAGCTCGGGTTCTCGGGCGTCGACCTGGGTACGCTGGCCGTGGGTGGCCGCATGACGCAGTTTCCCGGCGGTCCGCTGGCACTTCTTAACTTGGTGCAGCTCGGCTAAACGCGAAAGCCGCAATCCTTGGGGCTGCGGCTTTCGCTATCAAATCAATAGCTGCTCGCGCCCGTTCTTATTGGCTTTCAGCCTATTTTGATGGCTAAAAATGGGCCTTTTGAGGCCTTTTTGGGTGTTTTCAGGCCTCCGGCAGCGTGATCCGGGCGCATAGGCCCCCGCCATCGGCAGGCAGCAGCTCAAACTTGCCGCCATGCGCGCGCACGATGCGGTCCACGATGGCCAGGCCCAGCCCGGCGCCGGGCGGGCCGGTGCGTGTGCTTTCAGCGCGGCGAAACGGTTGCTTCAAAGCCTCAGCCTGCGCGGCCTCAATGCCGGCCCCGTGGTCTGTCACCGCTATCCAGACCGAGTCGCCTTGCAGCCCGGTGGCCATCGTGACCGGCGGCAGGCCATGGCGCCAGGCGTTTTCAACCAGGTTGGTGAGCACGCGGCGCATCGCACGCGGGCGCAAGGGTACGGGCGGCGGGTTGCCGCCCTGTAGCGCCACCGGCATGCCGTGGCCGGCCGAGGCGGCCGCCACCTCAGCCGCCAGCACATCCAGCGCCACCGGCGCCAGCGCTTCGCTTTCGGTGCTGCGGGCAAAGTCCAGGAACTGGCTGATGATGGCGTCCATTTCTTCCACGCCGCGTGTCATTCGGGCCATCAACTCATCGTCGCCTTTATCACCTTTGTCGCGCAGGATCTCGATGCCCAGGCGAAGTTTGGTCAGCGGCGTGCGCAGGTCGTGCGACACCCCGGCCAGCATCAGCGTGCGCTCGTCGTCGGCCTGGGCCAGGCTGCGCACCATCTGGTTAAAGCTGCGGCTCAGGTCGGCGATTTCCGTGGGGCCGTCTTCGGGCAGCGGCTGCGGGCTGGTGCCGCCGGCCAGCATGTGCGCCGAAGCCATCACGCGGCGCAGGGGCTGGTTCAGGTAGCGGTGAATCAGCAGCGCGCCCAGTAAAGCCAGCAAGGCACTGGCGAGCGAGGTTACGACCCAGGCGCCGGTGAATTCACGCGCCGGCAGCACGCCGGGCAGGTTGACCCAATGGTCGGCGCCGTCCAGGCGAAGCCGCACCGCCAGGCTGCCACCGGCTTCGCGCCGCCAGATGATTTCGGAGCCCTCGCCTTCCAGCGCAATGCCGCGCGAGGCTTCGTTGACGAAGCGGCGCTCAAGCCGGCTCAGCAGCCGGCGTTCGCCGCGGCCGTCACCCTCGTCGTCATCGGCAATGCCCTGCATGGCGCGGCGGTTGAACTGCGCGACAAAAGCCTCGCGCTGCGCGGGCGGCATGGCGGCCAGGCCGGCACGGATGGAGCTGACATTGCGCGCCACCGCCACCGACAGCTGCGCCAGCCGCGGCTTGATGATCAGCTGGCGCACCAGCAGCGCGCTGGCCAGCTGGCCGACCACAATGAGCACCACGATCAGCAGCACATTGCGGCCGAACAGGCTGCGCGGAAACAGCTTCATGGAAATAGCCTCACGGCTTGCCCGCCTTGCCGTTTTTTGCCACACCGCCTTCCGGCACAAACACATAACCCACACCCCACACGGTCTGGATGTGCGCCGGCTGGGAAGGGTCCGACTCAATCAGCTTGCGCAGGCGCATGACCTGCACGTCGATGCTGCGGTCGGTGGCTTCGTGGTCGCGGCCGTAGGCCAGCTCAATCAGCCTGTCGCGGCCCATCGGCCGGTTGGGGTGCAGGGCCAACGCCTGCAGCAGACTGAATTCACCGGTGGTGAGCGGCACGTCTTCACCGTTTTTTTCCAGCCGGCGTGCTTCCAGCTTCAGGGTGAAGGCGCCAAACTGCACCGTGCCCTGGCCGGGCAGCGGGCCGCTGTGCGCGCCCAGCATGCGCTGCCGGCGCACCAGCGCCTGGATGCGGGCCAGCAGCTCGCGGGGATTGAAGGGCTTGGGCAGGTAGTCGTCAGCGCCCATTTCCAGCCCGACGATGCGGTCCACCGGGTCGCCGCGGGCGGTCAGCATGACGATGGGAATGGTTTCACCCTGCGCGCGCAGGCGGCGACACACCGCCAGGCCGTCTTCGCCCGGCATCATCACATCGAGCACCAGCACGTCGAAGCGCTCGCGCGCCAGCAGGGTGTCCAGGGTTTTGGCGTCTTCCAGTGTGCGCACGGCGTAACCCTGATCGCTCAGGTAACGCTGCAGCAGGCTGCGCAGGTCGGCCTCATCGTCGACCACCAGGACCCGGGCCAGTGGCTCGCTCATCGTGAAAGGCCTGTCTGCAAAAGCACGCTGGAAACAACCATAAGAAAACACCCCGCCGCAAGAAAGATGCCCCATGGTAGCGGCCCGCGTCAGGCCGCCCGCCCGGCAAATCATGACAAACGATGACAAAGCCGGGATTTGCTCATGCCTTGTCATCAAGATGCCGCCTGCAGCCATGCCTGGCTCACATCTGGCGGCCACAGTGGCATCACGGCGCTGCAATGCGGCCGGAACCTCAAGACGCTTCACCGTTCAACGTCAACCTTCAAGGAGTTCACCATGAAAACCATGCTTTCCGCCACTGCCCTGACCACCGCCCTGACATGCACCCTGCTGGCCGCAGGTTTTGCCACCCCCGCCGAAGCGGCCAGCCGCCACGTGGTGCGGACCCATGCCGATGGCAGCGCCACCGCCACCAGGGCAGTCACCCGCCAGGGCCCGCAAGGCGGCACACGGGTGCGCAACCGCAGCACCACCGCCGACGGGCAAGGCAATGCCAGTACCGTGGGCAGTGCCTCCACCACAGGCCCCAACGGCGCCACCGCCGTGCGCACCGGCCAGGCCAGCCGCAGCGCGGACGGCTCGGCACAACGCAGCGGAGAGTTTGCTGCCACCGGCGCCAAAGGCACCGTGCAAAGCAGCGGCAGCAGCAGCAAAACCGCCGACGGCGCCGTCAACGCCAGCCGCAACACCACGGCCACCAGCGCCGCCACCGGCAACAGCGTGCAAAGCACAGCTTCCTACAACCAGGCCACCGGCGTCACCCGCAGCACGACCTGCTATGACGCTGCCGGCGCGGCGATGAGCTGCCCGTCGCGCTAAACGGGCCTGGGCCTTTTATCAAATCCGGTTTTCAAAATTTCAACCTTCACTTTCATTTTTTGGAGCGCTCTCATGACCCTCTCGTTCAACCTCCGCGCACTTTCAATCATTGGTCTGCTGGCACTAGGTACCGCAGCCCATGCCCAGGCACCCAATGCCGCCCGCCTGGAAAAAGCCCGCACCGAATTGCAAAAGCGCTTTGAGGCGGCCGACACCAACAAGGACGGCAAGCTGACCCGCGAAGAAGCGCAGGCAAAAATGCCCAAGGTGTACAAGAACTTTGACGCCATCGACGCCAGCCATGCAGGCACCATCTCGCTGGCCGACATCGAGACCTTTGTGGCATCGAAAAAAGGCTCGCGCAAACCGGCCGGCTGACGACTACGCATCGCGCAGCCCGAATGCCTGACCCATCGTTGACGCACAAGGTCAGAGGCGGGCCGGATATGCTGTCCGGCCTGCCCGCCGCAATACCACTGGAGCCATGACATGTTCCTTGCCCCTCGCCTCCTCACGCACTGGCCGACGCTTGCGCTGGTGCTCACCGCGGTTCTCTACGCCGGGCCGGCACCTGCCCAGCAGGACAGCGGCCGCCTGGCGAGAAAAACCGCCAGGTCCACCGTACCGGCCGGGGTGCGGCAAATCCCCGACATCGCCTACGGCACAGACCCGCGCCAGCGCATGGATGCCTACCTGCCGCAGCAGCCGGCAGCCAACGCACCGGTCATCGTCATGGTGCACGGCGGTGCCTGGATGGTGGGCAACAAGGCGATGGCCAACGTGACCGACAACAAGGTGGCTTGGTGGGTCAAGCAGAAGGGCTACATCCTGGTGTCGGTGGGCTATCGCCTGTCGCCGCAGGTTGACCCGCTGGTGCAGGCGCGCGATGTGGCCAGTGCCCTGGCCAAGACGCAGGCCATGGCCGCCTCGTGGGGTGGCGATCCGGCCAAGGTCATTCTTATGGGGCATTCGGCGGGCGCACACCTGGTGGCACTGCTGGGTGCCTCGCCGGCATTGGCCTATACATCAGGCGCCAGGCTGTGGCTAGGCACTGTGGCACTTGACAGCGCCGCGCTGGACCTTGAGCGCATCATGAAAGCGCGGCACATGCGGTTTTATGACCGCGTATTTGGCACTGACCCGGCCTACTGGCGCACTGTGTCGCCCACCAGCGTGCTGGCGGCTGACGCCACGCCGATGCTGCTGGTCTGCTCGACACAACGGGCGGATGACCCCTGCGCACAGTCGCGTGACTTTGCTGCGAAAGTGACGGCCAAAGGCGTGCGGGCCAGCGTGCTGCCGCAAGACCTGACGCACGAACAGGTCAACACCACGCTGGGCCTGCCCGGCGGGTATACCGATGCGGTAGACGGCTTTATGGCGGGGCTGCTGCCGCGCTGATGGATTTAAGTAAATACAGGCTGCAGCCCGCAGTAAACGGGCGCAAGACGCTATTTATTTGATAGCGAATCAGGCTCAGCTACTTCGCCGCACCAGGCTCTGCCGCAGCCAGGGCAGCATTGCGGCGGTGATAGGTAAAAAACGTCCACATCATGAGCGTGGCGTCCGGGCCCTCGGGCTCGCTGTATTCCATGCTGGCGTCTCCGCCGCTCCAGGCGTGGCCCAGGGCATCTACGTCGCACTTCACCAGCTGCGGCTTGCGGCCGGCGTACCAGGTCGTCGTCTGGTAGGCATGGCGTGGCCGCCTGCCGCTGCGGCGCTCGGGGTAACGGCGAACCACCGGCTCGGGGCGGGCCGCATTTTGGGTAATGACCGGGTTGTTGATGATTTCGAACTGCTCGGCCAGCTGCTCGGCGTTCACCCGCCGCACCACGGCATCGTTGTCGCCATGGATCAGGATGGCCGGCATGCCCGGGAACTCCGGCTGGTCGCTGGCAAACAAGCGCGCCACCGCATCGTAAGACGAGCCCGAGCCGTGTTGCATGGCCCGGTAGGCGCTGAAGGGCGAATGGGTGGTGCCGAACACGGGTGCGGAATGCATGCCCACGGCCGCGATGAGCTCCGGGTGGCGCAGTGCCACGATGGCCGCCAGCGCGGCGCCGGCCGACAGGCCCGCCACGTAAGTTCGTGAAGCGTCAAGCCCGTGTTTTTGCTGCACCTGGGAAATCATGGCGGCGATCACGCCCACATCGCCCTCCCCGTTTTGTGTGGCCCGCTTGTACCAGTGCCAGCAGCGGTGGGCGTCGGCCGCACTGGATTGCTGGGGGTAGAGCACCGCAAAACCCTTGCGCTCGGCCAGTTCGTTCATGCGGCTGCCCGCTGCAAAGTCCGCTGCCGTCTGCTGGCAGCCGTGCAGCATGACCACCAGCGGGCGCGGTGCTGCAGGGGCATCGGGAACCCCGGCAGTAATGGCCGTAGTGGCCGTAGCGGCCGCGGCAGGAAGATACAGCCAATACAGCATGCGCCGGGAATCCGTCAGCAAGCCGTCCCCGGGCAAGGTAAACCAGGCCTTGCGCCAGGTGCCGGGCAACCCGGCTGCGGCGCGGGCCTGTGCCGCCGTGGGCCGGCGGGCTTTTTTGGCGGGCCGGACAACCACCGGTTTCAACAGCTTGACCCCGGGCCTGCGCCGGCGCGGCGTTGTGGTGGCAGGCAACGCCGGCGTGACCTTGGGAAGCAGGCTTTCAAACAGCCGCAAGCCCTGCGCCTGCTGGGCCTTGCCCATGCGGCGCATGCTTTTAAGCCAAAGACTGCTTATGCTTCTGGACATGGTTTGACAAAAAGTGGTGGGGCCATCTGGGGTCGGTTCGAGGTCTGCGTCTACTTTGATTTCCAGGAAGGGATTTGCGCCAGATCAATAAGTACACGGTCATTTTGCTGCATTGCAACAAAATGTCTACCAGCATGGCCATAAAACATTGAATTCGGCGCTTTCCGTCACAAAATCGGGGTTACAAAATGCTAAAACCCGAGCCGCTACGATGGAGCCCGGGAGCGCATGTGCCATTTCGGCGCGGTATCAGCGCCATTTCAGCGCGTGTGCGCACCATTTAGGGTCTTTTTGTGCTTTCCGGCTTCGCATCTGCATTCCTCGCAAAACTGGAAATGGCAAAACCACAACCTCCTGAATTCCTGGACACTCCGCGCGTCGCGCTGAGGCCCGTCACACTTGCTGACGCAGAAGCCATTTTTCTCGGATATTCCAGCAGTGAGGTCGCGACCCGTTTCATGAATTTTTCACGTCATGCGGCGTTTGATGAAGCGGTAGCTTTCACCGAGCGATGCGTTCGATGCTGGAAAGACGAGTCCGCTTACCCCTGGGCCGTTGTGTCGAAACAATCGGGAGAGTTCGTAGGCGTCGTCGAGGTACGGGTCAATCCACCGCAAGTGGATTTCGGCTACATCTTTTGCGAGCGCTTCTGGGGCCACGGCTTTGCGACAGAGGCTATTGAGCCCGTCATCGACTGGGCCGTTAGACGGCCCGAGATTTACCGGATCTGGGCCACATGCCACCCGGAGAACACCGCTTCGGAACGTGTCCTCGTGAAAGCAGGGCTCAAGCTGGAAGCGCGTCTGGAGAATTGGGAAGCCCGGCCCCAACTGGGTGAAGCCGCAGGGCCGAGCTTGATGTTCGCGAGGATCAAGCCCACGACCAGGATTTGATTCGCATCAACTTCAAGCGCAATTTGGCGAAGGAAGGCACGGTAACGTGGGGCGATAAAGCCACGTGGCTGAAATTTCTTCGAAAATGGAGGTGCCCAGCAAGTTGATGGATTTGCATGGCATCCCGTTGAATCACTGCCTGTACTTCAGCCGCTTGACACCTCCATCGGTTTCACCTCTTTTGCCTCATGCCCGAATTCCTGACCGCCGCCCTTTACCAGTTCGTTGAGCTGCCCGATTTCGCCGAGCTGCAGGCGCCGCTGCTGGCGCAATGCGAAGCCCATGGTGTCAAGGGCACGCTGCTGCTTGCGGCAGAAGGCATCAACGGCACGATTGCCGGGCCTGAAGAAGGTGTGCGCGCCGTGCTGGCGTATCTGCGCAGTGACCCGCGCCTGGCGAAGCTGGAGCACAAAGAGGCCTGGGCTGAGTCCATGCCCTTCTACCGCATGAAGGTGCGCCTCAAGCGCGAGATCGTCACCATGGGTGTGCCGGAAGTACACCCCGCGCTGATGGCGGGCGAATACGTCAAGCCGCAGGAGTGGAACCAATTGATCAACGAGCCGGGCGTGGTGCTGGTCGATACACGCAACGACTACGAGGTGTCGATCGGCACCTTCCATGGGGCCGTGAACCCGCACACCAGCAGCTTTTCAGAGCTGCCCGGCTGGGTCGAGCGCGAAATGGCCGAAGGCGGCAAGCTGGCGGCGCATGACGGCAAAAAGCCGAAGGTAGCCATGTTCTGCACCGGGGGCATTCGCTGCGAGAAATCCACCGCGCTGCTGCGCTCCAGAGGCTTTGAAGAGGTCTACCACCTCGAAGGCGGCATCCTTAAATACCTGGAAACCGTGCCCGAGGCGCAAAGCACCTGGGAAGGCGAATGTTTTGTGTTTGACGAGCGTGTGTCCGTCGGCCACGGCCTCAAGCCCGGCGCCTTCACGCTGTGCCGCTCCTGCCGCGATCCGCTGAGCGAAGAAGACCGCCAGTCGCCGCTGTACGAGCTGGGCGTGAGCTGCGCGCACTGCCATGCAAAGACGACGGAAGAACAGAAAGCCGGCTACCGCGAACGCCAGCGCCAGGTTGAGCTGGCCGAAGCGCGCAATGCCGCGCACATCGGCGTGCGGCAATCCGGCACCTGATGCACCTGGTGTCTCAGGCCATGAACAGCTCCCTGCCCGTCCTGTATTCCTTTCGCCGCTGCCCGTATGCCATGCGCGCCCGGCTGGCGCTGGCCGTGAGCGGCGAGCCGCATGAACTTCGCGAAGTCGTGCTGAAGAACAAGCCCGCCGAGATGCTGGCCGCTTCGCCCAAAGGTACGGTGCCCGTGCTGGTGCTGCCCGGCGGCGAAGTCATTGATGAAAGCCTGGACGTGATGCTGTGGGCACTGCGGCGCAATGATCCCGAGGGCTGGCTCTCACCATCCAAGGGTTCCATCGATGACATGCTCGCGCTGATTGCAGGCTACGACGGCGCCTTCAAGCGCAGCCTCGACCGCTACAAATACCCGAACCGCTATGCTGAGGAATCGGCAGGTGAAGCCAACGCCTTCGCGCAGCTGCAGCGCGGCTTGGGCGCGGCATGGCTGGCAAAGCTGGACGACATGCTGAATGAGGGATGGCTGTGCGGTGCACGCGCCAGCCTGGCCGACATGGCGATGCTGCCCTTTGTACGCCAGTTCGCGCATACCGACCCCGCCTGGTTTGCGGCCCGGCCCTGGCCGCGGCTGCAAGCCTGGCTGACGCAGTTTGAGGCGAGCACGCTGTATGCGGGTGTGATGGACAAGCATGCGCCGTGGCAGCCTTCGGACGCCCAGGTTCAATGCTGATATAAACCACTCAGCGACGCCCAGACCGGACCATACAGCCGGCAGTGCCGCCGCCCAGGCCGCACACCGGCCGCGGCCCATGCCAGTCCATCACCGGGAGGAATTTCTTGAACAACCCCACACCCCAGCCCAACCCTTTTGCGCCGCCGCAGACGCCCGTCAGCGACGTGCCTGCGCCGCTGGCCACCATCGCCATCGACGAGCTGCCGGTTTCCGATGCCTGGAAGACCAAGTTCAAGTTGATGGAGAAAGCCGGTGGCGTGAAGATGCCCCAGTTCAAGGCCTTGACCACCGGGGAGCGCATGAAGCTCGGCTTCGGCATACTGCCTTTCCTGTTTGGCCCCTTTTATTACCTGGCCAAAGGCATGTGGAAAAAGGCGATCACTCTGTTTTTGCTGTGCCTGGTGGTGATTCTGCTCATCGAAATCGCACTGGAGATGGCCGGTCTTGGCAGGTTCGGCAGATCCCTCACCTATGGCGCCGGGGCCGTTTACGCCATCCGCGCGAATATCGACTACTACAAGAAGATGGTGCTCGGGCAAAACGGCTGGTGGTAGCCCCACCTGCTGCCTGGCTCTGCGAGCCACCTACCGCTTGCGTTTTTTTCGACCCCCACCTTCAAAAGCCATGAGTTCCACCAACCCCTACGCACCTCCCCTGGCCCCGGTGGCCGATGTTCCCGCAACGCCTGATGCTAGCGCCGGCGCCCCGGCCTTCTTCCCGGTCTCACAGATCAAGCTGGTGGTGATGTCGTTCAGCACGCTGGGCCTATACCAGTTTTACTGGCTCTATAAAAACTGGAAGATGGTCCGCCTGCGCACGGACGAAGACATCATGCCTTTCTGGCGTGCATTTTTCGGTGTGCTTTTTTTCTACTCGCTGCTCGACCGCATCAAAAAGCATGACCCCGAAGCACCCAGCGCCCGAATGGAAGCCGGTGGGCTGGCTGCGGCCTGGATTATTCTCACCCTGCTATGGAAACTGCCTGACCCGTACTGGTTGATCGGCTTTGTCGGCATTTTTGTGCTCATCCCGGTGCAAGGCCTGGTCAACCAACTCAACCACAAGGTGGCGCCGGGCCACAACCCCAACAGCCGCTTTTCGGGCTGGAATTGGCTGACTGCGGTGCTCGGCATCCCCTTCTTCATGCTGGCGGTATGGGGCGCCTTTTTGCCGGAGCCGTAATACGTGACCAACCCTGAGGACCGACCATCAGCTTCCAGGCTTACCTTGATAACATCCAGGTTCCAGGTAACACCGGCAAGTCCCCGCCGACTTCAAGAAGCTGGCCGAGCAAAAAGGCTTCAGCGCCCAAGGTACTCAAACCCGAGGTAAAGACCAAGTGGTGGCATGGCCATGCGGTGGCGATCGTGGCGCTTTAAGCGCCTATAAGGCATAAATCAACGCTGAAAACGCGTCGACAGCACCACCGAGGTATTGGTGCGCTCCACCCCATCGAGCAGGCCGATGCCGTCGATCAGCGCATCGAGCCGCTCAATCGAGCCGGCCTGCACGATGGCGATCATGTCGAACGTGCCGCTGACGGAGAGCAGTGAGCGGACCTCCGGAATCTTGCGTAGCGCCGCCTCCACCGGGCCCGACAGCTTGGGGCCAACGGTGAGCATCACGTGGGCGGCCACCTGCGACTGCTCATAGGCGTCACCGGTGCGCACGCCGTAGCCAGTGATGACCTTGTCGCGCTCCAGCCGCTCTATGCGGGCCTGCACCGCCGTGCGCGACAGGTTCACCTTGCGGGCGAGCAAGGCCACCGGGCAACGGGCGTTTTCTCGCAGCTCGCTGAGCAGTGCCTGGTCTATGGCGTCAAGGTTCATGCGTCTGGGTGGGTCGCGCCCTGTTGTGGAGATGAATAGTTAAATAGATTGTCATAACATTCTATTCGTCTAAATTATGGCTTCTATTTGTATAAATTGATACTACCAACCGCCGGTGCTGCGCTCCACAATCAATCAACGCCCTTCGCCTGGAGGGGCCCATCAAGGAGCTGATATGAAAAAGATCATGGTCGTAGGCGCCGGCAAAATCGGCTCAACCATCGCCGCCCTGCTGGGCTCCAGCCAGGACTACGCGGTGACGGTGGTGGACGCATCGCAGGCCGCACTCGCAGGCATCAAGGCCGGCGCAGGGGTTCAGCTGAAAGTGCTGGACGTCACCGATCCTGTCGCCCTGCGCGCAGCGCTTGAAGGGCAGTTTGCGGTGCTCAGCGCGGCGCCGTTCCACCTCACCACGTCGATTGCCGAAGCTGCCGTGGCGGCCGGTGTGCATTACCTGGACCTGACCGAAGACGTGGCCAGCACGCGGCGCGTGCGCGAACTGGCCGGCACCGCGCGCTCAGCGCTGATTCCGCAATGCGGCTTGGCTCCGGGCTTTGTGTCCATCGTGGCGGCCGACCTGTGCCGGCGTTTTGACAGCCTGCACAGCGTGCGTATGAGGGTGGGCGCCCTGCCCCAGTACCCGTCGAACGCGCTGAACTACAACCTGACCTGGAGCACCGACGGCGTCATCAACGAGTACTGCGAGCCCTGCGAAGCCATTGTGGAAGGCGTGCTGCGCCAGGTGCCGCCGCTGGCCGAACACGAAGAGTTTTCGCTCGACGGCGTGACGTACGAGGCCTTCAATACCTCAGGCGGCCTGGGCACCCTGTGCGAGACGCTGCAGGGCAAGGTCACCAACCTCAACTACAAGACCATCCGCTACCCCGGCCACGCGGCGATCATGAAGGCACTGCTCAACGACCTGCGCCTGCGCGACCGCCGCGGTGTGCTCAAGGACATCCTGGAAAACGCGCTGCCCACGACGATGCAGGACGTGGTCATCGTGTTCGTCACCGTGAGCGGCCAGCGCGAAGGCCGGCTGATGCAGGAGACCTACGCCCACAAGGTGTACAGCCACGTGGTCGGCGGCGTGCTGCGCAGCGCGATCCAGATCACTACGGCGGCTGGTATTTGCACAGTGCTGGATTTGCTGGCTCACGGGCGGCTGCCTGCGCAAGGGTTTGTGCGGCAGGAGGATATTGCGTTGGGGGACTTTTTGGGGAACCGGTTTGGTGGGGCTTATGCGCCTTTGGTGGAGAGGGTTGCGGCTTGAGTTTTTTTAGAAACAAGCGTTTTGACTAATGAGGGAGAGCGCTAGTAGCTATTGAATTGATAGCGATTTTCTTTTGAGGTTGTTGTTGATTTGATGGGCGCGCCCTTTGCTGAGTGTTGCTGGCCGGGTTGCCCGGCGGCTACTCACTTTCTTTTTCTTCGTATATGGATCGGACGTGCAGTGCAAAGGTGTGCGGAGGGAAGCCTATCCCAAATCCACAACATCCGACTGCAACGATTCAAGGGCCTAACCAAAACTGCAATACCCTGAGGATGTGATTCGAAAAATTCTCCGGGGCCAAATTGATTGAGGAGTTCGAAGCCGCATATACGCTTTGAATGGGAGAGACATCGTCCGGCAACGCCTGTACAACCGGCAAACCGAAGTCAAGCAAGCGAGGACTTTTTTTGACGAGTTCAACCCAATGCCAGTTGGTATTCGTTGATACGAAGTGGTCGCCAAGAAGTTGAGCCAACGCCAGCAATATGTATTCTGTTTCATCATCGGCCACCAAAGCTTGCGATGCCAATTGTCTTAGTCCTTGGTTTTCATACTGCACAAGCTCAGCATCGACTAGCTTTCTAAATCTCAAAGCCCGTTCGACGGTTTTACTGATTGAAAGTAACAGATTTCTGTCACCGCTCTGGTTCGGATGAACACCCAGGGTTCGGTAGAAATCGCCTCGCTCAGCTCTGTAATTTTCCAGAAATACTTTTACCTCTCCAACGGAGGAATATACGAGTCTTGTCTGAAGTTGATCGTACCTACATAAGCCAAATACCTTAGTGGCTTTATTCATAAGAGTAGCTTTCATAACCGTATTTTCAGTATCTCCGAAGTGGCTCTGATAGAAGTTCAGGGTTCGTGCCACTAAGGCCACGCTCCCCAAAACCTGAGCTCAGTACAGCTGCTAGTGCGACATATCCCAAACTACTAACCTTAAGTCTCCGGCGCAATCATCTCCGCATACTCATAAAGAGCTTCAAGCACCGCCTGCCCCTTCTCATCCGCCGTCTCCGCCAACACATCAATCTCGGCAAACAGCGCATCCACATTCCGCGCCCCGCCCTCCCCCTCCAGCAAACGCGCGGCGCGATGCGCTTCCCAGCGTTCGGCGTCTTCAGGCGACAGGGTTTCGGCAAAGTTGCGCGCCCGGTAGCGAAACACCAGTTCCCCGAGGCGCTCATCGTCAAAGCCGATGCGGGCATGAGCCAGCTCAGCGGGTGACAAGGCGCGCAGCTGGTTCAGCCGGCGCCTGTCGGTGTTGTTGATGAAGCCGCCGTACAGGTCTTCATCAACATCCGGCGTGGGCTCTTTGGGCCGCTGGAAGACTTCGGGCCAAATGGCGCTCATGTCGGGCAGGCCGGCGGCTTTTTCGGCGTTGGCCAGCGCTGCAGGGATGTCTACATTCCATTTGGCGGCCATCTCCGGCGACAGCGTGGCGAGCTTGCGCACGACCATGGGTGACTTGTTCAGGTGAACCGACTTGAGGGGCAGCCGCTGCACGCCTTCGGGCAGCTCGGCCGATTTGCTGAAGAGGCGTTGCCGCAACGTGGCAACGTCGAGCAGGGGCAGCTCACTCGGGTCTTGCGACAAGTCCCAGGCCAGCAGCTCGTTCTTGTTCGTCGGATGCGTTGCCAGCGGCCACATGACGGCCAGGCAGCCGCGCTCTGGCGGGAACATGCCCGAGACGTGCAAAAACGGCTGGGCTGTTTGCGGGCTGGTGGGCAAGCCGAGCTCTGCGGCCACGCGATCTTTTTTGTGCAGGCCCAGGCAAAAGTCAAAGAGCTTGGGTTGCGCCTTGCGGATCAGGCGGGCCAGCGCGATGGTGGCGCGCACGTCAGACAGGGCGTCGTGCGCCGACTCGTGCAGCAGGCCGTTGGCACGCGCCAGGTCTTCGAGCTTGAAGCTGGGGCGGACGGCGCTGGCGTCGTCCGGCCTGCGTTCGTCGGGCTTGAGCGGCCAGGTGATGCCCTCGGGCCGCAGCGCGTAGGCCATGCGCACGACATCGAGTAAATCCCAGCGGCCGCAGTCGTTTTGCCATTCGCGCGCATAGGGGTCAATCAGGTTGCGCCAGAACATGTAGCGCGTGACTTCGTCGTCGAAGCGGATGGTGTTGTAGCCCACGCCAATCGTGCCGGGCTCGGCCAGCACGGCTTCGATCTGCGCGGCGAATTCGTGCTCGGCCACGCCGCGCTCCAGGCACAACTGGGGGGTAATGCCGGTGAGCAGGCAGGACTCTGGATTGGGCAGGTAGTCGTTGGCCGGCTTGCAATAAATCATCAGCGGCTCGCCGATTTCATTGAGCTCTGCGTCGGTGCGAATGCCGGCGAACTGCGCGGGCCGGTCACGGCGCGGGTTGATGCCGAAGGTTTCGTAGTCGTGCCAGAGGAAGGTGTGGGGCATGAAGAACTCGAAGTAGGTAATTAGAGCAAGGGTGAAAACAGCCGCGCCGTGGCATCGAGCAGGCGCATCAAAAAGTTCTGGGGGCGATGTGCGCGCACGGGCGCAGCGCTGAACAGGTCGGTTTCAAACTGCGCAGCGAGCGGCCCTGCCAACGCGGGGCCGTAGACCACGGCCATCACTTCGAAGTTGAGGCGAAAGCTGCGGTTGTCGAAATTGGCGGTGCCGACCATGGCACAGCTGTCGTCGACGACCAGTGTTTTGGAGTGCAGCATGCGGGCCTTGTACTCCCAGACCTTGACGCCGGCGGCGATCAGTTCGTCGAAGTAGGATCGCGCCGCGGCGCTGACGACAAAGCTGTCGCTGCGGCGAGGCACCAGCAGGCGCACGTCGACGCCGCGCAACGCGGCGCTGGTCAGTGCCATCAGCGCGGGCTCTCCCGGCACGAAGTAAGGCGTGGTCAGCCAGGCGCGCTGGGTGGAGGCGTTGATGGCGGCCAGGTGCATGCGGTGAATCGGCTCCAGCATGTTGTCCGGCCCGCTGGTCACCACCTGCACCGGAATGTCGCCGGCTTCTTCGTCGGGCACCAGGAGGGGCAGCAGGTGCGGAAGGGTCCCGTCCGTGTCGGCTATCGATTCGCCGGTGGCGTAAGTCCAGTCTTCGAGGAAGGTGGTTTGCAGCCATCGCACCGCGCTGCCCTCAATGCGCAAGTGCACATCATGGTAGGCATCGGCGCGGGTGCGCCGGTCTTCTTCATCGGTGATGTTGACGCCGCCCGTGAAGCCGACGCGGCCGTCGCAGACGACGATCTTGCGGTGGGTGCGGTAGTTGGTCACCGGGCGCAGGCGGCGGCCTATGCGGGTGTCGTGAAAGAACGCAACCTCGACGCCGGCGGCCTCCAGGGGTGCCAGAAACCGGCTGCCAAGCCGCTTGGATCCAAGCGCATCGACCAGCAGCCGCACCTTGACGCCCCGCTCCGCACTTTCTGCCAGCAGGTCGCGCAGGGCAGTGCCGATGCGGTCAGGTTCAAAAATATAGTACTCGAGGTGCACATGATGGCGGGCGTCGCGGATCGCCTGGAAGATGCTGTCGAAGGTGTGCGCACCGCCTGAAAGCAGCTGGACGCCGGTAGCACTGGACACCGGCAGGCCGCAGGCGGCGGTTCCCAGGGCGGTCATTTGCCGCAGGGCCGGAGGTGCTCTTTCGGCCACGCCCTGCAACTGGGCCAGATCGGCATCGCCGCGCGCGCCGGCGCGGCTGCGCAGCCGCTTCAGGCGCTGCTTTTTGAGGCGCTGGGGACCGAGGAAGTAGTAAATCACGAAGCCGGCGAACGGCAGCAAGGCCAGCGACAGGATCCAGCTCATGGTGGAAACCGGCGCGCGCTTTTGCATCACGATCCAGACCGACAGCACGGCAATGTAGGCACTCCATGCCAGGGAGAGGCCGGTTTTCCATTCTGAGCTGAGTTCGGGAAGGATCAAGGCGGGGCGTCTTTTGTTTTAGGAAGCGCGGGTGAAATGAAAAAAGGCCGATAGCGTGATGCTACCGGCCTTTTTTGGGTGCGCGAAAACTATCCGCGCCGCTGGATTGACTGGATCCGCGAAATGGTCAGTTGGTCTCTGCCGCTTCGGCTTCCGGCTTGGCTTTGCCTTCCTTCTTGGGCAGCGGCTGGATGTCGAGCTGGACTTCCCCGGTCTCAACGCCCTTCTCGTCCGTCGTGACCTTCATATCCACTGTCAGGCGGCCACCGTCGGTCAACCGGCCAAACAGCAGCTCGTCGGCCAGCGCACGGCGAATCGTGTCCTGGATCAGGCGCTGCATCGGGCGGGCACCCATGAGCGGATCAAAGCCCTTCTTGCCGAGGTACTTGCGCAACGTGTCGGTGAAGGTGACTTCCACCTTCTTCTCGGCAAGTTGCGTTTCAAGCTGCAGCAGGAACTTGTCGACCACGCGCAGGATGACGGTTTCGTCCAGCGCCTTGAAGCTGACAGTCGCGTCCAGGCGGTTGCGGAACTCGGGCGTGAACAGACGCTTGATGTCGGCCATCTCGTCGCCGGACTCGCGCGGGTTGGTAAAGCCAATGGTCGCCTTGTTCATCGTCTCGGCACCGGCGTTGGTGGTCATGACGATGATGACATTGCGGAAATCGGCCTTGCGCCCGTTGTTGTCCGTCAGCGTGCCATGGTCCATGACCTGCAGCAGCACGTTGAAGATGTCCGGGTGCGCCTTTTCGATCTCGTCGAGCAGCAGCACAGCGTGCGGCTTCTTCGTGATGGCTTCGGTCAGCAGGCCACCCTGGTCAAAACCGACGTAACCCGGAGGCGCACCAATCAGGCGGCTCACGGCATGGCGCTCCATGTACTCGGACATGTCGAAGCGGATGAGCTCAATGCCCATGATGTAGGCCAGCTGTTTGGCAGCTTCGGTCTTGCCGACGCCGGTGGGGCCGGAGAACAGGAAGGAGCCGATCGGCTTGTCGTCCTTGCCCAGGCCGGAGCGCGCCATCTTGACGGCGGAGGCCAGCACTTCAAGGGCCTTGTCCTGGCCGAAGACCACGCTTTTCAGGTCCCGCTCGAGCGTCTGCAGCTTGCCGCGGTCGTCGTTGGAGACATTGGCGGGCGGGATGCGGGCGATCTTGGCCACGATCTCTTCGACCTCGGCCTTGGTGATGATCTTCTTGCGTTTGGACGCGGGCAGGATGCGCTGGGCAGCGCCGGCTTCATCGATCACGTCAATGGCCTTGTCGGGCAGATGGCGGTCATTGATGTACTTGGCGCTGAGCTCGGCCGCAGCCTGCAGGGCAGCCACGGCGTACTTGACGCTGTGGTGCTCTTCAAAGCGCGACTTCAGGCCCTTGAGGATGTCGACCGTTTCCTGCACGGTCGGCTCGACCACATCGACCTTCTGGAAGCGGCGCGACAGGGCCGCATCTTTTTCGAAGATGCCGCGGTATTCAGTGAAGGTGGTCGCGCCGATGCACTTGAGCTGGCCGCTGGACAGCGCCGGCTTGAGCAGGTTGGACGCATCCAGCGTACCGCCCGAGGCCGCACCGGCACCGATCAGGGTGTGGATTTCGTCGATGAACAGGATGCCGTTGGGCTTGTCCTTCAATGCCTTGAGCACGCCCTTCAGGCGTTGTTCGAAGTCACCGCGGTACTTGGTACCGGCCAGCAATGCGCCCATATCGAGCGAGTACACATTGGCTTCGGCCAGGATCTCGGGTACGTCTTTTTGCGTGATGCGCCAGGCCAGGCCCTCGGCAATCGCGGTTTTACCCACACCGGCCTCACCGACCAGCAGCGGGTTGTTCTTGCGGCGGCGGCAGAGAATCTGGATGACGCGCTCGACTTCATACTGGCGGCCGATCAGCGGATCGATCTTGCCGTCCTTGGCGAGCTGGTTCAGGTTGACGGTGAATTGTTCAAGCGGTGAGGCTTTTTCGCTCTTCTCGCCACCCTCTTCGCTTTCGGCAGCGCTCTCGCCTGCCTTGGCTGGTTCCGGCGGGTCGCTCTTCTTGATGCCGTGCGCGATGAAATTCACCACGTCCAGGCGCGTCACGCCCTGCTGGTGGAGGTAATACACGGCGTGTGAATCCTTTTCACCAAAAATGGCGACCAGCACATTGGCGCCGGTGACTTCCTTCTTGCCGTTGCCGGTGGACTGCACGTGCATGATGGCGCGCTGGATCACGCGCTGGAAGCCCAGCGTGGGCTGCGTGTCGACATCGTCGGTGCCGGCGACCTGCGGGGTGTTGTCCTTGATGAAATTGGCCAACGACTTGCGCAAGTCGTCCACATTGGCTGAGCAGGCGCGCAATACCTCGGCTGCACTGGGGTTGTCCAGCAAGGCAAGCAAGAGATGCTCAACGGTGATGAACTCGTGGCGCTGCTGACGCGCCTCGACAAACGCCATGTGCAAGCTGACTTCTAGTTCCTGGGCAATCATTGATCTTCCTTTCGGCTTGCTTGGGTTAACTCTACTGACTTATGAAGGGAATATTGGCCGGATTTACGATTATTCAATGGGCTCACTGACACACTGCAGCGGATGGCCGTTTTTCCGGGCAGCTTCGGTGACCTGGTCCACTTTGGTCGCCGCTACGTCCCTGGAAAACACGCCGCAGACACCTTTGCCGTCCAGATGGATCTTCAGCATGATCTGCGTGGCGGTGTCATGGTCCTTGTTGAAAAACTCCTGGATCACCACCACCACGAACTCCATGGGGGTGTAGTCGTCGTTGAGCAGGACCACCTGGTACATCTGCGGGGGCTTGGTCTTTTGCGGCCGGCGCTCCAATACGACCGACTCTCCCCCATTGCCGTTATCGGGCTTGATAGCCGGCACTGGGGGCTGCACCGGAGAGTTGGGGGATTTGGGAGACTTGGTTGCCATGGAATTCATTCTAGCCACCGATGTAGTCCAGTGCGCCTGATAGGGAAATTGGTGGCGGGAACGCGACATTCAAGCGTGATTTTTTTCCTTTTCCGTGGCCAAGAAAAAAACCGCCGCGGGATTGCTCCCGGGCGGTTCTCGGAAAAACCGGCTGAGCCAGCTTTACATGTGGTCGATCATGACCTGGCCAAAGCCGGAGCAGCTGACCTGGGTTGCGCCTTCCATGAGGCGGGCGAAGTCATAAGTGACCTTCTTGGAGTCGATGGATTTTTCCATCGAGCTGATGATCAGGTCGGCAGCCTTGGTCCAACCCATGTGGCGCAGCATCATTTCGGCCGAGAGGATCTCGGAGCCGGGGTTCACGTAGTCCTTGCCGGCATACTTGGGCGCAGTACCGTGGGTGGCTTCAAACATGGCGACGGTGTCGCTCAGGTTGGCGCCGGGGGCGATGCCGATGCCGCCGACCTGGGCAGCCAGCGCGTCGGACACGTAGTCGCCGTTCAGGTTCAGGGTGGCGATCACGCTGTATTCAGCGGGACGCAGCAGGATCTGCTGCAGGAAAGCATCGGCGATGCTGTCCTTGACGGTGATTTCCTTGCCGGTCTTGGGGTTCTTGAACTTCATCCATGGGCCGCCGTCGATTTCCACAGCGCCGAATTCCTTCTTGGCCAGGGCATAAGCCCAGTCACGGAAGCCACCTTCGGTGAACTTCATGATGTTGCCCTTGTGCACGATGGTCACGCTGGGCTTGTCGTTGTCGATAGCGTACTGGATGGCCTTGCGCACCAGGCGCTCGGTGCCTTCGCTGGAAACTGGCTTGATGCCGATGCCGGAGGTGTTCGGGAAGCGAATCTTCTTGACGCCCATCTCGTCCTGCAGGAACTTGATGAGTTTTTTGGCCTTGTCGCTGCCGGACTCGAACTCGATACCGGCGTAGATGTCTTCCGAGTTTTCGCGGAAGATGACCATGTGGGTCTTTTCAGGCTCTTTGACGGGCGAAGGAACGCCCTTGAAATACTGGATGGGGCGCAGGCAGACGTAAAGATCCAGCTCCTGGCGCAGCGCCACGTTCAGGCTGCGGATGCCGCCGCCCACCGGGGTCGTCAGCGGACCCTTGATCGACACGACGTAGTCACGAACAGCGTGCAGGGTTTCTTCTGGCAGCCAGACGTCCGGGCCATAGACCTTGGTCGACTTCTCACCGGCAAACACTTCCATCCAGTGGATCTTTTTCTTGCCGCCGTAGGCTTTGGCAACAGCAGCATCAACCACTTTCAGCATCACCGGCGTAATGTCTGCGCCGGTGCCGTCGCCTTCAATGAACGGAATGATGGGTTCGTCAGGTACGTTCAACGAGTTGTCGGCATTGACAGTGATTTTTTGGCCTTGGGAAGGCACCTTGATGTGCTGATACATGAACAAAAGTCTCCGGTAAGCGCAAGGCGCCCAAGGGCACGCCACGCAACAGTTAGGTAAAAACCCCTAAATTCTAGCCGTAAAACCGTACAGCAAAAGAATTTGGGGGCATCGTGTCAACGGCTTTGGAACCGGCCTCGTTACGGTAGGGCCTCCGAGAAGTTCGGGGTATTTTTTCCAATAACGTTATCAAAGGAAATTCCAAATGAACAAAATCCTCGCTGCTTTGATCGCTGGCCTCTTCGCTGCTGGTGCTTTCGCACAAGCTTCCGCTCCTGCGGCTACTCCAGCCAAGCCAGCTGTTGCCGCAACGCCAGCCGCTCCTGCTGCAAAAGCAGAAGCCAAAGCTGAAGCCAAGCCAGCCAAAATGACCAAAGAAGAAAAAGCTGCTGCCAAGGCCGCAAAGAAAGAAAAAGCTGCTGCTGACAAGAAAGCAAAAGCTGAAGCCGCTGCAGCCAAGAAAGCCGAAGCTGCTGCCGCCAAAAAAGCAAAAGCTGAAGCCAAGAAGTAATTCCTGGTGACTTCGGTCAAAATGCCCGCCGCGTGCGGGCATTTTTTATGCGCGTCGTTTATGCTGGCCGATCAACTTCATGCGTGGTGACTCTATGTTTTTCGAACCCGGTACTGTCTTTTTTCGTGGGGCGTTCAAGGGCCTCACCCAGATGCTGGCTGTTGCCGCCTTGTTTGTGCCCCTGGGTGCTTCGGCGCAGGACGGTCCCCAGATGAATTTACAGCGCGTCAAGCTGTCGGCCGGCATGCACCTGATTGATGCACAGGTGGCACTCACGCCGGAACAGCGGCAAATCGGCCTGATGTTCCGCAAGGAAATGCCGCAACAGGAAGGCATGATTTTTATCTTCGAGCAGCCAGCCCAGCAGTGCTTCTGGATGAAAAACACCTTGCTGCCGCTGACCGCCGCCTTTGTGGCGGATGACGGCACCATCGTGAACCTCGCCGACATGAAACCTCAAACCACAGACCCACACTGCTCTGCCCAACCCGTGCGCTTTGTCCTGGAAATGAACAAGGGCTGGTTTGCGCGAAAACGCATCAAGGCCGGCAGCAAACTGGGCGGCCCGATTTTCGAGGCGAAGCGCTGATTTCTCGCTTTTAAAACAAAAAAAGCCGACTCATGTCGGCTTTTTTGTGAGCGAAGGCTTCTCGCCTCAGGCGAAGTTGGCCTCGGCAAAACTCCAGTTCACCAGATTGGAGAGGAAGGTCTCGACAAATTTCGGACGCAGGTTGCGGTAGTCGATGTAGTAGGCATGCTCCCAGACATCCACCGTCAGCAAGGCCTTGTCGGCAGTGGTGAGCGGGGTACCTGCCGGGCCGGTGTTGACAATATCAACCGTGCCGTCGGCTTTTTTGACAAGCCACGTCCAGCCGGAACCGAAATTGCCAACGGCCGACTTGACGAAAGCCTCTTTGAAGGCAGCGTAAGAGCCAAACTTGGCGTTGATGGCTGCAGCCAGCGCGCCGCCAGGCTCGCCGCCGCCAGCAGGCTTCATGCAGCTCCAGAAGAAGGTGTGGTTCCAGATCTGGGCTGCATTGTTGTACACGCCACCACTGGATTTCTTGACGATCTCTTCGAGCGTCATGGCTTCAAACTCAGTGCCTTTTTGCAGGTTGTTGAGGTTCACCACGTAAGCATTGTGGTGCTTGCCATGGTGGTATTCAAAGGCTTCCTGGCTGTAATGCGGCGCCAGGGCGTCGATGGGGTACGGTAGCGGGGGGAGTTTGTGTTCCATGATTTTTTCCTCGTGGTGATGAATAAACTGCTTTTAACGATGTCATTGTAAAAACTAAATCAGCCTGCGCGCAGAAACCGTCAAATCGACCTCGCCGTCGGCAAGGGTAGCGCGTACGGGTTGTCCCACATGGGTCTTTTCGCGGCTTGTAATGGGCTGCCCCTGAAGGTCGGCAAGCCAGGCATAGCCGCGCTTCAGAACCAGTTTGGGGTCCAGCAATTCAAGCCGCAACTGCGCGCGCTCAACGCGCTGCTGGCCGCGCCGCAGGCTGCCCTCCACCTCGCGCGGGAAGTCGCTGCCCAAGGCCTGTAGCTTTTGCCGTTCGTGCTGCAGTGCCGAACGCGCCGCATGGCTCAGGCTCTGGCCGAGCCCGGCCAGGCGGGCATGCTGCCTGGTAACCAGATGCGACGGCCGGCTGATCCGGGAAGCCGCCCAGTCCAGGCGCTGGTTGTGCGACTCCAGCTGCCGGTCTATGCCGTTTTGCAGCCGCGATAGGGCCAAGTCCAGCGCACCCAGCCAGACAGCTTGGGGCTGCGCGCAGAGTTCTGCCGCGGCGGTCGGCGTGGGCGCACGCACGTCAGCGCAAAAATCGGCGATCGTGAAGTCGGTTTCATGCCCCACCCCGCTGATCACCGGCATGGGCGACTCCACCAGGGTCCGGGCAAGCTGTTCATCATTGAAAGCCCACAGGTCTTCCATGGCGCCGCCACCGCGTACCACCAGCAAGACATCCACATGGTCCAGCGATCGCCGTTGATAGGCTTTGAGCAAAGCGGCGCGCAATTCGCCGGCGGCCTGGGCGCCCTGTACGCTGGCAGGATAAATAACCACGGGAATGTGCGGTACACGGCGCTGCAAAGCACTCATGACATCGTGCAAGGCGGCGGCACCCAGCGAAGTCACCACACCAATGGCGCAAGGCAGCAAAGGCAAAGGCCTTTTACGGCCTGGGTCGAAAAGGCCCTCAGCTTCAAGCCTCGCCTTGAGCAGCAGGAACTGTTCAAAAAGGTTGCCCTGGCCTGCCTGGCGCATGGACTCGACCACCAGTTGTAGTTCACCGCGCGGCTCATATACACCCAGCCGTCCCCGCAGCTCCACCAATTGGCCGTCGCGCGGGGAAAAGTCCAGCATCGTGGCAGCGCGGCGGAACATGGCGCAGCGAACCTGCCCCTGTTCATCTTTGAGTGAAAAATAGCAGTGGCCGCTGGCCGCCCGCGAAAACCCGCTGAGCTCACCCCGCACCGCTACTGGGTTAAACCGGGCTTCCAGGCTGTCCGAAATTGCCCTCAGCAAAGACCCAACAGGCCATACACGAATACCCGCCTCGCGTGCTGCCGCTTGAGGGTTCTCCGAAGGGACTGATGCATCAAACACGCCTAAACCCCTTGGCAATCCGGGTGTAATACTCCACAGAGCGCCGCCCCTCAAGGCTCAAACCCCTGGTTTCACGCGGATATCGAGATAAGTTCGTGTAACTCATTGATTTTGAATAACTTAATTCTGCTCAAAATTTCATCGTTCTGTCACATGCACGATTTGGCGCGGCTTGCAGGCCTCTGCGCCACTACTTGCTAACAAAGTTATCCACAGCTTCTGTGGGCTACGTCCGACACGCGGTGAAGTTGCGAACATTTAACAGGTCAGGCTCAGCTGCAACGAGATGGCAGTTTCTGTAAGCCATAATCCACCACAACTTACTGCCTGGAGATGTGCATTGTTTTCGATCATACAAGCCGCAGGTTGGCCGATTTGGCCCCTGGTTGCCTGCTCTGTCTTGGCCCTTGCTCTGGTTATTGAGCGTTTTACCAGCCTAAAAACCCGAAAAGTCGCCCCCGCCAAGCTGCTTGACGAAGCCATCACCGTCTCCCGCGCCTCCGTCCCCTCCCCCGATGTCGTGGCGCAGCTTGAACAGAATTCGCTGCTCGGCGAAGTGCTTGCCAGCGGTTTTCGCGCGCTGAACATCAATCCCCGGATCAGCGAAGATGACCTGCGCTCCACGCTGGAAGGCGCGGGACGCAAGGCGGCCCATAAGCTGGAGCGATACCTGGCAGCCCTGGCAACCATCGCCTCTGCTGCGCCCCTGCTCGGCCTGCTGGGTACGGTCATCGGCATGATCGAGATTTTCGGCTCCCAGGCAGGTGGTGGAGGTGTGAGCAATGCCGCTGGCGGCAACCCCGCCCAGTTGGCGCAAGGCATTTCGATTGCGCTCTACAACACGGCTTTCGGCCTGATGGTGGCCATTCCCTCGCTGATTTTCTGGCGCTATTTCCGGGCGCGCGTGGACGGATATCTACTGACGATGGAGCTGGCGGCCGAGCGTTTTGTACGCCACCTCAATACCCTCAGAAAATGAACTTCCGCCCCCATCCTCATGACGAGCCGGAGATCAACCTGATCCCCTTCATCGATGTGCTGCTCGTGGTGCTGATCTTCCTGATGCTGTCCACGACCTATAGCAAGTTCACCGAACTACAGGTCAAACTGCCGATCGCCAACGCCGAACAGCAGCGAGACTACCCCAAGGAAGTCATCGTCGCCGTGAGCAGCGACGGCCGCTACATGGTCAACAAGACTCTGGTGGAAGGCCGTGGCATCGAAGTGCTGGGAGCCGCACTGGCCGAAGCAGCGAAGGCCGGCAAGGAGAGCGTCATCATCATCAGCGCCGATGCCAACGCCACGCATCAAGCCGTCATCACCGTCATGGAGGCCGCACGCCGCCAGGGGCTGACGCAAATCACATTTGCAACGCAAAGCGCCGCAACGGCCGGGGCCAGATAGGCCGGGGCCGGTTGCCCATTCCATGCAGCCTTCGCGGCGAAATGGCAGTCATCACGTGAAACAGATTTTGCAGAATGCCTGGCACAGACGGGGTTGGCTGGCATGCCTGCTCTGGCCGCTTGCCCAGGCCTATGGCTTGGTCGTGCGGCTGCGGTGGGTGCTGTATCGCCGTCACATTCTCCGGTCCGAACATTTTGGCGTTCCGGTGGTCGTGGTCGGAAACGTCATCGCCGGCGGCGCCGGAAAAACACCGCTGGTGATTGCCCTGGTGAAACATCTGCAGGCGCAACAGATACGGGTAGGGGTGGTGTCCCGAGGTTATGGAAGGCACGGCACTGACTGCCTGGAGGTGATCCCCGGTACACCCCCTCATCTCACGGGCGACGAGCCGGCCCTTATCAAGCGCGCAACGGGTGCGCCTGTTTTTGTTGCCGGCAAGCGTGCAGACGCCGTGCGCGCATTGCTTGCCGCGTATCCGGGTACGGCTGTAGTCGTGTGTGACGACGGGCTGCAACACTACGCCCTGCAGCGCGATATCGAGATTGCTGTGTTCGACGACCGAGGTGTGGGGAACGGTTGGCTGCTACCGGCAGGCCCATTGCGTGAGCCCTGGCCCGCACGCGAACGGGTTGGCTTGAATTTTGTACTGCACACCGGGCAAAAACCGGCATTTGGAGGGTTTGTTTCCAACCGCAAACTGGGCAACGAAGCTTATTCCGCCCGGGACGAACCGGTCTCGCTGGCGAGCCTGCGGGGCCAGCCCCTGGCGGCACTTGCGGGCATAGCCAACCCTGAAGCATTTTTCGGAATGCTGAGGGAAACCGGCCTGACGCTGCAGGCCACAACGGCCCTCCCCGACCACCATGACTTCACCGATCAAGACCTGGAAGCGGAGGCACTCAAAGGGCGCGTGGTGCTGTGCACTGAAAAAGACGCTGTCAAGCTTTTTGCCCTGCAGGGCACGTCACAAAAGGAGGTTCTGGCCGTGCCTTTGGTGTTTACGCCCGAACCAGCGTTCTTTGCCGCACTCGATGCCCGGCTGGCCCCGCTGATTTCTCCCTTACCATCAGGCCATGGACACCAAACTGCTTGAACTGCTGGTCTGCCCTGTGACCAAAGGCCCGCTCGACTACGACCGGGAAAAACAGGAACTTGTTTCCCGCAGCGCCCGCCTCGCCTACCCGGTGCGCGACGGGCTTCCCGTGCTGCTGGAAAGCGAAGCGCGGACCTTGACCGACGAAGAGCTCGGCCTGTGAACGAGTCCTTGAAAAAAACAAGCCAGACCCCGAAAGCATGAGCTTCACCGTCCTCATTCCGGCCAGACTGGCCTCTACACGCCTGCCCAACAAGCCGCTGGCCGACATCGGCGGTGCACCCATGGTCGTGCGTGTGGCGCAGCGCGCTATGAAAAGCACCGCCTTGCGCACCGTCGTCGCAACGGACAGCAACGAAATCATCGAAAAATGCGCGTCTTTCGGCATCGCCGCCGTGCTGACACGAGAAGACCACCCCAGCGGCAGCGACCGGCTCGCGGAAGCCTGCAGCGTGCTGGGACTCGCGGACGACGACATTGTGGTGAATGTGCAAGGTGACGAGCCGCTGATTGACCCGGCCTTGATCGACGCGGTCGCGCGCCTGCTCATCGAGCGACCGGACTGCGCCATGAGCACGGCGGCGCATGCCATCCAGCAGCTGGCCGACCTGAACAACCCCAACGTGGTCAAGGTGGTGCTTGACGCGCGCCATACGGCCCTTTACTTCAGCCGCTCACCCATTCCGGCCGCGCGCGACTTTACCGGCAAGGCGTGGTGGGAGGCCGGCAGCAGCCTGCCCCGGCCACTCCGGCACGTCGGCATTTACGGCTACCGGGTGGGATTTCTGCGGGAGTTCCCGCGCCTTCCCCAGTCGCCACTCGAGCAACTGGAGTGCCTTGAGCAACTCCGGGCACTGTGGCACGGCCATCGCATCGCCGTGCACATCACCGGCGACGCGCCCGGGCCGGGCGTTGACACCCCGGAAGACCTGGACCTCGCCCGCAAGTTGTTTTCCTGACCTGCCCTCCCCGGCACGACGCCGGCTCGTAAGTTGCTGTCAGGGGTGCATGCTATCCTTGGGAAAAACACAAGTGTGAGGCCTGCAGGACGTGCCGGCAGCCCTCCATACCTGTCAAGCAGCCCCTGCGGAAACCGGCCGGCGGTTCGGGCTGACTTCAAGAATTCATAAAATCCGAGGACATCCATGAGACTGATTTTGTTGGGCGCGCCTGGCGCGGGCAAAGGGACGCAAGCGACCTTCATTTGCCAGAAGTACGGTATCCCCCAAATTTCCACCGGCGACATGCTTCGTGCGGCCGTCAAAGCCGGCACGCAGCTGGGCATTGAAGCCAAAAAAATCATGGACTCGGGTGCACTGGTCAGCGACGACCTGATCATCAATTTAGTCAAAGAGCGCATTGCCCAGCCCGACTGCGCCAAGGGCTTTCTGTTTGACGGCTTTCCGCGCACCATTCCGCAGGCCGACGCCATGAAGTCTGCCGGCGTCAAGCTGGATTACGTTCTTGAAATCGACGTACCCTTCGACGCCATCATCGAGCGCATGAGCGGACGCCGTTCGCACCCCGCCTCAGGCCGCACCTATCACGTCAAGTTCAATCCGCCCAAGGTCGAAGGCAAAGACGATGTGACCGGCGAGCCGCTGATCCAGCGCGATGACGACAAGGAAGAAACCGTCCGCAAGCGCCTGGAGGTTTACAGCGCCCAGACCCGTCCGCTGGTTGAGTACTACTCCAGCTGGGCAAAGTCAGAGCCTGAACTGGCCCCAAAATATCGTGCCATCAGCGGCATGGGCGGTGTTGACGAGATCACCGCCCGCGCGTTCAAAGCGCTGGCGGGCTGAATCGAGCCTCCAGCGAGTCCATCTGCACCCCAAAGCCGTCAATCTGACGGCTTTTTTCATTCTGGTTCCCGGCAGACTGGAATCGCAAGGCAGGGTTCAGCTTTCCGCCAGCAACTCGAGCATCATCGCTATCCTCGCCTTCACGGGGCTCAGCCCCTGCGAATCAGAAAACAGATCCCCCGGTGTGGGCAAGACACGACCATTGAGGCACCTTGTCGACCGGACGACCCGCACCCCCGCAGACCGCGCGCGAAGCAAGGCCGCCTCCAGCGCATGGTGCAAGGTGCCATTACCCGTGGCGGCAACTACAAGCCCCTGAACACCCTGCGCCAGCAACGCGTCCACGACCGCACCACTGGCGCCGGCATGGTTCATGACAATCTCAACGCGCGGCCACTGGACCGGAACCACGGAGTTCGCTATTATTTTAATAGCTGCTTGCGCCCGTTCTACATGGGTTTCAGGCCAATTTCTCATTAACCTGAGGAATCCTTCCTCCACATAGCCAATCGGCCCCGCATCACCGGAGTCAAAGGCGTCAACCTTGTAGGTATGCACTTTCTGCACGTCCAGCGCGCTGTGGATGGTTCCGGCGCACACCGCAACAACACCCCTCGCCCCTGCATGACGCGCCACCGCCATGGCATCCAGCATGTTCTGGGGGCCGTCAGGCACCAGCGCCGTCGCGGGCCGCATGGCGCAGGTCAGCACCACGGGTTTATCGGGGCGGCACACCGCATGAAGGAAATATGCCGTCTCTTCCAGCGTGTCCGTTCCGTGCGTGATGACAATGCCCTGCATGTCCGGCTGGGCCAGAAAGTAGTTGACCCGACTGGCCAGCTGCATCCATACCTCGAAGCTCATGTCCTTGCTATCGACCTGCGCGACCTGTTCGGTCATCAGGGGGCCGAACCTTGCCAAGGGCGGGACCGCCGCGACCAGCTGCTCAACGCCCACCTGGGCAGCGGTATAGCCAATGTTGTCCGACGCACTCGCAGCCTGCCCGGCAATCGTGCCGCCAGTGCCCAGAATCACAATATTTTGAGGATGCATAAGACGTAAACTTGCAATCTTTTAAAAACTGGATGAAAATACAGTTACTGGATATTAAAACAGCTACAGTAACGTTGCGTACCTAAGGCCAACAGGCAATACGCAAACGGGCTGAAGTTGTGATTCAAGGAGCAACAGTGATGAGCACACTCGATAACTTTTCGCATTTTCCCTCTGAGGCTCCCAAGCTCACTGCGCGCCAGCAGCAAATTCTGGAATTGATCCAGAGCGCCATCGCGCGCACAGGCGCCCCGCCTACCCGTGCTGAAATCGCCGCCGAGCTTGGCTTTCGCTCTGCCAATGCCGCCGAGGAGCACTTGCAGGCACTGGCCCGCAAAGGCGTCATCGAACTGGTCAGCGGGACCTCACGCGGCATACGTTTGCGCAATGACGCCCTTCGCAGCCTGAACGAATCCAGAATCAAACAGTTTTCCCTGCCGTTGCAAAGCCTGGCCCAACTCGCCCTACCTCTGGTGGGGCGGGTTGCTGCTGGCAGCCCAATTCTCGCGCAGGAACATGTCGAGCAAACCTATTATTTTGAAAGCAGCCTGTTTCAGCGCCAGCCCGACTACCTGCTCAAGGTCCGCGGCATGAGCATGCGGGACGCAGGCATCATGGATGGCGACCTGCTGGCCGTCAAGCAATCCAAGGAAGCCAAGAATGGTCAAATTGTCGTGGCCCGGCTGGGTGATGAAGTGACCGTCAAGCGCTTTCGCCGCAACAAGCACCTGATCGAACTTCTGCCCGAAAACCCGGACTTTAAAACCATTGTGGTCGAGCCCGGCGAGCCTTTCGAACTGGAAGGTCTGGCCGTCGGCCTCATTCGCAACACGATGCTGATGTAGGCAGCTCACCTGGCCACGCACCAGGTGGCGGGCGTTTGGCCGTTGTGATGGCCAACACCCTGGTGCCGGGGCCTTCCTGGCAATTTGCCAGTTTGCAATCCTGCCTGTGTAAACCTCTCTCATACAGGAGTTCATCATGGGAATCGTCAGTTTTTCACATTCACCAATGTCGTCAGTCCTGCTGGCCCCCGTGCAGGCATTGGTGTCATTGTTATTGCCGGCGCAGGGTATGGCTGGGGCAAGCCGTTTTTCCGCGCCAGCCGGCGCGCAGCCCAGATCTCACCAGCTTGCGCTACCCTTTGCTTCCGGCGATTTCGCGGCAATGCGCGGCCCATCTGCCCGCGCCACTGGTGCTCTTGCCGTCCAACCCTCTGTCAAGGCGTCCCGGCCCAGCCGGCTGCGAGTTGTCCGTGAGTTTGACTCCAATGTCGGCCCAGCGTGCGCTGGCCGCATGGTGATATCCGGCCGCATGGCCGACGTCTGCGCGGAACTTGAGCGCATGAGCCAGCGAGAAACCTCTTTGAGATAACTGGTACAGCAAGCTTCCCACCAGAAGTTCAGCCCGGGCCTATGCGCTTTGCGGCGCCGTCTGGTGCGTTTCCTTGAGATACAAAATCCCCAGTCGGAAGTGACCCCGGCGGCAAGGAAGAAAAATCTTGCAGGCACAATATCGGCATGAATATTGTGATCCTCGACGATTACCAGGACGCGGTGCGGAAACTGAACTGCGCGGCCAAGCTGGAAGCCTACCCCGCCAAGGTCTATACCAACACCGTTAAAGGCATCGGCCAGCTGTCCGTCCGCCTCAAGGATGCCGATGTCATCGTCCTGATCCGGGAGAGAACCCAGCTCAACCGGCAAGTTATTGAAAAACTGCCCAAACTCAAGCTGATTGCCCAGACAGGCCGTGTCGGAAGCCATGTAGATGTCGCGGCTTGCACAGAACGCGGCATCGCGGTTGCCGAGGGCATTGGGTCTCCTACGGCACCCGCGGAGCTGACCTGGGCGCTGGTGATGACCGCCATGCGCCGCATTCCACACTATGTAGCCCACTTGAAGCATGGCGCCTGGCAACAGGCAGGGCTCAAGTCAGCTTCGATGCCACCCAATTTCGGCATCGGCTCCGTCCTCAAGGGCAAGACATTGGGGGTATGGAGCTACGGGAAGATCGGGCAAATTGTGGCTGGCTACGGCAGGGCCTTCGGTATGCGTGTCATCATTTGGGGCCGTGACGCATCACTGGAGCGGGCACAGGCCGATGGCTTTGAAGTCGCGGCCAGCAAAGCCGAATTCTTTGAGCAAAGCGATGTACTGAGCCTTCACCTGCGGCTCAACACGGAGACACGCGGTATCGTCACGCTGGAAGACCTGTCGCGCATGAAAACCACGTCCCTGCTGGTGAATACGTCAAGGGCGGAGCTGATCGAACCGGAAGCATTGATCGCCTCCCTCAATCGCGGGCGGCCCGGCCTGGCGGCCATCGATGTTTTTGAGTCGGAGCCCATCCTGCAAGGCCATGCGCTGCTCCGACTGGAAAACTGCATTTGCACGCCGCATATTGGCTATGTTGAACAGGACAGCTATGAGCTGTACTTTGGCGCGGCGTTTGACAATGTCGTCAACTTCATCAAGGGCACGCCCACCAATATCGTCAACCCGGGGGCCTTGCAAGTACGGCGCTGATGTGACACGCCCAGCCTGATCAAGTGCGCGCAAATCGGAAACTCCCGGCGAGCCAGGCTGAAACTTTCGCTCAAGTTTTCTGCGTCGGCCCCGAAGAATCCGGAAAGTCGAGGTCAAACTCGATGAGATTGTTGGCAGCGGCTTGCGGCGGCCGCGCACCAGCGTCGATCGATGGAAACGGGGCCAGGTCCGCCCCCTCACCTGCACTCAAATCAATATCAAGGCCAAGCCGGGGGGACGCGGGAGGCTGTGTCGGGTCGGTTGCGCTTGCCACGGCAGGAGATGGCAAGGGCGCCACGATCTGGAACCGGGCTGACAGTGGCTGGATGCTGGTGGGTCCAAAGCCTGCAACGCTTGGGAGCGTATCCGGCATGGTCGGAATCGACGGTGCGTCCGATGGTTTGACCGGTGCTTCGGCGTCGCCGGACGGCCGGCTAACAATCCTTTTTGCGATCGAGTGGAGGAGCAACAGCTCGCGGTAGGCGGCCAGGCTGAAGACCTCTCCCCGCGAATCCGGTTTGCGGAATATGGACTCTTCAAGTACGTCGAGTACCTTGGGCGTTGGCCAGAGGGCCTCAATCCGCGAGAGAGCCTCCGTGTAATACTCAAGATCGTGCGTATTCGCCGCGTATTCGTCGAATGCCGGCACCTTGGCATTGAACATCTTGTTGAAGTCTGTGCGCAACGCGTCGTAATCCTCCCGGCGTCCCAAGCTGTGATAGAGGTCAAACAGGTCGAGATAGACGAGCGCGCTTGTTTCCACGTTGTCCATGATGTGGTGGCGCAGAACATCTACCGCCTTGTCGGGCCGGCCGAGCGACAGGAAGAAATCGGCCTGTTGCTGCACATCAAACAGCTCTTCGGCATTCACAATCCGCGGCATGCTGCTGATACCGCTCAGGCTAGGCAGAAATTCCGAGGGAAATCTGGATTCGGCAACCCTTGGGCGCGCCACGGCGCCTGAAGCCGGCGTATTTTTCGGCGCCTCGAAAAATGGTTCGCTGGGATCGAAATCAACCAGCGAATCGGGCAAAGGCCCGGCGCTCACCGATTCAGCTTCTGAGGCCCTGCGCAAGAAGGCCTTCCCGGTGTTACCCGTACCTTCAGTCACATAAGGCGCGCCGTCTTCAGCAAACCCCTTGCCCCACCATGATCCCCGGCTGACACGGTTTTGCTGTCGGCTACGTATCCATAGCGCCAGGATCGCAAGAAGGGAGGCGGCCAGCAAGGCGTAAAGGGCGTATACGAGCCAGTTGTCATAGCGTTCACCGCGCGCCTGCTCAAGCTGGCCGCGCATTTCCATCACGGCTTTTTCGGTTTTCTGGCTTCGCGCGAGCATGCCGGCAACATCGGCTTCCAGGGATTTCAGGCGCTGGCTCTCGCGCACCATGTCTTGCGGCTGTGCATTCAGCGCCTGCCACAGTGCGGCGGCGGCAGCGCGCTGCTGGGCGTCCGTTGAGGGTTCCGTCAGCAGCTCCGGCGAAGACCTAAGCACAGGGTCGCGCTCGGCCGCCAGGTCAATGGGGTCAAGTTTCAGGCGAGAACGGGGCTTGCCCGCCGGCCCGGATGCGGACTTCCCAGACCCGCGGACAGCAGGCGTTGCCTGCAGCGACCCAACTGAAGCAGTCGATCGCAATTCACTGCCTCCGGCAGGCGGGACTTTTCCGGACCTCGCTCTTGGGGATTTTCCCGGGCTGGAGGGCGCGGAGCCTGCCTGTGCCTTTGTGGCGTTGCCGCCAGCGCCAGCAACACCAGGCATCTGCGTCACCAGAGGCGCAGTCGCCACGACTTCTCCGCCGACAACGGGAATCGGGTTGGTGTTTTCTCCGGCCACTTCCGCCAGCAGCACATACTTGCGCGTGTTTTTCTGCAGGCATCCTTCACGCACATAGAGTGTCACCACCGGCTCATCGACGCCTGAGCTTGTGCGGATGCGGATCAGTGCCTCACCGGAAGCGCCTTGCGACGTGACAACACGTACTTTGTCCTGGGGAACCTGGCTGTCGCCAAAAAAAATATCAGCCGCCACGCAGACTGCAGACAGCCCTTCCGTGCCGTCCAGGTGCGCCGACAGAGTGACATCAAGGGGGCGTCCGACAAGGGTGGCGCCGCGCATGCGCCCCAGCGACAATGCCACGCTGTGGACGGCAACGCCCATCAGCAGAACGCCAAGGAGATATTTGACAGGCTTCTTGGCAAGTTTCATGGGGTGGGCAATTTTGACACGGGACCCTGACAAATACGGTCGGCCATAATTCAGGCATGGAAGTAAATTACACGAATGTGGGAATAGTTGGCACCGGCGCCATGGGGCGCGGCATTGCGCAGATCGCCGTGCAGGCCGGCAGCACCGTCAGGCTGATGGACGCGCAGGCAGGCGCCGCGGAAAAAGCGCGCGAAGCCCTCTGCACCCAATGGGACAAGCTCGTGGAAAAAGGCCGCATCGACGCGGCCGCGGCAGCCGGGCACAAAGACCGGCTTGTGCTGGCCGCCACCCTCACTGACCTCGCGGCCTGCGACCTCATCATCGAAGCCATCGTGGAGCGGCTGGAGGTCAAGAAAGCCCTGTTCGCCGAACTCGAGACACTGGTACCTGTGCACACCGTGCTGGCCAGCAATACCTCCTCGCTGTCCATAACGGCCATCGCCGCAAACCTGAAGCACCCCGAACGCCTGGCCGGTTACCATTTCTTCAACCCCGTTCCGCTGATGAAAGTGGTGGAGGTCATCGCCGGCCTGAAGACTAGCCCCGCCGTGTGCGAGGGCCTCAGCCAATACGCCCGGCAAATGGGCCACACACCCGTGCAGGCGCAAGACACGCCCGGCTTCATCGTCAACCACGCCGGCCGAGGCTACGGCACCGAAGCGCTGCGCATCGTCAGCGAAGGCGTCGCCGACTTCGCCACCATAGACCGCATCCTGCGCGACCAGGCCGGCTTCAAGCTGGGCCCTTTCGAGCTGATGGACCTGACCGGGCTCGACGTCTCCCATCCCGTGATGGAGTCAATCTACCACCAGTATTACGAAGAAGCTCGCTACCGTCCCAATGTGATCACGGCGCAGCGCCTGGCCGGCGGCGTGCTGGGCCGCAAGACCGGTGAAGGCTTTTATCGTTACACCGACGGCGCCATGCAGGTGCCGCCCGAGCCGGCCGTCCCTGATGTGACCGAACTCCCGCCGGTATGGGTGTCGCCGCGTGCTTCACGCCGCTCGGAGCTGTTGCAGCTGCTCAAAAACCTGGGCGCCAAAATCGAGACCGGCGCCTCCGCATCGCCACAGGCCCTGATGCTGGTGGCGCCCCTTGGCTTTGACATCACCACCGTCGCCGTCGTGGAGCGGCTGGACCCGGCCCGCACCGTGGGCATCGACATGCTGATCGACGACGCAGCCACCAGGCGGCGCGTGCTGGCCACCAACCCGGCCACCCGCACCGACATGCGCGACGCCGCCCATGCCCTCTTCGCCCGCGACGGCAAAGCAGTCAGCGTGATCCGCGACAGCGGCGGCTTTGTCACCCAGCGCGTGGTGGCCACCATCGTCAACATCGCCAGCGACATTTGCCAGCAAGGCATTTGCAGCCCGAAAGACCTTGAGACGGCTGTGACGCTGGGCCTGGGTTATCCCTTGGGCCCGCTGGCCATGGGTGACCGCTATGGCCCCACCAATGTGCTGGAAGTGTTGTTCAACATGCAGACCGTGTACGGCGACCAACGCTACCGCCCTTCCCCCTGGCTGCGGCGGCGCGGCGCCATTGGCCTTAGCCTGTTACACCAGGAGGAATAGCACCCCCTTCGGATGCTCACTTCGTGTAGCACCTTCCCCCCTCGAGGGGGCGGCGCCTGCGGCCTGGCGAAGCCAGTTCCGCGGCCCCCACTGGCAAGGGGATCTGTACGGGGACTTGGTCCCTGCCTATTTCTTATTTCGATGCATTGGAAAAACTAGCATGGCAGGCGCAATCAAAGGTACGAGCGAGGGTCAGACCCTTATCCTGACGATCAGCAACCCCGAGTTCAAGAACGCGCTCGGCCCCGACATTTACGCCGCGGGCATTGAGGCGCTGAATGCCGCTGAAAACAACCCCGACATCCGCAGTGTGGTGATCACCGGCGAAGGTGCCATGTTTTGCGCAGGGGGCAACCTGCAGCGCCTGGAGGCCAACCGCCGCGAGGCGCCGGAGGTGCAAGCCCAGAGCATTGAAGGCCTGCACAACTGGATTGACTCGATCCGGACTTATCCCAAGCCGGTGATCGCCGCCGTGGAAGGTGCTGCCGCCGGTGCAGGTTTTTCACTGGTGCTGGCCTGCGATTTCGTCGTTGCAGCGGACAACGCTGTGTTCGTGATGTCTTACAGCACTGTGGCGCTCTCACCCGACGGTGGCGGCAGCTGGGCCCTGGCGCGTGCCTTGCCGCGTGCGCTGGCCAGCGAATTGCTGATGGCCGGCGAACGCATAGGCGCGCGCCGGTTGCATGATCTTGGCCTGGTGAACCGCGTTGCGGCCCCGGGCGAGGCCTTGGCCCAGGCGCTTGAACTGGCCGAAAACCTGAATGCGCGCGCACCCAACGCGCTGGCCAGCATCAAGGAACTCATCAACGACGCAGCCGGCAGCACGCTGACCGAGCAACTCACCCACGAACGTGATCACTTCGTACGCAACCTGCACGACGCCAATGCAGGTGAAGGCATAGACGCCTTCCTGAACAAGCGCACGCCGCACTACCGCTAGGCGGCAGGCAGCCAGTCGCGGGCTGCCCAACCGACAATCCAGGCCTCCGGCCGGGCGACACCCATGCGACAGCCCGCTGGCGCCGGGCGGGTCCCTCAAGCGACAATGGTCGTCTTGTTAGTCACTCAAAAGACAGACCATGGACGATCCCATTCTTACGATAGAGGAACGAGAGGCCATCAACAACGGCCGCTGGTTTTCATCCCTGTCCCCATCACTGAGGCACGACATACTTCGATGCGCCTACGTCAAACGCTACAAAGACGGCGAACTCATCAGCGCCCGCGGCGATGTGCCGGAAGAATGGATCTCCTGCGCGCGCGGCGCCATCCGTGTCAGTTCGACCTCGATTTCGGGCAAGCAGGTCACGCTGACCTATGTGGAGCCGGGCCTTTGGGTCGGCGATGTAGCGATCTTCGACGGCGAGCGGCGCACGCACGACTCCTATGCCCATGGCGAAACCACCTTGCTGTGCGTCTCGCGCGCCGACCTGCGCAAGATTCTGAGCCAGCACGTCGAGCTGTACGAAGCCCTGCTGCGCCTGCATGCGCGGCGCATACGGCAGCTCTTCGGCCTGGTGGAAGACCTCAACACCCTGCCCTTGCGGGCTCGGCTGGCCAAGCAACTGCTGCACCTGGTGCGCAGCTACGGTGTGCCCAGCCTGGCGGACAGCGGCGAGGTGCGAATCGGCCTGCAGCTGGCACAAGAGGAATTGGCGCAACTGCTGGGCGCCTCGCGCCAGCGTGTCAACCAGGAGCTCAAGTCCATGGAGCGCGAAGAAGCCATCCGGATCGAGCCGGGTGGCCTGGTGGTGCGCAACCGCGCAACCCTGATGCGCATCTCTGAAGCTGAAATTGACAAATAAACAGAGACAACACGTTTGAGCATGAGCAATTTCGATCACTTTGTCGGTACACGGGCTGTTTCGGGTGCGCACGCTTTTGATCTCGAAGCCCTTGCCGCTTATCTCGACAAGCACCTGCCTGGCTTCCAGGGCCCGCTGACCGCGGAAATCTTCAAAGGCGGCCAGTCCAATCCGACCTACAAGCTGATCACGCCCACCGCTTCTTATGTGATGCGCGCCAAGCCGGGACCGGTGGCCAAATTGCTGCCGTCGGCCCATGCGGTGGAACGCGAATTCAAGGTCATGCAGGGGCTGCAGGGTACCGACGTGCCGGTGCCCAGGATGTATTGCCTCTGCGAAGACGAATCCGTGATCGGCCGCGCTTTCTATGTGATGGAATTCGTCGAAGGCCGCGTGCTGTGGGACCAGTCACTTCCGGGCATGACCAACGCCCAGCGCGGTGAGATCTACGACGAGATGAACCGCGTGGTCGCCGCACTGCACAAGGTGAAGTTTGCCGAGCGGGGCCTGGCCGACTACGGCAAGCCCGGCAACTACTTTGAGCGCCAGATCGGCCGCTGGAGCAAGCAGTACGCCGCCTCCATCACCCAGCCCATCGCCGAGATGGACAGCCTGATGCAGTGGCTGCCGGCCAACATTCCGGCCAGCGCGCGCGACGAAAACATGGTCTCCGTCGTGCATGGTGATTTCCGGCTAGACAACCTGCTCTTTCACCTCACCGAGCCGCGTGTGCTGGCCGTGCTTGACTGGGAGCTCTCCACCCTGGGCCACCCGCTGGCCGACTTCAGCTACCACTGCATGGCCTGGCACATCCCGCCGGGGGCCTTCCGCGGTATCGGCGGGCTCGACGTGGTCAGCCTGGGAATTCCCACCGAATCCGACTACATCCGCCTTTACTGCGCGCGTACCGGGCTGGCCACGCCCGAGGCGCTCAAGGCCGACTGGAACTTCTACATGGCCTACAACCTGTTTCGCATCGCGGCCATTCTGCAAGGCATTGCCAAGCGCGTCGAGGCCGGCACGGCCTCCAGCGCCCAGGCCGTCAGCTCGGCCGCCGGCGCGCCGCTGCTGGCGAAGATGGCATGGGGCTTTGCCCTGAAAAACCAGGGCTGAACGACCGCTGCCTCACAACAACATCGCCTCACATCTTTCTGGAGATTTCATGGACTTCAACTACACCCCAAAAGTACAGGAACTGCGGGCGCGCCTGCTCAAGTTCATGGACGAGTATGTTTACCCCAATGAGGCCCGCTTTTTCCGAGAAATCGCCGAGAACCGCGCCAAGGGCAATGCCTGGATCCCGACCAAACTCGTAGAAGAGCTCAAACCCAAGGCGCGAGCCGCCGGCCTGTGGAACCTGTTTTTGCCGCACTCGCCGCGCGCGCCTGAAGGTTTGTCCAACCTCGAATACGCGCCGCTGTGCGAGATCATGGGACGCGTGCCTTTCGCGGCCGAGGTGTTCAATTGCTCGGCGCCCGACACCGGCAACATGGAAACCATCGCCCGCTACGGCTCCGAAGCCAACAAGGACCAGTGGCTGGATCCGCTGCTCAAGGGCGAGATCCGTTCTGCCTTCCTGATGACCGAGCCGGAAGTCGCTTCGTCCGACGCCACCAACATCCAGTGCCGCATCGAGCGCGACGGCGACGACTACGTCCTCAACGGCCTCAAGTGGTGGTCATCCGGCGCGGGCGATCCGCGCTGTGCCATCTACATTGTCATGGGCAAAACCAACCCCGACGCCGGCCGCCACGAGCAGCAATCCATGATCCTGGTGCCCGCAAACACGCCCGGCATCAAAGTCATCCGCCCGCTGTCGGTCTTCGGCTACGACGACGCCCCGCACGGCCACATGGAAGTGCGCCTGACCAACGTGCGCGTGCCCGCCGCCAATTTGATGCTGGGCGAAGGCCGTGGTTTCGAAATTGCCCAGGGGCGCCTCGGTCCCGGACGCATTCACCACTGCATGCGCAGCATAGGCATTGCCGAGCGCGCACTGGAGCTGATGTGCAAACGCCTCAATACCCGCGTCGCCTTCGGCAAACCGATTGCCAGCCAATCGGTCTGGCACGAACGCATCGCCGAGGCCCGCTGCATGATCGAGCAGGCCCGCCTGCTGACGCTCAAGGCGGCCTACATGATGGACACCGTTGGGAACAAGGTTGCCAAGGCCGAGATTGCGATGATCAAGGTGGTGGCTCCCAACATGGCCTGCCAGATCATCGACTGGGCCATCCAGGCCCACGGCGGCGGCGGCGTGTCGGACGACTTCCCGCTGGCCTATGCCTACGCCAGCCAGCGCACCCTGCGCCTGGCCGACGGCCCGGACGAGGTGCATCGAGCTTCCCTGGCCAAGCTTGAGCTGGCCAAGCACTTGCTGATGCCCGGCGAAGTCGAGATGCCCATCACGCGTGGCGGCTGACGCGCCCAAATTTTGCTATTAAATCAATAGCTGCTCGCGCTCGCCCTATATGGCTAAAGTGCCAATTTCACCCTGAAAAATGGCCTCATCAGAGCGTGATGTCGTTGGACAGGCCTGCAATGGCCGATTCGCAAGCGCTCGTGAAAATGTGGGCCGCATGTTCCAGCGTCGGCATGTCGGCGGGGGTGTATTGCATGCGCAGGTAAGCCTTGCCGCGCAGAATCATCAGGATAAAAGGCACTCGCGCATCTGGTGACGGCTCTGGCCAGTTCATCAGCAAGTCGACCAGGTGGGTGTCCAGCCAGGCCTGCGCATGCACACGCTGGTCTGCCATGACTGCGTAGCGCTGCCAGAACGGCTTGGGCAGGCTTTCCCAACCTACTTCCGAATACATGGCCAGCCAGCGCACCTCTTCCGGCATGCTCAGGTCTGCGGTGGTCTGCAGGGTGTCGGTATAGGCTTGGTAAGCACGTTTTTCAAGTGAATCCTTCAGAGCCCGATTCATGACCAGCACCGTGACGTCGTCGTTAACCTTGATCTCACCGCGGGCGCGGAGTTCTTCGCCGCGGATGTAGTCGCGCGAGGCCCGGCCACGCTCCATCTTCCAGGGTTTGCCACTCACGGAACCTTTCAGGGCAAAACCCTTGCCTTCCCCCAGGCCGGTATAAGAAAAGCCGCGGGTACCGGCCCACTCGGACACGGCATCGTCGGAGGCGCTGGCGTCGCCCGCATCCCCCTTACCCCCGACAAAGACTTTCTTCAACCGCTCAAACATGGTTTTGGCTTTTCTCTTAAAGTGCAGCAACCTCATGTTAGTCCAAGGAAGCGCCAATGATCAATGTTTACTCCTGGCCCACACCGAACGGCCACAAGGTCCACATCATGCTGGAAGAATGCGGACTGCAGCTGGACCGGGACTGGCGAGCGATTCCAGTCAATATCGGCACCGGCGACCAGTTCAAGCCCGAATTTCTGGCCATCAGCCCGAATAACAAGATTCCTGCGCTGGTTGACCCGGTCGGCCCCGACGGCAAGCCGTTCTCCGTGTTTGAATCCGGCGCCATCCTGCTGTACCTGGCCGCAAAAACCGGCCAGTTTTTGCCAAAAAGCGACCGCCTCAAATTCCAGGTGCTGCAGTGGCTGATGTTCCAGATGGGCGGCGTCGGCCCCATGATTGGACAGACCCACCATTTCCGGCAGTACGCGCCGGAGAAAATCGACTACGCCATCAACCGCTACACGAATGAAACGAAGCGGCTTTACGGCGTGATGGACAAGCAGCTTTCCACCCACAAGTTCATCGCCTGCGATGAATACACCATCGCCGACATTGCCATCTTCCCCTGGCTGCGCAACTGGCAAAACCACGGCATCGACTGGGCCGATTACCCTCACCTCAAGAAATGGTTTGACCTGATCAGCGACCGCCCCGCCGTGCAACGCGGCGTCAAAGTGCTGGCCGATCTGCGCAGACCCATCACCGACGACAAGGCGCGGGAAATCCTGTTTGGCAAGACGCAGTACGAAAAACGTTGAGCCCAAGGGCGATCCAGTAACCGGAGCGTTGTCGGAGTGTTGTCTCCCGATTTGGGATCAGATCGCGTAGCGAGAACGCGTCAGCAAGTCCGAGCCGCACCGGAAGAACCGGAACGTACTTCAGGTACGTGAGGATAAAAGCGCATCGGGCTGAAGCCCAGACAAGAAAAGCGGCCGATAGCAAGCGTAGCGAGAGCCCGTCAGCAAAGCCAAACCGTACCGCAGCGACCGGAACGTACCTCCGGGTACGTGAGGATCGCGAGGAACGTATTGGCTTTGATCACGGGTCCGCAGTAGCTTGAAGCGGTCGATTGGCCTGCCCGGAGGGGATCGAACCCCCGACCCTCAGCTTAGAAGGCTGATGCTCTATCCAACTGAGCTACGGGCAGTCTGTATGTGTGTGTCAGCGCGGCGAAGCCGCAAACTTGTGAACTGCAGGATTCAGTTCGTCGCGAATCATACCTTCAAACGCCTGCCGGACACCCCGGGCAACAGGGTCGGACATGTCCGGCACGCGGTGATTCGGACTCAGTGGTTTGTTGTGGTTCTCACACACCGCAATGACTCACCTATGGCTGGCTCCCTGTCAGGGGTATATTGTCTACACGAAAGAAACGCAAAGGCACGCACATGACCCGACCAATCCTGCTGCTGGTGGAAGACAACCCTGCCCATGTCGAGCTCACCATGGTGACGTTGCAGGAAAACGGCGCGGACCATGAAATCATCGTTGCCCGCGACGGCACGGAAGCCCTTGAATACCTTTTCTGCGAAGGTGCTTACAGCAACCGGCTCAACGACCATCCGCCCGAACTCGTCATGCTGGACCTGAATTTGCCCGGCCTCAGCGGGCTGGAAGTCATGCAGCGCATGCGGGCCGACCCCCGCACCTTCTTTGTACCCGTCATCCTCCTGACGTCCGAATCCAAATACTCCCCGGTGGTGAAAGAACTCCAGGGCGGGCTTAACAGCTACGTGCGCAAGCCGCTGCACTTTCGGGATTTTCAGGAAAAACTGGAACAGGTGCGCGAATACTGGCGCACATCCAACTTTGGGTCCTTGCTCAAGCCCTGAAAACGCCGCCGTTGGCGGGCCTGAGGTCCTGAGGACTGCCAAGGCCGGACTGGCGAGACGCCTCCGCAAACAGGCATGAAAAAGCCCACATAGGTGGGCTTTTTGCTTGAAATTTTTGGTCGGAGTACAAGGATTCGAACCTTGGACCCCCTGGTCCCAAACCAGGTGCGCTACCAGACTGCGCCACACTCCGACAAGTCCAAGATTATAGCCCGAACTTGGCTCACTTTCACGCGCGGTCCCAACTTTCTCCACGCTACGGGGGCCAGCACGCTCCATAAGGCTGGCAGTACCGCGGGCGCTTCCAAACAAAGCCTGCCAAAATCGCACCCCAAAGGAGACTGCCATGGCCATCAAGATCGTGAGGCTGGGTACGACGCGCACCGCTGGCGAGGGACTGCGTATAGGCACAGTACGCAGGCCACCGCGCGGCGTGCCAAAAACGGAATTTGCATCCGGCAACTGGTATGACATCTGGTATCCCAGCCTGGCGCCCAGCGTTGAGACCATGAAATTGGGCCAATCAGTTGAATCCGACAAGGACTGGGCCGCCTTCAGCAAAAAGTACCGGGCCGAAATGAATGAACCCGATCCCAGCCGCAACCTGGACCTGCTGGCGGCGCTATCACACCAGACGAATTTCGCGATGGGTTGCTACTGCGAGAACGAGGCGCGCTGCCATCGTTCGCTACTGCGGGACCTCCTCAAGGAGCGCGGCGGCAGTATTGGTTAGCCCCACGGTTGCTCACTGCGTGTAGCGCCCTGCCCCCGAGGGGCCGCTGCGCCTGCGGTCTGGCAAAGCCAGTCCCGCGGCCCCGACTTGGCTTAAATCGCCTCCTTAGAGTTTGACGTATTCGTATTCGAGCGGGTTGGCATTGATGCCACGGTCCGGCGGCGCGATCCAGGCCGCCATCTTGCCGGGCTCGGTCACGCGGTTCATCAGGCTTTTGACAAATGCCGTGTCGGCCGGCGTGGGCAGCCACTGGTCTTTTTTCGCTTCGAAATCGGCGGCGCTGATCGGGTTGCCCTGCGGGTCGGTGAAATTACCGGCCCAGGCGCCGACCGCGCGGCGAAAACGTGTGGACGGCAGGGTCAACTCAAAATCCACACCCGCGCGCTTGATGCCCATGTTCCAGCGCGTCACGCCGACATTGCAATCCTTGACGTATTCCAGGCGCGTGATTTCGTTCATGCCGTTGCGGGTCGAAATCGTCTCGTTTTTGAGACCGCCCTGCCCGTTCGGCACCACGATGCTCATCTCGGTTTCCAGCTCAACGTGGTCGGCGAACTTGGCTTCGTCCGGCCGGCCCTTGATGCCGTTGCTGAAGTAGTTGGCGGCGTTGGACGACGCTTCCGAGCCGAACAGGTCCAACGACGACGTGAACCAGAAGTTCATGAATTTCTGCACCGTGGGCAGGTCAATTACGCCGGCTTTTCGCAGCGTGGCGACATCGTCGGTGTCCAGCTCTTTCATCACCTCCAGCGTGCGCTTGATGACACGGCCAACGCCGGTCTCGCCCACGAACATGTGGTGGGCTTCCTCGGTCAGCATGAAACGCGTGGTGCGGGCCAGCGGGTCAAAGGCGGATTCGGCGAATGACTTGAGCTGGAACTTCCCGTCACGATCAGTGAAGTAGGTGAACATGAAGAAGGACAACCAGTTGTCCATGGGCTCATTGAAGGTGCCCAGGATGCGCGGCTTGTCGGCATCGCCGCTGTGGCGCATCAAGAGCTCTTCTGCTTCTTCGCGGCCATCACGGCCGAAGTGCGCGTGCAGCAAATACACCATGGCCCAAAGGTGGCGGCCTTCCTCGACGTTGACCTGAAACAGGTTGCGGAGGTCATACAGCGAAGGCGCGGTGTGGCCCAGCAGGCGCTGCTGCTCCACGGACGCTGGCTCGGTGTCGCCCTGCGTCACGATCAGGCGGCGGAAGGTGGAGCGGTATTCGCCAGGCACGTCCTGCCAGACCTCTTCACCCATGTGGTCGCCAAAGCCAATCTTGCGGCCCTCTTCCTTGTCAGCCAAAAAGATGCCCCAGCGGTAGTCGGGCATGGGCGTGTAGCCGTAGCTGGCCCAGCCTGATGCATCCACGCCGACGGCGGTGCGCAAATAAACTTCCTTGGCCTTGAAGTCGCTGGGGCCCATCTCGTCCCACCAGTTCAGGAAGGCGGGTTGCCAGTGCTCGAGCGCGCGCTGGAGCTGGCGGTTTTCACCGAGGTGGACGTTGTTGGGGATGAGGGCTTGCAGATCTATTGAGCTCATGGCGTTCTTCCATCAAATAAGTTGCGAGGCGGCAGCAGCAATGTCAGTACCAGTGCCAGCGCGGAACCGGCTTTGCCGGGCCGCAGGTGGCGCCCCCTGGGGGGAGGCGCCGCAGGCGCTTCGGGGGGTTACACCCTCTTCCAATCGAACTTGGCCTTCTTGCCGGTGCCGAAAAGTTTCAAGGCGCCGTCTTCACCCACCGCATTGGGCCGAATGAATATCCAGTTCTGCCAGGCCGAGAGGCGGCCGAAAATGCGTGTCTCCATCGTCTCTTTTCCCGGAAAGCGCAGCGAGGCTTCCATGCCAGTCATGGCGTCTGGCGAGAGCGAAGCGCGCTCTTCCAGCATGATGCGGATCTCGTCTTCCCAGTCAATGTCGTCGGGGGTCAAGGTGACGAGGCCCAGCGCCAGCGCCTGATCAGCGCGCAGCGGGCTGTCGCCGAGTTTTTGCAACTGTGCAATGGTGGCATCGTCTTCGCAGAATCGGGTCTGCAGGCGCGTCAGGCCATTGACGGCGGGGAACCAGCCGAAGTTGGCCGGACTCAGTTGCAGCGCAGGCGCGGCGTCTGGTGAATCGGGCAAGTCCAGCATGTAGATGCGGTCGCAGGCCAGGGCCAGTTCGTAGAAAGTGCCGGCAAAGCACGAACCCGCATCGACCAGCGCAATCAGCGAACGGCTGGTGACGTCCAGGCGCGCCAGCGTGCGGCGCAGCGCGCCCGTGGTTTCCTTCACCAGCCAGTGGTCTTTCAGCTTGGCCAGCGTTTCGTCCATGCGGATCACCTGGCCGGCATCGCCTGTGGTCTTGATGACCCAGGTGCCGACTTCCAGCTCGTTGGTGCGCAAGTTGAGGATGGCGTCATCCAGTTCACGCTGCAATCTCAGCGGGTACCAGTTGGCGCCTGCGGCCTCAATGGCGTCGGGCGTGGACTCAATGGCCGCAGCAGGCGCCTTGACGGTAATGGTGGCAATGCGCTTTTCACGGTCGACCTGCGCATCAACCAGGCTGTAGTGGTAGCCGGCATCGTCAATGACGGCCTTCAGCGGGGTGAGTTCAATGCCTTTTGCGGCTGCAGCCCTTGTGGACTGTGCGCGAAGCGCTTCAATTTCTGTAGCAAGCAGGTCGCCAAACTGCTGCGGCTTGGCATGCGCGTCAATCAGCTTCCAGTCCTTGGCGCGGTCGGCGCGCACGCCTTCGCTGGTCGTGCAGAAGATGTCTGCCAGGTCGCGGCGCACCTTGCGCTTGTCAGTCACGCGGGTCAGGCCACCGGTGCCGGGCAACACGCCGAGCAAGGGCACTTCGGGCAGGCTGACGGTGGAAGAACGGTCGTCCACCATGATGATGCGGTCGCAGGCCAGGGCCAGCTCGTAGCCGCCGCCGGCACAGGCGCCGGTCACCGAGGCAATCGCCTTGAGGCCGTCATGGCGCGAGGAGTCTTCCAGGCCGTTGCGGGTTTCGTTGGTGAACTTGCAGAAGTTGACTTTCCAGCCGTGGGTCGACAGGCCCAGCATGTAGATGTTGGCGCCCGAGCACCAGATCTTTTCCTTGCCCGACTCGAAAACCACCACCTTGACGGCCGGGTGCTCAAAGCGCACGCGATTGATTGCATCGTGCAGTTCGATGTCCACGCCCAGGTCGTAGCTGTTGAGCTTGAGCTTGTAGCCGGGCTTGATGCCGCCGTCTTCGTTGATGTCCAGCTTCAGGTGCGCGACGTCGTCCTCCACGCTCAGCGTCCAATGCTGGTATTTGCTGGGGTGGGTGGAGAAACTCACGAGCTCGCGCTCCTGGCCCTCGATGACCTGTTTGAATAAAAGCGGTTCTGTCATGGCGTTCATGGGTGTCTCCGGTTTAGGCCCGTTCAGCGGTGCCGCTGACGGTTGTTTTGGGAACGGCGCGTTCCAGGTCTTTCAGGCTTTGTTTCAGTGTGCGCGCAGCGGTATCAACCACGGCGTCGGCGCGGGCATAAAGCGCCTCGCGACTCGAAAGGATGCGGCGGATGTCTTCCATCGCCTCGTCGGTCGCGCCGCGGGTTGTGTCGAAAGGCCGCATGTCGCCCTGGGCCACCACGCGGGCCATGTGTTCTTCGGGACTGGCTTTAAGCCAGACGCAGTAAAAACGGCTTTGCAGCAAATCGAAGGTTTCGCGCTCGCTCACGATGCTGCCACCCGTGGTCATGACGACACCGTCCGGGTGGTCTTCGGCGATGCGGAACAGCGCGCGGCGCTCATAGCGCCGGTAGCCGGCCTGTCCGTGCAGCAGCAAAATTTCGTTCATGCTGGTGCCGGCTTCGCGTTCAATCTCGCGATCCAGCTCGATAAAAGGCACACCACGCTCGGCCGCCAGCTGGCTGCCCAAGGTGGACTTGCCGGCGCCGCGCAGGCCGATCAGCGCTACCCGCTGCTCGCGGCCCAGTGAGTCGCTGAGGCCGAAGGTGCTGCCAAGCAGGCTGTAGGCCTGGTCAAGCTGGGTGTCGTCCAGCCGCGTCAACAGGCCCTGCACACGGGCCAAAGCCGGCCGCGGCGCGTCCTGCAGCAGCTCGAGAATGGAGATGTTCAGCGCGCGGGCCGCAGCTTCCAGGGAATTGATCGAAACGTTGCCCTTGCCGGTTTCCACATCGGCCAGAAAGCGTTCGCTCAGGCCAGAGTCCGACGCCAGCTGTTTGCGCGTCATGCCCCGGCGCGCGCGCCAGGCACGAACGCGGGCGCCCAGTTCACTGAGCGTGGCTTTCGATTCCTGTTCTGACATGATTTCCAAGAAGCACCTGTGTAAAAAGTCGCCCTTTCAGGGCTTTGCCAGTTGCATTTCGTCTAAATTGCAGTATACTTCAGGTTAAATTGATGTCAAGCAGTTTATTGCATCTTTTATTTGGAGACTTCTTGATGAAACTCAAAATCCTTGTAGGTACCATGACCAGTACCGCCGACTATGTGGCACAGGCCATCCAGATGGATTGCGCAGACCTGGTCAACGACATTGAAGTCGAACTGATGGACAACCTGGACATCAGCGTCTTCGACGCCTCAAAGGCAGAAGATGCACTTTATCTCATCTGCAGTTCCACCTACGGCTCCGGCGATGTGCCCGACAACGCCCGCGCCCTCTATGAATCATTGAGCGCCAACCCGCAGTTCCTTGGCCATGTGCGCTACGGCGTCATCGCGCTCGGCGACCGCACCTACATGCAGACCTTCTGCTTCGGCGGCAAGAAGTTTGACGAACGCCTGACCGACCTGGGCGCCCAGCGCATCGGCGATATCTGGTGCCACGACGCCAGCAGCGGCACCATGCCCGAGACAGAAGGTACCGAGTGGTGCCGCCAGTGGCTCACCGGCGCACTGCAGACGCTGGGTGCCAGCCCGGCCACCGCTTGATCTGCATCATGAATTTATAAGAAATCGGCCCGTAGCGCTTGATGTGCGTGCGCAAGCAGCTACCAAAATAATAGCAAGAGACATCTGGAGACAAGCATGCAAGCAAGCACCGCAGACCATTCGGCAAGCCCGCCACGGGTAACCATTCCGCGCAATTACAACGCCGCGCACGACCTGCTGCAGCGCAATGCCGGCCGTGCGGGCAAGGCCGCCTTCATCGATGCCACCACCGGCGAGGCGCTGACTTACGGCGAACTCACCGACCAGGCCCACCGTTTTGCCAACGCCTTGCGCGCCCAGGGGGTTGCCCCTGAAAGCCGTGTGCTGCTCGCCATGCTGGACACGCCGCAATGGCCCGTCGCCTTCCTCGGCTGCATTCTTGCGGGTGTGGTGCCCGTGGCGGCCAACACCCTGCTCACCCCTCCCGACTTCGAGTTCATGCTGCGCGACTCGCGGGCGCAGGGCCTTATCGTCTCCAGCGCCCTGCTTCCGGCCTTTGAGCCACTGCTGGAAAAAATCGACACGCTGAAAACCGTGATCGTCGCCGGCATTGAAGAGTCCCCGTCATATCCAACGCTGGCCGGCGTCCTGCTTGCGCAACCAGCTACCAAAACCATAGCAGACACCTGCGCCGATGGCGTCTGCTTCTGGCTTTACTCCAGCGGCTCGACCGGTGCACCCAAAGGCACCGTTCACCTGCACAGCCACCTGATCCAGACGGCCGAGCTGTATGGCCGCGGCGTGTTGGGCATCCGGGATGACGACGTGGTGTATTCCGCCGCCAAGCTCTTTTTTGCCTACGGCCTGGGCAACGCGCTGACTTTTCCCATGAGCGTGGGTGCCACCACGGTGTTGCTGCCCGCGCGGCCCACGCCCGCTGACGTGTTCGCCTTGCTCAAAAAATACCAGCCCACGATTTTTTATGGCGTACCCACTTTGTATGCGGCCCTGCTGGCCGATCCGGCCCGGCCGGCGAAGTCCGAGTTGCGCCTGCGCGTGTGCACCAGCGCCGGCGAAGCCCTGCCCGCTGAAATCGGCAAAAAATGGACCGCGCAGTACGGCTGTGAAATCCTGGACGGCATCGGCTCCACCGAGATGCTGCATATCTTTCTAAGCAACCGTCCCGGCCAGGTGCGCTACGGCACGACCGGCCAGGCCGTGCCGGGTTACGGGCTGCGCATCATCGGCGACGACGGGCGTGAATGCGCTGACGGAGAAATCGGAGAGCTGCAAATCAGCGGGCCCAGCGCGGCCATCATGTACTGGAACAACCGCGCCAAGACCAAAGCAACCTTCGCCGGCGAATGGACCAAGAGCGGCGACAAATACACCCGCGACACTGACGGCTACTACACCTACGGCGGACGCAGTGACGACATGCTCAAGGTCGGCGGCATTTACGTCTCGCCGTTTGAAGTCGAAGCCTGCCTGATGACGCACGCCGCCGTGCTGGAAGTGGCGGTGATAGGCGTGGCCGACGCCGACGAACTCGTCAAGCCCAAGGCCTATGTGGTGCTCAAGGCCGGGCAGGCCGCCACCGTGGACGAACTGAAGGCCCATGTGAAGCTGCAGCTTGCACCTTACAAATACCCGCGCTGGATTGAATTTGTGAACGAGCTGCCCAAGACGGCCACCGGCAAGATCCAGCGCTTCAAGCTGCGCCAGCCGCACTGACATGGAAAACCCCGGGAAGCTGGCATCCGGAAAATACCCTGCGCCGGAGGGTCAGAAAATGCGCGAATCGGGCACGGGTATTGCTTTAGACATAAACAATTTAATCTTCAATCTCGGGTTTTACACTAGGGCTGCATACACAACGCACGCTTACTATTCGTCTCACTGTCTTCAGTCTCAACCAGGAGCTATTCCATGACTTCACGCCGACTTGTATTGACCCGCAGTGCTGCCGTTATCGGTGCCGCTTCCACCGGCCTCTTGCTGCCCGAAATCGTGCGTGCGCAGTCCGCCAAGGTGCGTGTGGGTTTCATGCTGCCCTATACCGGCACCTTCGCCCAGCTCGGCGTCGCCATTGAAAACGGCTTTCGCATGGCCATCAACGAACAGGGCGGCAAACTCGGCGGCCGCGAAATCGAATACTTCAAGGTCGACGACGAGTCCGAACCTTCCAAAGGCATTGAAAACGCCAACAAACTGGTGCAGCGCGACAAGGTCGACGTACTCGTCGGCACGGTGCACTCGGGCGTGCAGATGGGCATCCAGAAAGTCGCCCGCGACTCCGGCGTGCTGAGCCTGATCCCCAACGCCGGCGTGCACGCCGCCACGCGCAGCCTGTGCGCGCCCAATGTGTTCCGCACGTCCTTCACCAACTCGCAGCCCACGCGCGCGCTGGGCAAGGCCATGGTCGACCGCGGCCACAAAAAAGCTGTGTGGATCACCTGGAAATACGCCGCAGGCGACGAGGCCTTTGAAGGCTTCAAGGAAAGCTATACCGCCGCGGGCGGCACCATCGTCAAGGAGCTCGGCCTGCCCTTCCCGCAAGTCGAATTCCAGGCCTTGCTGACCGAGATCGCCGCGCTCAAGCCTGATGCCGTGGCCTGCTTCTTCGCCGGCGGCGGCGCGGCCAAATTCATCAAGGACTACGCCGCCTCGGGCCTGAAGGAAAAGATTCCCCTGTACGGATCCGGCTTCCTGACAGAAGGCGTGCTCGAGGCCGCCGGCCCCGCTGCCAACGGCATCATCACGACCATGCACTACAGCGACTCGCTGCCAACGCAGCGCAATGGCCAGTTCCGCCTGAGCTATGCCAAGACCTTCCGGCTGCAGCCCGACGTCTACGCCGTGCAGGGCTACGACACCGGCCTGCTGCTGATCCAGGGCGCCAACGCGGTGAAGGGTGACCTGAGCAGCAAGCCGGCGCTCTACAAGGCCCTGGAAGGCGCCGTCATCGACAGCCCGCGCGGCAAATGGACCATGAGCCCGTCGCACAACCCTGTGCAGGACATGTACCTGCGCGTGGTCGAGAACAAGGAAAACAAGGTGATTGGTGTGGCAGCCAAGGCGCTGGCCGACTCAGGCGCCGGTTGCAAGATGGCCTGAAGACGTGGCCCCCACGGTCGCTCACTTCGTGTAGCTCCCTGCCCCCCGAGGGGGCCGCCCGCCTGCGGTCTGGCAAAGCCAGTCCCGCGGCTCATGCTGGTATGAAGTCACATGGGCCGCCCCGCCTCATTCTTAGGTAAAACTGGTATGAGGTGTGCTTTCTGTCTTGTAGCATCCTCACCATGACGCTCACTACCTACCTCCTCTACGTCGCAGCTGTCGCGCTGCTCATCCTGACACCTGGCCCGACCATGCTGATGTGCATGACCAATGCGCTGAACCATGGGCCGCGCAAGGCCATGACCTCGGTAGCCGGCAGCGTGGGCGCCGTACTCTGCGTGATGCTGTTGTCAGCCATGGGCCTGGGTGCGCTGCTGGCCGCGTCGGAAACCGCCTTCACCGTGGCCAAAGTCATTGGTGCGGCCTACCTGATTTATCTCGGCGTCAAAACCTTCCGCAGCGAGGCGGCCGTATTCGACGCCACGGCGAAAGAAGCACCGTCGCAGCGCCGCTCCTTCTTTTTGCGCGGCTTTCTCGTAGGTGCCAGCAATCCCAAAGCAGTGCTGTTCTTCGCGGCCTTCTTTCCCCAGTTCCTGAACCCGGCCGCGCCTTTCGTGCCGCAGTTCGCCATACTCGCCCTGACCTTCATGGCCTTTGAGTTCACGGTGCTGACATGCTGCGCGCTGGGCGTGGCGCGCATCGCACCGCTGCTGAGATCCAGCCGGGCCGTGCGCTGGTTTAACCGTGTCTCCGGCGGTTTATTCACCCTGATGGGCAGCCTCTTGTTGTTCACCCGCCGGCATACATGAGCCCCCACGTTCGCTCACTTCGTGTAGCTCTCGAGGCCTTGCAGGCCGCGGCTCGCGAGACGCTTCGCCTCTGTCGTCCGTCCAAGCCTGCGCAGGCAGGCTTGGAGCCGCGGGCTCCAGCCCCTCGGGGGCGCTGCGCCTGCGGCCCGGCGAAGCCGGTTCCGCGGCCCCTGCTGGCTGGCATTACCCTCAATTCACAGTCTCCGAATTTTTGAAACGCACATGGATCTAGCCAACTTCCTCATTCAGTTGCTTAACAGCGTCCAGTACGGCCTGCTGCTGTTCATGCTGGCCGCCGGCTTGACGCTGATCTTCGGCATCATGGGTGTGGTCAACCTGGCCCACGGCAGCTTCTACATGCTGGGCGCCTACTTGGCCTGGTCGCTCAGCACGCTGACAGGCAGCCTCACGCTGGCCATTTTGCTGGGTGCGGTGCTGTCGGTCGCCTTCGGCCTGGCTTTGGAGTGGTTGCTGTTCAGGCACTTCTACCAGCGCGACCATCTGGACCAGGTGTTGCTGACCTTCGGCCTGATCTATATCTTTGAAGAAGTGCGCTCCATCCTCTGGGGCGACGATGTCCATGGCGTGACGATTCCCGACTTGCTGGGCGCCTCGATTCCGCTTACCGACAACCTCTCCTACCCCGTCTACCGCCTCTTTATGTCGGGTGTTTGCATCGCGCTGGCACTGGGCCTTTATTTCATGATCTCCAAAACCCGCCTGGGCATGAAGATACGCGCCGGCGCCTTTAACCGCGACATGGCCGAATCGCTGGGCATCAACATCAAGCTGATTCACGCCGTGGTGTTCGCGCTGGGCGTGGGCCTGGCCGCAGTGGCCGGCATGATCGCCGCACCCGTGGCCAGCGTGTATCCAAATATGGGCTCACAGGTCCTCATCATGTGTTTTGTGGTGGTGGTCATTGGCGGTATCGGCTCGGTGCGCGGTGCGCTGATCTCGGCCCTGCTGGTCGGCCTGGTCGACACCATTGGCAAGGTGCTGCTGCCTTCGATGGCGGGCATGCTGGTTTATATGTTGATGGCTGCTGTCCTTTTGTGGAAACCAGAAGGACTCTTTAAACAATGAATTCCATGGCCCCCACGCTTGTCACTTCGTGTACTGCGCTGCCCCCCGAGGGGGCGCTGCGCCTGCGGCCCGGCAAAGCCGGTTCCGCGGCCCCGGCCTGGAGGGGAAAAGCCTCCACACATCCAGTTCAGTTATCGGCTAAAGCGCTATGAGTTCAGCCAAAGCAAATCTCGAAATCCTGCCGCGCGGTGTGCAGGTGGCGCTTGGGCTGGGTCTGATCGCACTCGTCGCCTTCCCTTTCGTCGGCACCGACTTCTACACCCAGATGGTCACGCGCATGATGATCATGGCGATTTTTGCCATGAGCCTGGATCTGCTGCAGGGTGTGACCGGTCTGGTGTCGCTGGGCCATGCAGCCTACTTCGGCCTGGCAGGTTATGCGCTGGCCTTTTTGACACCCGCGGGCGAGCCTGTCAGCCTGTGGTGGACTTTGCCTGTGGCCGTGGCGGCCTCGGGCCTCGCCGCACTCATCATCGGTTTTTTCGTCGTGCGCACACACGGCATCTACTTCATCATGGTCACCATGGCGTTTGCGCAGATGGTGTTCTACCTCTTCTTCGACAACAAGGTGCTGGGCGGCTCCGACGGGCTGTACATCAACTTCAAGCCCAGCGCAGCCATCTTCGGCTGGGTGCCCTTCGACCTCGACAAGAAAGTCACGCTCTACTACTTCACGCTCGCGGCCGTGCTGCTGGTTTACGCCTTCTTGCGCCGCCTGCTCTGGAGCCCCTTCGGCCGCACGCTGGCCGGCATACGCGTCAACGAGCACCGCATGCGCGCCATGGGCTTTGGCACCTTCGGCTACAAGCTCTCGGCCTTCACGCTGGCCGGCGCGCTGGCGGGCCTGGCCGGTTACCTGTGGGGTGCGCAAACGGGCTACATCAACCCCGAGCTCATGGGCTTTCACATGAGCGCACATGCGATCATGATGGTCATTTTGGGCGGCATGGGCAATTTTGCCGGCGCCATCGTCGGCGCGTTCGCCTTTGAATATTTGCTGCACGTCTTCAAGGACTTGCCGCAAATCGGCAGTGTCAACCTGGGCAAGCACTGGCAGCTGTGGATGGGCCTTTTCATCGTGCTGCTGGTCACGTTTGCGCCGCGCGGCATCCTGGGCCTGGTCGAAAAATTCACCCAGCGCAAAGACAAGGCGGAGGTTGGCCATGAGTGAGCTACTCCTCAGTGCAAAAAATCTCACCAAACGCTTTGGTGGTCTTGCGGCTGTCAATGATGTCTCTATTGATCTCTGGCGCAACCACATTCACGCCGTCATCGGCCCCAACGGCGCCGGCAAATCCACGCTGACCAACCTGCTCTCCGGCGACTTGCCGCCGACCTCGGGTACGGTCACGCTGGGCGACCATGACATCACCGGGTGGACGCCTGAAAAGATCTCGGGCAAGGGCCTGGGCCGCAGCTACCAGAAGACCAATATCTTTTTGCCCTTCAGCGTCTGGGAAAACGTCCGGCTGGCGTCACAGTCGCGTGCGCCGCATGCCGCGCACTGGCTCAAGCGCGCCACGAACTTCGCGGCAGTCAACACCCGCGCCGAAGAAGCGCTGGAACTGGCCGGCCTGCAACACCGCAAGCACAGCATCGCCGGCACCATCAGCCACGGTGAGCAACGCCAGCTTGAGATCGCGATGACGCTGGCCACCGAGCCGCAGGTGCTGCTGCTCGACGAGCCGCTGGCCGGCATGGGCGTGGCCGAGGCCGAGCGCATGGTCGCCCTGCTGCTGGCGATCAAGAAAAACCACGGTATTTTGCTCGTCGAGCACGACATGGACGCGGTGTTCACGCTGGCCGACAAGCTCACGGTGATGGTTAACGGCCAGGTGATTGCCAGCGGCACGCCCGCGCAAATCCGCGCTGACGCAGGCGTGCAGGCAGCGTATTTAGGCGAGGAGCATTGATGAACGCCCCCGAAAAAAAAATCGACATCCTGATCGGCGCTCAGGACATCAACACCTACTACGGTGCCAGCCATGTATTGCGCGGCATTGACTTTCACGTTGCGCGCGGTGAGACCATAGGCCTCATGGGCCGCAACGGCATGGGCAAGAGCACGCTGCTCAAAAGCATCATGGGCCTCGTCAAACCACGCTCGGGCTCGGTCGCCATCAACGGCAGGCCCATGACGGGCGCCCCACCCTACGAAATTGCCCGTCTCGGCATCGCCTATGTCCCCGAAGGCCGCGGCATCTTCGGCAACCTCAGCGTGACCGAGAACCTCAAGATGGCAGCGCGCGCCGGCAGGCCAGGAAGCGCCGCAGACGGCGTGGGCCGCAGAAACGACTGGACCTACGAGCGCGTTCTGGAGACCTTTCCGCGCCTGAAAGAACGCCTGAACCACGGCGGGCAGCAGCTTTCGGGCGGCGAGCAGCAAATGCTGACGATCGGCCGCGCGCTGATGACCAACCCTGACGTGCTGATCCTCGACGAAGCCACCGAAGGCCTGGCGCCGCTGATTGCGCGGGACATCTGGCGCATCTGCGGCCTGATTCGCGAAACCGGCATCAGCAGCGTGATCGTCGACAAGAACTGGAAACACGTCACCCAGATCACCGACCGCAATGTCATCCTGGTCAAGGGCCAGGTCGTGTTTGAAGGCAGCTCGGCCGAGCTGCATGCCAGGCCGGAATTGCTGGCCCAGTACCTGGGCGTTTAGGCTGCCGGCGCGCCTGCGCCATGCCGGCAATCGCTATCGTTTTAATAGCTGGTTGCGCCCGTCCCTATTGCCTTCAAGCCTGATTTCTTATTGAAACCAGATGCGGGGTGGACACTCTACAACAGTGACCGCAACTCGCGCGCCGCGTCCAGCAACAGCGGCAGCAGCTCTTTTTGCAGCAGGTCTGCACGCAGCCGCTGCGGCGACGACACCACATTGAGCGCGGCCACCGTGTGCCCCTGCATGTCGCGCAGCGGCACGGCCAGCGCATGCACGCCCAGCTCATGCTCTTCGCTGGCCACGCAGTAATCGTCCAGCCGCACCTGGTCAATAAGGGCGCGAAGTTTGCGTGGATCGGTCGTCGTGTGCAGGGTCAGCCGGGCCAGGTTGCCTGTGTCGGTCCTGGCTTTCAGCCAGGCATTGAACCCGGTTTTTGTTTTGGCCGCCAGCAGCACGCGCCCGGTGGAAGTCGCATGCGCCGGCAGGCGCGCACCGAGGTGCAATCCGTAGGCCAGCACGCGCGCCGGCGCCGCCCTGCCGCTGTCTGCCGGTGACTTCCACTCAAAACCGCTACGGCCAATGATGACAATCTCGTCGCCGTCCAGCACTGCAACGGAAAACGACTCCTGCGTTTGTGCGGCCAGCCGGTTCAGCGCGGGCTGAACAGCGCGCGGCAGACGTGCGGTGGCCAGGTAGCTGCCTGAAAAGCGCAGCACCTTGGCAGCCAGCCAGAAATAACTGCCGTCGGTTTCGAGGTAACCCAGGTGTGTGAGCGTGAGCAGGTGGCGGCGCGCGGCCGCCCGCGTGATGCCCGCGCGTTCCGCCGCCAGCGTGGCGTTCAGGCGCTGGCGCTGCGTGTCAAAACTCTCGAGCACGGCCATGCCTTTGGCCATGCCTTCAATCATGTCGGGCTTGGCGATCGGGAAAGCGCCGGGTTTCGAAACGGTTTTTGAAGTGACCATTGCGCGATCATCGCACAAGTGAGCCGGACATCGTGCAAAGCCGCGGCCACGCGCTGGGCCCGGCGCACGCAGCCGCATAACCTTCTCGCTTGGGGCACATTGCCCGACAAATTAAACGGAGACACCATGCGCGTACAGGTAGCCATCGTGGGCGGCGGCCCCGCCGGGCATTTGCTGGGCCAGCTGCTTTATAAGGCCGGCATCCATGCCATCGTGATTGAGCAGCGCAGCAAGGAATATGTGCTGGGACGCATACGCGCAGGCGTACTGGAGCAAGGTACCACCGACCTGCTCGACGAAGCCGGCGTAGGCGGCCGCATGCACAAAGAAGGGCTGGTGCACGGCGGCTTTGCCCTGGGCTTTGGCGGCGCCCATCACCGCATTGACATGCAGCAGCTTACAGGCGGCAAACAGGTGATGGTCTACGGCCAGACGGAAGTCACACGCGACCTGATGGACGCGCGCGCTGCAGCAGGCCTGGCAACTGCCTACGAAGCCGAAAACGTGAGCCTTCATGACTTTGATGGGCCACACCCCAAAGTGCGTTATGTGCAGCACGGCGTGGCGCACGAAGTGGAATGCGACTTCATCGCCGGTTGCGACGGCTTTCACGGCGTGAGCCGCGCCAGCGTGCCGGCCAATGCGCTGCAGACCTTTGAGCGCGTCTATCCCTTCGGGTGGCTGGGTGTGCTGTCAGAGACGCCGCCGGTTTCTCACGAACTCGTCTACAGCAACCATGCGCGTGGTTTTGCCCTTTGCAGCATGCGCAGCCACACCCGCAGCCGCTACTACGTGCAATGCCCGCTGGACGACAAGGTGGAGAACTGGAGCGACGACGCCTTCTGGGACGAGCTGCGCCGCCGCCTGGCGCCCGAGCTGGCGGAAAGCCTGGTCACAGGCCCTTCGATTGAAAAAAGCATTGCGCCGCTGCGCAGTTTTGTTGCCGAGCCCATGCGCTTCGGCCGCCTCTTCCTGGCAGGCGACGCGGCCCACATCGTGCCGCCCACGGGCGCCAAGGGTTTGAATCTGGCGGCCAGCGACGTCCGGTACCTGGCGCGCGCACTGGCTGAGTTTTATGCGGGCAGCGAGGCCGGCATCAACAGCTATTCAGATACCTGCCTGCGCCGCGTCTGGAAGGCTGTGCGTTTTTCCTGGTGGTTCACGTCACTCATGCACAAGTTTCCCGATGCAGGCGGCTTCGGGCAAAAGCTCCAGGAGGCCGAGCTGGATTACTTGATCCATTCACAGGCAGCTTCAACGGCGCTGGCCGAAAACTACGTGGGCTTGCCGCTTTAAGCCTGAACTTTTTCGGAGTGGCGTAAATCAGGCACCCGCTGCACCGATCGCCTGCCGGGCCCACACCAGCAACTGCGCCGGGTCATCGAGCAGCTCCGCAGGCGCGGCATAGTACTTGCGCACCTGCACCACACCGTTCTTTGTTGAGTAGCTGAAGGGTTTGGAGCCCTTCTTCTCATACGCCGGCCGCGAGGCGTCGTCCACCCGGAAGTACAGGGTGTTGCCCATGACCATGGCGAACTGCTTTCCACCGTGCTTCATCGCATGGCCGCCAAAGAACTTTCCATCGCGGATATCTCCCAATGGCACCAGCAGCTCCTGCACATAACGGACAAATTCGGCGCTGGCGCTCATGTTGCCCGCCCAGCTGCGGAGATTTTTTTCTTGAATTTCATGAAGATCATTATGGCGACGGACGCCTGCCGCCCGTCAGGCATTGCGGATCATTGAAGGTGGCCGGATTGGCGCGGTCACAGGGAATGCTGCAATTGCCCGCGCCCCGGCAAGCCGATTTGACGGACTCCTTGGCGGTTTGTTCCCAGTTGATATCGGCGCAGGCGCTGAGCAGGGCGACCAGGGCCGCGGCGATGGCAAGACGTTTCATGAGAAAGCTCCGAAGCAGTGGATCAGGTGGTGTCGTCCGGCCGGGAAACCAGCAGGTCCCCCGGCTGGCAGTCGAGAAACTCGCAAATGCGCATCAGCGTGTCAAAGCGCACGCCCTTGACCTTGCCCTGCTTGAGCAAGGACAGGTTGGCTTCGGTGATGCCGACATACGCGGCCAGGTCTTTGGACCTGGCCTTGCGTTCAGACAGCATCACATCGAGTTTGACGACGATGGGCATGCGGTGAGCGGCGAAAGAGTCAGACGAACTGCGCGTTCTCTTCGGCCAGTGCCACTGCCCGCGCCATCACGGCGGCGATTTGCCAGACCATGCCGGCAAACAGCAGCGTCAGCAGTTCATTGCTGCCCATGCCCAGGGACAGCGCACGTTGGCCGGCCGGTGCACCCGATGTCAGCACCAGGGTGATCAGCGTTGAAGACACCACGCTGGCCACCACCGACGCAAAAATGCCGGCGGCAAAACCGCGAAGATATTTGACAGTGCGCACACTGAAATATTCGGCCTGCGAAAAGCCGGAGAAGCAGCGCATGGCGCACACCAGCCCGTACGACGCGCAGCACACCGGCAGCACGCCCAGCAAGGCGGCAAAACTTTTTTGGGCCAGCGTGACATCAAGCGCCGCGGCTTGCGACGCCGACAACACAACCCCGGCGCGCAACAGCAGGCTTTCAACGGGCGTACTGAGCAGGTGGTAAGCCACCGCCAGCGGCAATGCCACCGCCAGCAAGGCACAAGCCCAGGCCAGCACGCTGCTAATACCCTGGACATCCGGCCCGGCGGGGGCCATGGGAGTTGCCGTATTTTTCAAGGGAGCACCTCTTTGCCTTGTTTAAAGGCCTCCAGTGTCTCAAAATAATTACTGTAAAACAATAATTAATAGTCATAAAACAGAAATTTTCTTCTTCGCCAGCCAGCCGGCTAGGACACCTGTGAAGCCGCCGCTCAAGGGTTTGAGGTAAATTGACCCCACAACCGCCCGGTGCCCGACGCTTTGCGGCCCCTGCCCGTTCACAGTGACCTCCTCCATGCCGCCCTCACCCTCCAAACCCGCCCCCGCCCGCAAAACAGCCTCCACCGCCACGGCAGTCCAGCCGATGCAGTCACTCAAGGGTGTGCGGGTGCTGAGCCTGGCGCTCAACCTGCCGGGCCCGGCCGCCCTGATGCGCTGCCGCGAAATGGGCGCCCGCTGCGTGAAGCTGGAACCACCGCCGCACGAAGGCGCGCCGGCCGGCGCATCGGGTGACCCGATGAAGCTCTACAACCCCACCGCCTATGCAACCCTGCATGCGGGTGTGCGCACCGCCACAGCCGACCTGAAAACCGGACGCGGCCAGGCGCTGCTGCACCGCGAACTGGCCAAAACCGACGTGCTGCTCACGTCGTTCAGGCCGGCGGCGCTGGCCAAGCTGGGACTGACATGGAAAGCGCTGCACAAACAGCATCCGCACCTGAGCCAGGTCGCCATCGTCGGCAGCCCGGGGGAACGGGCTGACGAGCCGGGCCACGACCTCACCTATCTGGCCCAGAACGACCTGATCACCGGTGTGGACCTGCCTGCCACGCTGTACGCCGACATGGGCGGCTCACTGATGGCCAGCGCAGCCGTGCTGCAGGCCGTGATGCACCAGCGGGCGAAGGGCAAGGGTGTCTTTCTTGAAGTGGCCCTTTCCGGCGCGGCGGCTTACCTGGCCCTGCCCCGCGCCTGGGGGCTGACCCAGCCCGGTGCTGCGGTGGGCGGCGGGCATGCGGGCTACCGCGTGTACCGTTGCAAGGACGGACGCGTGGCGCTCGCCGCGCTGGAGCCGCACTTTGCCGCGAGCCTGTGCGCAGCAGCCGGCGTGGCGGCCTCCAGCATGAAGGCCATGTTTGCGCCCGCCACACATGCGGCGATTGAAGCCTGGCTTCTGGGCAAGACGCGCAAGGAGCTGGACAAGCTGGCGCAGGACAAGGACATCCCGCTGCAGTCGCTATCAAATTAGGAGCTGCTCGCGCTCGTCCTTATTGGGCGAAGGGCCGATTTGATGCATAAACCGGATGCGCCGGCGCCTTCACGCATCAATACAGGGTGGAGGCTGCCGGCAGCCTTTGCCAGCGCTGCCCCAGCAACACCTGCCTGACGAAGCCATACAGGGCCCACAAAAGCAGCAAGGGGATCACCAGCGTCTGCAGCACAAAAATCACGATGAGCCGGACGATGTGCTCGGTGGCCTGCTCTGCGGCCCGCTTGAGGTTCTCGAAGTGTTTTGTCACGTCGCCGTTCTTTGCCAGCCAGTCTTTCAGGCTGTCCACCAGGCCGCGGTTGTCAGGTGCTGCAGCAGCCGGGGAATTGAGTTGGCTGGCCGTACCGGTGGCGCTGTCGATCAATTGCTGGCTGGCGGCGTAGTCAGTTGCCAGGAATTTTTGCCACAGCAGGTCGGTACCCAAGGTGACCACCGGAACCGCAAAGCGCAGCATCAGCAAAATCACCAGCAACCTTGAGAGCCACAAAGGCACCTGCGGCCTGCGCAGGTAACACCACCACCAGCCCAGCACAGTGGCACTCAGCGCCAGCGATACCGGCCAGTAGCTGCCGATACTGATCAAGGCTTTCTGAACGCCGAAAGCAACACTGGCCGCCAGCATCAAATGCGAAAACTGCTCCACCAGGTCGTTGACGGGATCCAGGATTTGCCCGGGTGCAAACGTGACACCCACGCCGAAAGGCTGCACCGACGCTTCGGTCCCCTGCGCCACCGAAATCACGCCGTTGAGCAGCCTGGCCGTGGCAAAACTCAGCAGCGCCCTTTTCAGGCCGGCATCCACCTGCCGCATGGCGGGCGCATCCAGCGGCGCCAGCCAGGCACAGGCCAGCACGGCGGCCATGGTGAAAGCGGCAAGTGCTTTGCGGGCAATGTCCATGGTGTCTCCAGAAGGTGTGAATGAAGCCAGGGCCAGTAGAAGGTCTGAGGCCTGGCGGCTTGCCTCTACTTATCTTGCCAGAGAACCACATCACATGCGGGCGTAACTACCCTCTTCTGCTGGCTACAAGAAGTCCATGACGTAAAACCGCGTCATGCGCCGGTCTTCTCGCGCGTAGCTCCATCAGGCCGCAGGTATTCACGCACCATGGCACGCGCCCGGTGGATGCGGCTTTTGGTGGCTTCGCGGGTGAGCTGCAGGCGCTGCGCGATCTCGGTGATGGTGAGCTGCTCCATGTCGCGCAACAGCACCACCTCGCGGTACATCAGCGGGAGGGATTCCAGCGCACGGACCAGGTCGATGCGCAGTTCGTCCTGCGGCATCTGCGCGAAGTACTGACCCTCGTCGTGGTCGGAAAGCGCCTGGGTGCCGCGCATCAGCGCAAGCGCCGGCAGCATGCACAGCCGCGCGACGATTCTGAACATCCAGCCGGCCACCGCACCAGCGTCGCGCACGGTGCCGACGCGGCGGTAGATGATGATGAGCGCCTCCTGCACCACGTCTTCGATAGCAGAGCCGCGGTGGCACTGATAGCGGGCGTAGCGGCGGGCATCGGGCTGAAGCTGCCGAAGCAGCGAAGCCAGCGCGGCCGGGTCACCGGCCTGCGCTGCGGCAAAAAGGGCCGTTTCAATGACCATCACCAAGGGCCCGGCTTTTCCAGCCTGCGACCCACCATGGCGCAAGTCGGGCAAAAACCAAACAGCCCGGTCAGCACTGCGACCACGCCGGCGCAGGCCGCGAGCAAACCAAGCGGCGTCACACCCAGCACCAGCAGGCCGCAGACGGCCATCAAGGCACCGGACACGCCACGCGCCCAACGCTCTTTGGGCCCCACATTTTTTCGATAGAACATGAAATCTCCTTTGGCTGCCGTCAAAAACGCGGCATCGCTGCAAGGAGGGGTCATGCGGGCAAAAGGATTCACGTTGGGGAAATATTGTTGGAATATTGTTGGAATAAAGCACCCGCCAGGCTTGGCCGGGCGCGCCAAAGCTGCTGGTGCGCGCACGCAGTCGCTATCAATTCAATAGCTGCTTGCGCCCATTCTTATTGGGCGCAAAGCCAATTTCACTCGTAAAAAAGGCCCCATCGGAGCCTTTTTTCTCGAAATATCTGCTTTGGCAGCGCCTAGCGGCCTTTACGGCCCCCGGGCTTGCCACCGGCGCCCTGTGCCAGCGGCGGCAAACCCGTGTGGCGCGTCAGCAGGCGCCCCTTGACCACCGGCGAAGCTTTCACCGTGGTGGCCGTGCCGGTCGAGTTCTTGCGCCGCGCGCTGGTATAGCTGCCGTCGGTCATCGGCTGGAAGGTCGGGATCAAATGGTGCTTGCCGTTGCCGATCAAATCAGCGCGGCCCATAGCTTTGAGCGCCTCGCGCAGCACCGGCCAGTTGTTGGGGTCGTGGTAGCGCAAAAAGGCCTTGTGCAGGCGCCGGCGGCGCTCACCGCGCACGATGTCCACCGTCTCGCTGTCGCGCGTGATCTTGCGCAGCGGGTTCTTGTTGGTGTGGTACATCGTCGTGGCCGTGGCCATCGGGCTCGGGTAAAACGTCTGCACCTGGTCGGCCCTGAAGCCGTTTTTCTTGAGCCAGATCGCCAGGTTCATCATGTCTTCGTCGCTGGTGCCCGGGTGGGCGGCGATGAAGTACGGAATCAAAAACTGCTTCTTGCCGGCTTCGAGGCTGTACTTGTCGAACATCTGCTTGAACTTGTCATAGCTGCCGATGCCCGGCTTCATCATCTTGGTGAGCGGGCCCTGCTCGGTGTGCTCGGGCGCGATCTTGAGGTAGCCGCCCACGTGATGGCTGACAAGCTCCTTCACGTACTCAGGGCTTTGCACGGCCAGGTCGTAGCGCAGGCCCGAGCTGATGAGAATCTTCTTCACGCCCTTCAAGGCCCGCGCGCGGCGGTACATCTTGATGAGTGGGTTGTGGTCGGTGTTGAGGTTGGAGCAAATGCCCGGATACACGCAGCTCGGCTTGCGGCAGGCGGCTTCGATTTCGGGCGACTTGCAGCCGATACGGTACATGTTGGCGGTGGGGCCGCCCAGGTCGGAGATCGCGCCGGTAAAGCCCTTGACGGTGTCACGGATCGCCTCGATCTCGCGGATGACAGAGTCTTCGGAGCGGCTCTGGATGATGCGGCCTTCGTGCTCGGTGATGGAGCAGAAAGTGCAGCCGCCAAAGCAGCCGCGCATGATGTTGACGCTAAAGCGGATCATCTCCCACGCCGGGATCTTGGTGGCGCCGTCATGGCTGCCGTTTTCGTCGGCATAGCGCGGATGCGGCGAGCGTGCATAGGGCAAGTCGAACACGTAGTCCATCTCGGCGGTGGTCAGCGGGATGGGCGGCGGTGTGATCCATACATCGCGCGCGGTGGCGCCGTCGCCATGGGCCTGAACCAGGGCGCGTGCGTTGCCGGGGTTCGTCTCAAGGTGCAGCACGCGGTTGGCGTGGGCATACAGCACCGCATCGCTCTTGACCTGCTCGTAAGACGGCAGGCGGATCACGGATCGGTCGCGCGGGGGAACCTTGATCTTGCCCTGCGCAGTGTGCACTGTGGACGGCAGATTCGGGTTGGCGACGAAAGTCAGCGGCTTGATGGCCGGGTTGGCCGCGGCGGCGGGCTTGACGGCCTTGGCGAGCACAGGCGAGCCTTTTGCTTCCGCCTCAACCGCCACTTCAGCGGCTTCATCTTCCCGCGCGCAAGTAGCGCCCTGCTCCCGCGCCTGGTCGGAAATCATCAGATACGGGTTGACATGCGCTTCGACCCGGCCCGGTGCATCCACGCTGGTGGAATCGATTTCAAACCAGCCGTTGGCGGTTTCGTCGCCGCTGCGGCGGATGAAGGCCGTGCCGCGCACGTCGGTGATGCTGGCGACTGGCTCTTTGGCGGCCAGGCGGTGGGCGATTTCGACTATCGCGCGTTCGGCATTGCCGTACAGCAACAGGTCGCATTTCGCATCGACCACCACGCTGCGGCGAACTTTGTCGGACCAGTAGTCGTAATGCGCGATGCGGCGCAGCGAACCTTCAATGCCGCCCAGGATGATAGGCACGTCTTTGTAGGCTTCGCGGCAGCGCTGTGAATACACCAGCGCCGCGCGGTCGGGGCGTTTGCCGCCGATGTCGCCGGGGGTGTAGGCGTCATCACTGCGGATCTTGTGGTCCGCCGTGTAACGATTGATCATCGAGTCCATGTTGCCGGCGGTCACGCCGAAGAACAGGTTGGGCTTGCCCAGCACGCGGAAGGGTTCGGCGCTTTGCCAGTCGGGCTGGGCGATGATGCCGACGCGAAAGCCTTGCGCCTCCAGCATGCGGCCAATGACGGCCATACCGAAGCTCGGGTGGTCTACATAGGCGTCGCCGGTGACGATGATGATGTCGCAGCTGTCCCAGCCGAGCGCGTCCATTTCGGCCCGCGTGGTGGGCAGAAATTTGGCCGTGCCAAAGCGGGCCGCCCAGTACTTGCGGTAACTGGTGAGCGGCTTGGCGGCGCGCGCAAAGAAGGAGACGTCGACGGGGGCGTTCATGGAGGGTTTGGGGTAACCCTCCATTGTAAGGTTTACCCTGAGTTTTGCCTCTTTATTCGGCATTTAAGCCCTACAAACACCTCTCAATGCACGATTGGCGCGTTTAAAGTGGCCGCGTGGCCACGAACAGCCGCGAATAAACACGCTTTACTGACTCCTCACACACCCATGAGCCCTTTCACCGCTGCCCTGCTAGCAGACTCGATCCTGGTGTTGCACGTCGCTATCGTCGCCTTTGCCGTGCTCGGCCAACTGCTGTTCATGGCAGGCGGCTGGCGCGGTTGGGTCTGGGTTCGCGCGCCGTGGGTCAGGCTCACGCATCTGGCGCTGATCGGCTTTGTGGTGGCGCAAAGCTGGCTGGGCGAGATCTGCCCGCTCACCATTTGGGAACAGGCCCTGAGGCAGCTGGCCGGGCAAGCCAGTTATGGCGGCTCCTTCATTGAGCACTGGCTGTCGCGGCTGATCTTCTTCAACGCGCCGGCGTGGGTGTTCATGGTGGCCTATACCGGATTCGGCCTGCTGGTGTTGCTGAGCTGGTGGTGGTGGCCGCCCCGCTGGAAGCGCGCCAGGCCCCGCAGCGCCTAGCCGTGCTGCTCGCGGCTGTCCGCCGGCGCCTCGTCCCGTTCGTTCAGCCCGTAGTCGCGCAGCACATGGGCCACACGCAGGCGGTAGTTTTCAAACACGCCACCGCGCCCGCGGCTTTGCGCCTTGCGGTGGGACTCGAGACGGCGCCATTCCATCACGGCGGCTTCGTCCCTGAAGAATGAGAGCGATAGCAGCTTGCCCGGGTTGCTCAGGCTTTGAAAACGTTCGACGGAAATAAAGCCGTCTATTTGCTCGAGCTGCGGCTTGAGCGCAGCAGCAATATCGAGATAGGTCTGCATGTTGCCTTTAGCGGGCTGCACTTCAAAAATGATGGCGATCATGTGGAGCTTTCAGTCGTGGTATCCATCAGAAAAAACGGGATGCGGGCGTTCATGGAAGGCCGGTAGTGCCAGCCTCCCGGTTTCGGCAACTGCAGCTTGCCTGAATCCAGCAAGGCCTTGACCGCCGCGGCAGCGACGGTGCAGGCCAGCGTCTGCCCCGGACATTGGTGCGCTCCCCACCCAAAGCCGGGCACCTCACGGCTTGCGCGGTCCAGCAAAAACCGGTCGGGCTCCGGGTTGCACAAAGGATCACGGCCGGCAGCCGCCAGAACCACCAGGATGGCATCGCCCGCCTTCAGGGAAACCCCCGCCACCTCCGTTGCCTCTGCCACAAAACGGCGCGTGTTGTGGATGGACGGGTCGTGGCGGCTGACCTCGTTCACCATCTGAAGCAGCTTGCCCGGATCCTGCCCCACGGCTTCGGCCAGGCCCGGCTGCGTGGCCAGGGCCACCAGGCTGTTCCCGACAAGTCCGGCAGTCGCCTCGCAGGTCTGCGACAGCAGGCCGACCAGGTTGGCGAGCAACGCTGCGGCGTCATTCCAACCCACCTTCTGCGCTTCCAGCCGGACACGGGCGACGGCGCTCTCCGGGCTTGCGTCTGCCTGCACCAGCGCCGAGAACCTTGCCAGCAAGGCCGCTGCAGCATCACCCGCCGCAGCTAACTGCTCCGGCGTGCTGAGCGGCGAGAGGCACGCCACAAAGTCGCGCGTCCAGCCTGCAACAAGCGGCAGTTCGGCCTGCGCAAAACCCAGGGCATCAGCGACTGCCATCACCGGCACATCAAAAACCCACTGCGACAACGCCGCTCCGCGCAGGGGTTCGCCACCCATGGCCTTCGCCGCAATCAACCCGGTGTGCTCGCCAACACGGTCCAGATCCAGCGCGGCCAGGAAACGCTGCAAGGCCAGTTTGGGTGCGTCGTGCCGGAGGCCGTCGTTCATGCGAACCAGGTGGCCGAACACCTCACCCGCCGCCGACCCGACGATGGCCTGCGGCACGGGCTCAGCCACCGGCCTCACACGGCATGCCGGGTTGCCCAGCACGGCATTGACCGCGGCCGCACTGGTGGCGATCCAGAGCTTGCACGGTGCGTCAAACACCAGCGGGGGGCCTGCCACGAGCGCGGCGTAATAAGGATAGGGGTTGGGGTGGCTGGGCGCTGCGAGGATGTTGTCGGGGTGCATGGGCGTCATTTTTGCCCAGATGGCTGGCGTGATGCTTCGTTGCCGGTCGAAGTATCAGCAGCAGCCCATTGGAAAGTCTTGCCAAGGGGCGAGGCAGAAGCCGGGCTGAAACGGGAGCTAAAAGAGACTCAAGGCCGCTTTTGTGCATTGAAACCCGCCTCACGGCCCCAAAACCGTGTTTTTACCTATGAAAAGAGCCTGTAGCCCTTATACATCGGGCGCAAGTTGCTATTAAATTAATAGCGAATCACTCTCCTTCAGGCTTCACTGCGGCCGCCTGGCCGGCAGCACCTGCCCACGGCATTCGCCAAAACCAATGCGGCGGAAGCCTTCGCGCACGCAGCTTGCACGCAGGATGACGGCGTCCCCGTCCTGCAGGAAGGTGCGCCTTTCGCCATTGGTTAAGGTCAACGCATTCTTGCCGCCCGAGCTCAGCTCCAGCAACGAGCCGGCCTGTTCCGGCGCCGGGCCTGACAGCGTGCCCGAGCCCAGCAAATCGCCGGGCTGCAGGTTGCAGCCGTTGACGGTGTGGTGCGTGAGCAGCTGCGCCACCGTCCAGTAGGCGTCACGAAAGTTCGACTGCGACAGGCGCTCGGGGCCCCGGCCGGCTTCCCGCATGGCCTGCGTCTCTATCCACACTTCCAGCGCCACATCCATACCGCCCAGGCGGCGGTTGCCTTCCGAGTCCAGGTACGGCAAGGGCTGGGGGTCGCCTTCGGGCCGCACGAACGGTGCGCGAAACGGCGCCAGCGCCTCCATCGTGACGACCCACGGCGAGAGGGTGCTGGCAAAGTTTTTGGACAGGAACGGGCCGAGCGGCTGGTATTCCCAGGCCTGCACGTCACGCGCCGACCAGTCGTTCAGCAGCACCATGCCAAAGGCATGTGCTTCAGCCTGAGCCATGGCGATGGGTTCGCCCAGCGCGTTGCCCTGCCCTACCAGCACGCCGAGTTCAAGTTCGTAGTCGAGTCGCTGGGTGGGTCGCAGCGCGGGCGCCGCGTCGTCCGGGCCTTTGGTCTGGCCCATCGGGCGGGGAAAGGCCTGGCCGCTCACGCCGATAGACGACGCGCGGCCGTGGTAGCCGATCGGCACCCACTTGTAGTTGGGCAGCAGCGGTGCGTCGGGGCGAAACAGCTTGCCGACGGTGGTGGCGTGGTGGATGCCGGTGTAGAAATCGGTGTAGTCGCCGATGCGGCAAGGCAGGTGCAGGGTGACCGAATCCTGGGGGGACAAAAAGTTCTTCCACTCGGCTTGCTTTGAGCTGCCCTCTGCGAGGCCTCGCGAGATCGCCGCTCTCAGCGCGCTCGTTGTCGCCGGGCTTTGGGCCATCAACTCATTCATGTCACCGGTATCGAGCAGCCCGGCCGCCCGAACATCCAGCACCTGGTCGCCAATGGCCACGCCAATCTTCCGCACCGCGTCCGGCCCATGGCTGTAGGTGCCAAAAGGCAGGTTCTGGATCGGAAAGTCTGTTCCCGCGTCATTCGCAGATGCGACCCAGCTGCGCAGTTGCGCGTCGTGGGTGGCGTTGAGTAATTCGTTCATGCGCGTCAGCCCTTGAACTGGTCTTTGAGCCCGGCCCAACAATTGCTGTAGCCGGCATCCAGCGCTCCGCCTTCCATCGCATAGGCTGTGGGAATAAAGCGGTAGCGGCTTTCAAACATGAAGGCCAGCGTGTTGTCCAGCTTGTGCGGCGCCAGCGGGGCCGTGCTGGCTTTCTCAAAGGCTTCGGTGTCTGGGCCGTGCGGCACCATGCAGTTGTGCAGCGATGCGCCGCCGGGCTTGAAGCCTTCGGGCTTGGCGTCGTACTGGCCATAAACCAGGCCCATGAATTCGCTCATGAGGTTGCGGTGGTACCAGGGCGGGCGGAAGGTGTTCTCGGCCACCAGCCAGCGTGGCGGAAAGATCACGAAGTCGCAGTTGGCCGTGCCCACTGTGTCCGAGGGCGAGGTCAGCACGGTGAAGATGGACGGGTCCGGATGGTCATAGCTGATGGAGCCGATGGTCATGAAATGGGCCGTGTCGTACTTGTAGGGCACCAGGTTGCCGTGCCAGGCCACCACATTGAAGGGGCTGGCCGCTTGCCTGGCCGACCACAGGCGGCCGCCGAATTTCTTGACGATCTCAAAGCCGCCCTTGGGCGCAGGCGCGCTGTCGAACGCCGCCGTAGGCGCCAGGAAGTCACGCGCATTGGCCAGGCCGTTGGAGCCGATCGGACCGAGTTCCGGCAGGCGAAAGTGCGCGCCGTAGTTTTCGCAGACGTAGCCGCGCGATGCGCCGTCTGGCAAGGTCACGCTGAAGGCCATGCCGCGCGGCACCACCACGATTTCACCGGGCTTGACATCCAGGACGCCCAGCTCGGTCGTCACCACCAGCCGGCCCTGCTGCGGGACAAGCAGCATCTCGCCGTCGGCATTCACGAGCGCGCGCCCCTGCATGGAGCGGTCGGCGACATACACGTGCGCGGCCATGCCAGTCTGCGCTTCAACGTCGCCGTTGGCCGCCACAGTGCGGATGCCATCGACGAAGTCCAGCGACCCGGATGGAATCGCAAACGGATTCCAGCGCAGGGGTTCCGGCGGCACGGCAACGCCGCCTGCAGCCCCTGTCGTCCACTGCGCCTGGCCATAAGGCTTGTAGCCGCCCGCCATCACGGAAGGCTGGCGGCGGTACATCCAGGTGCGGCGGTTTTCGGCGCGCGGCGCTGTGAAAGCGGTGCCGGAAATGAGCTCGGTGTACAGGTCGTGCGGCGCGCGTTGCGGGCTGTTGCGCCCCTGCGGCAGCGCGCCCGCAACGGCCTCGCTGGCAAATTCATTGCCAAAGCCGGACTGGTAGCGCAAGGTGTTTGAGGTCATGGATGCTTCTTTCGGTCTCGCGTGTCAATTCACGGATTCATTCAGAGGTTAGAGCCATCAAGCTTCGGCATCGGCAGGCTCATCGCCGCGGTCCCTGGCCTTTTCGATCAGCCGGTCGAAAAACTCGCTGAGCTGGTTGCGCTCGGCTGCACTCAGCACACCAAAAATATCCTGGTTGCGCTGGCCCACCACCTGCATGGTGCGCTGCCAGGCCTTCCGGCCCTTTGGGGTAAGTGTCAGCACCACGCCGCGCCCGTCCGTCGGGCTGGCGGCCTTGACCACCAGTCCCTGATCGACCAGGGACTGGGCCGCACGGCTGGCCTGGCCTTTGTTCAGATTGGCTTTTTGCGCGAGGTCGTTCACCGACAGTGGTGCGAATGTGCCCACGGCAGTGAGGCAACGGGCATCACTCATCGACAGGCGCGCGTCCGCCACATAAGCACGCTGGCTTTCAATGTCCGTCAGCTTGTGCAGAAGGTGCAGGCGATAGGTCAGGGTTCTGTCGAGCTTGATCATGTAGCGACCGGGTAAATTTATGGTTGCGCCCGCAACTATAAACCAATCCGGTTGCGCCCGCAACCATCTATCAAGGCCGGCCCGGGGGGCCTCTTCAGAAGGCCCTAGTTACGCACCATCGTCATCTGGCCGCGCACTTCCCCTGCGGGATAAGCAGCTGTGTGGATGTTCGCGTACCAGCGGCCCGCCATCAGGTCGGCGGCCTGGGCGGGCGTGAGTGTTGCGCTGCCGTCCATAGGGGTGCGGAGGGGGCTGGCCCACCCCAAAGCAACACCGGCGTTGGCGCCGATGGCGGCCGGGCCATGGAAGTGTCCCGCGGTCGCCGGGCCGGTCAGACGGGTGTAATTGACTTTCCAGCGAAGCAGGTTGGTGCTGGTGTCAAACACGGCATCGACCGAGCCGCTGCCGGTGCTGGCATTGGCGGGCACCTCATTGGCGCCGCGAAGCTGTGTGGTGAAGGCGACCAGGGGGGATTGCTTGTTCATCACGCCGCAGCCCGTGATGGCGGCAGCGGCTACGGCCATCGCGGCAAGGGAAACTCGGGTGGCGGTGCGGCGTGAAAGCATGGGTAGGCTCCTTGAAAAGTTGCAGCCGATTGTGCGTGCTGCACGCTGGTCAAACCCGTAGGACAAACCCCATGCGAACAGTCGGTTCCGGACGACGCCCGTACCCCATCGCACACCGACACGCCTGCGTGCGCGCGGGCCGGAGACTGGCCTGATCGTTGTCGCCTGCACTCCCTCAGGCCAGCCCGCAATCATCAGCAGAAAGACTCACACCATGGCATCGCGCGTTTTATGGAAAGGGGCCATCAGTTTCGGCCTGGTTCACATCCCCGTAGCGCTGCATTCGGCCACCTCGGAAAGCGGCATTGATTTCGACTGGCTGGACAAGCGCAGCATGGACCCTGTGGGTTACAAGCGCGTCAACAAGCGCACCGGCAAAGAGATCACCAAGGAAAACATCGTCAAAGGCGTCGAGTACGAAGACGGCCAGTACGTGGTGCTGTCTGAAGAAGAGATCAAGTCCGCCTACCCCAAGACCACGCAGACCATCGAGATCGAAAGCTTTGTGCCCAACACCGACATACCCTTTGTGTACCTCGAGCGCCCCTACTACGTCGCCCCTATCAACAAAGGCCAGAAAGTCTATGCATTGCTGCGCGACACCCTGCTGAAAACCCAGCGCGTGGGCATCGCCCGCGTAATCATCCAGACCAAGCAGCACCTGGCCGTGCTGGTGCCCTCGGGGCCTGCCTTGATATTGAACCTGTTGCGCTGGGGTGCAGACATACGGTCGCTGGAAGAGCTCAATCTGCCGCCCATAGGCGCCAAGGCCGCCGGCCTGACCGACAAGGAACTCGCCATGGCCAAACAGCTGGTGGACGACATGACCGGCAAGTGGAAGCCCGATCAGTTCACCGACTCCTTCAAGGACGACATCATGGCGCTGGTCAAGCGCAAGGCCAAAGCAGGCAAGTTGGAGAATGTGGTGCAGCCGGAGGAAGAAGAGACCGAAGGCCGCTCCAGCGCCAAGATCATCGATCTGACGGAATTGCTGCAGCGCAGCCTGCGTAAAGGCGGCGGCGACGGACCCAAAGCCAAGGCGGCAGCCACGACCAAGGCGTCCACCAAAACCCCGGCGCGCAAGAAAACCGCAGCCAAATCGCCCTCGCACGCGCCCGCAAGACGGCGCGCCGCCTGAGTTCCGGCCGCATGAGCCGACGACATGGGCGCCCGCGACCTGCTGAAAAACTACCGCGCCAAGCGTGACTTCGCGCGTACGCCGGAGCCCGCTCACGGCGGCGCCCGCTCGGATAAAGCCCTCAGCTTCGTCATCCAGAAGCACGACGCGAGCCGGCTGCACTACGACTTCCGTCTGGAGTTGCAAGGCACCCTCAAAAGCTGGGCCGTCCCCAAGGGCCCCAGCCTGGACCCGGCCGTCAAGCGCATGGGCGTGCATGTAGAAGACCACCCGCTTTCCTACGCCGGTTTTGAGGGCAGCATCCCGGCCAGACAATACGGAGCGGGCGACGTGATCGTGTGGGACCGCGGCTTGTGGACGCCGATCGGCGACCCGGTGAAGGGGTTCAAAAGCGGCAAGCTCAAGTTTGAACTGCATGGCGAAAAGCTCAAGGGCGGCTGGACCTTGGTGCGCATGCACGGGCGAGGCGACGAATCCCATGAACCCTGGCTGCTGATCAAAGAGCACGACGAGCATGCCCGCGCCGAAAAAGAGTTTGACGTACTCAAGGCGCTGCCCAACAGCGTGCTCTCGGGCAAGCCTCTGCCGCGCGATGCCACAGCCAGCACCGCCGTAAAGAAAGCGCTGACGGCGCCTGTCAAAAAAACCCGGGCCAAGGCACGCCCAAAACAAGCTGATGCAAGCATTCCCGAAGGCGCCATCAAGGCGAAGCTGCCCGAAACGCTCGCGCCGCAACTGGCCACGCTGGTCACGCGCCCGCCCGCCAGCCCCGAAGGCTGGGTTTATGAAATCAAATACGACGGTTACCGGTTGCTGGCGCGTATCGACGGCTCATCAGTTCGCCTTTTCACACGCAAGGGCAACGACTGGACCGACAAGCTTTCCAGGCTTGCCAAGGCTGTGGCTGCGCTGGAACTGCCTTCAGGCTGGATCGATGGCGAGATCGTGGTGATGAACGAACGCGGCGTCCCCGATTTCGGCGCGCTGCAAAACGCTTTCGACCATGCGAGTACGGCGGACATTCTTTACTACGTGTTCGATCTCCCATTTTTTGACGGGCTGGACCTGCGCCAGCTGCCGCTGGCCCAGCGCCGCGAAGCCCTGTGCACGCTCGTCACCCGCCACCCCCAGGACAGCATCCGCTTCAGCGACACATTTGAAGAAACGCCACAGGACCTGCTGGCCTCGGCCCGCCGGGTCGGGCTGGAGGGCGTGATCGGCAAACGCGTGGACTCGGCTTACGTGTCACGCCGCTCGCCGGACTGGATCAAGCTCAAAACCCAGTTGCGCCAGGAGTTCGTGATTGGGGGTTACACCGCACCCAAAGGCTCGCGCATCGGATTGGGCGCATTGATGCTGGGCGTCCACGATGAAGAAGGTGCGCTTCAATACGCCGGCAATGTCGGCACCGGCTTCAACGACGAGATGCTGGACACACTGAAAGCCCGGCTGGAAAAACTTCACACCGATCGCAGCCCGTTCGCAAAGCTGCCCGCCGGCGTCAAAGGCCAATGGGTCAAGCCGCGTTTGCTGGCCGAAGTGGCCTTTGGTGAATGGACCCATGGCGGCCATATCCGCCACTCCGTATTCCAGGGCCTGCGCACCGACAAACCCGCAACAAACATCCTCCGTGAAAAACCCGCCGTCCTGGAGCGCGGCAAGAAAGGCACTACCGTGAACCCCGCCAAAAAAACCTCCACCGAAAAACCTACCGCGAAGGGTAGCCTGAACGTCCCTGAAAAAAAGACCGCGAAGTCCGCCCCAGCAGCACTGAAGTCCCTGCGCATCACGCATGCAGACCGGGTGATCGACAGCAGCACCGGTTTTACCAAACAAAACGTGGTCGAGCACTACGCACAGGTCGCGGCGCTGATGCTGCCGCACCTCAAAGCCAGGCCCACCGCGCTGGTGCGCGCGCCTTCGGGCATAGGTGGTGAGCTGTTCTTCCAGAAGCATGCCGAAGCTACGTCAATTCCCGGCATCAACTTGCTGGACCCCGCGCTGGACCCCGGCCATGGTCCGCTGCTGGAAATTCCCTCCGCCGCCGCCCTGCTGGCGGCCGCGCAGATCAACGTGATCGAGTTCCATACCTGGAACGCCACCACGCGCGCCATCCACAAGCCCGACCGCATGACGTTCGACCTGGACCCGGGTGAAGGCGTTGCCTGGCCGCAGGTTCAGGAGGCCGCGCAGCTGGTGCGCGCTTTCCTTGACGAACTGAAGCTCGCGAATTTCCTGAAAACCAGCGGCGGCAAAGGCCTGCACGTGGTGGTGCCGCTCAAGCGGCAATACGATTTCGACACAGTGAAGGATTTTTCGCATGCCATCGTGATGCACCTGGCCGCCGTGATCCCCCAGCGCTTTGCCGCGAAGAGCGGCCCTAAAAACCGCATCGGCAAGATCTTTCCGGATTACCTGCGCAATGGATTTGGCGCCACCACCGTCGCGGCGTGGTCCATGCGTGCCCGGCCGGGCCTCGGCGTGTCCGTCCCTGTCAATTGGGATGAACTGGCCTCACTGACCGGCGGCGCACACTGGACGGCGCAAACCCTGGGCGGGCGCCTGGCCATCGGCAACCAGCCCTGGGAGACTTACGAGGCATCACGCAACGGGCTCACCGCCGCCATGAAACAAGTGGGCTTCAAGGCGCCACCGGCCGCGAAATAGCCCTCACGGCGGCCCTGCCTGGGTTGTCGTTGCACTCCTACAGACCGAAGGCCGATGGCCTGACACGCTGGTGAAGGGCTTGAGCCTAGATTCGCTTGGATAAAGAGTTCTGTTTGCCCGGCCTTATTCAAGGAATGAACCAGAAATGCTCACCATGAAGCAGCTCGATGAAATGGATTTGACGCTTTACCTGCAGACTGAAGGTCGGCGAATGGCCGCGGAGCTCCGAGGCAAGACACTGCCGGACGCAGAAAACCGGTCGCCCGCACCGCCTGACTCCTGTCCGCCCGCGGCTCGGCACCCCAGTGCCCACGGGCCCGCTCAACAGCAATGCGCGACCCCGGCCGCCAGCCAAAAGCCGGCACGCAGCCTGAGCGAGGCCTTGCAGCGCATGGGTGTGACGGGCTCACCTTCGCGCCGGGTGTAGGCATTCGCCGCGACTTGCGGCCCAAGGGCTGGCCCTGTTGCCGGCTGCGTCCTATTATTCAGACAGCGCCATAGAACGCACCTGGAGACACCCATGAAACCCTACCTGCCCTTTGTACTGGCGACCTTGTTTTTCCTGTCCGGCTGCCCCGACAACAAGGTTCCCAAAGCGCCACCCAAGGCGCCCGAGCCCAAAGCCGAAACTGTCGCCACGCCGATACCTTCCATGGTTGCAATCAAAAGCAGCCTGTCCGGCCCCCTTTCATGAAAAACCGTGGATGGCCATCCGGCATGTTTGCGGCCATCTGCCTGGCCGGATGTGCCGGCACAACAGCAGAGCCGCCCCCGCACCCCGTCAGCGTGGACGGGCAGACCTATCTCATCAGCCAGCTGACAGCCGGCACCTGGACAGCCATTGCTCCAGGGTCAAAAGGCGGCAGCGTCATATCGACCCCTGCGGGCCGCGCAGTGTTGCTGCAGGCGATTGAACTGCGCTCCGGCTGCAAGGTCACCGATGCTGACTATTCACGCAACGGCGTACAGCTCGACGCCCAGGTGGATTGCGCGAGCAGCTTGAAGAACTAACGAGGCCACTCCCGACATGGAGGAATAAAAAAAGGGGCGACAGATGCCGCCCCTTGGTTTGCCGAGCCTCGAGTGCCGACAAAAAATAATTGATTCCTGTGTGAGCGCCAGTCCTTGTCAGTTATGAAGCAGTCTTCAGCGCGTCGCGCAGGGCTTTCACCTGGTCATGGTTGCGCTGCGCGCCCTGGGCCTGGCGTTCCACCACGGCTCTGATACCGGCGGGGAAATTGCGCTTCAGGGCTCTGCGGTAGCGTGCCACTGCAGCGTCTTCGCCGCGCTCGCACTCGTTGAGCATCGCCTGGTCACTCAACGCGCTCAGCGTGGCCCGCACGGAAACCCATCCGCGATGCAATGCACCGCTGACCGAGCCGCCTTCGTCGGGCTTCCCGCCGAGCTGGCGAATCAGGGTTTGCAGCTCCAGGCCCGCAGCCCGGCATTCATCAGCATGGCGAAGCAGCAGTGTCTTGATGTCCTGCGCCTTGGTGTGCTCGGCGCATTCGCGGAAACCATACTCGCCGTCACGGCAGGACTCAAGCAGGTCATTCAGGTTTTCGATGACGTCTTCATCGTCGTCCACTGTTGCATCGCCCGTTGCAGCGGCATTTTCAAAAGCACCCGGGTACAGGCTCTCAACCCTGCTCCATGCCGCGCGGCTCGCCTCCCTGGCCTGTGGCCAGGTCAATGTGGAACGCTCTCTTTTCGTATCCCAGTGGGTCCGCAAGCGGCTTTCGGTTTCGTCAAATGAACCCGCATACTCCTGCCGGCCATAGAGCCCCAGACGGTAGGCCGGCGCATAGTCGTCAAAGGGCCGCCCGTCTTCGTAATAGCTTTCACGGTTGTAGTTGCCGCGCCAGTAGGCTTCCTCTGCGGTCGGGTCCAGCGCTTCGGCAGCTTCCTTGCCGCCCAGGCCACCAGCCACGGCGCCTGCAATGCCGCCCACCACCGCACCCACCGGTCCGGCCACCGTTCCAGCAGCCGCGCCGGCGGCAACACCACCCGCCGCTGCGCCGATACCGGTTCCAACCGGATGGGCGCCCGGTTCCTTGCTGATGGGATCAAGATTCTGGTCGTGCTGTTCCTTTGCCATGGTGTACTCCTTTGTCTCTTGCAGCGTTGTAAAAAAACTGCCCGGACGTTGCTCGCACCATCGTGATGTGATGATGATTGCCAGGCAGGTAGATTGATGGTGCAACCCAGGGATGCACTGCGCGGTCAGGCAAGCACAGCCTCCGTTGTAGGAGAACGCCGCGCACGCCCCGGCCAGGTTGTCGCGTCAGAAATTTACGCAATTTCGGCCTATAGGCCTTTCAGGACAAGCGCAGGCAGCTATCAAAACAGGAGCAGAGACAAGAAGGAAGACCTGGACTTTGGCGTACCCAGGCGATTACAACAGCACTGCAACTGAAGACCCGGCCCACTCAGGCATCGAGCTCCGGGTAACGGCGAAAGATGCCGTCTTCGTTGAAGGCAATGCGCCGCTCGCTCGCAAGATAGGCTGCCACGCGCCGGTGTTGCGCCATTCTGTCGTGCAAGGCCGCAACGCGCGGCACGGTTTTCAGTGCGCGGCGGGCCGCCTTGGGAAACGCATACAGGAGTCCTTCCACTAACTGGAACAGGGAAAGGTCGGCATAGCTCAGCCGGCCACCCACCAGATGCGCGCTGCCGCGTGGGTTGCGCTCCAGCACGGTTTCAAACCAGCCCAGAAATTTCTTCATGCGTGCCGTCCTGAATTCTTTTGCGCGGCGCAGCGCTTCCTTTTTCTGGTCTTCGTAATACAGGCCAGTTCCTACCGGATGATGGGTGTCGTGCGCCTCGGCCACAACGTCGGCGATCGTGAGCTGCAGCTGGTGCGTCCACAGGCGTTGGGCCTCGCTCTTGCCCACCAGGCCCAGGCGCGGACCCAGGTAAAGCAGGATGGCTGCGGACTGCCCGACGATGGTTTTTCCGTCCACCAAAAACGGCGGCGCGAAGGGCGGGTGCTGCACGTCCGCGCTCTCCATGAAGTGCATCATGGCAGGAATGCCCTCGCCGTCGCCCTCGCAGCCACGCGCCACGTCAAGGTAGCCGGCGCCAGCGGCCTCCAGTGCCAGCCGGACAAATTCGCCGCGCCCCTGGATGGTGGGCCAGTAGTGAAGCTCGTAAGGCATGAATGACAAACTCCTGTGCTTGACGTTTCGTCCTCTTGCGTGAAAGCGCTGGGGGCGGGCCGCTGGAAACGCAGAAACCGCGCTCAGCCCGCCGCGGCGATCTGCCGCAGGGCCTGCTCAAACACTTCCGCGGGTTGCCCGCCGGAAATCAGGTGGCGGTCATTGATGATGACGGCCGGCACCGAGTGAATGCCCTGGGTCAGGTAGAACTGCTCGCGCTCGCGCACCTCGCCGGCATATTCACCTGAGGCCAACACTTCGCGCGCCCGGGCTTCATCCAGCCCCGCCTCCGCAGCCGCTTTCGCCAGCACCTCGTGCGACGCCGGGCTCTGGCCGTCGGTGAAGTAGCGCTTGAAAAGCAGTTCCTTCAGCGCCTTCTGCTTGTCCACCCCTTCCAGCTCGGCCCAGTGCAGCAGGCGGTGCGCGTCAAAGGTGTTGTAGATGCGGCTGCGCCCGCCGCCGGGCTCGTCGGCCATGCTGAACTTGAAGCCCACCTGCGCGCCGCGTGCGCGGATGTTCTCGCGGTTGGCCTGGGCCTGCGCGGGTGTGATGCCGTATTTCTCGGTGATGTGCTCGGTGATTTCCTGGCCTTCGGGCGCCATCTTCGGGTTGAGTTCAAAGGGCTGGAAATGCAGCTCTGCCGTGATGTCGCCGCGCACGCGCTCCAGCGCCTGGTCCAGCGACTTCAGGCCGATCACGCACCAGGGGCAGGAAACGTCGGACACGAAATCGATTTTGAGTTGAGTGGTCATGGAGGCCTTGAGGGTTGCTGTTCTGGCAGACCGATTTTGGCCCGCAGCAAAGCAGCTTGCGGTTCGCCCGGGGATATTCAAGTACCCGGCGCGAGGTTAATCAGCGGGAGCCGCCCCTGCCTGGGGCCGTCTGTGGCAGCCCTTTTCAAGAAACTGTCACACAAGCTTCCTAAGATTCCCGCAGCGCAGCCCGACTTGCCCCGCCGGAGTGCGCGGCCAGGGCTGCGGCTTCGCGATCACCCACCTGAAACACTGGAAACCATAACAATGTCCGACCTGGCCACCCCTTCCCTTCCCTCCCGCCGCACGGCCCTCAAGTTCCTGGCGACCGCGCCCATGCTGCCGCTGGGGGCCCTGGCCTCCAGCACCCTGTTGTCGGGCTGCGCCACCGGAAGCGGCCCCGCCGCAGCGGGCAATTACATGGCCTCCAGCTTCACGTCCATGGCCGCCCCCTCGCTGGCTGATGCGGCCGCCATGGCCACCACCACCGTGGGCTCCAGCCTGCAGGTCCGCCTCAAAGACAACAGCACGCAGAGCTACAAGCTCGCCTACCAGCCCTTCTTCGTGACCGGCGACATGGTGCCGGATGGCAAGGGCGGCACCATCCTTGCCGGCGGCTATGTCGACATCAACAACCAGCCCATCATCGACCGCTCGGTGCCGGGCAAGGAACGCCAGATATTCTCCGACTCGCCCGACGGCACTTCGTTGCTGGGCCTGACCAACGCCAATGTCCCCGGTGTCAAGGGCAAGGCGGTGTTCGCCGTTGTGCAGTTTGAATACACCACACGCGACCAGGCCGGCGCCGATGCCTACGGCAACCTGCCCTCGCCCATCGCCGTGCTGACGCTGGACCAGGACCAGGCTACCGGCAAGCTCAGCCTGGTGAAGTATCACAACGTTGATATGTCCAGGGCGCACGGCCTGTGGATCACCTGTGGCGCCAGCCTCTCGCCCTGGAACACCCACCTTTCGAGCGAAGAGTACGAACCCGACGCACCTTTTGCCACTGAAAGCGCGCAGTTCAGGAAGTTCAGCAAGAACGTCTACGGCGACGAAACCAAAGCGAACCCTTACCACTACGGCCACCTGCCGGAAGTCACCGTGCATCCCGATGGCACCGGCACGGTCAAAAAGCACTACAACATGGGCCGCATCTCGCATGAGCTGGTGCAGGTCATGCCTGACAACCGCACCGTGCTGATGGGCGACGACGCCACCAACAGCGGCCTCTTTGTCTTTGTGGCCGACCGTGAGAAAGACCTCTCATCCGGCACGCTGTATGTGGGCAAGCTGGGCACCGGCTTCTCGGTCGACCCTGCCGACCAGGGCGCGAAGATTTCCTGGATCAAGCTGGGCCACGCCTCCAGCGCCGAGATCGAAAAGATGGCCGACACGCTCAAACCGGCCGACATCATGACGGTGCTCAAGGCCGACCCGTCGGACACCAGCTTCACCAAGGTGTTCTACGGCGGCAACCCGAACTGGATCAAGGTCAAGCCCGGCATGGAAAAAGCCGCGGCCTTCCTCGAAACCCACCGCTACGCCTACCTCATGGGCGGCAGCATGGGCTTTTCCAAAATGGAAGGCACCACCGTCAACATCAAGGACAAGGTCGCCTACTCGGCGCTGCAGAACATGCAGGACTCCATGGTCAAGACCGGCAAGGGCTGGAACGCGGCCAGCGGCATCGCGCTGGACAAGGCCCTGATTGCCGGCGGCGTGATGGTGCACAAGCTGGACGGCGGCCAGAAAGACCTGGCCGGCAACGCCATCAACAGCGAATGGATGCCGGTGCACACCAAGGCCCTGCTGGTCGGCGAAGACATCGCCGGCGATGCACTGGGCAACAAGGCCAACCCCAACAAGGTGTCCAACCCCGACAACCTGAAGTTCTCGGAAAAAATGCGCACACTCTTCATCGGCGAAGACAGCAGCACCCACGTCAACAACTTCATCTGGGCCTACAACGTCGACACCCAGCAGCTGTCGCGCCTGATGTCCATGCCTTCGGGTGCCGAAGCCACCGGCCTGCATGTGGTGGACGACCTCAACGGCTGGACCTACATCATGAGCAACTTCCAGCACCCCGGCGACTGGATTCCGGCGCTGCATGGCAAGGTGCAGGCCACGCTGGACCCGCTGGTGCGCGCGAACTACAAGGACCGCTTCGGCGCGGCTGTCGGCTACCTCACCGCGGACCCCAGCAGCATCAAGCTGGGCTGATTGACGGCATAGCCATAAACATGGCTACAGGCACCGGCTTCGGTGCCTCAGGCGGAAAGCGGGCTCATGGCCCGCTTTCCGCTTTTTGCCCCGTATGAAATGCCGCGCATGGGTTGTGCGATGTGCGACCTTACGTGTTCGTCCCTAGAATGTTCAGGACAGCGACGGCCGGCCTGATGCGGCCTGACGCGTTGGGTTATGTGTATCAAAAGTCCATCTAACCCATACAGGACGAGCGCGAGCAGCTATCAAAAACAGAGCATCTGCAGCGACAACATTGAGACAACCCCGAGAAAAATCCATGCGATACGCCCAGACCGATCTGATCAACTACGCCCGAACCCTGCTGACCACTGCCGGGCTGGAGCACGACAAGGCCGCCGCCGTGGCCGACATCCTGGTCCAGGGCGACCTGATGGGCCATAACACCCACGGGCTCGCCCTGCTGCCGGGCTACCTGGCAGAGCTGGAGTCTGGCGCGATGGAAAAACTCGGCACCCCAGCCGTGCTGGCCGACCATCCGGCCGCCGTGACATGGGACGGCCGCCGCCTGCCCGGCCCCTGGCTGGTTCTGCAAGCGATGGCATTGGCCACTGAGCGTGCCGCCACCCAGGGCACCTGCACTGTTGTGATTCGCCGCAGCCACCACATCGCCTGCCTGGCCGCCTATCTCAAGCGCGCCACCGATCAGGGCCTGATGATGCTGCTGACCTGCTCGGATCCGAACACGGCCAGCGTTGCCCCCTTTGGCGGGCTGGACCCGGTGTTCACACCCAACCCGGTTTCGGCCGGCATTCCCACCAACGGTGTTCCGGTGCTGATGGATGTGTCCACCTCGGCCACGACCAACGGCATGACCAACCGGCTGCACAAGGAAGGCAAGCGTCTGCCTGCTGCCTGGGTGATGGACGGCCACGGCGTGGCCAGTGACAACCCTTCGGTACTGTTCGATGAACCCAAGGGCACCATCCTGCCGCTGGGTGGCATGGACTCGGGCCACAAGGGCTATGGCCTCACCTTGCTGGTGGAGGCGCTGACCGGCGGCCTCGCAGGCCACGGCCGCGCCGACGCAAAAGAAGGCTGGGGCGCCACGGTTTTCCTGCAGGTGATTGACCCGCGCGCTTTTGCGGGCCTGGATGCATTCACACGCCAGACTGGCCATGTCGCCGATGCCTGCCGCGCATCACGCCCCGCGCAAGCAGGGTCTGCGGTGCGCACGCCCGGGGAAAAAGGCATTGCGCTGGCAACCAGGCAAATGGAATCGGGCGTGGAGCTGTATCCCTCCATCCTGCCCTCACTGTCAAGCTGGGCGATCAAGCTTGGGGTGACAGAGCCGTCTGCCGCCAACTGAAGCGAAGCGCAGGCCTTCCAGGGAAAACCGGTCCGGCCAGCCGGTGCCGCTGACGGATTTTCTGCTTGCAGCGCCTGCTGATCAGCCTTTGGTATTACAGAAACCATCAAAAATTTAAAGTGCCCCCCGCATACCCGGGGTTTGTCCCTAGGCGGGGAATTTTTCAGGTCCACATAATTAGTGCGTCGTTCAAACTAATTCTGAAGTGCTGCGTTTGCAGCGGAACGATTACCGGGATTCAGCTGAGTTTTCAAAACTACACGCCCGACTGGGCAGAACTATCGGAGACATTCATGAAACTAAAAAATTCCCTCACCGCAATGGCACTCAGCCTGGCCGCTGCCGGCGCATTTGCGCAGGTCACTGTCGGCGTCAGCTGGTCCAACTTCCAGGAGGAACGCTGGAAAACCGACGAGGCCGCCATCAAGACACAGCTTGAAAAGCTGGGCGCCAAATACATCAGTGCAGACGCCGCAGGCTCCCCTGAAAAACAGCTGGCGGACATTGACGGCTTGATGGCCAAGGGCGCCAAGGTCCTGATCGTGCTGGCCATGGACAAGGACGCCATCCTGCCCGCCGTGAACAAGGCCACCAAACAAAAAGTGCCGGTCATCGCCTACGACCGCCTGATCGAAGCGCCCGGCGTGTTCTACATCACCTTCGACAACAAGGAAGTTGGCCGCATGCAGGCCCGTGCCGTGTTCCAGGCCAAGCCCAAGGGCAACTATGTGATGATCAAGGGCTCCCCCACCGACCCGAATGCCAATTTCCTGCGCGAAGGCCAGCAGGAAATCATTGACGCCGCCGTCAAGAAAGGCGACATCAAGATCGTGGGTGAGGAATACACCGAAGGCTGGAAGCCTGAAGTCGCACAGAAAAACATGGAACAGATCCTGACCAAGAACGGCGGCAAAGTCGATGCCGTGGTGGCCTCCAATGACGGCACCGCCGGCGGTGTCGTGGCGGCGCTGAGTTCCAAGGGTCTCAAGGGCGTGCCGGTGTCCGGCCAGGACGGTGACTTTGCCGCCCTGAACCGCGTGGCCATGGGCACCCAGACCGTGTCGGTCTGGAAAGATGCGCGCGACCTCGGTAAACAGGCGGCCAGCGCAGCTGTCAATCTGGGGGCCGGTAAAAAAGTCGACGGCGCGACTTCCTGGAACGGTGGCGAGAAGAAGGTCGCCCTGCAGGCCCAGTTCCTCAAGCCGGTGCCCATCACCCGCGACAACCTCGACGTGGTGGTGAAAGCCGGCTGGATCAAGAAAGACGAGCTCTGCAAGGGTGTCACGGGCAACGTCGCGGCCTGCAAGTAATACAGGCTTAATACAGGCGTTCAAACACCTGCTCCCCGTTCTGCGCAAGCAGGCAAGGCAACCGGCCTGTAGGTTGCCTTGGGGAGTACTGCATCCTCAAAACCATGCAATTTCCCGTTCGATTCCTGCGCAACGCTGCTGTCGACTGGCGGCTGGTGTTCATGGGGGGCGTGCTCGCCGTCATGGCGGGCGTATTCCAGATCCTGTCGGGCGGCATTTTCCTGTCGCCTGAGAATCTCTACAACATTGCCCAGCAAACCGCGGTGGTAGGCATCGTGTCCACTGTCATGGTGCTGATCATTGTGGCGCGGCATATTGACCTGTCGGTCGGCTCGGTGATCGGTTTTGTCGGCGTGCTCATCGCCTACCTCCAATACACCCTGGGATGGTCCTGGCCGGCGGCGTCACTCGCCGGGCTGGCGGCGGCGCTGGTGGTGTCGGTGTACCAGGGATGGCTGACCGCCATGCTCGGCGTGCCGTCTTTTGTGGTCACGCTGGGGGGCTTGATGTCCTTGCGCGGCGCGGCCTTTCTTGTGGCCGACGGCAAGACCCAGCCCGTCAGCGACGAGACATTTCTGCAACTCGGCGGCGGCTATGACGGCGGTATCGGGGTGACCGCCACCTGGGTCCTGACCGCCTGCGTGAGTGTGGTGCTGGTGGTTCGCATGCTGCTGCGCCGCCGTGCCTCCACGCGCCATGAGATGCCCAACCAGCCCGTGTGGGTGGATGTACTGCTGGTGGCGGCACCGGTGGTTCTGCTGGCCGCGTTCGCCGCGACCATGAACAGCTACCTGGTCACCAACAAGGACGCCCCCCAGGGCATCCCGATTCCGGTGCTGATCTGGGCGGCCGTGGCGGTGGTGATGTCATTCATCTCCCAGCGCACCCGTTTTGGCCGCTATGTTTACGCCATGGGCGGCAACCCCGACGCCGCGGTACTGGTCGGCATACCGGTCAAGCGGGTAACGCTCATGCTGTTTGCCCTGCTCGCCGTGCTTATCACCATTGCGGCCATCGTGTCGGTGGCCCGCCTGAACGCAGGCACCAACTCGCTGGGCACCGGGATGGAGCTCTTCGTGATTGCCGCCGCCGTGATTGGCGGCACCGCACTGGCTGGAGGCAGCGGCACCATCATCGGCTCGGTGCTGGGTGCACTCATCATGCAGTCGCTGGACAGCGGCATGCTGTTGCTGGATGTCTCCATCGGAAAACGCATGATCATCATCGGGCAGGTGCTGATTGTGGCGGTGGTATTTGACGTGCTCTACCGCAAGTGGGCGCAGGAAAGCTAGGATGAAACACCCCCGAAGCGCCTTCGGCGCCTCCCCCTCAAGGGGGCGACACCAGCGGCCCGGCGAAGCCGGTTCCGCGGTGTCCCTGGCCTTTGCCGTGCGGTTTCATATGTCGCGGGTGGCGCGCAGCGCAATGGATCACTGAAATGCAAATCACTACCGAACCCCTGGTCGAATTCAAGGACATCCGTAAGGCTTTTGGCGGCGTTCATGCCGTGGACGGCGTGAACCTGAATCTGTACCCCGGCGAAGTTGTCGCCGTGCTGGGCCACAACGGCGCGGGCAAATCAACGCTCATGAAAATGCTGGCCGGCGCTTTCCCGATCGATTCGGGCGAGATCCATGTGATGGGGCAGAAAGCGAACCTCCGGACCCCGGCCGATGCACAGCACCAGGGCATCGAGACCATTTACCAGACACTGGCGCTCGCCGACAACCTGGACGCCGTGGCCAACCTTTTTCTGGGCCGTGAAAAAATGACGGCCTGGAATACGCTGGACGACTACTTCATGGAGGCGCAGGCGCGCAAGGTGTTTGGCCGCCTGAATAAAAACTTTACCAACATCCACACGCCGGTGCGGCGCCTGTCGGGCGGTCAGCGCCAGGTGGTGGCCATTTCGCGCGCCATTTACTTCAATGCCCGCATCCTGATCATGGACGAACCCTGCGCCGCCTTGGGGCCGGAGGAGTCCGCCATGGTGGCCAACCTGGTGCTCCAGCTCAAGGCCGAAGGCGTGGGTATTTTCCTGATCACGCATGACATGCAGGATGTTTTTTCGCTCAGCGACCGCCTGTCGGTGATGAAAAACGGCCGCCTGATCGGCACTTACCGCACGGCCGACCTGAACGAAGACCAGATTCTCGGCATGATCATCGCCGGCAAGCAGCCGGAAGGGAAAACACAGGCGCCGCACCGCATTGCCTGAACCATGCCATCGGCCATGAAAACCACAGGTGACCAGCAACTCGTCAAACGCATCAACCGCAGTGTGCTGATGCGCTTGCTGCGCAACCAGCCTGGGCGCTCGCGCGCGCAGCTGGCCAACCATAGCGGGTTGACCAAGTCGACAGTCAGCCTGCTGGTGCGAGAACTCATTGATGAAGGCTGGCTCAGTGAAATCAGCATGGCCGCCGCCAACGGTGTGGGGCGGCCCTCCACGCCTCTGCAAATCGACTGCCGGTCGCGCGGCCTGATTGGTGTGGAAGTGGCAGTCGACACCTTGCGCGTGGTGAGCGTGTCCCTGTTGGGGCAAGTGCTGTGGTCAACGCAAGAACCTTTGCGCGGCACCCGGCCGCAAGACGTCTGCAGCCAGATCGCCGACCTGACAGTGCTGGCCCAGGCGCAGCTGGTATTGCGCGGCGCGCAACTTTCAGGTGTGGGCATCGGCCTGCCCGGCGCGTTTGACGAAACCACCGGTGTGGTCCGCTTTGCCCCCAACCTTGGCTGGCGCAACGTGGACTTCTTGCCGCAGATCACCCAGGCACTGATTCATGCAGGCCTGCCCCCGGTACCGGTGCACGTGCAAAACGAAGCCGACACGGCCGCGCTGAGCGAATACGAATTCTCGGAGAACGACGGCAAGGACTCGCTGATTTTTGTGACCTGCGATGTCGGCGTGGGCGCGGGCATCGTGCTCAACGACCGGCTGTTCACCGGCATGCGGGGCATGGCCGGCGAGATCGGCCACAGCATTCTGGAGCTCGACGGACCCGCGTGCTCCTGCGGACGGCGCGGGTGCGCGGAGGCCTTCATCGGTTCGGGTGCTCTGGGCCAGCTGGCGGACACTCGCCGGTCAGGACACTACCTGGGTGTGCTGCTGCAGAACCTGTGGACCACCTTCGATCCCAGCGTGTTGGTGGTGGGCGGCGCATCCTGTCAGCATTTTCCGGAATTGGTGGAGGTTGCCAGGCAGACGCTGCAAAACTACGCCACCCATGCCGGCGTAACGGCTCCCATGGTGCGCGTGGCGCGTTACGGTCTGCTGGCTTCGGCGGTAGGTGCTGCCGCCCTGGTGCTGCACCAATATCTGCGCCCCATGCATCCGCGCGGCCGCCTCGTGAGCAATGGCCTCCCGGAGGGCTTCAAGCCCCGAGTGACGGAATTGGCCGCAGCCTCCTGAAACCATTCGTAGGCCCTCGCTGACACCCATCAGCGCATCTACCCGATAAAGCGCCGGCACCACGGCACGCATAGTGGAGCCACAACATTTCGTGGAGAAGAAAATGTCTTTTGCGCTTTACATGATCGGTTTCGTGATTTTCCTGGCCGGTGTCATCTGGGGCGCCGTGGTGGCCGGTGTGCCGCATCTGTACATCGGCATAGGTGCGCTGATCTTCCTGGGGATAGGAATCTTCAGCGCCGTGAGCCGCACGCGCAGCAAAGACCCGTCTTAAGCGGCACGCGCCGGCAATCTCACACCAATCTCCCACTATTCCCGCGGCGCTTCCTGCGCCATCAAGGCCTGCTGCAACTGCGCCAGCACGGTGCTCGCGGCGCGTAGCTGGGCCTCATTCATCCCATCAGCCAACGCATTGGCCCATACTTTTTGCTCTGCCTGTATGGTTTGCAAGGCCTTGCGACCTTTGGCAGTGAGCCGTACCAGCTTGGCGCGTGCATGAGCCGGATTGTTTTCATAAACGCTGAGCCCCTCTTCCACCAGTAAATCCGCCACCCGCTGCACGCTTTGCCGTGTCAGGTTCATGGCGCGTGCGATCTGTGCCACCGACAGCGGCGCATCCTCCACCGTGGCCAGCACCTGCCAGCGCGCCGAAGTCTGCCCGGCCGGCGCCGCCAGCGCATCGCCGGCCGCCGTCAACAAGCCGTTGAGTTGCATCACCTGCACCACCAGCCAACTCAGGGAATTGGCGGCCGGCGTGCGCTCGACCTCCTCGTTGGCGATTCCCAATTTGACAGTATGCTGTCGCTTAACTATACTTTCAGACATGACAACATTCTGTCATATTCGGATATTCCCAACAACCTGCAACCATCAAGGAGTTCGCCCCCATGCAAAAGACCTATACCGGAAGCTGCCACTGCGGCGCCGTCCGCTTTGAAGCCGACATCGACCTCAGTAAAGGCACGGGCCGCTGCAATTGCTCCATCTGCACCAAAACCCGCAACTGGGGCGCCATCATCAAACCCGACGCATTTCGGCTGCTGGCCGGCGAGAACGAACTGAGCGACTACCAGTTCGGCACCAAAAGCGGCCACCACTTGTTTTGCAGGCACTGCGGCGTGCGGCCTTTCGGTCGGGGTTACGTGGAGCAGATAGGCGGCGACTATGTATCCATCAACATCGCCGCGCTGGACAACGCCGAACCGGCTGAACTGATCAGCGCGCCGGTCAACTACGCGGACGGGCGCAACAACGCCTGGTGGAACACCCCTGCCGAGACACGGCACCTCTGATTCATCGCGGGCATCCACCTCCCCTGAACGATGTCGGTCAGGAATTGAGGAAGGTCAGGTCCGGCCTCAGCCCACTACAACGCAACGCGGCTTTCCGTTCGTCTATTTATGCAAAGCGACTGCTTGGCGAAATGCATATACTTCAACGGCCCCTCCCCGCCAGCCCTGCGTTCCCGCGTTCCCGCCTTCCCGAGGAAAGCCATCATGAGCATCGAAGCCTTTATCTACGACGCCATCCGCACGCCGCGCGGCAAAGGCAAAAAAGACGGCAGCCTGCATGAGGTCAAGCCCGTCAACCTGCTGGCCGGCGTGCTGACCGACCTGCAACGGCGCAGCGGCTTCGACACTGCGGCCATCGACGACGTAGTGATGGGCGTGGTTTCACCGGTGGGTGAACAGGGTGCGGTGATTACCAAGGTGGCCGCGCTCAAGGCAGGCTGGGATTTCCGCGCCTCGGGCGTACAGGTCAACCGCTTTTGCGCCTCGGGCCTGGAGGCTGTGAACATGGCCGCGCAGAAAGTTCGCTCGGGCTGGGAAGACCTGGTGGTGGCCGGCGGCGTCGAGAGCATGAGCCGCGTGCCGATTGGCGCCGACGGCGGCGCCTGGGCGCAAGACCCGGAGACCAACAGCGCCACCCTGTTTGTGCCGCAAGGTATAGGCGCCGACCTGATCGCCACGATGGAGGGTTTCAGCCGCGCCGACGTGGACGCCTTTGCGCTCGAAAGCCAGCAGCGCGCTGCCCAAGCCCGCGCCGCTGGCCACTTCACCGGCTCCGTCGTACCAGTCAGGGATTTTCTGGGCCAGACGATTCTGGCCGAAGACGAATTCATCAAACCCCACACCACGCTGGAAGGCCTGGCTTCACTCAAACCGGCCTTCGAGCAGCTGGGCGGCATGGGCTTTGATGCCGTGGCGCTGCAGCGTTATCCTCAGGTCGAGCGCATCCACCACGTGCACCATGCCGGCAATTCGTCGGGCATTGTGGACGGCGCGGCCGCTGTGCTGGTGGGCTCGGAAGCCGCCGGAAAAACCCACGGCCTCAAGCCGCGTGCCCGCATCGTGGCCGCCGCCCTGAGCGGCGCCGACCCCACCATCATGCTGACCGGCCCCATGCCCGCCACGCGCAAGGCGCTGGCCAAGGCTGGCATGACGGTGGAGCAGATCGACCTGTTCGAAGTCAACGAGGCCTTTGCCGCCGTGGTGATGCGCTTCATGAAAGAAATGAAGGTACCGCACGAAAAGGTCAATGTGAACGGCGGCGCCATTGCCATGGGCCACCCGCTGGGCGCCACCGGCGCGATGATCCTCGGCACATTGGTCGACGAGCTGCACAGGCGCAAGCTGCGCTACGGCCTGGCCACGCTGTGCGTGGGCGGTGGCATGGGCATCGCGACGATTGTTGAAAGGGTCTGAATTCCATGAAGACCATCCAGTACCAAATTGAGGGCGGCATTGCCATCATCACGTTTGACGAACCAGACTCCCCCGTCAACACCATGTGTCTGCAGTGGCAAGACGACCTCAGTGAAGTCACCGCGCAGGTGGTGAACGACAAAGACGCCATCAAAGGCATCATCCTCGCCTCCGCCAAAAGCACTTTTTTTGCTGGCGCTGATTTGAAGGCCGTGATGCGACTCACACCGGCCGACGCGCCCAAGGCCTATGCAGAGATCGAGCGCGTCAAGAAAAACTTCCGCACCCTCGAAACGCTGGGCATACCCGTCGCCAGCTGCCTTAACGGCACCGCGCTGGGCGGCGGCTGGGAAGTCGCATTGGTCGGCCATTACCGCGTGGCGGTGGACGACCGCAAAACACAGTTTGGCCTGCCCGAGGTCACGCTGGGCCTGCTGCCCGGTGCCAGTGGCGTGACCAAGATGACGCGCCATCTTGGCTTGATGGGCGCGCAACCCTATCTGGTCGAGGGTAAAACCTTTAACCCGCGCGAGGCACTTGAGCTGGGCCTGGTGCACGAGCTGGTGGCTGATGCAGCCGGGTTGCGCGGCAAGGCACTAGCATGGATCGCCACCAACCCTGCCGCCCAGCATCCTTGGGAAGCAAAGGACTACAAAATCCCGGGCGGCACACCAGCCAATCCCAAGATCTCCGCGGCGCTCAGCGTCGCGCCTGCCATGCTCAAAAAGCAGACACGCGGCCTCTACCCCGCGCCTGAAGCCATCCTGGCCTGCATGGTGGAAGGCACACAGGTGGACCTGGAGACCGCCTTTCGCATCGAAAGCCGCTACCTCGCCAAACTCATGACAGGCACCAATGCCAAGGCCATGATCAACACCTTTTTCTTCGACATGAACGCCATCAAGAGCGGGCAGTCGCGGCCCAAAGGCGTAGGGCGTTTCAGGCCTGCCAAGGTCGGCCTGCTGGGCGCCGGCATGATGGGTGCGGGCATCGCTTACGCACAAGCCAGCAAAGGCATTGCCACCGTGCTCAAGGACGTGAGCCAGGACAAGGCCGAAGCCGGCAAGGCTTACAGCAGCAAGATCACCGCGCCGCGTGTGGAGAAGGGCCGCATGACGGCCGCCGAGCAAAGCGCCCTGCTCTCTCGCATCACCGCGACCGACCAGGTTGCGGAACTGGCCGGCTGCGACCTCATCATCGAGGCCGTCTTCGAGCGGCGCGACCTCAAGGCCAAAGTGACGCAGGAGGCCGAGCCTTTGCTGGCGCCCGGCGGTTTCTTCGCATCCAACACCTCCACCCTGCCCATCAGCAGCCTGGCCACGGCAAGCGACAGGCCCGAAAAATTTATCGGCATCCATTTCTTCAGCCCTGTCGACAAGATGAAGCTGGTCGAGATCATTCGCGGCAAGCAGACCGACGACGAAACCGTGGCCAGCGCCTTCGACTATGTACAGGCCCTGGGCAAGGTCCCCATCGTGGTGAACGATGCGCGCGGTTTTTACACCAGCCGCACCTTCGGCACCTTTGTGATGGAAGGCGCGGCCATGCTGGGCGAAGGCATTCCCGCCGCCGCGATTGAAAATGCCGGCATCCAGGCCGGCATGCCCGTCGGCCCGCTGGCCGTGCTGGACGAAACCGCGTTGTCATTGAGCGTGCACGTGCTGGACCAGACACGTACCGACTTCACCGCAGAAGGCAAGACCTACACCGCCACGCCCGGCGAGCTGCTGGTCGAACGCATGGTGAAAGAGTTGAAGCGCCACGGCCGCGCGGCCGGTGGCGGCTTTTACGACTACCCCACCGAGCCCGGAGCGAAGAAGCATCTGTGGCCCGAACTCAAGCCCCTGTTTGAAAAACCCGGCACCGCCTGGGACATCAACGAACTCAAAGACCGGCTGCTCTACCGCCAGGCTGCGGAGACCGCCCGATGCCTCAGTGAAGGCGTGCTAACCACCGTGCATGACGCCAACATCGGCTCCATCTTCGGCATAGGCTTTCCGGCCTGGACCGGCGGCGCGATGCAGTTTATCTACGGCATGGGGATTGACGCCTTTATCGCACGTTGTGCCGAGCTGACCGCCAAATTCGGGCCCGGATTTGCGCTGACGGACGCGGTCAAAGATGCGATTCGCCAGCATCGGCCGGTTTACTGAGCCGCTTCGTTCAACTTCCCCTTCTTTCCATTCATCTCATCGACCCATATCCACTTCATGCCAAGACTCCAAAACAAGATCAGCATCATCACCGGCGCCGCTCAGGGCATTGGCCTCGCCACCGCACTCAAGTTTGCCCAGGAAGGCGCCATCGTCATCGTCTGCGACGTGAAACAAACCGGTGTGGATGAAGCCGTCAAAGAATGTCAGGCCCTGGGCGCGCAGGCCGTCGGTTATGTGATGGACGTGACCCAGCGCGCCATGGTCGACGCCGTGGTCGGCAAGGTCAAAGACCAGTTCGGCCGTATCGACGTGCTGGTCAACAACGCCGGCATCACCCAGGACGCACGCCTGCAGAAAATGACGCTCGAACAGTTCGACAAGGTAATCGACGTGAACCTGCGCGGCGTCTTTCACTGCGCACAAGCCGTGGCCGACACCATGACAACGCAAGGCAGCGGCGTGATCCTCAATGCGAGTTCAGTCGTCGGCATCTACGGCAACTTCGGCCAGACGAATTACGCCGCCAGCAAGTTCGGTGTAATCGGTTTCACCAAAACCTGGAGCCGCGAGCTGGGCCCCAAGGGCGTGCGCGTGAATGCCGTGGCCCCCGGTTTTATTTCAACGCCCATCCTCAGCACTATCCCCGACAAGGTACTGAAGGAGATGGAGGCCCATGTGCCGCTCAGGCGCCTCGGACGGCCCGAGGAGATTGCCAATGTCTATGCCTTCCTCGCGAGCGATGAGGCGAGTTATATCAATGGGGCAGTGATTGAGGTTTCTGGTGGGATGTCGGTCTAGGGTGGTATCGGGTGGTATCGCGAAAATGACTTCCTGCTGTCGGGAACCATGCTTGACCGAACAATCAGGCCCTGCGCTCACGGATAGCTTTTGATTTTCTAAGCTCGCTCATCAACTCTTCAACAAAAGTGGTAGCTCGTGCTTCCGGGTTCTCATCACCCAGAAACCATTTCGCGTGGTTGCTCACTGAAGTAGTGGCCCAGACAGTTTGATTGGTCTTTAGATCGACTAAAGACCATCGGATACTAAAACTTGCTCCGGTATTAGATTGCATGACCGAGGCAGGAAACACAATCAAACGATGCGAAGCGCCAAAAAGTCTTTCTTCGTCCTGTGTGGCCTTGATTACCTCTTCAACTGGAACACGTGTACTGGTGTTGGAAGGGTTTGGGCCCTTTTCTTCCAGGGAGAACTGGGTGGCAAATGGGGAATCGTTAAACCAAAGTTGCTTGGACGAGATATTTTCCTTGCTCAATGAATCATTTAGCTGACGCTTTACTTCTGCCAGGAATTTCCTTCCCAGAGCTCCTTCACGCAAGTCAAGAAATGAGTAGACGTAAACCGAACTTACACGATTCTCTCCCGCGAATTCAGGCGCGTTCGAGCGAAAAGATGTAGTCGCGCAAGCTGAAAGAAGAGCAATGGCGAGAAGTAGCAATACTTTTTTCAAGGGATCCTCTGGAATGATTGATGACTCAACATGGTGACGGCCGTTCCGTGCTCTCGGGGGGCCGACCTTGAAGCAAACAAGACGCGCCCATGCTTGCTGGTGATTCTATGCGTGCAACTTGCGAGCTGTATTCTTCAAAAATAGGCTGGTGCGGGCAAATAGCCAATCCTGTTGCCTATTCACGGCTTCCACGATTCAACATGCCACTCATGACAATCTGCAATATAGATATAGCTTTTTAGTTCTTTGGGAGATGCAGGAGAATCCCCAAAATGCATCCACAGATGGTCACAAATCCGAACTCGGTAGTTGACGACCTCATCGATCGCATCACTGCGATCGTGCTGCGGACCTATGAGGTTGATCAGCTCTTGCCACACGAAAGCACCGAGCGCCTCTCGCTTGCCGCGCATGAACTCGTGAGCGCCATTTCGACGGACACAGGGCAAATCGACTTCTCCTGTGAGCTGACCCTTGCCGCTCACGAAAGGAAAAGCGCGTTCCTGGTGAGGGTGCAGGGCCAGGCCGCCTATGAAACCCCGATCTGGCGCATCAACGAGATCTATAACGTGGTTGTGGACCCGCTTGACCGCGGGGAATCCTTATTTGCCGACCTGCAATAGATTCACCCAATTGTGGCCGCGGAAGGCTTCATCTGCCGCAGCCAAGCGCCAGGCGACAAACCCACACTGCCCTTGAAGCGCCGGCTGAAATGGCTCTGGTCGGCAAAACCGCAGGCGGCGGCCACCTCGGCCAGGCCCTGCCCGGCCAGCATGGCTGACTGGGCGCGTTCGATGCGAACGGCGTTGAGGTAGATATGCGGTGGTACGCCAAACTGCCGGGCGAAGGCGCGGGTCAGGTGAACACGCGACAAGCCGGCCTCGCCTGCGAGGGCATCGACGGTGATGTCCTGGTCGAAGTGGCTGCGCAGGTAGTCGCGAATGCGGGCCATGCGTGCAACGCCAGCCGGCTTCACATCATCGCCTGAGCGCCGCTCTCCATAGCGCTGCAGCAAGCGCACCAGCACATTGCGCGTGAGCTCTTCAGCGCGCAGCGACTCCTGCGCCTGACCGCCTGCGCCTATGGCTCGCGTCAGTGCGCGGCCCATGGCGGCGTCGCGCACCACAGGTTGACGGAAGTAGGCCGCCATCTCGAGGCCGGCGTCCTTGTCACGGCAGTCGTTCACCACTTGTGGCGACACATACAGCATGCTGTAGCCAAAACCCTCCTGCGTGCCGCGCTGGCCGTCGTGCGGCTCGTCGGGATTAAAAAGAATCACATCGCCGCGCAGGCTGGCGTGCAGCGTGCCGCCGCAGTGGAAGGTCTGCACACCGGAGGCGGTGACGCCGATGGAATAGGTTTCGTGGCTGTGGCGCTCGAAGGTGTGTTCGGTGAAATGCGCGTTCATCTGCGTCACGCCGGCGAGTGCGCCGGGACGAAAGCGGGCCCAGTCTTTGGGCGTGGTTGCCTGGGCGTCGTGCATGAAACAATCGTAAAGGAAACAATCGTACAAGACGCGGCAGCCCTGGACAAGGAAACTCCCTCCTCAATCGCATTCAACCGCCATGAAAGAGGAGTTCACATGAAAGAAGCCGTAGACCTGCAAGCCAAGCTCGCCACCTTTGAAGGCCACTGGCAGCCGCGCACCGTGAACGAGTTCAACGGGCACGACGTGATGGTCGTCAAGGTGCAGGGGGAATTCAGCTGGCATTCGCACCCGGAGAGCGACGACTTCTTCCTGGTGCTCAAGGGCGAGTTGCACATCGACATTGACGGGCAACCCACCGTCACGCTCAAACCCGGCCAGTTGTATGTGGTGCCGCGCGGCGTGCGTCATCGCCCGCGGGCATCACAAGAGGCGCACCTGCTGCTGATTGAGCCGACCGGTGCGCCCAACAGCGGCGATGCGGCGACAGCGGCCCCGCGCCGGGTGATCTGAGGCCGGCCGAAACCGGGAAATACGAGATACTTGACTTTGTCAACCAATTGATTGACGATATCCAGCATGGCCTCGTCAATCAATACCGCCGCCTCAAGCATTTCTTCCCCACCACAAGCTGGAGCACTCCCTGCGGCCGCCGCTACGGCCCACATCAAGGCCGTGCGAAGCTTTAACCGCTTCTACACCCAGCGCATCGGCGTGCTGGACCCTTACCTGGGCAGCGAGTTTTCGCTGACGGAGGTGCGGGTGTTGTATGAACTGGCCCATCGCGACCAGCCTACGGCCACGGAGCTGGGGCGCGACTTGGCGCTGGACGCGGGTTACCTGAGCCGCATCCTGCGCCGCTTCGAAAGCCAGGGCTGGCTGGCGCGCGTGCCTTCGCCAGCGGACGCGCGGCAAAGCCTGCTGAAGCTGACCGAGGCCGGCCACGCTGCATTTGCGCCGCTGCAGCAGCGCTCCCGCGACGAAGCCACCGCCCTGCTGGCCGCGCTGGCGCCGGACCACCAGCAAAAGGTGGTGACGGCCATGACCACCATGCAACGGCTGCTGGCCAACGGCACTGCGCCTGCCGCGACACGTACAGTGTTGTTGCGCGACCCCGGGCCGGGCGACATCGGCTGGGTGGTGCAGCAACACGGTGAAATTTATGCGCGTGAATACGGCTGGAACAGCGAATTCGAGGCCTTGGTGGCCGATATTGCCGGCAAATACCTCAAGAACCACCAGCCGGAGTGGGAGAAGTGCTGGATAGCCGAAGTCGACGGTGAGCGCGCGGGCGCGGTGTTTGTGGCGCGTAAATCAGCCACCGTGGCCCAGCTGCGCATGTTGATCCTCACGCCGCAGGCGCGCGGACTGGGCCTGGGCGGGCGACTGGCCGACGAGTGCATCGCATTTGCGCGCAGCAAGGGCTACAAAAAAATGGTGCTCTGGACCAACAGCTGCCTGGACGCAGCGCGCGCCATTTACGCCAGGCGTGGTTTCAAGCTGACCAGGAGCGAGCCTTACCATGGCTTTGGGAAAGAAAACCTGGTGGGCGAAACTTGGGAACTGCGACTGTAGCCGCCATGCAGGGCATGTCGGGCGCTGCCTCAAAAATTTACGCCATTTTTGCCTCCAGCCCATATCCAACGAGCGCAAGCAGCTATCTTATTAATAGCAAACGGCGGCCCTTGGTCTCCTGTGCGCAGGCTGTGGTGCATCGATGAAGCGGCGATAATTGGTGCATGAGCACCCCTCCCGCCGAAGACCGCCCGAAACCCCAATCTCTCTCCGATCTTTTCATCTCATTCACCTTGCTGGCGCTTCAGGGCTTTGGCGGTGTACTGGCTGTCGTGCAACGCGAGCTGGTCGAAAAAAAGCGCTGGATGACGCGCGAAGAATTCATTGAAGACTGGGCCGTCGCGCAAATCATGCCCGGGCCCAATGTAGTCAACATCTCACTGATGATAGGTGGCCGCTACTTCGGCCTCAAGGGCGCCCTGGCAGCGCTGGCCGGCATGCTGACCGTGCCGCTGGTGCTGGTGCTGCTGCTGGCGGTGGTCTATGCCCAGTTTGCCGGGCATCCCGGCGTGGCCGGCGCGCTGCGCGGCATGGGCGCCGTGGCAGCAGGGCTGATCGGCGCGACCGGCCTGAAGCTGTTCGGCGCGCTCAAGAAAAACGTGCTGGGCCTGCAGCTATGCGCCGCGTTCGGTGTGGCCTGTTTTGTGGCCATCGCCCTGCTGCGCTTTCCGCTGGCCTACGTGCTGCTGGGGCTGGGCGGCGTGGCCTGCCTGCTCGCTTACCGCAGGCTGGCACCATGACCGAATCGCTGCACCTCGTCTTCGGCGCGCGGGAGTGGTTTGACCTCTTCCTGCATTACCTCTCGCTGTCGCTGCTGTCGATCGGCGGGGCCATCACCACCGCACCCGACATGCACCGTTTCCTGGTCGACAAGCAGCACTGGCTGACCGACGCGCAGTTCAACGCGTCCATTGCCATTGCGCAATCAGCCCCCGGGCCGAATGTGCTGTTCATCGCCTTGCTGGGGTGGAATGTGGGGCTGAACGCGGGCGGCATGCTGACCGGGCTGCTGGGCGTTTTCCTGGCGATGCTGGGCATCCTGATTCCCAGCACCACCCTCACCTACCTGGCCGCGCAGTGGGGGCACCGCAACCGCGAACTGCGCGCGGTGCGGGCCTTCAAGCAGGGCATGGGGCCCATCGTGGTGGCCTTGCTGATCGCGACAAGCTGGATATTGGCCACCGCCAACGGCAGTTCGCTGAAAGACTGGCCGGTGTGGCTGCTGGCGGCCACCACAGCCGTGATTGTCTGGCGCAGCAAAATCCATCTGCTGTGGCTGCTGGGCGCCGGCGCATTGCTGGGCTGGTACGGGCTGGTCTAGCAGCCCGTTTCGGGGCGGCTACTCAGGTTTGCCGCGCCGGTGAAAGTACACCATGCGCGCAGCCTGCCGCATGGGTTCGGTGTCCAGGGCCATATTGAAGATCCAGTCTGCCTGAAAGCGGTCAAACAGCCAGCGCAGCGTGCGCTTGGCGCGGAACTTCGGGTAGTGCCGCACCAGCCCTTGCGCTGGATCAGCCGGGTCGCCGCCATCGGCCGAACCACCTTGCAAAAAGGCGGCTACCGCGCTGCCCACCGCATCGCCATGCTCCAGGGCCGTGTGAATGCCACCAGCCGTCACGGGCGACACCATGCCGGCGGCATCACCAACCAGCATGACGCGTGCGTCGGACACCCGCTTCAGCACCCCACCGCAGGGAATCATGCCGGCGCGCGTCGCCAGCGGACTTGCGTTGCCGACATCCACATGGGGCGCAATCTTTGACATGAAAGCCGCCATCCACGCCTGTTTGGCGGGCACGGATGCGCCTGAGGCCGACATCCGCCTGGCCAGACCAATCTGGTGAATACCGACGCCCGCAACGGCCCAGCCGATGTAGCCGGGCGCGAGCTGGCGGTCTATGAAGCAGTGCAGCAGGTTGGCATCCAGCCGGGCCTGGCCGTATTCATGCTCGATACCGAAGAGAAACTGGGTATTGAGCGAGAGGCCCAAGGCCTTGGCCACACGCGAATGGGGGCCGTCGGCGCCGACCAGGTAGCGGGCCTGCAGCACCATCGGCTCCTGCGATACAACCGGCTTGACCGACACGGCCCAGCCGCCGCTGTCTCGTGCAGCCTGCTCGAACAGCGTCCCGGCCAGCACAGTGACGCCGTCCGCCACGACGGACGCGCACATCCAGTCCAGCAGGGCCGGTGTGTCGGTCGCCCAGAAGTAATAACCGGGCGCGTGCAGATCCACATGGCGAAGGTTGGGCGAATAAAGCCTCACGCCGTCCACCTGCCGCACCAGCGCCGCAGGCACCTGCTGCAGCCAGGGGATGGTGTCGATGGCATCTTTCACGATGATGCCGGTGGTATGCAGCTTGTCGCCGGAAGAAGTCTTCTTTTCGACAATGGCGACCTGCAGGCCCGCCCTGGCCGCGGCGCGCGCGCAGGCCAGCCCGGCAAAACTGGCGCCTATGACGACCAGGTCGAAGTGCTGCGGCGTCGTCATGCCCTGCGCTGGCGCAGGGCTTCGTACAGGCACACACCGCTGGCTACGGACACATTCAGGCTTTCCACCGCGCCATGCATCGGGATGCTGACCAGCTCATCGCAAGTCTTGCGCGTGAGCTGGCGCATGCCCTCACCTTCAGCGCCAAGCACCAGCGCCACAGGGCCTTTCAGGTCCACGTCGTAAATTGTTTTTTCCGCATCGTCGCTGGTGCCTATGCACCAGATGTTGCGTTCCTTGAGCTCGCCGAGGGTGCGGGCCAGGTTGGTCACCATGAAATAGGGCATGGTTTCGGCGGCGCCACTGGCGACCTTGGCGACGGTCGCGTTGATGCCGGCCGCGTGGTCCTTGGGCGCGATCACCGCATGGGCGCCGGCGCCGTCAGCCACACGCAGGCAGGCGCCGAGGTTGTGCGGGTCGGTCACGCCGTCGAGCACCAGCAGCAACGGCTGGGCCACACCGGCTTCTTCGAGCTGCTCCAGCAATTCGTCGAGCGATTTGACCTGCGCCAGTGCATCGACCCGGGCCACAACGCCCTGGTGGCCGTGGCTGCCGCACATCTTTGCCAGGCGCAAACCGTCGGATTCGATCAGCCGCACACCCGCCTCCCGGGCCCGGTCCGTGAACTGGCGCATGCGCGCATCGCGGCGGGACACATCGAAAAACACTTCCAGGACGGATTGGGGCGCTGTTTTGATACGAACGCCGACGGCATGGAAGCCAAAAAGCACTTTGGGAGAAGAAGACATGGCAGCGATTATCACTGTTGGCCGTAATTGGCATTACTACCGGTGTATCGGGTGCGACGAGCGGGGCACAATGGCCCCCGGGCAGGACTAAAATAGTAACAATTTGTTGAACCTGCTGAATAATCCCGCTCTGCTGGCTGCAGGGCACCTGGAGGCGCTATGGGCTTGAGACTGAAATTCAATTTGGTGCTGGTCGTGGTTTTTTTGGCCGGCTTTGCTGCGGCCGGCTACATCTCGCGCCAGCTGCTGCAGGACAATGCGCGCGAAGAGGTGCTGCGCAACGCCCGCCTCATGATGGACACCGCGCTTTCCGTGCGGGCCTACACCGTCGAGCAGATCAAGCCGCACCTGGATAAACAACTCGAGGAAGTGTTCCTGCCCCAGACCGTTCCGGCCTACGCCGCCACCGAAACGCTGGGCCACATCCAGAAAAAGTACCGTGACTACGGCTACAAGGAAGCCACGCTGAACCCGACCAACCCGCGCGACCGCGCCACCGACTGGGAAGCGGACATCGTCCAGCAATTCCGCCAGAACGCCGAATCGAAAGAACTGATTTCCGAGCGTGCCGCCGCCACCGGCCGCCTGCTGTACATTGCCAAGCCCATCCAGATCACCAACGCGGCGTGCCTGCAGTGCCACAGCGTGCCGGCCAATGCGCCCGCCAGCATGATCAAGATCTACGGCGAGGCCAACGGCTTCGGCTGGAAACACAACGAAATCATCGGCGCGCAGGTTGTCACCGTTCCCATGGACATTCCCATCCGCAACGCAGACCGCACCTTCAAGACCTTCATGGCCTCGCTGGCAACTGTCTTCGCCGTGGTTTTTGTCGTACTTAACCTGATGCTGAGCTGGCTTATCGTGCGGCCTATCCGCCGCATGTCCCAGGCCGCCGACAAGGTGAGCACCGGTGATTTTGATGTACCGGAATTCGCTGACGGCGGCAAAGACGAAGTGTCCGTGCTCGGCGGCGCGTTCAACCGCATGCGGCGCAGCCTCGAAAAAGCCATGCAGATGATCGACCACGGCGCCTGATGTCCGGCCGGGCTCAATAATTCACAGGCACCCTCAGCCCCCACGAATCGATCTCACGAATGGAAGAACCGGAAGAAACAACGCAAGCCCTGCCCGTGCGTCCCACAGGCGGCGAAGGCAAGGACGCGGCTGCGCTTCTGCCGGGGCAAACCGTTTTTGAATATCGCATCGACAAGATGCTGGGCGGCGGCGGCTTCGGCATCACCTACCTGGCGCAGGACATCAACCTGCAGCTGCCGGTAGCCATCAAGGAGTACTTTCCCGGGGACCTGGCCGTGCGTTCGGAAGACCTGTCAGTGCACGTGCGCTCAAGCGCGAACAACGGCCAGTTCAATTGGGGGCTGGAGCGCTTCCTCGACGAAGCGCGGGCGCTGGCGTCCTTTCGCCACCCGAACATCGTGCGGGTGCTGCGTTACTTCAAGCAAAACGGGACCGCCTACATCGTCATGGAGTACGAGTCCGGCGACCCGCTCAAGCGCTGGCTGGCCAGGCAGCCGGCGCTGGACCAGCAGGGTCTGCTGAAGATCATCTACCCGTTGATGGACGGGCTGGAAGCGGTGCACAAGGTGAATTTCCTGCACCGCGACATCAAGCCGGACAACATCTACATTCGCGCCGATGGCACACCAGTGCTGCTCGACTTCGGCGCCGCCCGGCGCGTGACCGGCAACCACGACATGACCAACATCGTGAGCCCTGGTTTCGCACCGTTTGAGCAGTACCACAGCAAGGGACACCAGGGGCCGTGGACGGACGTCTATTCGCTGGGTGCGGTGATGTACTGGATGACGACGGGCCACAAGCCCATGGAGTCGGCCTCGCGGGTGCGCGAGGACACCATGCCCAAGGCGGCCGATACGGCCAGCGCGGTGGTCTTCGGTGCGCCCCTGCTGCGCGCCATCGACTGGGCCATGATGCCCAACGAAACACAGCGCCCGCAGGACGTCGGAGCCCTGCGCCAGGCACTGATCAGCTCGGACTTTCTCAAGACGCAGACCATCCGCGCCGCCAACCCTTCGTCCAACACAGCCGCCATTGCCCCGGCAGCGACGGTAGCGCCGCAGACCGATACGTCAACCACAAAGACAAGCAAGCTGCTGTCCGAAAGCGCCGTGCTCGCCTACGCGGCCAATTCCCAGTCCATTCCGCTCAACAGTGCCGAAAACCTGCGCAAGAATGTACTGGGCACGATCATGTTCCTGGACCTGGTGTCCTATTCCACCTATTCGGTCGACCAACAGGTGGCACTGAAGACCCTGTTCAACGAACTCATCACCAAGGCCATCGGCGGCGTGAAGGAGTCGTCACGCATCATGATCGACACCGGCGACGGCGCGGCGATCTGCTTTCTGGGCGACCCCGAAGAGGCCCTGCAGTCGGCCCTGCTGCTGCGCGACCTGCTGGTACAAAAGTACGGCCGCAAGCTGTCCCTGAGGGTGGGCCTGCACCTGGGGCCGATCCGCATGGTGTTTGACATCAACAACCGCGTCAATGTGGTGGGCGACGGCATCAATGTAGCCCAACGCATCATGGACTTCTCCAGGCCCAACCAGATCGTGGTCTCGCGTGCCTATTACGACGTGATTTCACGCATCACCGACAGCGCCGCCAGCCTCTTCGACTACCTCGGCCCGCACATGGACAAGCATCTGCGCTCGCACGAGATCTACGCGGTGCTGGACCCGAACGCCGCACCGGCCGCGCCGATGTCCCGCAACATGGAGTTCGAACACACCGCCTCTTTTGCTGCGCTGGCGTCGCTCACCCCGGAAATCGCGCTGGAAATTGAAAACGAGCTGGCCAAGGCCATCGGGCCGCTGGCCAAGGTGCTGGTCAAGAAAGCCATCCCGCGCACGGTCAGCGCCCAGGGGCTGCGCGACCTGCTGGCCATTTCCATTCCCGATGCGACGGCCCGCGAAGCCTTCCTGAAGCCGCGCCACGCCAGCGCGACGGTGAATTCGGGGCTGCATGGCGCCAGTGGCCCATCGCGCTCTACCGGCGGCAGCAGCAGCTATAGCCGACCCATTTCCTCGACGTTTTCCCGCCCCTTGCGCTCCGACATGAGCCGGCCCCTGTCCACATCGGCAACGACATCCGGAACGACCTCGGCATCTTCCACGTCCATCAATGTGCAGAATTTCAATGCGGAGCTGCAGGCGCAGCTGGAACGCGCGCTCAGCCAGCATATCGGCCCGCTCGCCAAAACCCTGGTGCGCAAGGAAGCAGCCCGGCAGCTTACCTTTCTGGCACTGATCCACGCTTTGGCGCAGCAGATTGACCGGCCTGATGATCGCGCGAAATTTCTGGCCATCGCGCAGAAAATGCACGGCGGGCGCTGAGGGCAGCTTTTACGCCCCGCAATACGCTATGCTTTTGATAGCTGCTTGCGCCCGATGACAAAGGCCTTCAGGCCATTTCCCCTTAAGGTTTTGGCCCAGGATCTTTTCAAAATCACACCGGGCTGACGCGTCCCGCATCAATGGTGATGCGCCGCTCGCAGCGCGACGCGATGGCCTGGTCATGCGTCACCAGTACCAGGGTCGTGCCGAGTTCGCGGTTGAGTTCAAACATCAACGACATCACCGTCTCGCCGGTGGCAAAGTCCAGGCTGCCCGTAGGCTCATCGGCCAGGAGCACCGCCGGCTGCACCACAAAGGCACGGGCCAGCGCCACACGCTGCTGTTCGCCGCCCGACAACACTTTCGGGTAGTGGCCCAGCCGCTCCCCCAGACCGACACGCTTGAGCATGTCGGTGGCCAGCGAGCGTGCGTTTTTGGCGCCCGACAGCTCCAGCGGCAGCATGACGTTCTCAAGCGCCGTCAAATTGCCCATGAGCTGAAAGCTCTGGAAGACAAACCCGACCTTTTGCGCACGCAGGGCGGCCCGGTCGTCTTCGCTGATTGCAAAGATGTCCTGCCCCGCCAGCCTGACCGTGCCCTGCGTGGGCGTGTCCAGCCCTGCGATGATGGACAGCAAGGTGCTTTTGCCGGAACCCGATGCACCGACAATGGCGGCGGTTTCCCTGGGGGCCAGGGCGAAGTCAATATCGCGCAAAATGGCCAATGTGCCGGTGGAGTCGGTGACCGACTTGAAAACATGCTCAACGGAAATAATTGAAGAGGTCGGGGACGGTGCGGGCACAGCGGAAGCCGCAGCCCTGGAACCATCATTCACGCCACTCACCACGGGTTCAAACATGTCGGCCTTGTCAGGAAATATGAATTCAGACTTTACCAAGCTTGCCCTTGCGGCGGCAAAGCGTTTGCTAAAACCTTTCGGGGCGCTGCTTGTGGCCGCCGTGGTGGGTGGCGGTGCCCCGGCGGCAATGGCGCAAACGCCGGTGCCCAAAGGGGAAACCATTCTGGTGGTCGGTGACTCACTCAGCGCCGAATACGGCCTGAAACGCGGAACGGGCTGGGTGCCGCTGCTGGAAAAACAGCTTGCCGGCGAAAAGAAGACTGCCAAAGTCGTCAACGCCAGTATCAGCGGTGACACCACTTCGGGCGGCAGTTCACGCCTGCCGGCGCTGCTGGCACAGCACAAACCCGCCGTGGTGGTGATTGAGCTGGGCGGCAACGATGCCCTGCGGGGGTTGCCGCTGGACATGACCGAAAAGAATCTCATCCTGATGACCCAGGCCTCCAAAAAAGCGGGGGCACGCGTGCTGCTGGTGGGCATGCAGGTACCGCCCAACTATGGCAGCGCCTACGCGGCCACGTTTTCGGGGCTGTTCGGCAAGATCGCCAAGGCGGAAAAAGTGGCCCTGGTGCCCTTCTTTCTCAAGGGCATTGCCGACGCGGCCGACCCGGTGGCCAACTTCCAGGCTGACCGGATCCATCCGAACGAGCAGTCGCAGGCGAAGATGCTTGCCAATGTGTGGCCCGAACTGAAGAAACTGGTCAAGTGAGCCTGGACCGCATTTCTGCCGAAGAGGCGCTCCAAACGCTCGGGCGTTATTCCGGGGTGATTGACGCCCGCAGCGAAGGCGAATACGCCGAAGACCACCTCCCGGGCGCGGTGAACTGGCCCAGCCTGCGCGACGAGGAACGCAAGATCGTCGGCACCAAATACAAGCAGATCAGCCAGTTCGAAGCCAAAAAACTGGGCGCGGCGCTGGTGGCCAAAAACATCGCTGAACACATCCAGCGTGATGTGCTGGACAAACCCCGCGAATGGCAACCGCTGCTGTACTGCTGGCGCGGCGGCAAGCGCAGCGGCTCGCTGGCGCTGGTGCTGGACCAGATCGGCTTCAAGGTGACGCTGGTAGACGGCGGTTACAAGGCATTTCGCGCCGCGCTGGTGGCGGATTTGCCGCAGCTGGCCGGCCGCTTTCGCTACCGGGTGGTGTGCGGCCCCACGGGTTCAGGCAAGACCCGGCTGCTGCAGGCCCTGGCGGCCGAAGGCGCGCAGGTGCTGGACCTGGAAGCGCTGGCCAACCACCGCAGCTCGGTGCTGGGCGCCATTCCCGGCGTGCAGCAGCCCAGCCAGAAGGCGTTTGACAGCAGCATCTGGGCCACGCTGAAACGCTTTGACCCAGCCCAGCCGGTCTACATTGAAAGTGAAAGTAAAAAAGTCGGCAATGTGGCCGTGCCGGAAGGCCTGATCACCGCCATGCGGGCCAGCCCTTGCCTGCAGCTGGACCTGCCGGAGGATGAACGCGTATTGCTGCTGCTGGAAGACTATGACTTTTTTGTAAAGGACATCGCGTTCTTCTGCGAACGCCTGGGTGCGCTGACGGAAGCACGCGGCAAGGCCACGGTGCAGGACTGGCAGGCGCGCGCCCGCAGCGGCGACGTGGCTTCTGTGGTGCGTGAGCTGCTGGTCCAACACTACGACCCGGGTTACCTGCAGTCGATGCAGCGCAATTTTTCCGGGCATGCCACGGCCCGTGTGCTTTCGCCGCAGGATCACAGCACCGCAGCCATGACCGCGCTGGCGCAAGCCCTACAGGCTGAAAATTCCGCCCCCTGAAACGACAAACCCGGCTGACCTTCACAGGTGTTGCCGGGTTTTTGATTGCCTGCCGTTTTTTTGGCTTTTTTGCGTTTTGTTGCTATCAAATCAATAGCTGCTTGCGCTTTTCCATCAAGGGCTGCAGCCTTTTTTCATCAAGAATCGGGGAGGCTCAGGGGGCCGGGTCTACAGGTGGAAGGCCACCGGGCGCCTCACCGTCGACATCGGGCGTATCGGTCCCGTCGTCAGCGGCATCGTCCGGCTTGCCCTCTGCCTTGCGCTTGAGCTTTTCTTCTTTTTTGCGTTTTTTCGCAAGCTCTTTCTGGCGCTTTTCGTAAGAGTAATTGGGAGTTGCCACTGCGTGCTTTCGTGAATAGGTAACCCTTACTGTACTGCATTGCCGTCACGGCATCACCTGGCTTTTGATGCAGTTTTTGATCCGGCTTTTATCAGGCCTTTTCCAGCGCTTGGGCAATGTCCGCCTGCAGGTCCGCTACGGCCTCCAGGCCCACCGAAAAGCGCACCAGCCCCCCCTTGTACGGCCATGGCGTGGTGCGAAGGGCCGGTATGTCGTACGGTGCGCACAGGCTCATGGGGCCTGCCCAGCTGTAGCCCAGTTTGAAGAGCTTGAGGCTGTCACAAAAGCGGTCCACCCGGTCCTGCGTGAACTCCGGCTTGAAGACGACACTCATCAGGCAGGCAGCGCCCGTGCTGTCGCGTTTCCAGGTTTCATGGCCAGGCGAGCCGGGCAAGGCCGGGTGAAGCATGGCCGCGATTTGCGGCCGGGTTTGCAGCCAGCCGGCCAGCTCCCGCGTCGCGGCATCCTGGGCGGCATAACGCAGGGCCATGGTGTTGAGGCCGCGCAGCACCAGTTCTGTATCGTTGCCGCCCACGCCATAACCCACGCGCATGTGGCAAAAATGGACCAGGTGGTGCAGCGCCTCGTCGCGCGTGACGACGGAGCCCATCAGCACATCGGCACCACCGCTGGGGTATTTGGTCAGGGCCTGGACCGAAATATCGAGCCCCAGGTCAAACGCATTGAAAGCCAGGCCGGCGCCCCAGGTGTTGTCGAGTGCGGTCACGATGCCGGCGGGATGCGCATTCTGGTGCGCCTTGACCGCGGCGACCAGCGCCGGCATGTCGGGAAACTCCAGCGTGATGGAGCCCGGCGCTTCGATCCATACCAGCCGGGTTTTGGGGCCCAGCTTGGCGGCGAGGTCTGCGGGGTTCATCGCGTCGTAGAAGCGGTGGGTGATGCCCCAGGCGGCCAGTTCGCCCTGCGCGAAGCTCTTGTTGGGCCCGTAGGCGTTGTCGGGAATCAGCAGCTCGTCGCCGGCCTTGAGCAGCGCCATGCCCACCAGCACCACCGCCGCCAGGCCACTGGGCACCAAGGTACAGTACTTGCCGCCTTCCAGGGTCGCGATGCGCTCTTCCAGCGTGAAGGTGGTGGGGGTTCCGTGCAGGCCGTAGGTATAGCCGGTCTTGTGCTTCCAGTCGCGGCTGCGCAGCGCGGCGACGGTCGGGAATGCAATGGTGGAGGCTTTGTAGACCCCGGGCGGGATTGCGTCAAAGCCGGCGGGCGGCTTGTAGGGGTGATGGATCAGGGTGGTGGATGTTTCGCTCATCCTCGGATATTAACGGCAAGCCCAGAGACCTGAAGAGCAGTAGAACAAAGCCACCCTCTCCCATTCAAGCATGAGCCGCGGGACTGGCTTTGCCAGACCGCAGGCGGGCGGCCCCCTCGGGGGGCAGGGAGCTACACGAAGTGAGCGACCGTGGGGGCTAAATCTTCCACTTCGCCATCAACTGCGCGGGTGACAGCGAGTCGTAGCCTTCAAAAGGCTGGTGGATCCATGGATTGGTGGGCAGCAACTCGACCGAGTAGTCGGGCTGGAAAGTGGAGACGCCCTTGGTCCAGATCACCGCACTGCGCAGCTCGGTGATGGGTTTGTAGTTGTTCTTCAGCTGGTGGATGACTGCGTTGAGCGTGTGGCCCGAATCGGCCAGGTCGTCGACCAGCAGCACCTTGCCCGCGATCTCGCCCTTGGGCGTGGTGATGAAGCGGGCGATGTCGAGGTTGCCCTGCGTCATGCCGGCGTCGGCGCGGTAGGAGCTGGTGGACATGATGGCCAGCGGTTTGTCGAAAATGCGCGACAGGATGTCGCCGGGGCGCATGCCGCCGCGAGCCAGGCACAAAATGGTGTCGAACTGCCAGCCGGACTGGTGGATTTTGATGGCCAGTTTTTCAATCAGGTTGTGGTACTCGTCGTAGCTCACATAGAGATGCTTGCCGTCTTCTGTCAACATGAATTACTCCTGATTTGATAGCTGCTTGCGCCCGTCCCTATTGGGTCAGGCGGCTATTTTTCTAAAATTTTTCGGCTAGGCAGCGTAGGGGTTACGCAGCAAAATGGTGTGATCCCGGTCCGGGCTGGTGGAAATCATGTGGATCGGCACGCCGGTCACTTCTTCGATGCGGTGCAGGTATTTCTGCGCGGCAGCCGGCAGTTTGTCGTACTCCGTAACGCCCACGGTGCTCTGGCTCCAGCCCGGCAGGGTCTCGTAAATGGGTTTGCAGCGCTCGATCTCTTCAGCGCCCATCGGCAGGATATCGGTGATGTGGCCGTCAAGTTCGTAGCCGGTGCACAGCTTGAGCTCATCGATGCCGTCCAGCACGTCAAGCTTGGTGATGCACAAACCCGAGAGGCCGTTGACCTGGGCCGAGCGCTTGAGCAATGCGGCGTCAAACCAGCCACAGCGGCGGCTGCGCCCTGTGGTCACGCCTTTTTCGGCACCCACAGTGCTGAGGTGGTAGCCCACCGTGCCGGGTTTTTCCCAGTCGAGTTCAGTCGGGAAAGGACCACCGCCCACGCGCGTGCAATAGGCCTTGGTGATGCCCAGGATGTAATGCAGCATGCCCGGGCCGACGCCGGCGCCTGCGGCGGCGTTGCCGGCCACGCAGTTGCTGGAGGTCACATAGGGATAGGTGCCGTGATCGACATCGAGCAAGGTGCCCTGCGCGCCTTCGAACAGCAGGTTGGCACCGGCCTCGTTGGCATCGTTGAGCTCTCGCGAGACGTCAGCCATCATGGGTTTGAGCAGTTCGGCGTGACGCATGGCTTCGGCGTAGACGGTGTCGAAATCGACTGCCGGCGCATGCAGGTAGCCGGTCAGCACGAAATTGTGCAGGTCCAGCAGCTCGCGCAGCTTGGCGGCAAAACGGTCGGGATATTTGAGGTCCTGCACGCGCAAGGCCCGGCGGGCAATCTTGTCTTCATACGCGGGGCCGATGCCACGGCCGGTGGTGCCGATCTTGGTCGTGCCGCCCTTCTCGCGGTAAGCCTCGCGCGCGACATCCAGCGCGACGTGAAAAGGCAGGATCAGCGGGCAGGCCTCGCTGACGCGCAGGCGCGAGCGCACTTCGACGCCGGCTTTTTCCAGCCCTTCAATTTCTTCGAACAATTTGGCGGCCGACAGCACCACACCGTTGCCGATATAGCACTTCACGCCGGGGCGCATGATGCCGCTGGGAATCAGGTGCAGCGCCGTTTTCACGCCATTGATGACCAGCGTGTGGCCGGCATTGTGGCCGCCCTGGAAGCGCACCACGCCTTGCGACATCTCGGTCAGCCAATCGACCAGCTTGCCCTTGCCTTCGTCGCCCCACTGGGTGCCCACGACCACGACATTACGGCCCGCGGCTGCGGTTTGTTTGTTTGTCATCTTCAATTCTCGTTAAGGTTTCGGGATAAAGCCGGGCGCAGGCCCTCAAGCGGCTTTTTTAAGGGGCTGGACCACCCATTGACCGGCAGCGTTTGCCAGTTCGCGGTCACAATCAAACTCATTGACTTCATGTTCGTGGCCGGGCAGCACGCAGGCCACGGTTTCGCCGCCCGCACGCAGGCGGGCGATGGCGGCACGCAGGCCGGTATCTTCCCCCCAGGGCGCACGGATGGCGGCCTTGAGGGCCCGGGGTGGCAGCACACTGACCAGCTCTTTGAGGTCAAGGCTGAAGCCTGCTGCGGGCCGGTTGCGGCCGAACACGGCACCGACTTCGTCATAGCGGCCGCCGCGCACCAGTTCGGCGCCCTGCCCGTAAATGGCAAAGCGGGTGCCGCTGTAATAGGCGTAGCCGCGCAGATCGGCCAGATCAAAACTGACCTTGACATCGCCTTTTTCACCCCTGGTGTGTGCGGCCAGCCATTTCAGGTTTTGCAGCGCTGCTTTCAGGCCCGTTGAGGGCGGCAGGACTTTTTCCGCTTCGGCCAGCACTTTCTCGTCACCATAAAGCTGCAGCAACGCCTTGAGGCCTTCGCGCGCCGCAGCCGAAATGCCGTCCTTGAGGCTGGCGATCAGGCTGCCGAGCTCGCTCGCGTCCTTGGCTGCCAGCGCGGCATGGATGAGCGCCAGGGTTTTGCCATTGACGGTGGTGCCGGCCAGCAGGCTGTTGACGATGCGGACATCCGCCATGTCCACGCTCAGTTCAGTGACGCCGGCCGCCTTGAGGCCTTCCAGCGCCAGCTGCTGGGCTTCCAGGTCTGCCTCCAGGCCGGCATGGCCATAGATTTCCGCGCCAAACTGCAGCGGTTCACGGGTGGCATGAGGCCGGTCGGCACGGGTGTGCAGCACCGGGCCGCAATAGCAAAGACGGGCAACACCGCTGCGGTTGAGCAAATGTGCATCAATGCGGGCGACCTGGGGCGTGGTGTCGGCACGCAGGCCCAGCGTGCGACCGGAGAGTTGGTCCACCAGCTTGAAAGTCTGCAGATCAAGCGCCTCGCCGGTGCCGGTCAGGAGCGACTCGAGGTGCTCCAGCAGCGGCGGCATGACAAGCTCATAGCCATAGCTGCGGGCGGTGTCGAGGAACAGACGGCGCAGCTCTTCGATGTGGCGCGCCTCGGAGGGCAGGACATCGGCAATTTGATCGGGCAATTGCCATGATGACGACCAGGCGGGCATTGTGATTTTCGTGGGCTGTTAAAAACAGCATTTTACCGGGCTTGAAGCGGGTTTTCGGCCCGCTGGAGGCCCAATGACGCGCTCAGGCGGAAATACCTGCCAGTGGCCGGCTTGGCAGGGGAGGCGCAATCAGGCTAGCACAGCCAGCAGGATCAGGCCCGCCGCAATGCTGCACAAGCCGAAGAAGCGGATCTGGCCGTTGCCCAGAGTGAGAATCTGCTCGAACATGCGGCGCCAGCCGCCGGGAGAGATGAAAGGCAACAAGCCCTCGATGACCAGCATCAGGGCCAGCGCCATCCAGAAGGTGTTGCCGTCCACGCCGGCTTATTTTTTGGCGGGTGCGGCGTTACCGGAGCCTGGGCCGCGCATCGCCTTGAAAAAGTCGGACGAAGGGTCAAGAACCATCACGTCGCTCTTCTTGTTGAAGCTGGCTTTGTAGGCATCGAGGCTGCGGTAGAACTGAGCGAACTGCGGGTCGCGGCCGAACGATTCGGCATAGGTGCGAGCGGCTTCGGCATCGCCCTCGCCTTTGACCTTTTGCGCATCGCGGTAGGCGTTGGCGATGGTGACTTCTCGCTGGCGGTCGGCGTCGGCACGGATTTTTTCGCCTTCTGCCAAACCGGTAGAGCGCAGTTCATTGGCCACGCGCTGGCGCTCCGCAACCATGCGCTTGTAGACAGAATCGGTGATGGCTTCCACATAGTCCACGCGCGTGATACGCACGTCGACCACGTCCACGCCCCAGGGCTGCGCACCCTGCACGGCTTGAAGCACTTCCCGCTTGACGTCGGCCATCAGGGCTTCGCGCTTGAGCGAAAGCAGGTCCTTGACGGTACGTTTGTTGATCTCTTCCTGGAAGGCATTGCGCACCACGCGGTTGAGCTGGTTGGCGCCGGTTTTTTCGTCCAGGCCGACGTTGCGGATGTAGTCGGTGGGCTGGATGATGCGCCAGCGCACGTACCAGTCGATCACGACACGCTGCTTTTCTGCCGTCAGCATGGGTTCGGCGTCAACGCTGTCGAGCACCAGCAGGCGCTTGTCGATGTAAGAGACGTTCTGGAACGGCGGCGGCATCTTGAAATGCAGGCCCGGTTCAGTGACCACATCCTTGATCTGCCCCAACGCATAAACCACGCCGAACTGCCGCTGGTCCACCACAAAAAGCGTGGAGCTGAGCAATGCCAGGATCACCAGCAACGAAGAAATGATAAATCCAACTCTATTCACGATCGTCTTCCTTAGCGTGTTTCACGATCGCGCGTGCGGGAAGCATCGCGGGAGCGGGCATCGAGGGGCAAGCTGGAAACCGGCGCGGCAGGCACCGTTGGCGAAGACGCTGCGCCGGGAGCCAGCGCGGGCTCTGCGGTACTGCCAGCATCACCCTGCGCCGTCATCTGCATGATTTTGTCCAGCGGCAGGTATAGCAGGTTGGAGCCCTGACGGGACTCGACCATTACCTTGGTCACACTGGAGTAGACCTGCTGCATGGCGTCGGTGTACATACGGTCACGGGTCACCTGTGGCGCCTTCTGGTATTCGGTCAGCACCGAACGAAAGCGCTGGGCATCACCCTGTGCCTGGGCCACGATTTTGGCTTTGTAGGCTTCAGACTCTTCCTTGAGGCGGGACGCGGAACCCACGGCACGCGGGATCACATTGTTGGCGTATGCCTGGGCCTCGTTCTTGGCGCGTTCGCGCTCCTGGCCGGCCTTGAGCACATCGTCAAACGCTGCCTGCACCTGCTCGGGGGGGCGCACACCGCTCTGTTGAAGGTTGATGCCGACAACTTCAACGCCGACCTTGTAACGATCGAGGATGGTCTGCATCAGAGCGCGCACGCGTGGCCCGATCTGGTCACGCTCTTCCGCCAGCGCCAGGTCCATCTTCATTTTTCCGACCACTTCACGGACGGCTGTTTCGGCAGCTTGAACCACCGCCGCTGCAGGGTCCTTGCTTTCAAACAGGTAGGCGCGCGCGTCGTTCAGACGGTACTGCACAGCAAACTTGATTTCAACGATATTTTCGTCTTCAGTCAGCATGGCCGAGTCGCGCAGGCCCGTTGCCTTGATGATGACATCACGGCCGACGTCCACTGAACGGATCTGCGTGACCACAACGATTTCGTGGCGCTGCACAGGATACGGGAGCCGCCAGTTGAAGCCCGCGCCCACGGTGGAGTGGTATTTTCCGAACTGGGTGATGACGGCCTGCTGGCCTTCCTGGACGATGAAAAACCCGGTGCCCAACCAGATCAACACTGCGACACTGGCAATCAGTCCGACGCCGATGCCGGCACTCTTCATGTCGGGCTGAAAGCCGCCGCCACTGCCGCCGTTGTTTCCACCGCCATTGCCGCGGCCAAATCCACCACGGTTGGGGTTGTTCTTGCCACCGCCAAAAAGGCCGCCAAGCTTGCGGTTGAAGTCGCGCCAGAGTTCATCCAGGTCGGGTGGGCCCTGGTTGGGCCCCTGCCCCTGCGGACGGTTGGCGGGCCGGGTCGGTTGCTTGTCCTCCCGCGGAGCTTCGGGCTTGGCATCGTCAGAAGACGGTTTGTCGTCATCCCGGCCCCAGCGCGGATCATTGAGGTTGAACATGCCTTGGGCGCGTTGCTTGAGCCGGCCTGGCAAGCTCGTCAAGGTCTGCAGCACGGGGTTCAGATTCATGGGATCAAACTCACTTTTTTTCATTACACCGACATTGTGCCTAATGAAACCGCCATATCAGGCAAGGTCTTCGGCAGTTTGGGGGATTTCGTCGGCTGGCGGGTTGACCGCATAGCCAGCCAGCAGCGCCCGCAAAAGCGGCAGGCCTTCACCTGTCTGCGCACTCACGAACACCCGTTCAACGCTGCGGCTTGAGCCCTCAAACGCGTCCCTGAGTTCGAACATGTCTTGCAGTTGCAGGGGCAAGCTGTCCTTTTCAATAGCGTCCAGCTTGTTGAACACCAATATTTGCGGCACATCGGCCGCGCCAATCTCCGAAAGCACGCGCTGGACCTGCTCGATCTGCTCGAGGTAGTCGGGATTGGCGCCGTCCACCACGTGCAGCAGCAAGTCGGCATCCGCCGCTTCCTGCAGGGTTGCGGCAAAGGCATCAATCAAGCCGTGCGGCAGGTCACGGATGAAACCCACGGTGTCCGACAACGACACAGAACGCGCGGCGTCACCCAAATAAAGCTGCCTCGTGGTGGTGTCGAGCGTGGCGAACAGCTGATCGGCCGCATAGGCACGCGCTTTGACCAGCGCATTGAAGAGCGTGGATTTTCCCGCGTTGGTGTAACCCACCAGGGAAATCGTGAAGGAATTGCGGCGCTCGCGCTGCTTTCGCTGCGTTTGCCGCTGCTTCTTGACCTTGAGCAAGCGTTCCTTGGTGCGCTTGATCGCGTCACCGATCATGCGTTTGTCGAGCTCGATCTGCTTCTCACCCGGGCCGCCGCGTACACCGGCGCCGCCGGTTTGCCGCTCCAGGTGGGACCAGCGCCGCACCAGGCGTGTAGACATGTATTGCAGCCGGGCCAGCTCAACCTGCAGCTTGCCTTCGTGGCTACGCGCCCGCTGGGCAAAGATTTCAAGAATCAGCAGGGTCCGGTCGTTGACCGGCATGTCCAGGTGCCTCTCCAGGTTGCGCTGCTGCGCCGGGCTGAGAGACTGGTCGAACAGAATTTCCGTGGCGCCGGTGTCCAGCGCCATCAGCTTGATTTCGTCGGCTTTTCCGCTGCCGATGAAGAGCGCGGCGTCGGGCGCCTTGCGCCTGCAAGTGACGCGCGCCACCGGCTGCAGGCCTGCTGTTTGCGCGAGCAAACCCAGTTCCTGCAGATCGGCATCAAAGTTTGGCAACCCCAGATCGACCCCTACAAGGAGGACCAGGGGTTTCGGGCTCACCGGAGCATCGTACGAACTCAGCTGGCGGGGCTTTCTTCAGACTCGTTGGTCGCGAAATTTACGGCGCGACCTGGAACGATGGTGGAAATCGCATGTTTGTAGACCATTTGGGTCACAGTGTTGCGAAGCAGAACCACATATTGATCGAAGGATTCGATCTGGCCCTGCAATTTGATCCCGTTGACGAGATAAATGGAAACAGGAACATGCTCGCGACGCAAGGTGTTGAGAAATGGGTCCTGCAAGAGCTGACCTTTGTTATTGCTCACGATATTTTCCGTGTTCAAAAGTTAATAGAACTTGACCTTACCACAGGGCGTGGCCCGGGTCATGTAGTCCTAGGCCGATTCCTTGTCTTTAAAGGGGTTGTGGGAGCTCTTCATCTGGATGCGCAGCGGCGTGCCGACCAGGTCAAATTCCTTGCGGAAACGCCCTTCCAGATAGCGTTTGTACGACTCGGTGACATGCTCGAGCGAATTGCCGTGGATGATGATGATGGGTGGGTTCATGCCGCCCTGGTGGGCATAGCGCAACTTGGGGCGGAAAACACCCGAGCGCTGGGGTTGCTGGAACTGCACGGCTTCCAGTAGCAGCCGGGTGAGCACCGGCGTGGACATCTTGCGGTTGGCCGATGCATGGGCCTGAACAATCGACTTCCAGACCGGGCCCAGGCCCTGCCGTTTGATGGCAGAGATTGGATGGATGGCGGCAAATTTGAGGAAACCCAACCGGGTCTCGATGGAGCGCTCGAGCAGCTCACGCTGGTAGGAGTCCACAGCGTCCGACTTGTTGATGGCCAGCACTACCGAACGCCCGCTTTCGAGGATATAGCCGGCAATGTGGGCATCCTGATCGGTCACACCTTGGGTGGCGTCGAGCAGTAGCAGCACTACGTTGGCGTTTTCGATGGCCTGCAGGGTCTTGACCACGGAAAACTTCTCGATGGCCTCAAAAACCTTGCCTTTGCGGCGCAGTCCTGCCGTGTCGATCAGCTCAAACTTCTGCCCGGCACGCTCAAAAGGCACAGAAATGGCGTCGCGGGTTGTCCCGGGCAAATCAAAGGCCACCAGGCGTTCTTCGCCCAGCCAGGTGTTGATCAACGTGGACTTCCCCACGTTGGGGCGTCCTGCCACGGCCAGACGAATCACAGAAGGATCTTGAGGCTCGGCCTCTTCGTCCGGATCCGGCAAATTGAGCGGCGCCAAGGCCATGTCAACCAGCGTGCGCATGCCTTGGCCGTGTGAGGCGGAAACCGCCAGCATCTCGCCCAGGCCCAATTCAAAGAACTCGGACAGCTGCACGCCTTCAGTCATGCCCTCGGCTTTGTTGGCGGTCAGGATGGTGGGTTTGCCCAGCTTTCGAAGGTATTTGGCAATATCGTGGTCCTGCGCACTGATGCCGGCGCGGGCGTCGACCACAAAGACGACCACATCGGCTTCCGCGACCGCCTGCCGGGTCTGCTTGGCCATTTCCTTGTAAATACCGGACGCCGCATCGGGTTCAAATCCGCCGGTGTCGATCACGATGTATTCGTGGGGTCCAAGCTTCCCGTTACCGTAATGACGATCCCGCGTCAGGCCGGCAAAGTCGGCCACGATCGCATCCCGCGTCTTGGTCAGCCGGTTGAAAAGCGTCGACTTGCCCACATTCGGACGGCCGACTAGCGCTATGACAGGTTTCATCAATCAGTTTCTGGCAGAGACCGTAGGCCCTTATTGAGGCTGGAAGCCGTAAATACCACCGTTTTGCGTCACGGCGATCAGCGTATTGCCAGCAAGCACGGGCGTTGCCGCAATGGCTGAACCATCGGTAGGCAGGCGATTGAGCAATGAGCCGTCTTCGCGGGAAAGCAGGTGGACGTAGCCGGAAAAATCGCCCACGGCGATAGAGCGCCCGACGACCACCGGCGCCGTGAGGCTACGGTAGCGCAGGCGGTCGGTGGACCACGCACGCTCACCATCGGTGCGGCGCCAGGCGTTCACAGTGCCATCAGCTTCCGTGCCGAACAGCAGGCGATCGTCTCCATCAATGCCCTGTACACCATTGGCCGGCTTGGCCCACAGCAGGTTGCCGCGCACAGCATTGACGCATCCAACGCTTGCCTGGAACGCCCGCGTGCAAACGATATCGCCCTGCCGGCTGACGCGTCCCACCAGGTCGACGAGCCGTTCCACGTCATTGATACCGCGAGGCGTGGCAATCGGTGCCTCCCAACGGACGCTGCCGTTAGACGGGTTGAGGCCCACGAGACGGCCGGCCAAACCTACGACCAACGTATCGCCCACCGCCAGCATGACGCCGGACTGACGAAGCACCAGGGGCTCATTGGGCCGCTGCTGCGCCCAAAGCTTGCGACCCGTCAGCCCGTCAAAGGCCGTGACCGAACGGTCTGCGGCCAGAACAAATACCCTCAAGCCAGCCACGAAGGGAGCGGAAAATGCCTGGGCGCCCAGCTTTTGGCGCCAGAGTTCCTTGCCATCCTGCAACGCGATGACTTCATTGGCCTTGGTTACCACTGCAACGACCTTGCCGTCGTTTCCAGCACCGGCAGCCAAGGGTGTATTCAGCGCCAATCGCCAGAAATCGCGGCCTGTTTGGGCGTCCAGCAAAGCCACGGTGCCGTCGCCGCTGGCCACCGCCACGGTATTACCCGAAACCCCCATCTCAAGAGGGAAATTCACCTGCCCCACGCGGGTGGTCCAGATCTGGCGCGCAGACACCAGACCTGTCACCGGCTGAAGTTCTGCGGGCTGCGGTTTTGCAGGACCGCCACCGAAAAAGGAACAGCCACTCAGGATCGCTATCAAAACAATAGCCGCCGGCGCACGCACCGCTTGGGCCAGAGGCCTAAAAGATTGATAAATCATTTCTTCACCTCTGTATTCAATGGCGCATCGGCCTTGGTTGTCCCTGCGTTGGGATCAACCCCCAGCGCGTTGAGCTTGACCTCAACCAGACGCCGATACTCGGAGCGCTCGTCAAGCCCCTTGTAAGCCTTTTCGTATTCACTTTTCGCTTCTGGTTTCTTACCCTGCGCTGCCAGAATATCGCCACGCCGGTCGGCGACCAATGCCGTGAAGTCCTTCGGAAAAGGACCTGAAACCTGCTGCAGGGCCTCGTCATAAGACTTCTTCTCAATCAGCAGCCCCGCCAGGCGCAACCGGGCAATGGCCTGATAGCCCTCATCAGAGGCTTTTTCAGCGACCCAATTCAGGGCCGCGCGCGATGCGTCAACATTGCCCTTGTCGTAATAAGCCTTTGCGGCCAGCAGTCCCGCCTGCTGGGCATAGGTTGTCCGGCCAAAACGATCTTTCATGTCGGCTAATGAGCGGTCGATTTTTGCCATGTCACCGGACTGCACAGCGCGCTCGACTTCGTCATACATGACCGAAGCCTGGGCTGCCTGGTTACGCTGCCAGTACTGGTATCCATTCCACGCGGCAAGGGCCCCGAGCACCACAATCAGGGCCCAGGTGATCATGTCACCGTACTGCTTCCAGAAGTGCTTGAGCTCGTCAAGCTGTTCCTGTTCTTCCAAATCGAGATGTTTTGCCATAAAAGTCTTTGTTCTGCCCCGGAAATGGTGCGGATTGAGTTGGGGTGATTGTAGAGGCGCCAGCCGGCGCTCCAAATGGCCGGTCTTGGCGGCTCAGCCGCGCAAGGTATGGGCCCAGGCGGTGACATCCCTCAAGGGCTGGAGTGCCTGGGCCTGCAGGGCCTGGTCTTTTTCGCCCCGCAGGTGTTTGACGGCAACACAGCCCTGGGCAAGTTCGGTCTCGCCAAAAATCAAAGCGTAGCGCGCACCACTGCCATCAGCTTTCTTGAACTGGGACTTCATGCTGGCCATGCCATCGCCTGCACCGGCGTGCATCTGCACGTTGATGCCAGCAGCACGCAAGGCTTCGCAGGTTGCCATCACGGTTGGCATCATCTCGGCAGACGGAACGATCACGTAGACGTCGGGACCACTCACTGGCGGCAACACGCCCACCGCCTCAAGCAGAAGCAGCATTCGTTCCACACCCATGCCCCAGCCTACCGCAGGCGTTGGCTTGCCGCCAAGCTGCTCGAACAGGCCGTCGTAACGGCCGCCACCGCAAACCGTACCCTGCGAGCCAAGCTTGTCGGTGACCCATTCGAACACCGTGAGGTTGTAGTAATCCATGCCACGCACCAGGCGCGGATTGATGCGATAGGCCAGCCCCACTGCATCGAGTATCCGGCGCACCGCATTCAGGTGCGCTAGCGAGGCATCGCCAAGGAAGTCCATGAGCTGCGGCGCGGCTTCCACGACGGCCTGCATGGCAGGATTTTTGGTATCGAGAATGCGCAATGGGTTAGTGTGCAGCCGGCGCTTTGCATCTTCGTCCAGCATGCCGGCATGCGCCTCAAAGTACGAGATCAGTGCGGCACGGTGTGCCATCCGCTCGCCGGGCTGACCGAGGCTGTTCAGCTCAAGCCGCACATGCTCCATCGGGATACCCAGGTCGTGCAGCAACGCACGGCACATCAAAATTTGCTCCGCGTCCACGTCGGGTCCGGAAAAACCCAAGGCTTCGACATCGATTTGATGGAACTGGCGATAGCGCCCCTTCTGTGGTCGCTCATGGCGAAACAGCGGCACTGCCGACCAGACCCGTATTGGGCCGTTGTACAGCGCGTTGTGCTCGATCATCGCGCGCACAATACCGGCGGTGGCCTCAGGGCGCAATGTGAGCCGGTCGCCGTTCATCGAGTCGACAAAAGAATACATCTCCTTTTCGACGATGTCGGTCACCTCGCCAAGACCACGCACAAACAGCGCGGTCGGCTCGACGATCGGCGTGCGTACATTGGCGTAGGCATAGCGGGCCATCAACGCGCGCACCTTGGCTTCGAACCACTCCCAACGAGCCGACTCCGGCGGCAGGATGTCGTTCATCCCCTTGACGCCCGTCAGTTTTTCCATTTTGGCCACGGCGGATTTTTCTACCAGGCCGGCAGCTGCTTTTTCAACCATGGGTGTTACGCAGCTTCAGCGACGGTGTGCGTGCCAAAGCGTTTTTCAATGTAATTTTCAACAATGACCTGGAACTCCTGCGCAATGTTGTCGCCACGCAGGGTCAGTCTTTTTTCACCATCAATAAACACCGGCGCGGCAGGCGCCTCGCCGGAGCCGGGCAGGCTGATGCCGATATCGGCATGTTTGCTTTCACCCGGTCCATTGACGATACAGCCCATGACCGCGACCTTGAGCCCTTCGACGCCGGGATATTGTTTGCGCCAGACAGGCATCTGAGCACGCAGAAAGTCGTCAATTTGCTTGGCCAGCTCCTGGAAGGTCGTACTGGTGGTACGTCCGCAACCTGGGCATGCCGTCACACTGGGCACAAAGGTCCGCAAACCGAGCGCCTGGAGAATCTCCGACGCAATAACCACTTCCTGGGTGCGGGCCTCACCCGGTTGGGGCGTTAAGGAGACGCGAATGGTATCGCCAATGCCTTCTTGCAGCAGGATCGATAACGCCGTGGCAGAAGCCACTGTGCCCTTGGTGGCCATACCAGCCTCCGTCAGCCCCAGGTGAAGCACGTGATCTGTGCGCCGGGCCAATTCTCGATAGACCGAAATCAGGTCCTGAACACCGCTTACCTTGCAGGAAAGGATGATCTGGTGACGAGGCATTCCCATTTCTTCAGCGCGCCGGGCGGAGTCGATCGCGGACGTAATCAATGCTTCATACATGACCTGCCTGGCATCCCAGGGGACTGCACGCGCACTGTTTTCATCCATCAGGCTTGCCAGCAGCTCCTGATCAAGGCTGCCCCAGTTCACGCCGATACGCACTGGTTTTTTCCAGTGCATGGCCACCTCTATCATCTGGCCAAACTGCCGGTCACGTTTGTCGCCCTTGCCAACATTTCCGGGATTGATGCGGTATTTGGACAACGCCTCCGCGCAAGCGGGGTAATCCGTCAACAACCGATGGCCGTTGTAATGAAAGTCCCCTATCAGTGGAACGTCGATCCCCATCCGGTCGAGTTGCTCACGCACATGCGGAACAGCCTGCGCCGCTTCCGGCGTGTTGACGGTGATGCGAACCATCTCGGAACCCGCCAACGCCAGTTCCTTGACTTGAATCGCGGTGCCAATGGCATCCACCGTGTCGGTATTGGTCATGGACTGGACGCGCACCGGCGCATCGCCGCCGACAGTCAAAACACGGGCACCCCATGACACCTGTGACTGGAGGGAGCGCCGCGCTTTGGGAAAAGCGGACTCGATCGGAAGGCAACCCTTCGACATTATTTCACCTCAAATCGGGCAACATTGTCCCTGGCCACGCTGCTCAGATCAAAAGCCTGGCCGCGCACCTGCACTTGCGTCACATCTGCCTTACCCACCACGGCGGCCAGTGGCAACGCCCCGGACGCACCAGCGACCTCTCCGGCGGTCAGGGTACGGCGCAGCACAACCGTTCCCTTGGCATCCGTCACCTCCACCCAGGATTCGCCCCTGGCGCGAAAAGTCACGATACCCGCCGGTGCCGCTGGCGATACAGGTGCGGCAACACCACTTGGCACTGGCACCGGAGCAGGCTGAACGGCCGGACCAGGTAGAGAGGTAGTTGTCGTCACAGCAGGGCCGGCGGGAGAGCCGGCAACCGTGGCAGCCCCGGCGCCTGAAAAAGTCTCATGACTCTGCTCTGTGGGAAAAACAGGCTTGGCGTCGTTTACCAATCCTCCGCCCGTCATCGCCACAGCTGCGGGCAGCGGTTTGGCGGCCTCGGCGCCGCCAGCTTGCATCTCGCTATCACTCTGACCCTTCGTGGCATCCGGCTTGATGACTGGCAGGAAAATCAATACCAGAGCACCAAGCAACAACGCCAGGCCGGCCAGCACTGCAGGCTTCGAAACCTGGGTCCACACAGCGGGCCGGGGACCTTCCCCTGGCGAGCGAAACGGTGCATTGATGCCAGCACCTTGGTATATCAGCTTGGGGGCGCTGGTTTGAGGCAAGCGTTCCAGCACAGGGGCCGCATCCAGTTTCAGGCTACGGCACACACTGGAAGCCAGGGCCCGAACAAAAACAGCATCCGGCAGCAAGTCAAAGCGATCCAGCTCCAGCGCCTCGAGTTTTTTTACCGGAACCTTCAAGGATACTGCGAGGGCCGCGATATGTATGCCTGCAGCCTCTCTTGCCTCACGAAGCAGTGTGCCTGCCGTGGGCTCGAAGTCAGTACCCCGGTCAACGCCAGACGCAGCCATTCCAGATATGGCCTCCCCAGCCGGCGCAACAACGTCAGCGTCACTCATTGAACGCCCCTTTGTCATAAGCAGCAGCCTCCCGGGACTGCGCAAAACGCTTTTTAAGCTGATCACCGAGCTGCCGTACCGAGTCTCGATTGTTTAATTTTCGCTCAACCTTGATGCCAAGCCAAAGTGTCTCTGCGTTGGCCAGATCGCTGTTGTTCAAGCGGCGAATGTAAAACTGGGCGCGCGTCACATCGCCGCGCTCATACAGTAGGTTCGCAAGGTTATAACCAATAATGGGATTACCCGCATCCAGCTCATAGGCTTGCATCAAGCTCTGCTCGGCTTCCACTCGCTGCCCCCCGCGAAGCTGGCAAATTCCCTGAGTCATCAGGGTTTTTGCCCTGCCGGCATAAGTTGGATTGGCGATCGCCTGGGTAAACCACCGAAGTGAATCGGTATAGCGACCCTGCTGGCACAAAAGCCAGCCGTAGTTATGAGCCACACCAGCGTCGCGAGGGTTCAGCGCAAGCGCACGACGAAAACTGTCCTCAGCCAATGGAATATCGTTAAGCCTCATATAAGCAAGGCCGCGCAAGTTGTACGCATCTGCAAATGTAGGATCGATTACCAGCGATTGCTTGATTTCATCCAACGCTACGGTAATCTGCCCCTGCTCGAAATATCCGGTAGCCAGTTCAAGCCGCAATCTCGCTCGCCGCCGCTGATCAGGCTCGTCTGATTCCGTGACAATGTCAGTCCGGTTACCCGAGGTCCCCGGAGTTCCGGCCTGATTGGCACACCCTGTGAGCAACACTACCAGCCAGCAGGCCGGCACCCAGATCATATTGGCGCGAAATCTCATGTACCCATCCCTTTGGCCACTACGACCTTGATTCCCCCGAGCATACCTTGCCGCTGCGCCGCCATGCGCTGATCTACACCTGTGCGGTCCTGCACATCGCCAGCCAGTTGCCCGCAAGCCGCATCAATATCGTCCCCCCGGGTTTTCCTGACGGTTGTCACAATACCCGCATCCATCAGGATTTTCGCAAATGCCATCACCTGCGGCATGTCAGAACGCTTCAAACCCGAAGCCGGAAATGGATTAAAGGGAATCAGGTTGAATTTGCAGGAGAGCCCCTTCTCTGCCTGGGTTCGAACCAGCGATACGAGCTGACGCGCATGCTCTGGCTGGTCGTTCACACCATCGAGCATGCAATACTCAAACGTGATGAAGTCCCGGGGCGCCGATGATTGATAGCGGGTGCAGGCCGCAAGCAGTTCGGATATGGGGTATTTTTTATTCAAGGGCACAAGGTTGTCGCGCAGCCCATCTTCCGGCGCATGCAGCGATACAGCCAAGGCTACCGGGCAGTCCCCGGCCAACCGGTCAATCATGGGCACAACGCCCGATGTCGATACCGTCACCCGTCGGCGTGATAGGCCATAACCATGGTCGTCAAGCATGACCTTCAGGGCTGGCAGGAGCTGCGAGTAGTTCTGCAGGGGCTCGCCCATGCCCATCATGACGACGTTGGAAATCACCCGTTCATCCCGACCTAGATGCTGCCGCAGGAAATGCTCGGCAAACCATAGCTGGGAAACGATCTCTCCCGTGGTCAGGTTACGGCTGAAACCCTGGTGACCCGTAGAGCAGAACCGGCAACCAACAGCACAGCCGGCCTGCGAGGAAATGCACAATGTTCCTCGATCGGTTTCCGGAATAAAAACAGTTTCAATGATATCGCCTGCACCGACATCAAATAACCATTTGATGGTCCCATCGGCGGAATCGTGGCGGGAAACCACTGTGGGGCTCACAACCTGGGCTGATCCTGTCAGCTTATTGCGCAGGGATTTTGCCAAATCCGTCATTTGCCCGAAATCTGCAACCCCTTTTTGGTGAATCCAGCGGAAAAGCTGCGTGGCCCGAAAGCGCTTTTCACCAAGCTGCCCACAAAAGGCTGCCAAACCATCCAGATCGTAGTCAAGAAGGTTGGCAGTCATCGCAGTAGAGAACCGACTGAGCTGCCCCAAGCAAGCGACGGCCCTGGCTGGGTGTAGCAAAGCATGGGGCGAGACATGGTTAACGCGAGTAAACGCTCATGCCGGGAAAGAAGAAAGCAATTTCCGCCTTGGCCGTTTCAGCGGCATCCGAACCATGGACGGCATTGGCATCAATGCTGTCGGCGAAATCAGCACGAATGGTGCCGGCGGCAGCCTTCTTCGGATCGGTAGCCCCCATCAAATCACGGTTTTTCAGAATGGCGCCCTCGCCTTCCAGCGCCTGGATCATGACGGGACCGGAAATCATGAAGGAAACCAGGTCTTTGAAGAACGGGCGCTCTTTGTGCACCGCATAAAAAGCCTCAGCCTCGCCTTGTGACAAGTGAGCCATCCTGGCTGCCACAATCTTCAAGCCAGCAGCTTCAAAACGCGCATAGATTTGCCCAATGACGTTTTTTGCCACGGCGTCGGGTTTGATGATGGAGAGAGTGCGCTCGATTGCCATGAGATTTCCTTAACTTAAATTTTTTGGAGTCGTAAATTATTCAAAAATTTGAATAAAGCCCATGATTTTAACCTGTAGGCATATTGGCACAAATCAACCTTGCGGTTTGAGGTGCCTCTGCGGGGTCATCGATTTCCGCCGCGGCTCCCACCACCGCGATTACCGCCTCCCCGGTTTCCACCACCCGCACCGCCGCGGCGCGGTCCACCGGTACCGTTTCCGCCCGTACCACCGCCCCCGCGACGCTGCTGACCCTGGCCTTGCCCCTGTCGCTGCCGGGTAAAAGTGTCCGCACCGATATACCCAAATGAGGTTTTCATCGGATCGGGCTGCGCTCCGCCGGCAGTTTTGTCACCCCGGTCATCCCGCCTTTTTTGTCCCGGCACTCCATTGCCGTTGCCTTGCGGCTGGCCGGTCCGGAAACCACCACCAGGATTGCCACCCTGGTTACGCCCCTTGCCGCCGCGACGTCGGTTTCCACGGGGTGCAGAATCGTTGAGATTCAGCGGCGGTTGCAACTCATGTGGATCATGAGTCTCCTGATCGTCCCCCGATCCGCCTTGTACCGGCGCTTGAGATAGTTCGCTGTTTGGCGATGACGACCGCCCGCGGTCGCCGCGCTGGCGTTCGTTTCTGCGCGGTCCTCGCCTCGGTGGCTCAACCCCCTCTCCATGAGCGCCGGATGCCTGCGGCCCGCCCGGCACTGCGCGGGATTCGGAACGCGTCAAAGCGCTTGTCAGGGCCCAGATATCGCGCTCATCGAGTTCGACAAACGCGCCGCGCTTGAGGCCGCGCGGGAGAACCATGGCCCCATAGCGGATGCGAATAAGGCGGCTGACAGCGTGCCCCACTGCCTCAAACATCCGTCTGACCTCACGGTTACGCCCTTCGGAGATGGTGACCTTGTACCAGCAGTTGGCGCCTTCCCCCCCTCCGGCTTCAATGGAGCTGAACTGGGCCATGCCGTCATCCAGGTTCACACCTTCGAGCAAGCGTTTTTTCTCTTCGTTATTTAGCGCACCGAGCACACGAACAGCGTACTCACGCTCCAGGCCGAAACGCGGATGCATCAACTTGTTGGCCAATTCACCCGAACTGGTGAGTAGCAGAAGGCCCTCCGTGTTCAAGTCAAGGCGACCGACCGATTGCCATTTGCCCTGGAACAGCTTGGGTAAGCGGCGAAAGACGGTTGGACGGTTTTGCGGATCATCATGTGTGACGACCTCTCCGGTGGGCTTGTGATAGGCGATCACCCTTGGCGGCGGCGGGTCGATACGCACCCGGATTGGCTTGCCATTGACTTTGACCGTATCGCCAAACTGGATGCGTTGCCCTATATGGGCAGGCTCAGCATTGACCGAGATTCGCCCCTCCAGAATCAGTTGCTCCATCTCCAACCGGGAACCCAGTCCCGCCTGGGCAAGCACTTTGTGCAGCTTGGGGGTCTCGGGCTGGGGCGCCAGCACTCGCTTGGGCAGCGCCAACGCAACGTCTTCCTCATCAGCATCGAATTGCCCAGTCACGACATCCTCAAACCGGATGGCGCCAGGGGCTGGGACATTGCGGCCGGCGAGAGGCCGCGGCGCTGGAGTACGGATGGCTTGCGCGGGGCCGGACTCGGGGGGTGCGATTGCTTCCGGCAAATCTTGCACGGCTTGCTCCTCTATGAGCACCTTTTCCTGCGGCTCACGAGGTGTGTCCGCAGATTCGGAAGCAGGAGGGTCTTGTTGGGTCATGATTTACATTCGGGTGGGCTCATCGCCACCGGTCTCATTGTTCTCAAGAGGCCCGGTATCACTGTCGTCAGCGACCTGTGGTTGCGTGTACAAAGTTGGCGCTTCGGCGATCTCACCAATCTCAGGCTCTTCAGCCGTGCCTGACACGGGCTCCGGCACAGCAGGTTCCAGCCGCTCAACAGCTATACCATCCATACCCACCTCCGGCTTGCCCGCAAGTTCAGAGATGCCAAACTCTATCTGCTCGAGCATCGGAAGCTGATTCGGGCTGCTGTCCATCACGGGAAGCTGGTCCAGCGACTCGACCCCAAGGTCGTCAAGAAACTGCCGGGTGGTGGCATAAAGTGCCGGGCGGCCGACAGTTTCCCGATGGCCGATCACTTCCACCCACCCGCGATCTTCGAGCTGCTTGAGGATCATGCTGTTGATCGTGACCCCCCGGATGTCCTCCATGTCACCGCGCGTCACCGGCTGACGATAAGCAATGATGGCCAAGGTTTCCAGTGTGGCACGGCTATAGCGCGGGGGCTTTTCGGGGTGCAGCCGGTCCAGATATTCACGCATCTGCGGCCTGCTTTGAAAACGCCATCCCGTCGCCACGTGAACAAGTTCCACGCCACGACCAGACCAATCGCTTTGCAACTCCTCAAGCACCAGCTTGAGGCTGTCCGCAGTCAATACCCCGTTAAACAGAACTCCCATTTCGCGCAGGGGCAATGGTTGCTGCGCGCAAATAAGTGCTGTTTCGAGGACGCGTTTTGCATCCGTCGTATTCATGATTGTGGTCGTTCCGAAAAAAAGCGGAAAAAAGGGCCGGGAAAACGTGGGTTCGGCGCTTGGCGCGCAGGGCACCCAATACGCAATCTCCTGATCAGGATGCCATGGTGCAGGTAGCTGAAAACTACTGGATTTGATTGTATATCAGGCCCAAACCGGCGATGGCAGCCTGAAGGTCGGCTGGAGGGTCTGACCGGAACTCCATCACTTTGCCAGTCACCGGATGCTCGAATGCCAGTCGACACGCATGCAGCGCTTGACGGCCAAGCCCAGCAGCAGGAGCTCCCCCGTACAACTCGTCGGATACCAGGGGATGGCCAATGAAGGCCATATGGACCCGGATTTGGTGCGTGCGACCGGTGTGCAGCTTGCATTTGACCAGGCAGTGCTTACCGGCACTTTGAAGCAGCGACACCATAGTGGATGCCGGCTTCCCGGCGTTCTTTTCCAGGTTCACCACGGCCATTCGCAAACGGTTGCGTGGATCCCGCCCAATGGCAGCTTCTACCTGCCGGGTTTTCCCGCCCAGCCAGGCACCATGGGCCAGTGCGACATATTCCCGGCTCACGTCGCGGGCGGCGATCAGGCCGACCAACTGGTCCATCACCGTCCGCTGCCGGGCGACCACCATCAAACCGCTGGTGTCCTTGTCAAGGCGGTGAACAATGCCGGCGCGTGGCAGGAAGACGGCCTGCGGATCATGCGCCAGCAAGCCGTTCAACAAGGTCCCGCTCCAGTTGCCGGGCGCCGGATGCACAACCAGCCCGGCAGGTTTGTTGATCACCATCAGGCAAGCGTCCTCGAACACGATGTCCAGTTCCATCGCTTCAGGCCTGAATGCCTGGCTTTGCGGCGTTGGACGCAACTCAATGGCGAGTTCATCACCAGCTCGGACCTTCGTGGATGTTTTGGTGACTATAGAGCCGCCGAGTCTCACCATGCCGGAGTCGATCAACTGTTGAAGATATGTGCGTGAGAACTCGGGCACAATGGCGGCCAAAGCGCGGTCGAGACGGCTGCCATGGCTTTCGACCGGGACAGCTACCTGCCGCAACTCCACCTCGACAGCCGTATCGCCCTCCTCCAGAGCCTCATCCGGCACCTCCTCAGGCGCAATAGCGCCCGATATAATCAATTTGCTTTGTTCTGAATCAGTCATCAAGAAGGTCGATTGCAATGTTTTCCACCAAATTATCGGTTGTTCCCAATGCAATGCCGCTTTTTGCAGCCGTTTGCGCTTTGTCTTTTGTGATTGCCGGATGCTCGAGCACCCCTGCGCCCGACAAGACTGCTACATGGAGCCCGAACAAGATTTACGCCGAAGCAAAAGATGAAGCCAGCGGCGGGGCCTATGACAAGGCAATCCCGCTGTACGAAAAACTGGAAGGCCGTGCTGCAGGTACCCCCCTCGCCCAGCAAGCGCAGCTTGAGAAAGCCTATGCCCAATATAAGGGAGGAGAACAAGCTCAGGCTATCGCGACATTGGACCGGTTTATGAGACTGCACCCGGCCAGTCCGGCCCTGGACTATGCGTTGTATCTCAAAGGCCTGGTGAACTTCAATGACAATCTCGGTATTTTCGGGTTTATTTCCCGTCAGGATTTGTCCGAAAGGGACCAAAAAGCAGCCAAGGAATCCTTTGAGTCATTCAGGGACCTTGTGACCCGCTTCCCAGAGTCAAAATACTCGCCGGATGCCCGCCTGCGGATGAGCTATATCGTGAACTCGCTGGCCCAATCCGAAGTGCATGTCGCGCGGTACTATTACTCAAGGGGTGCCTACGTGGCGGCAATCAACCGTGCGCAGAGTGCAATCGCCGACTACCGCGATGTACCCGCATTGGAAGAGGCTATCTTCATTCTCTATAAGTCCTACGAAGCGCTGGGTATGGTCGAATTGCGTGACGATACCCGCCGTATCCTCGAAAAGAGCTACCCGCAGAGCGAATACTTGAGCAAGGGATTCAAGTCGGGAGACAATCCTTGGTACAAGTTTTGGTAAGAGCTTCCAGCCGGTCGAACAGCTCCTCCTCGGATGCCAACCGCCGCATCGGCGGAAGAGCTCTCAGCAAACGCCGCCCATAACCCATGGTTGCCAGGCGGCTGTCGCAGACCACCAACACCCCCTGGTCACTTTCTCGGCGTATCAGGCGCCCGGCACCCTGCTTGAGGGCTACCGCCGCCTCAGGCAGAAAATAGTCGTTAAAAGCACTGCGTCCTTGTGATTCGAGAAGCTTTGAGCGCGCCTCTGCCAGCGGGTCGTTCGGAGGCGGAAAAGGCAGCTTGTCAATGACAACCAATTGCAGCGCGTCGCCTGGCACGTCAATGCCCTCCCAAAATGACGCCGAAGCCACCAGCACGCAGCCTTTGCCGCCATTGGCATTGCCTTCACGGAAACGTTCAATCAGCACACGCTTGGGCATGGCACCCTGAACCAGCACCTCCATGTCCGGCGAATCCAGAAAAACCTCTCTGAGTGCATCACCAATGGTGCGCAAAGCCCGCAGCGTGGTCGTCAAAACCATGGTGCGCCCCCCGAGATGCCTCGACCATCTGGCGGCAGCTTCGGCGACTTTCATGGTGTGAGCAGGATCTCCCGGTTTGGGGAACACCTCAGGCACATATAACGCCGCCTGCCTCTCGTAATCAAAAGGACTTCCTACCCGCAAGACCTCGGCATCTTCCAGCCCGCAAGGCTTGGTAAACCAGCTGAGCTTGTCGTCATCTCCCAGTGTGGCAGAAGTGAATATCCATGACTTTGCGGAACCGGCGGACGCACCCAGCACTTTGCTTTTCACCGCCTTCGAAATATCCAGCGGCGACTCGACCAGCCGGAGCTGGGTTCCCACGTCAGCCCAGCGCACGCAGCCCGCCTCGCATGTGTGAACGAAGCGCTGGGCGCGTTCCGCCAGCTCCTCGGCACGCTCATGGAGGCGAACGAAATCAGGCGCGATTTCACTGACCGTATCCAGGGCGGCACAAGCCCGCTCGCAAGACGTGTGAATGACTTGCAACGCACTGTTCCACTCAGCCGCATTCAACCCCTCCGGAGACTCACCCACCCATCGCAGTTTGGTTCCTGGGTACTGTTTCCCGGCACACAGACGCAACTCCCGCGCAGCGTGCTCGACGGCCGACACCACCTCCTGCCAGTCCACCAGCCCGCGGGCCAGCTGCAGGCCGGTTGCCAGCATGTCCCGTGCAAAATCAAGAAGCTGGCCCGTGGTGAGGTTTGTTCCCAGAAATTGCACGCCGGTCTCGTTGAGCTGATGCGCTTCATCGAAGATGGCAATGCGCACGGAAGGCAGCAATTCAGCGACGCCGGATTCGCGCACCGCCAAGTCGGCAAAGAACAGGTGATGGTTGATCACCACCACGTCGGCGGCCATGGCTTCCCTGCGGGCCAGATTCACATGACAGGCCCGAAAACGCGGACAGGTGGCGCCCAGGCAGTTCTCACGGGTGGAGGTCACCAGCGGAATCATCGGCGAACGTTCGTCCAGGCCAGGGAGTTCGGCCAGGTCGCCGGTGCGCGTAATCTTGGACCATTCCTCAATTTTGGCCAGGGCGCGCACGGAAACGCCGTCGGGCAAATAAGCCTCCTGGCGCGCCATTTCCATCCGGTGCAGGCACAGGTAGCTGCCCCGGCCCTTGAGAAGCGCCATACTGACGGGAAGACCCAGCGTCTCCACCAGTCGCGGCAAATCACGACCGAAAAGCTGGTCCTGCAAGGCCTTGGTCGCTGTCGACAACAACACGCGCTCGCCGCTTAGCAAAGCGGGGACCAGGTATGAAAAAGTTTTACCTACGCCGGTACTGGCCTCGACCACCAAGGGGTATGCTCCCTCGATTGCACGCGCCACGGCCAGAGCCATTTCAGTCTGGCCGCTGCGGGGCACGAAATGCTCCGCGGCGCGCGACAGGACACCGCCCGGCGCAAAGGCCTCTTCTACTTCTATCGCAAGGGTCATCAAGCAGGCTCTGGGGGATCCAGCGACAGCTCAAGCTGTGCAATCTGGTCACGAAGCTGCAGGCGCCGCTTTTTGAGGCGCCTGAGCAACAACTCATCAATGGGAAAGGCGTGCGCGGTCAGGTCCACCAGCGCATTGAGATCGGCGTGCTCCATTTTGAGTTCGATCAGCTGGCGTTCCGGAGAATGTAAATTTAAGTCCAAGGTTTTTTATCCGTACACGCTGCTTCGCTTGATAATACGTCGATTGCGACCATAAATCGAGCCTCGCGCTTGAACGACCACACAATGTCCAAAGGTTATCGAATCACAGCGTCCACCGGTATCCATAAAGGCGATCGGGACTACCAGCAGGATCAGGTCAATCTGTTCAGTCACTCACGCATTCCCGGCTGCATGCTGGGTATCGTGGCTGACGGTATGGGAGGCCGTAGCGGAGGGCGCAAGGCCTCCGATCAGGTCATGTTGACGGCCAAGCAGCTTTTTGAGCGCTATGCCCCGGAAACGGATGATGCGCCTGCGATGCTCAAGCAGGTCATTGAAGAAGCCCATATCGTCATCAAACTGACTGCGATCTCGGCCGAGCAGGAACCGCACAGCACGCTGGCAGCATTTCTGATCAACCCGGGCGGGGACTGTCACTGGGTACATACCGGCGACTCAAGGATTTACCATTACCAGGGCAGCAAGCTTGTGCACAGGACGGTTGACCATTCGTATGTGCAGACCCTGGTGGACAAAGGCGAGATTACCGAGGAAGAAGCCAATGTCCATCCGCAGTCGAACATCCTGATGGGCTGCCTGGGCACTGAAGATGCGCCACCTATTACCCACCATTTCATCCCGCAACTCCGGCCTGAAGACGTCCTGCTGGCTTGCAGTGACGGAGTTTGGCACTATTTCAGCACCAGTGAAATGGGCTCGGCCCTGTCAATGCTGTCACCTCGCGAGGCAACTGAGTTCCTGATCCAGAAAGCAAGATCCCGCGCAAGAGGCGGCGGTGACAACCTCTCGCTGGTAATCGTCAAACTCGAACCTCTGGGTTGAGTTCCGCACGGTAGTTCAAAACCAGGCTTACTCCGGCAAAGGCAGCGGCTTCGCCGGGGGTTTGGTTTGTTTCAGGCGGTCACGCTCATGCTGCGCCTTGCGCTCCTGAGCCTCCTTCTGACGGTCACTGAATTTTTTGGCTTCTTCCGCAGCCGTGGCCTGCTTGTCGAGCCGGTCCTGGACCCGTTCCTGGCTACCCTTTATCTTGGCAGCGTTGGCGTCGCTGCTGCCTTGCTCTGCGGCCTTGGCTGCGCCACGGTCCTCGGCTTTCTTTTTCTCCCGTTCAAGACGGGATTGGGAGTCTGCTAAGGCCTTCGCCCGGCGGTCTGCGGCCTCCTGCTGCTTTTCAGCTGACGATTTCTCTTCCGTTTTACGGATCTGCTCCGCACCCTTGATGCGGCGTTCCTCGTCATTGAGCGACAGCTCTTGCCGGCGAAGGTCTGCCATGGCTTCGCGCCGCCGGTCATTGACTTTTCCCAGGCAGCTGTTGACGGCAAACCGGTCGTAGCAGGCTGCATCCTCAGCCAAAAATCCTGCTTCCAGCCTGTTGCGTTCGGCGCTGATTCTCGTCCGCTCGGCATCAATGCTTCGCATCTGGTCAGCGGGTGCAGCCGTCTCGACCGTGGACTGCGCATTCGCGAGCACGCTTAAAGCGATGAGAAAACAGGCGGTAACCAGATGCTTCATGTGAGTGTTGTATCCACGTTTCTGCGTTCAAGCGCCAGGAATTCCTTTGACTGCATTTCGTTGAGCCGGGAAACCGTACGGGGGAATTCGTGTACCAGCGGCCCCTCGGTGTACAACGCCTCAGGAGCGACTTCTGCCGACATGATCAACTTGACCCGGCGGTCATACAGCACATCCACCAGCCAGGTAAACCGCCGTGCCTCCGACGCCATACGCACCGGCATATGCGGTACATCGCTTAGCAGCACGGTATGAAACTGCGTGGCTATTTCCAGGTAATCGTTTTGCGAACGCGGACCACCGCACAGCGTCTTGAAGTCAAACCAGACGACTCCCCCCGCCTTGCGCCTGGCCTGGATTTGCCTGGACTCAATCTGCAATACCGGGTTCTCATCCTGAGACTCTGCCAGCGCATTAAAAGTTTCAGTCATTTCAGCATCGGCCTGAAGGCCTAGCGGGGTGTGATAGAGCTTCGCCTGGGCTAACGTGCGCCCGCGGTAGTCCGTCCCGTTGTCAACACTGATGACCTCCAGCCTCGCCTTCAGCAATTCAATGGCAGGCAGAACACGGTCGCGATGCATGCCATTCGGATACAGCTCGTCCGGCTGAAAGTTGGAAGTTGTGACAAAGCCGACCCCATTGTCAAACAGCGCCGACAACAGACGGTGAAGAATCATCGCGTCGGTGATGTCCGCCACATGAAACTCGTCAAAGCAGATGAGCCGGTATCGCTTCGCAATGCGCCGACCGAGTTCGTCCAGCGGATTTGCCGTACCCTGAAGGTCCTGCAACTCCCGGTGCACCTCGCGCATGAACTCGTGAAAGTGCAGCCGTACCTTGCGCCTGAGTGGGACAGCCCCGAAAAAGCAGTCCATCAAGAAGCTTTTCCCCCTGCCGACGCCTCCGTACATGTACACGCCACGAGGGACATCAGGCCGGTTTATCAGCTTCTTGATGGCATTGGAGCGCTGCTCCTTGAACGCCGCCCACTCAGAGGCACAACGCTCAAGCGCTTCGACTGCCCGCAACTGGGCAGGATCGCTTTGATAGCCCCGCGCCGCAAGTTCGGCGTCATACGCCGAGCGCACCGGTTGATTCACCGACTTCTTGCCTGCGTGCTCAGAAATTCAAGGTGCGCTTGTCGACCGCCAGCGCAGCTTCCTTGGTCGCCTCGCTCAATGACGGATGGGCATGGCAAATACGCGCAATGTCTTCGCTGCTGGCGCGGAATTCCATGGCCACCACGCATTCGGCGATCAGTTCGCTGGCCATCGGGCCGACGATGTGCACGCCGAGAATTTCATCCGTCGCGGCATCGGCCAGCATCTTCACCATGCCAGTCGTGTCACCCAGCGCGCGTGCGCGGCCATTGGCCATGAACGGGAAAGTCCCTGCCTTGTACGCCCGGCCGGCAGCTTTGAGTTGCTCTTCGGTCTGCCCCACCCAGGCGATTTCAGGGTTGGTGTAGATCACCCAGGGGATCGTATTGAAGTTGACATGCCCATGCTGCCCGGCAATGCGCTCGGCAACCGCAACGCCCTCTTCCTCGGCCTTGTGCGCCAGCATGGGCCCGCGTACCACGTCACCGATAGCCCAGACATTGGGCAGGCTGGTCTTGCATTCGTCATCCACCACCACGGCGCCGCGCTCGTCGAGCTTCAGGCCAACGGCTTCAGGGTTCAGGCCCTGGGTGTTGGCTACCCGGCCAATGGAGATGATGAGCTTGTCCACTTCCAGGGTCTGGGCTTCGCCCTTGGCATCGGTGTAGGCAACACTCACACCTTTCTTGCCGCTCTTGATCTCGCCGACCTTCACGCCGAGCGCGATTTTCAGGCCCTGCTTGTCGAATGCCTTCTTGGCTTCCTTGGCGATCTGCTGATCAACCGCGCCCAGGAACGTCGGCAGGCCTTCCAGTACCGTCACGTCTGCACCCAGGCGGCGCCAGACCGAGCCCATTTCCAGGCCGATCACCCCGGAGCCGATCAGGCCCAGCTTCTTGGGAACGGCGCCGATGCGCAGTGCTCCGTCATTCGACAGGATGTTTTCCTCGTCAAATGGCGCGCCCGGGAGCGCGCGGGCGTTGGAACCCGTGGCCACGATGATGTGCTTGCCGGAGATGGTTTCCTCAGCGGCACCAGCGACCTTGACGTCATAGAGACCCTCTTTGGCGGCGACAAAGGAGCCACGGCCGTGAAAAAAGGTGACCTTGTTCTTCTTGAACAGGTAGACGATGCCGTCGTTGTTCTGCTTGACGACAGTGTCCTTGCGGGCAAGCATCTTCGTGACATCCAGGCCTAGGCCCTTGACCTCAATGCCATGATCGGCAAAGTGGTGGCTGGCATGGTCGAAATGTTCGGACGATTGCAGCAACGCCTTGGACGGAATGCAGCCGACGTTGGTGCAGGTGCCACCCAGGGCCGGGCCGCCTTTGGCGTTCTTCCATTCGTCGATACAGGCGACGTTGAAACCCAGTTGGGCGGCGCGAATCGCGGCAATGTAACCGCCGGGGCCGCCACCGATGACGATGACGTCGAATTGTTTAGACATGTTTCTTTATTCCTTCTTGAGTTCAAACGCCCCCGCGTGGAGGACGATTCCAAATACACCGGTGCGCGCCAGCAGGCTTTCCTGCTGGGGACCATCGCGGCCAATTTTCACGGTCGTTCCGGGCGTGGTCTTGCAGACAAACAGATGCCTGGCATCGAGGCATTCAATCCCGCCGGCGGCATGCAGCGCGGCCCAGCCGAAGCCCTCATACTCCTCCGCGAGAAAGCGGCGCAGGAATACGGTCTCCGCAGGGGTCCGCACATCGGCAATGGTCCAGCGGACCAGGTCCGACTGGTATTTTTCAACCAGCTTCCCCGGGTCAGCATCCGGCGCCTTCGCCAGTACCAGCCGGGACCCCGCCTGCGAAACACTGACCCACTGCAACCCGTAGTGGCCGCTCCAGTTGTCGCCAACCGGCGCCGCAGCCACGGCAAGGCCCACGCTCAACGTGCAGGCCAGGCAGGCGACGAGGCGGCGCATCGACAGCCTTAGATGTCGAACAGCAGACGTGCAGGATCTTCCAGCGCTTCTTTCATCGCCACCAGGCCCAGCACGGCTTCACGACCGTCGACGATGCGGTGGTCATAGCTCATGGCCAGGTAGTTCATCGGACGGACCACGATCTGGCCGTTTTCGACCACGGCGCGGTCCTTGGTCGCATGCACGCCCAGGATCGCCGACTGCGGCGGGTTGATGATAGGCGTGGACAACATGGAGCCGAAAACACCGCCATTGGAGATCGAGAAAGTACCGCCGGACATTTCTTCAATGCCCAGCTTGCCGTCGCGTGCCTTGGCACCGTATTCGGCAATCTTCTTCTCGATGTCGGCAAAGCTCATCTGGTCTGCATTGCGCAGAATGGGCACCACCAGGCCGCGCGGGGAACCGACGGCGATGCCGATGTCGAAGTAGCCGTGGTAAACGATGTCATTGCCGTCAACCGATGCGTTGAGCACGGGGTACTTCTTCAACGCATGCACAGCGGCCTTGACGAAGAAGCTCATGAAGCCGATCTTCACACCGTGTTCTTTTTCAAACTTCTCCTGGAAGCGCTTGCGCATTTCCATCACCGGCGCCATGTTCACTTCATTGAACGTGGTCAGGATGGCGTTGGTGGCCTGCGATTGCAGCAGTCGCTCGGCGATACGCGCGCGCAGGCGGCTCATGGGCACGCGCTGCTCAGGGCGGTCACCAAGATCGGAAGGTTTGGCGGAAGCAGCAACCTGCGGCAAGGCCGCAGTAGGCACGCCTGTGGGAATGGCAACAGCAGCGGCCGGCTTGGCACCGCCAGCAGCCGCACCGAGGACGTCGCCCTTGGTAACGCGGCCATCCTTGCCGGTTCCAGGCACCGAACCAGCGGCAAGGTTGTTGTCGGCCATCAGCTTGGCTGCAGCCGGCATGGGAACGCCAGCCATGGAGCCACCGGCTGCGGGTGCAGGCGCGGAGACAACAGCAGCGGCAGGTGCTGCAGCGGCCGCCGCCGGAGCGGCTGCAGGAGCAGCGGCACCCGCTTTGCCTTCGGTGTCGATCCGGGCAATCACCTGATCTGACACCACCGTGCCGCCGTCCGCGACGACCAGCTCGGTCAGCACGCCGGCGGAAGGCGCCGGCACTTCCAGCACCACCTTGTCGGTTTCGATCTCAATCAGGATTTCATCCACGGCGATTGCATCACCGACTTTTTTCTTCCACTGCAGCATGGTGGCCTCGGCCACGGACTCGGACAACTGGGGGACTTTGACTTCTACGATAGCCATGTTGATTCTTTCGGGTTCGTTCTTGTATTCGTGTTCTTGGTTCGGGAAGGGGCGACCTTACTTGGTCAGCACAAAGCCCTTGAGCTTGGCAAACGCGCCGTCCACCAGCGCCTTTTGCTGCTCCTGGTGCAGGTGCGAATAGCCCACAGCCGGTGATGCCGAAGCAGCACGGCCGGAATAGCCCAGTTTTTGACCTTCGAACATGTTCTCGTGGATGTAGTGCTGCACAAAGAACCAGGCACCCTGATTTTGTGGCTCGTCCTGGCACCACACGATGTCGGTGGCGTTCGGGTACTTTTTCAGCTCGGCCGCAAAAGCCTTGTGCGGGAACGGATAAAGCTGCTCAACACGAATAATGGCCGTATCGTCAATGCCCTTTTCTTCACGCTTCTTGGCCAGGTCGTAATACACCTTGCCCGAGCACGCGATGATGCGCTTGACCTTGTCTGCCTTCTTGTTGATGTCATCCTTGGTCTCGGGGATGATGGTCTGGAACCCACCCTTGGTGAATTCGGACAGCGGCGAGGTGGCGTCCTTGTTACGCAGCAGCGACTTGGGCGTCATGATGACCAGCGGCTTGCGCAGGTTGCGCACCATCTGGCGGCGCAGCACGTGGAAGATCTGGCTGGCGGTCGTCGGTTGCACCACCTGCATGTTGGTGTCCGCCGACAGCTGCATGAAACGCTCCAGGCGTGCCGAGCTGTGCTCCGGGCCCTGGCCTTCATAGCCGTGCGGCAGCATCAGGGTGATGCCATTGACGCGGCCCCACTTGACTTCGCCCGAGGCGATGAACTGGTCGATCACGACCTGCGCGCCGTTGGCGAAGTCGCCGAACTGGGCTTCCCAGATCACCAGCGTGTTCGGGTCGTTCGATGCATAGCCGTATTCAAACGCCAGCACCGCCTCTTCAGACAGGATGGAGTCGATGACAACGAACGGAGCCTGGTTGTCGGCCACGTTCTGCAGCGGCACATAGGTACCGGTGTCGAACTTTTCGCGATTCTGGTCGTGAATGACGGCATGGCGATGCGTGAACGTGCCGCGTCCGCAATCTTCGCCCGACAGGCGCACCGGGTAGCCACTTGCCACCAGTGAGGCAAACGCCATGTGCTCGCCCATGCCCCAGTCCACAGGGACGTCACCGCGGCCCATGGCTGCGCGGTCGTCATACACCTTCTTGACCAGCTGATGCGGCGTCACGGTCGCGGGGATGGCCGTGATCTTGTCGGCAAGGCGCTTCCACTCGGCCATCGGGATGGCGGTGTCGCCGGCATCGGTCCACTTCTTGCCCAGGTAAGGCACCCAGTCAACCGCATACTTGCTCTTGAAGTTGGTGAGAACCGGATCAAACGTGCTCTTGCCGGCATCCAGCGCGGCGCGCGTGGCCTTGACCATGTCGTCGCCCAGGGTGTCGCCCATGCCCTGCGCCGTCAGTTTGTCGGCGTACAGGCGGCGGGTGCCGGGGTGCTGTGCAATTTTCTTGTACATCAGCGGCTGGGTCAGCGCTGGCGTGTCCTGCTCGTTGTGGCCCAGCTTGCGGAAGCAGATGATGTCGACCACGACATCCTTCTGGAACTCCATGCGGAACTCGAGGGCCAGCTGGGTAGCCAGCACCACGGCTTCCGGGTCGTCGCCATTGACGTGCAGCACCGGCGCTTCAATCATCTTGACGACGTCGGAGCAGTACAGCGTCGAGCGACTGTCGCGCGGGTCGCTGGTGGTGAAACCGATCTGGTTGTTGATCACGATGTGCACCGTGCCGCCGGTGAAATAACCGCGGGTTTCGGCCAGCGCCAGCGTTTCCATCACAACGCCCTGCCCTGCAAAAGCGGCATCACCGTGCACCAGCACCGGCAGCACCTGCAGGCCTTTGGGGTCGGCACGGCGATCCATGCGGGCGCGCACCGAGCCTTCAACCACGGGGTTGACGATTTCCAGGTGAGAGGGATTGAAAGCCAAAGTCAGGTGGACCGGGCCGCCAGGGGTGGTCACGTCGGAGCTGAAGCCCTGGTGGTACTTGACGTCGCCGCTGGGCAGGTCTTCAGGTGCGGTGTGGTCGAATTCGGCGAACAGGTCGGCGGGGACTTTGCCCAGGGAATTGACCAGCACATTCAGGCGGCCGCGGTGGGCCATGCCGATCACTATTTCCTGCACGCCCTTGATACCGCCCTGCTGGATCAGCTCGTCCATGCAGGCGATGAAGCTCTCGCCGCCTTCGAGCGAGAAGCGCTTCTGGCCGACGTACTTGGTGTGCAGGAAACGCTCCAGGCCTTCGGCTGCAGTCAGCCGGTCCAGGATGTGGAGCTTCTTTTCCTTGGTGAAATTGGGTTTGCTGCGAATCGATTCGAGCTTTTGCTGCCACCAGCGCTTGTGGTTCTGGTCGGTCGCGTACATGTACTCGGCGCCAATCGTGCCGCAGTAGGTTTCGCGCAGCGCGTTCATGAGCTCGCGCAGGCTCATGGTGTCTTTGCCGAAGAACGTGTTGCTGGTGTTGAACACGGTTTCCTGGTCGGCGTCGCTGAAACCGTAGAAAGACGGCTCCAGTTCGGGAATTTTGTCGCGTTCGGCACGCTTGAGCGGGTCCAGGTCGGCCCAGCGTGCGCCGACGTTGCGGTAGGCGGCGATCAGTTGCTGGACGGCCGTGCGCTTGCGGCCCATTTCGGAGTCGGCGCCGCTGGCGACCACAACTTTGGTCTGGCCCTGCTTGGCGCGCTCGGCAAAGGCGTTGACGACCGGCAGGTGTGGAACGTCTTTGGCATTGCTGCCGTCGACGGCGGGAACGTGCTGGAGTGCGTCGAAATACTCGCGCCAGTTGTCGGGCACGCTGCCGGGGTTGGCAAGGTAGTTTTCGTACATCTCTTCGACATAGGGCGCGTTGCCGCCGAAGAGATAGGTGTTGCCTTGATAGGCAGAATAGACAGACGATGCTGCCGGGTTGGAACTCATATCCGCTGACCTCCGTTTCCCTTTGGGAAACATTAGCTGGTTAAAGCTTGTTAATTAACCTTCCGCAACACGGCTGGACCGATTAGCGGATGCGACTGTGGCAGGAAGGGCCTTCAGAAACAACCCAGATTGTGCCACCGAACTGTGACAGCGGAAAGACGGTGCTCATGACCATACCCGAAAAGGCCATCGCTTCTACGCACGCCCAACGCTCCCACATACCTCTTACATGCTCTCACATGCTTCGAAGCTACTGCTGCATTTGGGGGCGGAAAGTCAGGCGGCAAGACCCGGGTTGCCGGCCACGCCCACAAGCCGCGGGGTGTTGGGTTTGACAGGTTGAATGACCTTTTTGGCCTTCAGATAGCTTTCCACCACCTCCCAGACCGGGGGGCCGGCATTTTTGCTGGCCTCGGCCACCGGTGCCCAGCCGGCCACCTTGTAAGTCTTGCCGGCTTCGATGGGCTTGCCGCCCAGACGCATGTCCTGGATGCGTTCACCCATTTTGACGCCGGGCTCGCAGGTGTAGGTCAAACCGCCCACACGCACCATGTCGCCGCCCTGCTGGTAATACGGATCGGGGTTGAACAGGTTGTCGCCCACGTCCTCCAGGATGGTCTTGATCATGTCGCCGCGCATGTCCGTCAGCGTGGTCCAGGGATACGTGATCGCAGTCTGGTCCATCACGTGCTCGCGCGTGATGGCCTGGCCGGGCAGCAGAGAGGTTCCCCAGCGGAATCCGGGTGAAAACGCGATCTCGGCGCCGCGCACATTCATCAGCGCGTCCAGGATCAGCTGGTCAAAGCTGCCGTTGAAGTTGCCGCGGCGGTATAGCGTGCCTTCCGTTACCGCCAGTTTTTCACCCAGCTTGGCCGTGTAAGGTGCCCTCACCTTGCTGATCAGCTCGTTCATGGCCACGTCCGCAGGCAAAAAGTTGGCAAACACCGGCAGCAAGCGATATTTAAAGCCGGCCACCTTGCCGTCCTTGACGTCGAGGTCCAGCACGCCCAAAAACTTGCCGTTGCTGCCCGCGTTGGTCACGATGGTCTGGCCGCCGGGGTTTTTGACGATAACAGGCACCGGCACGCCGTCATGAGTGTGGCCGCCCAGAATGGCGTCGATTCCCGTGACGCGCGAGGCCATCTTCAGGTCCACATCCATGCCGTTGTGGCTGAGCAGCACCACGGCTTGCGCTCCTTTGGCACGCGCCTCATTCACCGTTTCCTGCATTTCGCTTTCGCGGATGCCGAAAGTCCAGTTCGGTGTGAGCCAGCCAGGATTGGCAATCGGTGTGTAGGGAAAAGCCTGGCCGACGATGGCAACAGGCACGCCATTCATTTCCTTGATGACGTAGGGCTTGAACACCGGGTCGCCAAAGTCGCTGGTTTTGACGTTTTGCGCAATAAAGTCAACCTTGCCGGCAAAGTCCTGCTCGACGATTTTTTTGATGCGCTCTTCGCCATAGGTGAAGTCCCAATGGCCCGTCATCACATCCACGCCCAGCAACCTGGCTGCATCCACCATGTCCTGGCCCTGTGTCCAGAGCGCCGTGGCGCTGCCCTGCCAGGTGTCACCGCCGTCGAGCAGTAAGGCACCCGGCCGGCCAGCCTTCAGTTGCTTTACCAGCGTTGCAAGGTGTGCAAAGCCGCCCACCTTGCCGTACTGGCGCGCCGCCCGCTCAAAGTTCAGGAAGGTCAGCGCATGCGCCTCGGGCGTACCCGACTTCAGGCTGGCAGCCTTGAGCAGATGTTCGCCCACCAGGTGCGGCGCCTGCCCGCGCATCGCCCCCACACCCAGGTTGACGGAGGGTTCGCGGAAATAGATCGGCAGCAGCTGGGCATGGCAATCGGTCATGTGCAGCAGATGCACATTGCCGGTGCGCGGCAGCTCGTACAGGCTTGCAGCCTGGGCGGCGCCGGCCTCGCGCAAAGGGAAACCGGCAGCCAGCGCAGCGGCCATGACACTTGCAAACTCTCGACGGGACAGGTTCATGGCGTTGGTCATCCTGCCCGGTGTGCCAGGCACTCTCTCAGGTTGCTATTAATGCAGGAGCTGCTTGCGTCCGTCGTTATTGGCCTGGAGGCCGAAAATACTCAAATTATTTGTTGATGGGCGAGTTCGGGTCCAGCAGCAGCGCCATCACGTCGCGGATCTGCTGCTCGTTCAGGATGGCGGCATGGCCAAACCGCGGCATGTCGGAGCACGCGTTGTAAGCCTTGGCGTTCCACAGCTTGCCCCAGGTGTACTCCACGATGGGCTTGCTCTCGGGCGAAGCCGGGTTGCTCACGCCACGCAGCTTGCCGTAGTTGTAAAGACTGGGGCCGATGGAGCCGAAAGACAGCTCGGCCTTGCTGATCTGGTGGCAGTTGTAGCAGCTGCCGCCATTGGCTTCGCCGGGCTTGTCGCTCCAGGTCAGGCCGCGGCCGTTCTGCGCAATTTTTTCGCCTTCGCTCCAGCTGCCGAGGTACTTGCCATCGGAAGGCAGTTTCACGGTTTTGAGGTTGGCTTCTTCAATGGCTTTGGCTGCTTTTTCCTCCAGCGGCTTGCCGGCGGCTTCCGAGCAGGCCTGGTTGGACGCATCCAGCGTCAGGCGGTCCATCTTCGCGATGCCCTGCTCACGGAAGGAGCTTTTCAGCACCTGCTGGGTGGCTTCGTCGACCTGTTGCGCCGTGGGCGCAACGGCGCAGCTGGACAGTAAAAAGGCAGTCAGCGCCAGGCAAACGCTGGACAGGGCGGCTTTGGTGTAAATCGTGTTCATCAGTTCTCTCCTGCCGGATTAGCGTTTGAGGGCCGGCGCAATGGAGGCGCCGCCCTTGCTGTTGACGCCCATGTACACGCCCAAGGCGATGGTGGCGTCAGAGGCGTACCCCGGGAAGGGGAAACGTTGCTGGCGATAGCAGTCGTTCAGGCGGCGCTGCATGCTCCACAGGTCGCCGCTGGAGACACGGTAGGCCGGCCAGGCGCCGAAGCCGTTGCCGGCGCCGGGCTGTTTGGTGAGGTTGGGCAAATCCTGCAGGCGGACACGCTTGTTGTCTTCACCATGGCAGGAGGCGCAGGAAAAGTCGTAAGGCCCGCCGCGCAGGTAAAACACTTTCTTGCCGACTTCGTACATCAGCTTTTCCTTGGCGTGCGACTGCGGCACGTTAAAGGTCATATCGCGCGATTCACCCGAGATATAGGCCACCAACGACTCGATGGACTTCTGCTCGCCCGCGCCGAAAGGAGTTTTGGCGATCTCGGCAGCATTAAAACCCTGCAGCTGCTCCATACAGGTCAGCAGGCGCGACTCCATGTCCTGCACCCGCTGGGTATCGGCAAAGAAGCGCGGCAGCTCGACAAACGCCCCCTTCACCACGCCCGGGCCCTTGCCCAGGTCGCATTTTTCAAGCGAGGCATTTTTGGGGCCGCGCGCCTGTTTCCAGAGTGCCTCGCCACGGGCTTCGTACAGCTCGGCCGGGTTGCCGTCAGCCAGCATGGCGCGGTATTCGGCAATACCTTCAGCAGTGCTCTTCTGCGCCGCCGCAGGCAATGACAAGGTGGCCATGGCGGCCAGGGCCGCCAGCCCAAACAGGCTCAACTTCATCGTGGACTCCTCAAATATCGTTGTGGGGCAGCCAATGTGCCGCATCGGGAAAACGGCCGGGATTCAGGCAACAACGGCTTCGTCGGTGCGCTTGTCGCCGTGGTTGTCGACCCAGCTGACCGCGATCTTGTCGCCGGCCTTGCCGCCCTTGAAGCTGAACTGCACAAAAGGGTTCTTGGACACGGCCGTGCCCCACTGCGCGCTCATCACGGTCTTGCCGTTCCAGGTGGCGCTGATGTTCTGGATAAACCAGGCCGGGACGGTCTTGCCGGCCGCGTCCTTGCGCTGACCGCTTTCCATTTCGTGACTCACCAGCACGCGCACGGTGGTTTTATCGCCTTGGGCCTGTGCCCGGATTCGCATCGGTTCTGACATTTTTTTCTCCTGATTTCAAGGGTTGAGGTGGTGATCGGGTGCGAGCGGCTTAACCGCCGCAGCCTCCGAGCGTGACCTTCACTTCCTTGACCGCATAAAAGTACTTGTCACCGGCCTTCGCCAGCGCGTAAACATTGGATGACTGGCCCATCTTGATGTTGGTCGAGACGTTGGCGTCGGTGCCGGCGGGGATCTCGAACATGGCAGCCAGCGCGCTGGGGTTCTTTTCGACAACGAGCGCAATTTGGGTGGTGTTGGCAATGTTGCTTTGCGCGCCGACACGCACCACATTGCCGTTCTCGGCAATTTCGGGCGCCTGCAGCAGCAGGTCCTTGCTTTCGACCGGAGCGCTGGTCGCGCCCATGGCCTTGGCGGCATCAGCCAGGGACTTGCTGTCAAAAGCGGCCTTGTTCCAGCCCGGCGCGTTTTGCGCATGGGCCGGGTTCAGGCCGGTGGCCGCTGCCAGCACCAGCGCAGTGGCGCCAGAACTGCTGGCCAGAAAATCACGACGTTCCATGGTGAACTCCTTTTTTATATAACTTTAATGTCTGAAAAACTAACAACGATTGGACACAAAAACGTCAAGCCGTGAAACGGTACTTATCCCGACCACGCTGTGAAAAAGTTAAAGCCGGCTGTCTCGACATCGTCAATTTCCATGCGCCTCATTTTGACGCGCCCTGAGCCAGCCAGTGGGAAATCTGCGCCGACTCCGCCGCACTCAGCGCCTGCGGTGGCATGGGGATTGCGCCCCAGACACCCTGCCCTCCGGCCTTGATTTTGCCCGAGAGGTAAACCGTCGCGTCGGCGCGGTCTTTATATTTGTTGGCTATATCCTTGAAGGATGGCCCGACCAGCTTGCTGTCCATGCCATGGCAGGCGGTGCAGGTATTTTTTTGCAGCAACGGCATGACGGACGCAACGCCGGGCGCAGCGGTTTTACCGGCAGCTGGCGGCTGCACGGCAACAACCGGCGTGGAGTTTGCTATCTTTTCAGGAGCTGCTTGCGCTCGTCCTGCCTGGTCTGGAGCCGTATTTGATTCAAATATTCCGGCCATCGGCGGCCGGGTGGTGTCCACACCCCGGCTGGCACCCACCAACCGCGACTGCTCGGCCAGGTTGCCATGGGCGTTGCGCGCGTAGTCTGGCAAAAAGCTTTTGACCACCACTTCACCAGCGCAATTTTTCATGCATGGCGAGCCCTGGACATCGGAGCGCGCCGTGCCGCCCAGCTCCTTGCCCGGCCACATCGCGTGCGACGTCGTCATGCCGTTGCGGTTGGGCAGGCGTGCCTGCACCTCGCGGATGTTCGCGTCCGACAAGGTGAAGTTGTCGGGCAGGATATTGCCCAGGTTCAGGATGTAGGCAGTGACGGCATAAACCTCGTCGGCCGTCAATGTTTTCGGGGCGTTCCAGGGCATGGCGCGGTTAATGTAGTCCCAAAGCGTCGACAGCGTGGAGACTTTCATCAGCGTAGTGCGGTTCGGCTGGTTGGAGCCAGGCATCAGGCCGTCCACGCGGCCATTCTTGATGTCGTCGGCCGTGACGCCGCCGGCAATCGGCGTGAACACTTCGGATGACTCGGCAAAACTGCCGTGGCAGGACGCACATTGCGCCTCCCAGATCACCTCGCCCTGCCGCACCGAGCCCTGCCCTTTGGGCAGGCCCTTGAAGTCGGGCCGCACATCGATGTCCCAGGCCTTGACCTCCGCCTGCGTCGCCGTGCGGCCGATGCCGGAGAGCGCCGCCGGCTTGTCAGCAGCCGCAGCCCATTGGGTAACACCCGCCAGCAGCAGCGAGCCCATCGCAACGCGGACGCCATGAGAAACGGACAAAGCCCTAGATCTGAACATTTTTCACCTCGCCGTTTTCTTCCAGCGACCACGACTGGATGGCGTTGTTGTGATAAATGCTGCGGGACGCGCGCACTTTGCGCAGTTCGTTGTACGTCGGCTGGATCTGGCCGGTTTCATCAACGGCACGGCTCTGGAAAATGGCTGGTTTGCCGTTCCACACAAAATCGGCATTAAAACGCGTCAGGCATTTGGCCAGCACCGGCCCTTCCAGACGCGCCGGCGCCCAGTTGCGCCCACCATCCACGGAGACATCCACGCGTTTGATCTTGCCCCGGCCGCTCCAGGCCAGGCCCGTGACGTTGTGAAAGCCCTTTTGCAGCAGCACCTGCCCGCCGCTGGGCGAGGTCACCACACTTTTGACTTCCTGGATGCTGGTGTATTGCCGGTGCAGGCCGCTGGGCTGCAGGTCGACGTAATGGATCGTCTCATCCTTGGCGCCATAAGGCATGTCGCCCACCTCGATACGCCGCAGGTATTTGATCCAGCTCACGCCCTGCACGCCCGGCACGATGAGCCGCAACGGGTAGCCGTTTTCAGGGCGCAGCATTTCGCCATTCTGGCCATAGGCCACCAGCACTTCGCCGCTCATCACCAGGCTCATGGGGATGGTGCGGGTCATGCCCGAGCCGTCGGCCCCCTCGGCCAGGATGAACTTCGCGCGCTTGAGGTCGGCGCCGCACAGCTCCAGCAGGGTCCGCAGCGGCACGCCGGTGAATTCGCTGCAGCTCAGCATGCCGTGGGTGTACTGCACTGTTGGCACCGCCGAGTTGCCCCACTCCATGCCGGTGTTGGCGCCGCATTCGATGAAGTGCATGCGGCTGACGTTCGGCAGGCGCATCAGCTCATCCATGCTGAAAACCATGGGGCGCTTGAGCATGGCGTCATCGGAGCCATTGACCATCAGCCGGTGTTTCGAAGGGTCGATGTCCCACCAGCCCTGGTGGTGGCGCTCAAAGTGCAGGCCGCTGGGGGTGATGATGCCAAAGAGGCCCTGCAAGGGGCAAAAGCTCACGCTGGCCTGGCCGATGCGCGTGAGGCCCGGGCTCTCGCGGCGCTGCAGGTTTTTTTCCCATTCGCTGGGCAGTCCGTAACCACGGGCCGCCACGGGCTGGCCCAGGCCCTTGCTGTGGGCGGGAAGGTTCAGGATATTGGCATCGCCTTCCGGAGTCGCTGCCCGTGCCTGGCCCACCGCCACCAGGCCGGCTGACGCAGCCGCAAACGCGCCGGCCAGAAAACCGCGGCGCCCGGCGCGCACATCCGCTATTTGCGCCCCTGAGAGGAAATTCTCCGGCGCGCGCTGTAGAAAACGGCTCAGCATAAAAGGCGTTCTTTCAGTTCAGGCGTCGTGGGATGCGGACCGCGGAGACAGGCTTTCGGCCGCCGACAATCCGCCCGGCTCATCCAGCTCAATGGCGATCTGGGTGCAGACACTGCGGCACAGCGCCACGGCTTTTTCGCTCTGAACGCGGTAAATCACCTGGGTGCCTTCCTTGCGCTTGGCCAGCACACCGGTGCGGTACAGCACGGCCAGATGTTGGGAAAGATTGGGCTGGGTGGTGTCAATCTCCGCCAGCAACTCGTTCACGGACTTTTCACGCTCGCACAGGGCGCTCAAGACGCGCAGGCGCATCGGCGTCGCGAGCACAGCGAACAACTCGGCCGCCAGTTCAAACACACGGCCCCTCTCGACTTGCGCACTGGTCTGGATCATCTCGTTCATAGCGATTTATGCTTAATATAAGTGATTGCTGATATTAAGCGTGAAGCCGTCCCAAAAAACCCGTAAATACCCTAGGCCAGCAAGGCGAACAGGTAAATATCACCAACCAACCCGCCAAACGCTAAAAAGGTGTTGCCTCCATGCACTTGAGCAGTCCGGCAAAGGTGTAATAAAGCGTTGAAAGACCCCTCATCGTGATATAAAACTTTTGTTACTTACGAGTTGTTACCCGTGACGCGTAAAACCCAATACTTATGTCTTCAAAAAAAACCTTCATCTTCAAAAGTACCGGCATCCTTCTCGCCGTCATGATGGCCACCGCGGCGCATGCGGAAGTCGATGCACTGGTCAGTCAGGCGCGTACGCTGCTCGACCAGAGCCAGGCACAAAAAGCCTTCGACCTGCTTGAGCCCCAGGAAACCGCACGCGCAGGCGACCCCGACTTCGACACGGTGCTGGGTATCGCCGCCAACGACACAGGGCAATTCACCCGCGCCATATTTGCGCTCGAACGCGTGCTGGCGGTGCAACCGGCCAACTCCCGTGCGCGTGCAGAGCTTGGACGGGCACTGTTTGCCGTCGGGGACAACGCCGGCTCGCGCAAGGTGTTACTGGAAGCCAAACAAGACAACATCCCGGCGGAGGCCGCCGCCACCATCGACCAATTCCTGCAAGCTATTGATCGCACGGAAGAAGCCGCCCGCTCGTCCGTCAAACCGTACCTGGAAGCCAGCGTCGGCTACGACACCAACGTCAACAGCGGCCCCGGCAATCCCAATGTCGCGGTTCCGCTTTTTGGCGGCGCAATTTTCACCCTCAATGCTTCGGGTGTTGAGACCAAAGATGCCTTCATGACCCTGGGCGGCGGGCTGTCAGCCCGTTACGTCGTCGACCCGCGCTGGTCGTTGATCGCGAACGCCAGCGGGAATTCGCGCATCAATGCCAAGTACAACGACTTCAACACCGGTCAGGTTGATGTCAACGCCGGTGCCAGCTACCGCTACGAAAAGCACGAATTCACCGGTGTCGTGCAGGCCGGCAGCTATACCGTCGCCGGATCCCGCGCGCGCGACCAGCAAGGCCTGGTCGGCGAATGGACCTACCGCATCGACGGCTTCCGCCAGTGGAGCACTTACCTGCAATGGGGCGAGTTGAGCTATCCGGGTCAATCGCTTCGTGATGCGGACCGAACCGTGCTGGGTACGTCCTACGCCCATGCATTCCGCGACGGTTTGCTGGTCTTCGGGGGCATTTATGTGGGTGCCGAGAAGGAAAAAGCCAGCGGCGTTCCGCACATGGGCCACCACCTGTTCGGCATCCGGTTGGGTACACAGAAATCCATCAGGGACGACCTCGCCTTTTTTGGCAATATCAGTTATGAAGACCGCAAATACGGCGGCACCGATCCGCTGTTCCTGGTCACCCGCAGCGACAGGCAGCTCAACCTGAACCTTGGCCTCAACTGGGTGCCCGCCAAGCTCTGGCGCGTGACGCCGCAGTTGTCACTGACCTCCGTCAAGTCGAACATTGCCATTTCCGACTACAACCGCAGCCTTTTCTCCGTGACCGTGCGCCGCGACTTCTAAACCTGCCGTGCCGACTGAACACGCCCCGCCAGACACCCCATGAAAACCATCCGGGAACGCTCTCTCAAACACGCCGCCCTGTCGGTCGTGATTGCGGCGGCCTTCCCCGTGCAATCGTTCGCCGCCGACTCGGCCGGCGTGGCCCAGTTCATCGCCGGCGACGTCAACGTGCTGCGCGCGAATGGCAAAACCGAGGCACTGGCCAAGGGTAAACGGCTTGAAAGCGGCGAATCCATACTGACGAGTGCCGCGGGCCGCGCCCAGGTCCGGTTTTCGGATGGCGGCCTGGTGTCACTGCAGCCCAATACCGAGTTCAAAATCGCCAACTATGTCAACGAGGCTGACCCCAAGCAGGACCGTTTCCTGGTCGACCTGTTGCGCGGCAGCATGCGGGCCATCACCGGCCTGATCGGCAAGCGCAACCGCGAGAACTACAAAGTCACGACCACCACGGCCACCATAGGCATACGCGGTTCCGGCTTCAGCGTGGGCTACAACCCGGACGGATCACTGGGCATCACGACGGAACTGGACGCCATCGAGGTCTGCAACGCCGGTGGCTGCGTCGGCCTGACGGCCGGCGAGTCGGTGCGGGTCATTAATAGCTCCGAGGCGCCAGTTCGCACCAATACGCGGGCCAACGTGCCGACACCGCCGCCCGTCCAGGAAGTGGTCGTTGCGGGCAACCAGACCACGTCCGATGGCAAGCCCGCCATTGTCCCCACCACACCCGTCAAACAGGTGTTCACCGACCTGGCCGCCGCGATTGCGTTCACCGACAGCGCGGCCAACCCGGTGGTCGAAAGCTACTACCCCGAGGCCGGCACCGCTGTGCTGACCAGCTTCCTCAGCGGCAAACCCATCGACTTCGACAGTGTTGACAGCCGCAACGTCCGGACCCAGTTCCGCAGCACGCCCGGCCTCGCCACGATGGAAAAAGGCGCGCTGGGTGCGCCGTCCGATCCCGACTTCGTCGGCTGGGGCAGCTGGGTGACGGGGCAAAAGTTCGTGGGGGGCTCGCCCAGCGCGATTGAATCCGTTCACTTTGTAATGGGCCGGCCGACGCCGACGGCCCAGATGCCGGCCGACAATATGCAGGGCACTTACCAGTTCGCCGGTGGCACTGCGTTCTCCAGCCTGCTGGGCGCGGGTCAGCTTGTCAGCGGTTCGCTGGTCGCCAATTTTGGCGTCGGACAAGGCTATGGCAGCGTGGACCTCACCACGCGCTTTGGCGGAAATGACTATGGCGTCAGCAGCAGCATCGACATCAACAACGCCAAGATCACGAACTCCTCAGGAGCGAATGTCACTGGCTTCTTCACCGGCAACGAGGCCAGCCGCGCCGCATTGGTTTATAGCGCCTCGTCGGTTACCGGCGCGGGCCCCAATGCGGGCCAGGTTTCCGGTGCGGCCGTTTTCCAGCAGACCACCCTGGTCCTGAGACCACCCCAGTGACCAAGGCCACCCCTTTTAACGCCGCGCGCCGCCCAGTCCGCATTAATTGAATACTCGGAGAACCACCATGACCCCGCACATCAAGCTCCAACACACCGCCCTGGTTATTGCGCTGGCCGCCATTTACCCACTGCAGGCCCTGGCAGCGCCTTCCGCGGGCGTGGCCCAGTTCACCACCGGCGAAGTCAGTTTGCGGCGCACGGACGGCAAGACCGACGCGCTGGTCAAAGGCAAGGACATCGAAAGTGGCCAGGCCATCATCACCGGCCTCGATGGCCGCGCCCAGGTGAAGTTCTCCGATGGCGGTGTCGTTTCGCTGCAGCCGGGAACGGAGTTCAAGGTCGCCAACTATGTGGACAAGGCCGACCCGAAGGAAGACCGCTTCCTGGTCGACCTGCTGCGCGGCAGCATGCGGGCCATCACCGGCTTGATCGGCAAACGCAACCGTGAAAACTACCGTGTCACCACCACGACGGCCACCATTGGTATCCGCGGCTCTGGCTTTAATGCAGGGTACAACCCGGACGGCTCGCTGAGCGTGACAACCGAGCTGGATGCGATTGAGGTCTGCAATGCGGGGGGATGTGTCGGGCTGACGGCAGGTGAGTCTGTCCGGGTGGTCAACAACGCAGACACGCCGAAACGAACGAATGTACGCCCGCCCATACCCACGCCCGAACCTCCAATAGAGCCCATCCTCATCAATAAAGCGGTTGTGACCGATGTCAAGCCAGTCAACACAGGCACGTTCACAAATTTCAAGTCAACCGCAACCTACCACTCGCAGGGCAATTTTGGCCCCTCTACCATTTCGCCTGTTGCCACGGGCACTTCCGCAACCATTGACACCGGCAAACTGACCGCGCTCAGCGCCAATGGCAAGGATTTCACCCCCACCATCAACGCCTTTGCAGGCTCGGCGGGCTCTACCGACGCGGGCGACTTCATCGGCTGGGGCTCGTGGACCACCGGCACACGCAACCCAAGTACCACGAACATCAACGATCTCCACTACATCGTCGGCCAGCCTACCCTCGTCATGCCCACAGCGGGCACCCTCAGCTACAACCTGATCGGCCAGACGCCAGTCACGGGCTACGACACATCCCTACAGGCGGCCGTAGCCTCCGGAACCCTGACATCCGCAACGTTCAGCGTCAACTTCGGCACGGCCAAGCTGAGCATGGGCGTGGTCACGACACTTGGCGGTTTTGCGGCATCCAACATCAGTGTTGCAGGCGGGCAGTTCAGCTACTCCAACGGTGGACCGGTTTTCACCGTGGACGGTTTCTTCACCGGGGTGAATGCAAGCCGTGCCGGCATGGTTTACACCGGCACCAACGGAAACATTCGCTATTCAGGCGCAGCAGCATTTGCCGCGCCCTGATGGGGGCGGCCGGTCACCGTTCACTTGAGATAGAACGCCAGGTCGCGCTCCGTTGCCTCGGGGCCGTGCATCTGGCTGGCCCGCTGCTGCGCTGCCATACCCAGCTGAAGCCTTAAATCCACCGAATCATTGAGCGACATCAGGGCGTCGAAAGCCTGCTCCTGCGAGCGGATCAAAAACCCCGAGACGCCCTGCTCGATGACTTCGGCATAGCCACCGTTCACGTGGGCCACTACCGGCAAACCGGCCCCCATGGCCTCCAGCACCACCCGTCCGTATGCCTCGAAAAAGTTACCGGTGCGGTAGAACATCGCATCGAGCGAGCGGTAAAAATCCGGCACGGACTCTGCCCCTGCAGGCAACAATTCAACACCTTCGGTTCCGGCCAGACCCGGTGCCAGGCAGGTTCCTCCCATGATGCGGACCCGTATGCCGCGGCTGGCCAGCATGCGGTAAAGCGAAAGGTCCTGCGGGTTGTGCTTTTCCAGCAGATCACGGCTGGCACGCCCGACCGTGAAAGGCCGCGGTTGGGCTCCACCATGCGGCCATCGGGCAAAGCGTTCAACGGCAACCTCTGCAAAAGGCGTGAGGTCGAGCAGGCTGGGAATGACCCGCGCGGTCAATGCCGCGGTGCGGCGCAACCAGTCGGACACAGAAACGATTTCCGGGTCAAGGCCGGTGTATTCCCGCACGCCTTCGACAATGGCAAACAGCTGCCCCTGGTGGGAAATGTTGTGCAGAAGCACGATGCGCTGGAATCGCGTGTATTTCAGCCAGACGCCCGGTTGCAGGTGCACGCCGCCTATCAGCAGCGTGCCCTCCCTGGGAAACTGGTGCGCAAATGGCTGCACGGCGGTAATGCCTTCCGCGGCGTACCCTCGATGCACCGGCACATCGGACCACAGCTTGACCGCGCGCCTGCCGGCCAGAAGCCGCGCGAGGTCCAGCAGTTCCCGCTCCGCGCCCGTGTACAACTCGCCGAACCGGCCTAGCAGGTGCAGCGCGCCGGGGTCGGTGGAAGTCAGGCCTTGGGTCATTAGCCGCGATTATCTCCGCGCCCGCCTGAATCCCCGAACCCACCGTGCCACATAATTCCTGCATGCACGACGGCGACACAGTTGCGATGGATAAAACCCCCCGCCCCGGTATCGGTGAGGCGGATCACGAGGCCTGGATGTCGCAAGGCAGCCAGCTAGACAGCACCGGCCAGCCCGAACTGGCGCTTGCGGCTTTTGAAAAGGCGCACGCCCTCTCGCCGACGGATGTCAATTCGGCATCCGCCTGCGCCACCCTGCTCAGCGTGCTGGATCGTCCGCAGGCGGCCTACCGCACGCTGCTGGGCGTTGAGGCCTCGCTGCTGCAGGACGCCGACGGCGCCGCCAACCTCGCAATAGCAGCAGAGGGTTGCGGCGATCTTGAAAAGGCCCAGGCGGCCTATGCACGGGCCCTGGAACTCAACCCCGACCACCTGCGTTCCCTGAACAACGTCGCCATCCTGGCGGCCGGCTCATCGCAGTGGGACCTGGCCATTCACCTGGCCCGCAAGTGCCTTGATCTTCAGCCCGGCCACCCGCCTTACCACGCCAACCTCGCAGAATACCTCTCAGGCGCGCGGCGCTACGCCGAGGCCGTGGAAGCCACCAGGCTTGCCCTGGTGCAGTTTCCTGAACATGCCGAGCTGAAGCTTCGGCACATCGCGCTCCTGGCTTTCACCGGTGAGCTTGAAAAGACCGACGCCGCCCTGAAAGACCTCGATGGCAACACCCGCAAGCTGCTGGGTGAGTTCCTGCTGAAACTGGAAACGGCAGAAGGCGGCGCGCTGGAGGGCACCATCCAGGGCAAGGCCGCCGACCACGTGGCGGACGACGCGCTGCAAATCCACACCCGGCAAGCCTTCCGCAATATCGCCATCGGCGATTGGCGGCATCACCACGGCCTCGCGGATATCCTGCAGAAAGCCCTGGCCGAATCCCTTGCCGCCCAAAAGCCCCGCGACTGGGGCGACGCGCCTTTCCACGGTTTGGCACTCGCCATGGATGAAGACGCACTGCAGCAGATGTGCCGGCAAACCCTGGATGCCGTAAAAAGCCGGCTCAAACCCTGCCCGCCGTTCAAGCCCGATTCGCGCACACGCCGCCTGCAGAGCGACAGCCGCATCCACGTCGGCCTCGCCGTGCAAAGCCTGGCCGACCCCCGGCACATGCGGGCGCTCGAGCAGCAACTCGCGCTGCACGACAGTGGCCGCTTTGCCATGCATGTCTACGCCTTCACAGGACGGCCGCAGCCGGAGCACCTGGAGGTTTTGCGCCGCCATGCGGCCAGTGTGAATGAACTGGGGCACATGACCGACCTCGAAGCGGTGGGGCGCATCCGGCTGGACAGGCTTGATATTTACATTGAACAGGCCTTGAACCCGGCCTGGACGCGGCAGGAAATCGCCTTGATGCGCGTCGCGCCCGTGCAGCTGCGCGAGCCCGGCCTTTACAGCCATCATGTACCGGGCGCATGGGACTACACCCTTTCCGACCACTTCATCCATCCGCAGGTGGAAGATCGGGCCGGCCCCATCATCCGCCTGCCGCAAACTTGCTGGCCGGGAAGCTTTGGCATGGATGCCGAGCCCACAACCCCTTCCCGCGAAAAAGCCGGGTTGCCCGCGGACGCCCTGGTGCTGTGTTCATGCCTGTTGCCGCCCCTGCTGGATGCAGCCACCTTCGCCAGCTGGATGAAAATCCTGCGGTCGCTGCCCGACGCGGCGCTGTGGCTGCCTTTTTGCAGCCGGGCCGCCGCCAACCTCGTGCGCGAAGCACAGGCTGCGGGCGTGGGCGCACAGCGGCTGATCTTTTCAGCCCTTGCCGCCTGGCCCGAGATACCCGCCCACCTGGGCTGTGCCGACCTTTTCCTGGACACGTTGCGCCTCAATGCCGCGCCCGGACTGGAAGAAGCCCTGCGCCAGGGCGTTCCCGCACTCACCTGCCCCGGCAGCAGCATGGCCGCACGCATGGGCGCAAGCATTCTGCACACTGCCGGCCTGCCTGAATGCATTCTGAAAAGCCCGCAGGCTTATGTTGCGGAGGCCGTCCGCCTGGGCCGTAACCCCAAGGCCTTGCAGCAGCTTCGAGGCAAGCTGCATGCCGCACGACAAACGGCACCCTTGTTCGACATGACTGCGCGCGTAAGGGATCGGGAGGCGGCATGGACCCAAATGGTGGAGCGCTCACACACTGGTTTGCCGCCAGCAGCTTTCGATGTGAACCCTGCTTCCTCCGCCAAGGCTTGATCGCTGCTATCAATAAAATAGCTGCTTGCGCCCGTCCTTATTGGGCTAGAGCCCGATTTAACGCCTGAAAATTCTGCTTTAACGCGCCGAACTCACGGTGCAAGAGTCACGGCGTGACGGCACAGACTTCACCTGTAGGCGGCAAACCAAGCTGGCTCTTGGCGGCCGCGACATTGGCCGCCTGGCCAGACACCACGCCGTTCTTCACCGCTGTCAGTTCGGCCAGGATGGAAATCGCAATCTCGGGCGGCGTCTTGCTGCCGATGTAGATACCGATCGGGCCGTGCAGCTTGCCTAGCTCTTCGGCCGTCATGTCGAAGTGCTCGGCCAGCCTTTCACGGCGGCGCTGGTTGTTCAGCCGGGAGCCGATGGCGCCGACGTAGAACGCCTCCGAGCGCAAAGCCTCCATCAGCGCCAGGTCGTCCAGCTTGGGGTCGTGCGTCAACGCAATCACCGCGCAGCGCGCGTCCAGCTTCATTTCCTGCACCACGTCGTCGGGCATGCCGGTGGCCAGCTCCACGCCTTCTACCTGCCAGCTGTCACGGTATTCCTCGCGCGGGTCGCACACCGTCACGGCGTAGTCCATGCCCTGCGCAATCTGCGCCACAAAACGCGACAACTGCCCAGCACCGATGATCAGCAGTCGCCAGCGCGGGCCGTGCAAGGTCACCAGCGCGGCTTCAGACACCTGCATGCCCTGGCTGGGCTGGGCGGTGCTGAGCGTGACGGCGCCCGTGTGCAGATCAAGTCGGCGCGCCACCAGCTCACCGGCCTGCAGGCGCTGCAGCAGCTCGTCGATGCGGCTTTCCTTTGTCAAAGGCTCAATGGCCAGCTCAATGGTGCCGCCGCAAGGCAGGCCAAAGCGGCGCGCTTCGTCGGCTGAAACGCCATAAGTGACGATGGCCGGCCTGGTCTGGCTGAGGCCTTCGCGGCGGGCCCGGTCAATCATGTCGTCTTCAATACAGCCACCCGACACCGAACCCACGACGCGGCCGTCTTCACAGATGGCCAGCATGGAGCCTTCGGGCCGCGGGCTGGAACCCCAGGTCTTGAGCACAGTCACCAGTTCGCAGCGCAGGCCCGCGGCCAGCCACTGCGATGAGGTCTTCAGAACTTCGAGGTCGATGTTATCCATGCATCAAATGCTAGCAGCCCGCCGTTATTTCCGCCTCGGCCTGGCCACAAAGCCCTGCGGCCTCAGGCCTTGGCCAGGTTGTCATTCAGCGGCAACGTACGCACGCGTTTGCCAGTGGCAGCAAACACCGCGTTGGCCACCGCCGGCGCTACCAGCGCCGTGGCCGGCTCACCAATGCCGCCGGGCTTTTCGGTACTGGGCACCAAGGTGATGTCCATCACCGGCGATTCATGCATGCGCAGCACCGGGTAGTCGCCAAAGTTGGTCTGCTGCACCCGGCCCTTGTCCAGCGTGATCTGGTTGTTCAGCGCAGCCGACAGGCCAAACACCACACTCGACTGGATTTGCGCCTGCACCGTGTCGGGGTTGACCATGCGTCCCAGGTCGGCCACCACCGTCACCTTGTGCACCGTGATCTGGTTGTCCTTCACCGACACCTCGGCCACCTGTGCCATGTAGGTGTCGTAGCCTTCCATCAGCGCGATGCCGCGGCTGCGGCCTGCCGGCGGCGGTGTGCCCCAGCCGGCCTTGTCGGCCGCCATCTTCAGCACATTGGCAAAGCGCGGCTGCTTTTCCAGCAGAGACATCCGGTAGGCATACGGGTCTTTGCCGGCCGCCAGCGCCATTTCGTCCACAAAGCTTTCATTGGCAAAGGCATTGAGCGCATGGCTCACCGAGCGCCAGTAGCCCACACGCAGCCCGCTGTCGTGGATCACCAGGTCGTACTGCGTGTTCGGGATGTCGTAAGGCACCACGCCGGCTTCGGCCATGAAAGGGTCCAGCGTGTCCTTGGGCAGGCCAAAGGCGCGCTGCGTGATGGACTGCGAGGTCACCTTGAAGTTGAACGCCACGGGCTTTCCGTCGGCCCCCAGCCCGGCCGAGAGCTGGTTCACCGCCATGGGCCGGTAGAAGTCGTGCGTGGTGTCGTCCTCGCGGCTCCACAGCAGCTTGACGGGCTTGCCCACGGCCTTGGAGATTTGCGCCGCCTGCACGATGAAGTCCAGCTCCAGCCGCCGGCCAAAGCCGCCGCCCAGAAAGGTCGTCTTCAGCGTGATGTCTTCAGGCTTGATGCCCAGCGCCGCGGCCACACTGCCCTCCGCGCCCTGCTGGAACTGCGTGGGGCCGATCAGCAGAATCTTGCCGTTCTTGTAATCCGCTGTGAAGTTCATCGGCTCCAGCGTGGCATGCGCCAGCAGCGGCGACACGTACTCGGCCTTCACCGTCTTGGCCGCGCCCTTCATGGCGCCCGCCGTATCACCCTTGGGCGCAATGATGGGTATCACCTTGCCGCTGTCCGCCGCCTTGCGTATGCCGTCCAGCATGCTCGCGTTGCTGATGGCCGCGACCGGGCCTTCGTCCCACTGCACCGTCAGCGCCTGCCGCGCCTTGTAGGCATGCCAGTAGCTGTCAGCTACCACGGCCACGCCGTCGGGAATCTGCACCACGTCGATCACGCCCGGCATGGCCTTGGCCTTGGCGGCGTCAAAGCTCAAGACCTTGCCGCCAATCACCGGGCATTGCTGCAGGCTGGCGTAGACCATGCCGGGCAGCTTCACGTCGATGCCGAATTCGGCCGTGCCGTTGACCTTCATCGGCGTATCCAGCCGCTTGGTGGGCTTGCCGATGACGGTGAAGTCTTTCGGGTCTTTCAGCGCCACATTCTCCGGCACCGGCAGCTTCGATGCCGCCTCGGCCAGCGAACCATAAGTCGCCTTCTTGCCATTGGGGCCAATCACCATGCCGTTCTCGGCCTTGAGCGTCGAGGCATCGACATTCCATTTGGCAGCTGCCGCCGACACCAGCATGGTGCGCACCTGCGCGCCGGCGATGCGCAGCTTCTCCCAGCCGTCGCGCACCGAAGTCGAGCCGCCGGTGATCTGCGCGCCCAGCAGCGCATTGGTGTAGACCTTGCCCGGAGGCGCAATTGCGACCTTGATCTTGCGCAAATCGACATTGAGTTCTTCAGCAATCAGCATGGGCATGGAGGTGTACACGCCCTGCCCCATCTCGGAGCGGGCCGACAACAAGGTGATGGTGTTGTCGTCGGCAATGTGCACCCATGCATTGGGGGTGTAGAGGGTGCCCGCCGCCTGGGTTGCCAGCGGCAGGCCCAGCGTGACGCCCATCATCAACCCGCCCGTGACGGCTGATGAGGCTTTGAGAAAGGTACGGCGATCAGGGCGATCGAGGGAGACCAGTGTATTGGCAGTCATGATCGTTCTCCTCAGGCTTTACGCAGGGTGGAAGCAGCATCCTTGATCGCCGCCTTGATGCGCGGATAAGTGCCGCAGCGGCAGATGTTGCCGCTCATCGCCGCGTCAATGTCCGCGTCGCTCGGGTTCTTGTTGCTCGTGAGCAAGGCCGCTGCGCTCATCAGCTGGCCCGACTGACAGTAGCCGCACTGCGGCACGTCATGCTTGATCCACGCCACCTGCAGCGGGTGTGTGTTGTTGCGGGAAAGGCTCTCAATCGTGGCCACCTTCTGGCCCGCGGCAGCAGACAGCGGTGTCTGACACGACCGCACCGGCTTGCCGTTGAGGTGCACGGTGCATGCGCCGCATAGCGCAGCGCCGCAGCCAAACTTGGTGCCGGTCATGCCCAGCTCATCGCGTATCACCCACAAGAGGGGTGTGTCGGGTTCTGCATTGACGGAAACGGCCTTGCCGTTCACGTTGAGTTTTGTTGTCATGTGGGGTCCCCTTTTGTTGAATCGCTGTCATCACAGGATCGGGCAGGCCCCCAAAAGTCAGCTACTACCCGAAGGCCTTGCGGGACTCATGCTACGACTGCGCCTTGAGGGGTATCCGGGTAGAAACCCTTGGCTGAAACAAAGTCTCAACACTTTTTCTCAAGATGAGACATTGCCGGGGGCGGCTCATAAAATGGCGGATTCCGATGCGCGCACTTTCGTTTCCATCTGCGGCAACAGACCTCACACCCACTTCAAAAGAATGCAAAAAGAACCGTTATTTCGCAAAGAGAACAGGACGGCCCGTGGCATGCGTCACTCGGGGGGTGGGGGTGAGTTTCGCCACAAGAGAAATACCAAAAAAGAAGTGCAATCTGAGGCGACGCGCACCTCCATGAATGGCAAACGGCAACGCGGCCTTGACTACACACCGCTTTTCATGTTTCTTCTGTCAAAAGTCAGTACCGACTGGAACTCCGTGTATGGCGAAGCGGTCAACCGGTTAGACAAACCCGAGCCGATTTTCTGGCTCGTAGCCCTTCATGAACACGAGAAGAAGGACCTTGTTCGCGTGGGTGAAGCCAGCTACTTCAGCGGCTTGTACGTGAACGAACAAGGGCTTCTGGTGGTAGTCAATCCCAATCTCGGGCCTGAAAGGATGGCTCCACTTTGCCGGTGTTGCACCTATACCTTCAACGGTACACCGTTTGGCAGGCCTGCGACAGAAGCATCCATCTCCAGCGGCAACCCACTCAGTGAGTAACAAACTCTTCCTTCTTCGGGATTTCATCCAGGACCTCCTGCTGGAAGCAGGCCGAGCGATCGGCTTTTCCAACACCATCGAGATCGTTGAGCAAAACCGGATTCAGCTCATTTTGAGAGGCAATCGCCGTGAAATCGTAGTGAACAACAGCCATGGCACAGTGATGTCTGGCTCCCGATTGCTGGCGCACATACAGGCCATTGAGTCGATAGATATCAAGCACATCGAGGAAAGCAGAAACAGGCGAGAGTCATGGACGGTACGCCTGAACCTCGATACGCACACATCGGTCATGATAGGAAACACCAGAGATCAGGTAGATGCCGCCATCGCTGCAGCCAACCTCAGCACGGTGACCGGCAAAAAGGTGCGATCCCTTTAAGTTTTACCCCGCCACCCGATCCCGAATCTGCTGCAACGCAGCCGGATCGTCCATTGTTGGCTGCGGATTAACTTGAAATCAAACAAGTGTCGAAAAGTCTCCTTAAGCCGAGACCCTGGCACAAGCGTCAACACTCAGCCCTCCGAGGCATTTTCGTTCGCCCGACCCTCTAGAATCAGCAACGCTACGCTAGCCGCTACAGCTCGATTCACCTGAACTTGAAGGCCAAGATGATCCGACGTGCACTGTCAGGGATACTTTTGCTTGCGAGTGTCTGCGCCTGGGCCAATCCCCCCGCAGCTACGGCCACACCGCAGCCAAAAAAAATACAGTTGCAAGACCCCATGCCAGGGCAAGCGCTGCTGTATCTGGTGAGAATTTCCGGAGATATGGAGACAGTGACCGTGCTGGTGGATGGCGTCAAAGTGGCCACCATGCCACCGAATAGCTATACAGCCATCGGCGTCGCGCCCGGTGCCCGGCGGCTCACCGCCGCCACCCCCGCAGGTCAGGAGCGCATTACCGAGATCAGCGTGCAGGCAGACGAACGGCGTTTTTTCTATCTACTCGCGACGTTTTCACAGCCAAGTGGTGGCTTTGGTCAGTTTTTTGGTTTAGTCGGTGCTCTTATCCAGGAGGCCGCTAACCGCCCCACCGCTACCAACGGGAATCGCGTCTGGACAGAATCCCTGGAGCCAGAAGCAAAAGGCATGATGGAAGGTATGGCGCTTGCCTTACCGGACTAGCAACGCCCTTCACGTCTCTGCCAAAGTTAAAACTGCGAATTACCAATCCCTTATGCGATCTCTGTTTTGGCGTATTTCTTTTATCAGCCTGCTGCTTCTTTGCGCAAAATTCGCGCCTGCGGCTGGCTTGGGAGTCAACGACATAAGCCAGCTGGACGGCATTCAGGTAGATGACAAATCCGGCACCATTACGCTGCTTCTGGTCATTGACCGGCCACTGGAAGACGGCCTGACCAAACCACGCGCCATCCGCAAACTCAATGCCTATTCGGAATGGGTGCATAGCGCAGAGCTCGGCAAAGTTTTTCCTCACGCAAGAGCCGATCTGGGGATTCGCATACTTATCACGCATCCCAGGGCGCGCTCGGCCCTGGGCGAAGCTGTGCTATCGCAACTGGCCGGGCGCTGCAAAGACCTTCACTTCGAAGCGATATTCAGCCTGCGGGATACGAAATTGTGAAGCGCCCGCATAAGCGTATCCGATGATTTTGTGACGCACGGTCCTACGTGGGGGCGACCTACCCAGCCACCCGATCCCGAATCTGCTGCAGCGCCGCCGGGTCATCCATCGTTGTCAAATCCCCAGGGTCCCTGCCCTCGCACACGGCCTGAATCGCGCGGCGCAGCATCTTGCCGCTGCGGGTCTTGGGAAGCGCCGACAMAAAGTGCACGCGCGATGGGCGGGCCACCGCACCCAGATCGCCATCCACGCGTTTCATGATCTCGCCTTCCAGCTTCATGCCCGCCACCTTGTCGGCCAGCACACTCGAGTCCTTGGGCACGGCAAAGGCCATGGCGACCTGGCCTTTGAGCTGATCGGCCACGCCGATCACCGCCACCTCGGCGACACCGGCATGGCCTGAAATGCTTTCTTCAATCTCGCGTGTGCCCAGGCGGTGGCCGGCGACGTTGATCACGTCGTCGGTGCGGCCCAAGATGAAGTAGTAACCTTCTTCGTCGCGTATGCCCCAGTCAAAGGTCGAATAAACCATCTTGCCGGGCACGCTCTTCCAGTAGGTGTTGACGAAGCGCGCGTCATCCTTCCAGATGGTTTGCATGAAGCCGGGCGGCGTCGGGCCTTCAATAACGACCACGCCTTTTTCGTTGGGTTTTGTCAGCTCTTCGCCGGTGGACTCGTGCAGGATTTTCACCTTGTAGCCGTACATAGGCACGCCGGGGCTGCCGAACTTGCTGGCCTTCTTTTCGACGCCGTTGGCAATCGTGATGATGGGCCAGCCCGATTCGGTCTGCCAGTAGTTGTCGATGATGGGCACGTTCAGGCCTTCGCTGATCCAGCGGGCTGTCGGCTCATCGAGCGGTTCGCCGGCCAGGAAGAAGGCGCGCAGGCTGGAGAGGTCGTGTTTTTTCAGCAGGGCCGGGTCCTGCTTTTTGAGTACGCGTACCGCGGTGGGCGCGCTGAACATGCCGGTCACTTTGTACTTCTCTACCAGGCTCCACCAGATAGCGCCGTTGGGTTGCTTGTCCATGCCCTGCGTGGGCAGGCCTTCATACATGATGGTGGCCATGCCGGCAATCAGCGGGCCGTAGACGATGTAGCTGTGGCCCACGACCCAGCCGATGTCGCTGGTCGAGAAATAGGTTTCGCCGGCGCGGCCGTCAAAGATGTGCTTCATGCTGGCGGCCAGCGCCACGGCATAACCGCCGGTGTCGCGCTGCACGCCCTTGGGCTTGCCGGTGGTTCCGCTGGTGTAGATGGTGTAGCTGATGGCGGCGGAGTCCAGCCACACGCAGTGCACCAGCGCGTGCATGTACTTGGCGCGCAGGGTTTCCCAATGCAAATCGCGCCCGGGCACGATGGGCATGGGTGCCAGGCCGCGGTCTACCAGCAGCACGGCTTCGGGCTGGTGTTTCGACAGGCGGATGGCTTCATCGAGCAAGGGCTTGTACGCCACTACCTTGCCGCCGCGCGAGCCGGCGTCGGCGCTGATGATGACGCGCGGCGTGGCGTCGTCAATGCGTGAAGCCAGTGAGCCACTGGCAAAGCCGCCAAACACCACGCAGTGAATGGCGCCTATGCGCGCGCAGGCCAGCATGGCAAAGGCGGCCTCGGCAATCATGGGCATGTAGATGAGCACGCGGTCACCCTTGACCACACCCATGGCCAGCAGGCTGGCGGCCATGCGCTGCACTTCGGCGTGCAGCTCGGTGAAGGTGTAGGTTTTTTCAACGCCGGTTTCGCTGGAGACATAGATCAGCGCGGGCTGGTCTGGCCGGTCTTTCAGGTGCCGGTCTACCGCGTTATGGCACAGGTTGGTTTGCCCGCCCTCAAACCACTGGGCAAACGGCGGATTGTCGTCGTTGCAGACGCGGGTGAAGGGCTTGTGCCAGTCGATCAGTTGGGCCTGCTCGGTCCAGAAGGCCTCGGGCTGGTCTATGGACTGGCGGTAGAAGTCTGCGTAGCTCGTCATGTCTCGTCTCCGTTCTTGTTTTCTCGGTCGCTTTGTTTATATCTTGACGACAATGCGGCCGCGCACCTTGCCCGACATCAAGTCGGCGGCTTTTTCTGCCGCTTTCGCCATCGGAATCTCTTCCACCATGGCCTCGAGCCTGGCAGTGTCCAGGTCTTTTGCCAACCGGTCCCAGGCCTGCTGGCGCTTGGCAAGAGGCGCCATCACGCTGTCGATGCCCGCCAGGGTCACGCTGCGCAAGATAAACGGCATCACCGTCGCGGGGAAATCCGCGCCCTGCGCGAGCCCGCAGGCCGTGACCACGCCGCCGTAGCGCGTTTGCGCGCAGGCGTTGGCCAGCGTGTGCGAGCCCACCGCGTCCACCACGCCCGCCCAGCGTTCCTTTTGCAGCGGCTTGCCGGGCGCAGACAGCTCGGCCCGGTCAATGATGCTGCGGGCACCCAGCTGCTTCAAATAAGCTTCCTCGCTGGCCTTGCCGGTGGCGGCCACCACGGTGTAGCCCAGCTTGGCCAACAGCGCGACAGCCACGCTGCCCACGCCACCGGTCGCGCCCGTCACCAGCACCTCGCCGTCGCCGGGCTTCACGCCATGCTGCTCCAGCGCCAGCACGCTCAGCATGGCGGTGTAGCCCGCGGTGCCAATCGCCATGGCCTGGCGGGTGGTGAAGGCTGCCGGCAACTTCACCAGCCAGTCGCCCTGCAGGCGCGCCCGCTCGGCCATCAGGCCCCAGCGCGTTTCACCCAGGCCCCAGCCGTTGTGCACAAAGCGGTCGCCGGCTTTCCAGCCAGCGTGGCTCGATTCCAGCACCGTGCCCGCGCCGTCAATGCCCGCCACCATGGGCCAGCTGCGCACCACCGGCCCCTTGTTGGTAATGGCCAGACCGTCCTTGTAGTTGAGGGTGGAGTACTCGACCTGCGCCAGCACGTCGCCCGCCGGAAGCTGGGCCTCGTCGGTGTCGGTGACGGCCGCTGAAAAGCCGGCGTCGGACCTGGTGAGCAGAAGTGACTTGAACACGGCGTTGTCTCCGGATGGGTTGTTGTCTCAAGGCCAGAAACGCTGGAAAACCCGCGAAACTGAATTCTTAATTATGGATAACGGGCTTTCAGGAGGCTGACGATGCCCTTGGTACACCGGAATTTGCTATTGTTTTAATAGCTTCTTGCGCCCGCCCCTATTGGCCAACAGCTACTTTTTGCACCTGAATAATGTGTATTTTGCCTCCCCGGGAGTTGTTTTAGGCGCTTTTGGACTGCTTTTGGGCCTCAGGGGAACGCCTGAAGGCCGATTTTGCCGTCTTTTCAGAACGAAATTAGCCCGCAAGCCAATAAGGGCCTGCGCGAGCAGCTACTCTTTTAATAGCACAGGACTCGACCGACAGACGACGCACTGTCAAGTCAAGCCCGCGCTAGCCGCGCAATATCGCCTCACCGGTCCGCGGGTTCACAAGGGTCACGTTTTCGAGCGCCCGAATGCGCCAGATGTCGCTCTGCCTCGTCAGCACCGCGAGGATCAGCGTATCGACCACGTGGGGCCCGGCCGGGTGGCTGGCGCCGGCAGCCAGGCGGCTCCAGAAATGGATGACCGCCGCCCCGTCTGCAATATGGGCGACATCGATGAGCTCGTTCTGCAGCGTGGAGTCGCGATAGATTGTTTCGTGAATGGGAACGTGCAGTGCCACGATCTCTTCAACGCCCCGAACATAGTGTCCGAAGCGATTCACGAACGTTGCGTCCTGATCGAATAGCTCACCGAGAGCCGTCATGTCGTGGCTATTCCAGGCGTCTTGAAATGCACCGGGCGCATCTTCAGGTTTCTTCATCTTGGTCATGGGGTTAGTCCTGCGTCTCTCGGATTGCTACGGCGCCAGGGACAGGCCTAATTGACGACCGCGGAAAGGTGCGACCCCAGGGAGCGAGTTCCCGTGGGCATCCGTGTTAACCAAACTACCAGGCCGCTGGACGCTATGCAGGCGTCCAAAAAAACGCTAGTCATAGAACGACTCTTTGTGCACCTCTGCTTCGGCATAGGTGATGGCTCGCTGAAGCTCGGAGAGTGGAAACACAATGTCTCGATCAGGGAAGTGCAGCACCACCTGCTTTCCCAACCGCTCATCCTCCCGGAAAGTCAGGATTGGACCAGCGGTGTCAACAGCCTCCACCGGTGCTGAAACTTCGACGTGCATGCCGTCCCCCACCGCAGAGAACCGAGAAAGGCGTATCTCGGGAAGGATTTCCGGCTTTTCAGTGTGCATGACTTCAGCAGGTTAACGCTTGAGCTAAGCCGGCCGTAGCGGGTCGGCGCTTGAGCGAGGGGTTAGGCGCCCTATCGGCGCAATTGGATGTTCGCTTCATAGAGGGAGATTTATATCAATTGATGATTTTGCCCATGCCATTCTCTATGCGGTCTCTCAGTTGTTGAATGAACTGCGAGTCATACAGTTCCCAGCTTTCAAGTTCGCCAATCACTTTTACAGGCAGCTTGCTTCGATAGGACCGCGTCGGGTTGCCTGGAAACTTCTTGTCTGTGACGTTGGGATCGTTCTCATATTCCCCCGTCGGTTCAACGATATAGACCCGCGGCCTGCCGCTGCCCTTGGCTATTTCTGCGGCAAGCCCGGCGCCTTTGGGAAGGGCTGTGAAATAGATGTGGTTCATCACAACGCTATCGTCGTAATTCGATTTAAAGCCTGGCGTCAGCAGATCGCCTGTCTGCAATTCGGCTTTGGTGCCGTGAAAAAAAGGGCCGGTATCCAAAGTTGCCATGAGCTGTGAAATAAAAACGGGTCGATGCGGAAGGCGGGTTGAACGAGGGGTTAGGAGTCACTGCATGCGTTGCCGTGCGCCCGCCTCGTTACCCCTTGGGTTCGAGTCGACGCTCCGGTTCATGCCTGTGCAAAAACTTTGTCAGGGAGTCTGGCGGAGAGTCGGTGCCCAAGTCTTCAAGCATCTGACCAATGCTCCCGCGGTGATAGCCGCTGTGTGTAATGACGTGGAGCAGCATCTCTTCACAAGACATCTCGCCTTTGTCACCATCAGTGAAAGTGAAATTCACCCGATGTTTCAAACGCTCGGCGCTGACGCCGCGTACGAACTGCAGGTACCAGTCGTCTGTGGACCTCACGATCTCCCGCAACTCCGGCAAGCCCGGCGTGGGTTCAGAGTGCGTTGCCTTGAAGCGCTGCGTGGCGGCGCCGGTCAGATGGCCCTGAAAAATACGGTCCACAACGTTGGCGTGATCAAGCGTGTGAAGCATGGCGCGAAACTCACCGGAATGCTGCTGCGCAGCAAACTTTTCGAGGACAGCGTGGAGCTCGGTGTTCGCCCAGGCCTTGTACTCGAACAATGAAACGAGAATGGTGTTCATGGCAAGTGAGGTTCCTTTTAAGTTTGGCCAGCTACTCAAGAGCGTACTTGATCGGAAGTTCCACCCAGGAGTCCACGGCACGGCCCGACTTTGTTCTGGCAGGGTTGAACTTGAACTTTTTCACGCCTTCGATTGCGGCCGCATCCAGCATGGCAAAACCCGAGCTCTGACGGAGCCGCACCTCGCCGGCGTTGCCGTTCGCCAAAACTTCCACTCGCAACCTGACAACGCCCTCCTCCATAAGACGCCTGGCACGTGCTGGATACGCAAGCCTTGGCGAATCGGCCTGGCTGGCAGGCCGCACAATTTCATCCGGGCCGGTGACACAAGCTGTCAGCGCCATCGACAGAGGGAAAAGGAAGCAGATACAGAAAACGCGAAACAGGTATTTCATGGGGTACCGGTATGGATTGCAACTGGACAAAATTCGAACGCCAGCCAGGCGGTCAAAAAGCCTCACTGATAAAGCCAGCTTAGAACCTGGCTGAAAAATACCATGGGAATCCTGCAAGCAAGACTGTTATGAAGCCCGAACCAATTGCACGCAAACCAGCCAAACGGCATGAGTAGCATCAGCAAGATTAAACCGTCCGTCAAATAGGCGGAAGGCCGTCTCTTTCGGATCTGGATGATGAGATCAATCAGGAACGCGCCGAGCATCACGAAGGTCATGAAGCCCAGAAGAATGGCGATTCCCAGGCCAGTATCTCCGTGGTGTTCTTGTGTGCGCGCGTACTCGAACGCACTTCGTGCATACAGGTACACAAGGAATAACGGCACGATAAACGCCAGGAGCCGAGCGGCTACCGGCAGTACGTAATTTCTCATTGGAGGTCTAAAGCCTGAACGCAGGCGCACCATGAAGCGACTTCGGCATAAATGAATCGTTAAGCCTAGCTACCGGCCAGGTCTGCTTTGACAAAGAGATCATGATCATCCGGGATGCAGCTTGCAATTCATTTGATGGGTGGTGGTTCCCATCTTTCTCACTTGATTCGGATCGGCTCAGTTTCGCAGCAGCTTGCAGTCGGCGGCGCTGGTGAGTGAAGGGCCCGCGACCAGATAGAAGAGCGGCAACGGGCTGACTTTCTTTACGTTGCCAGACAGGAAACCGCAGCCGAGAAAGGCCTCTGGATTCGAGAACTTGTACCGGATACCCCAGCCCGTCACGAAGTACACAATCTCCTCCTGGCCAGGGATTGAGACTATATTGTCGAGCAACTCTCCCACACCCTGTGGAGCCCCTTCGCCTTCGCGTGTCGCTACCGCGAAGCTCAAGCGACGCGCCGTTCGGCACGCAGTCGCGTCCGGCAGCGCGATACCGTTATTCATCGCCTCCAACTCCTTGGACGATATCTTCTGCACGTCGCTCCAGAGGAACCCACACCCGAGGAAAGCATCGGCGTTGGCAATCAGGTGCTTCGTCCCGTCCGGAAGCACGTAGTACACCTCCGGTCTGCCATCAACCATTACCGGCGCGCGATCGGCCGGCGCCTTCTGTATGGGACGCAGCCCGCGCACCATCTCGCAGGTCGGCACATCCGAAAGGGGGTACATGCGGATCCTGAACGCATAGTCGAGCCACTCCTGTGGCACCGTCACCACATCGGTCCACTTGAAGCCGCAGCCGAGGAATGTTTCCGGATTCACGAAAGGATAGATTGGTCCGTCGGCCAGTGCCAGGTAGACCGTGGGACTTCCCTGCACGGTGACGACCTTGTCGTTCTCATGCGCTCGTGCGCCATCTGGAGCGCCAAGACATGCGGCAGCGAATAGGGCAACCGCGCCCAATAGATAAAGCTTCTTCACATGCCCCTCCCATTTTTTTAGTTTTGAGAGACCGCAAGCTGCGGCCACAAGCGTCTTCTATTGCGTCTTCTATTTAACCAACCCCAGCACATCCCTGAACACCTCATGCTCCGCCGTGCGCAGCCACTCAAAGGCCACCATCTCGGTCGTCACCAGTTCGGCACCGTTGCCGGCGAGGCGGTCAAACGCTGCATCGCGGTTGCGCTCGGTGCGTGAGCTGCAGGCATCGGTCACGACCCAGACTTCGAACTCTTCTTCGAGCAAGTCCAGCGCCGTCTGCATCAGGCAGACGTGGGCTTCGCAGCCGGCGATGACGATGGTGCTTCTACCCTCTTCCGGCTCGGGCGCCGGTTTTTGCAGGTGCTTGGGCAGGCTGCGGGCGTTTCCGCCTGTGGGCGCCTTGCGCACCGGCGGGCGCAGCATGTCGCCCAGGCCGTCGGCCACGGCGCTGAAAAACATCTTGTCCATGGTCTTGCCCCCGGCAGCCTGGATGGCCGCCTGTATTTCGGGCACTGTGGCGCCCAGGCTTTCGGGGTTTTCTTCTGTGCCCCACACCGGCACGTCCATCAGCCTGGCCATGCGGGCCAGCCTGACGGCATTGGCCATGACGAGGTTGCCTTCAAAAATGGCGGGCATCAAAAGGGTCTGGTAGTCGACCAGCACAAGTTGGGAGTCGTCGGCGTCAAGCAGCATCGGGGGTCCTGGGGAATTCTGGAGGCGTTCTGGAAAGAAGATCAGGCCGGGCTGCGCTGCAGGCGCTCCACCAGGCCGATCACATAAGCATCGAACAGCAGCGTGGCGTCCTGCCCGAACATGCGGATGCGACCGGTATGTTGGAGAAGCAGCAAGCCCATGCCATGCGCGAACAAAGCCGTATTTTCGCGCAATGCGTCTTCGGCGTTCAAACCCATGGCCCGCAAGGCGGTTTCACAGGGCCGCAAAGCATCGTGAAGGCGGTCATTGAGCTGCTGGTTCAGCTCGGTGCCCAGGCCGCGCGGGCGCATGCCCTGCATGAGGTAAAAACCCAGATCCAGGTCGCGCGGGTTGGCTGCAAAAAACCCAAACCAGGCGCCGGCCTTGGCTTCCAGCACCTCAGCCGGCTCGCCACGTTCCTTACCGGCAGACGCCACCACGCCATTCAGGCGCTCCAGGCACTCGGCCAGCAAGGCGCCGTAAATGGCTTCCTTGTTTTCAAAATAGGAATAGATGGCCCCTGCGGTGTAGCCCGCCTCCTTGGCGATCTCGCGGATGCTGGCGCCGTCGATGCCCAGGCGTTCGAAGACGGATCGGGCGGCGTCCAGCATCAGGGTTCGGCGTAAATCGTTTTGGACCTGCTGGCGATCTATTCGGGTTTGCATCGCCAGAATATAGGCGTGAAAGCCGTCTATCCAGGGTGCGATTTCCGGTGAAAATTAACGCTTGTTCTAAAAATTAAACGTTGTTTAAATTCACTGGATGACGCCAGAAGATCCACCACCATCGCAGCTTCATTCGTCACATGATCGGCCTGGCCTCGCCCGCCGCCTGCCCGGCCAGCCTGATTAGCTACTAATTTGATAGCTGCTCGCGCCCGTTCACAAAGGGCTGGAGACCCATTTAGCTCAAATCCAGCCCCAAGCCCTTATTCAGGCTCGATTCCCGCGGCCTTGATGATCTTTCCCCATTTCAGCGTTTCTGCCGCCTGAAACTTGCGCAGCTCTTCCGGGTTGCTGGTGAAGATTTCGGTGCCGCTGGACTGGTAAAACGGCGCGGCCGAAGGGCTGCGGGCCGCCTTCGCCAGCATGTCGCTGAGCTTGGCCACCACATCGGCGGGCGTGCCGGCCGGCGCATAGGCAGCAAACCAGTAGGTCATTTCATACCCCTTGACGCCAGCTTCGGCGATGGTCGGCACCTCGGGCGCCAGCGGCGAGCGCTGGCGGGTGGAAACACCCAGCGCCTTGAGCTTGCCGCCCTTGACCTGCGGCAGGCCGGTCGCCATGTCGGTGATCATCATGTCGATCTGGCCGCCCAGCAGGTCCGTCACCGCGGGCGGGTTGCTCTTGTACGGAATGTTCAGGATGTAGGTGCCCGTCATCTGCTTGAACTGCTCACCCGCCACGCGGCTGGACGAGCTGCCGCTGCCGAAAGACAGCTTGCCGGGTTTCGATTTGGCCAGCGCAATGAACTCCGCCACGCTGTTGACCGGCAGTGCCGGGTTGACCACCATGATCTGGCCGCCGCGGCCGAGCGCGGTCAGCGGTGCGAAGTCCTTTACCGGGTCGTAAGGCAGTTTCTTGAACAGGTGCTCGTTGGCGGACTGCGTTGTATTGGTGGTGATGAACACGGTGTAGCCGTCGGGCTTCGCCTTGGCAGCTGCCTGGGCGCCGATGAAGCTGTTGGCGCCGGGCTTGTTGTCCACCACCACGCTGACTTTGCTGTCATTGGTCACGGCCTGGCCGATGGCGCGCGCCAGCTGGTCGGTCGCGCTGCCGGCCGCAAACGGCACAACAAAGGTGATCGGCTTTTCAGGAAAGCCCTGCGCCTGAGCCGCCATGGGCACGGCGAGGGGCGCGATGGCCCATAGCGCGGCAATGCCGAGCATGGCGGGGCGGATGCGGTTGTGGATGGATTTTTGAGTGGCGGTTTTCATGTTGTCTCCTGATGTTGTGATGGGGCTATCTGACGTTGTTGATCTCGTCTTGGTGTCCTGGTGAATCGGTTCCGTTAAAAAGCGTGGTCTCCTCCGGCCAGCAGGCCCGCCAGCGCCGCAGGAACCTCGATGGGTAAATCCAGCAGCCAGAATGAAAGCGACTTGCCGTGCGTGTCGAGGTTGAGCGCGTCATTCACGCCGCCGTCGAGCACGTCGTCGAGCACAAAGTTCAGGGCACCCAGCAAAGGCAGCTCAAACCGCTGCACACGGCTGGGCTTGCGGTGGGCAAAGTGGCGCGCCACGGCGGCTTCGCTCAGCTGCTGCAAAAGAACGGGATAAAGCTCAGCGTGCCAGGCAATCACGCTGATGTTGGAACGGTTGCCTTTGTCGCCGGTTCGCCCGTGCGCGGCGCGGTACAGCGGGACCGTGATCATGGCCTGGCTCATGCGGCCTCCCCTGCGGTAGCCAGCGCTGCGGTATCGAGCATCCTGAACGACACCTTCACAGCGTCTCGGGGCACCAGGCAGGGCAGCGTGTTGAGCCTTGGCGTCAAGGCCGTGCGCACGCCGCCGCCGCCAGCCGGGCCGCAGCAATACAGGGCTGTGACTTCCCGCGTCAGCCGCTCGGCCTCAAGGCGGTCAGTGTGTGTGGCGGCCACGCGCAAGCGTACATCGCGCGCGTCGCCGGGCGGCGTTGCGGCCAGCAGGCGGCCGGCGTCGTCGCCCATGACGCTGAGCGCACCTATCAGGTCTACCCGCAGCGCCAGGGCCGGCAGGCGCCGGCGCAGCACATCGGCCGCCAGCCGGGCGCGGGCCTCGGCGCGCGGGCCGGCGTAAGAAATTTCACCTTCGGCCAGCCAGCCGCCCTCATGGCAGAGGTTGACCTTGAGGCTGGGAGGCCGGGCACGGCCGCGCACACCGCTCAGCGCCACGCGGTTGGGGCCGGCTTGTTCAATCTGCGCCGTGGTGATGTCCGCCACCACGTCGGGCGTGAGGTAGGCGGCCGGGTCATGCACTTCATACAACAACTGCTCCTTGACGCTGGCAAGGTTCACCAGCCCGCCGGTGTTGGCGGCCTTGCCGATGATGCAGTTGCCGTCGGCGCTGATTTCGGCAATCGGATAGCCGACGGCGTGCAAATCGGGAACGTCCTTGTAGCCGGGGTCTGCGAAATAGCCGCCGCAAACCTGCGCCCCGCACTCCAGCAGATGGCCGGCCATGGTGGCGCGTGCCAGCCGGTCCCAGTCGTCGGCATGCCAGCCAAAGTGCGACATGGCAGGCCCGACGGCCAGTGACGGATCGGCCACGCGGCCAGCCACCACGATTTGCGCGCCGGCGTCCAGCGCAGCGGCAATCGCTTCAGCGCCAATGTAGGCATTGGCGCTGACCATGCGGATACCGTCCATTGCGCTGCCCAGCTGGGTGCGCAGCAGCTCGCGATGCCGCTCTTCCGAGAGGTCATCACCTTCGACCACCGCAATACGCGGCGCAGGCAAACCCAGCTCCCGGGCCATGGCCTGAATATGCCGCGCCGCGCCCATCGGGTTGGCCGCGCCGAAGTTGCTGACGATGCGGATGTTGTGCTGCAGGCAGCGCGCCAGCACGGGACGCAGCATGTCGTCCAGCAGCGGCTCAAAGCCGGCGCCGGGGTCGGCGCGGCGGCGCAATTGCGCCAGCGCCAGCGTGCGTTCGGCCAGCGTCTCGAAAATCAAAAAAGCCGGCCCGCCCCGCGCGATCAGGGTGTCCACCACCGGACCGGCCGCGTCCACACGGTCACCCGAAAAGCCGGCCGCGCAACCGATCAGCAGGTTGGCGGGCGGCGTGGCGGTACGGGCGGCTGCAGCAGCGGTGGTAGAGGTCATCATGGCCAAGCGGTGGATGCCATGAATTTAAGCCCCCACCTTTTATTTGTAAAATGCAAAATTCCTATCGATTGACTTGAAAATCAGATTAATGGCCGCACCCACCACCACCCCGAAAAATGCGGCCCGCCTGCCTCCACGCAGCCCCAACCTGTCGACGCGCCAGCTGCGGGCTTTTCTGGCGCTGGCGGAGCTGAGCAGCTTTACCCGGGCCGCTGCCGCCTGCCACCTGTCGCAGCCTGCGTTCAGCGCGCTGATCCAGACGCTGGAAACGGAGCTGAACACCCGGCTGTTTGACCGCGACACGCGCAGCGTGCAGCTGACAGCGGAAGGCAGATTGTTTGAAGCGCCGGCGCGGCAATTGCTGGGTGACTTCAGCGCCGCGGTGGGTGAACTGAGCGATCACGTCGAGCGCCGCAAGGGGCGTGTGCATGTGGCGGCCCTGCCCTCACTCGCGGCGGGCTGGTTGCCTTCCATCTTTGCGGAGTTCGGGCAGGCCTGGCCCGGCATTGAGCTCAACCTCAGTGACCTGCTGTCGGACGCCTGCATTGAGCTGGTGCGCAGCGGCAAGGCCGACTTCGCGCTCGCCTCGACAGGCGCCACGCATGCGGGCCTGACTACGCAGCTCCTGTGCACCGACCGTTTTCACCTGGTCTGCCGCACGGACCATCCCCTGGCCACAGAAAAAGTATTGACGCTGAAGAAACTGGCGACCTACCCGTTTATCCATATGTCGCGCAATAGCAGCGTGAGACAGGCGCTGGACGCAGCGCTGCACCCGTTGCAGACCCATACGGTGCTGGAAGTGGACCAGCTGGCAACAGTAACCGGTATGGTTGAGGCCGGCATCGGCATCAGCGTGGTGCCGGCGCTCACGCTCTTTCACTTTGAGCGAAAGAACCTGCTGACGCGGCCGCTGGCCACGCCTGGCCTGTCACGAAAAATTTATGCCGTGCGCCGGCAGGAAGGCAGCCTTTCAGTGGCGGCGAAGGCACTGCACGACCTGGTCATGGAGCGCATGAAAGCGTGGCAGCCGGGGCCGCAGCAGCCGATGCGCCGCAAACCCGGAAAGCCTTAGGGCTTTAGGACTTTTTAGGGCTTAGAGCGAGCCCAAATCCTGGACGGCATCCACCACCATGCTGGTACCCAGCGCAATCAACAGGATGTCGGTGGCGACACGCACATACTTGTGGCCTGAGGGCGGAGGGCCCAATCGCACCACCACCGATGCAGGCACCGGGTAATACACCACGCCCGCAGGCAGCGGTTGCCCGATGGCGTACTTTTTGGCCTGGCCCGGGGGCATGCAGCCGTTGTTTTTCTTGGCAAGGCCCGGTGGGCAATGACCGGACTTGAATTGTTTGCCGTAGTAGTCCTGGAGCACCACACGCTGCTCGGGAACAAAATAGCCGCCGACCCTGACGTCTTCGTGTTTCTTGCCTTTGGATTTCTTGTCTTTTTTGCCGCCATGGTCGTCCTGGTCTGACTGCTCCACCTGGCTGTGCTTGCCGCCCTTGTCCTTGTTCTTGCCGCCGCCAGCCCATTCGGGTTTCTCGGCAAAGCTTGTGGAGCACATCAGTGCACCTACCATCAAAAGTGCCAAGCTGCGGCTGGACAGGCGCAAACCTGTTTTCGGTGTGTGTATTGTTGTCATCGTGGTTCTCCAGTGGTTTTCGGTTCAGGGCTCGCCGGACACAGGCAGCAAGTGCGCGGCGTCCCTTTTTCAACGGCGGCCTGCGGTTGCCGTTGACAGGGCTTTCACGCCGCGTTGCACTCTGCGGGCATGTCCATCCTTACGGGCATGCCGGCACACGCAAAGCTGCACAATTCTGGCGGCAAAACACAGCATGGGGATGTAAGGAAACAAGCTGTTTCACAGTCATACGTTGTCACGTATCTGGAGGTCTGGCGTTTTCTGCCGGTCACAATTACGACAGGAGAAAAAACCCGAGTGCTATATTTTTCATAGCTTCTCGCGCCCGTTCCAATTGGCCTGCAGGCATTTAAGACCTGCAAAACAATTAAGCCTCAAACCACCGCGCTACTTTTTCGGCTCGGCAAACTTGAGCAGGCGTGTGGCCAGCAGCGTTTCAGCCAGGAAGCAAACCAGCGCGAGAAGAAAGCACACCACGCCCGACAAAAAACAGACAGTGGCAATGCGCAGGGTCGGCAACTCACTCGTCTCACCCAAAAACAGCAGGATGATGGTAGTGCCGATCAGCATGGCGCAAAAGGTCAGAAAGGCGATGCAGATGTTGACCAGCCAGCCGCGCTGGCGCAACTCGCGCAGTTCGGCATACATGCGGTGCGCGCGGGCCTCTTCCACGCCGCCGGTCTCCAGCCGGTTCTCCAGGAAACGCGCGCGGTCGATGATGCGCGCCAGCCGCCCGGCGACGGCGGCGATCATTCCCGAAACAGCGGTGAGCAAAAACACCGGCGCCACTGCCAGTTGAATACCGTGGGTGACCGTCGCAAGGTCGGGCGCAAAGTTCATGCGGGGCTCCGGGGGTTCATGAAATGGGTATTGTCATGCAAACATCAGGCCAGCAGGCCTGCCGGTCGCCTGCCTTTGCGGACGATGCCCTACACGGATGTCGTCGCTGTCCGACAGCTCGCGGCGTGCGGTCGTCCCCACAATGAACTCCAAGGCAGTGCCCGCGTTGCCTTTTTTCCCTGCGACCGCCATCGCGGCACTGCACCGAATTATTTCCACCAAAGGATTTTCCATGCTCCCCAATAACGAGGGACAGCGCGTCCCTGACGTCACCTTCAAGACACGCCAGAACGACCAATGGGTTGATGTGAAAAGCACCGACCTGTTTGCCGGAAAAAACGTCGTGGTTTTTTCGCTCCCCGGCGCCTACACGCCCACCTGCTCTTCCACCCACTTGCCGCGCTTTAATGCGCTGGCCAACACCTTCAAGGCCAACGGCATTGACGACGTGGTCTGCTTCTCGGTCAATGACGCCTTTGTGATGAACGAATGGGGCAAGGCGCAGGAGGCCGGCAATATCACCCTGATCCCGGACGGCAATGGCGACTTCTCCAAAGGTATGGGCATGCTGGTCGACAAAAGCGATCTCGGCTTCGGCAAGCGCTCCTGGCGTTATTCCATGCTGGTGCGGGACGGCGTGGTCGAGAAAATGTTCATTGAACCTGAAAAGGAAGGTGACCCGTTTGAGGTGTCCGACGCCGACACCATGCTCAGGTACGTCGCCCCGAACGCGGTAGCGCCCGAACCCGTCACCCTCTTCAGCAAGCCGGGCTGCCCGTTTTGCGCAAAAGCCCGGGCCATGCTGGACGAAGCAGGCCTTAGCTACGAGGAGATCACCCTGGGCCAGGGCATCACCACCAGCACGCTGCAAGCGGTTGCAGGCGCGGGAACGGCGCCACAAGTATTCGCAGGCGGGAAAAAAATCGGCGGGTCGGAAGACCTGCAAGCCTGGTTGGAAAAGTCCCGGCCACAGTCTGAACCGCGCCAGTTTCTCAGCTAGCCGGCCGCAGCGCTTTTTGCCCTGCGCCGGGCGCGCCAGCTGACCACCGCTTCGCAGGCGTCAAAGTGCTTGAGCAGGTTCTGCTTTTGCCGTTCGAGCAGCGAACTGGCGGCAATCATCTGCGGCCATGACTCACACGCTTTTCCCACTGCTTCATTGAGCACGCCGCGCACGCGCGTTTCAAACATGCCCGTGGCGTTGCAAAAACTGCGCAGCGTTTTGGCGGTCAGCCTGGCCTGCTTTTCACCACCGGGCACAAAGCGCAGCGCGTGGCCCCTGCCGCCCTGGTAGGCCGCGTAGGCCACCACGTCGTAGGCCGGAGACAACTCGGGCGTGCGGCCGTCACGGTAAACCACGCCAAAGTTTTTGACGTGGGCGTCATAGTTGCCGAGCATTTCATTGACCATCACGCGGCGGATCAGTTCTTCTGCAGCGCCCTCGCCAAGGTGCGCATCCAGGCTCATGCCTTCGCGCAAAGTCCGGGTCATGGCGGCGTAGGTTGCGGCGGGATGCGTGTATTTTTCTTCCGGCTGGATGCGCAGGATCTGCGCAAAGTCTTCGCAATGAATGTGGCCTTCAGGGCCGCGGTCAAAGCGCTTGACGGCCAGAAAATGCCGGCTTTCGCCGAGCACAAACGGTTGCTCGGCGACGATCTCGTCCATGGGCGCCAGCCAGGCCTCACAGACGTTCACGCCGGCTGCCCGCGCAAGCCGCAGGGAAAGCTCTTCTACTTCGGGCAACAGGGCAAATTCAGCCGTGGGCAGCTTGGCGATGATGTGAGTGCCTTGCGCATCGCGGGTGCGCGCCACGTAACGGCCCGGCTGCTGCACCAGCGCCAGCTTGGGCTGAACGCCCGACAGCGATGTCGCGTCGGGCAGGGGATCGGCCGTGACGGACATTTCGAGCGCATCGTTGTGCTGCGTCACCACCCCTGCCAGCGCATCGGCATCAAGGTGCGCGGGATAAGCATACACATTGCCCGGCAAGTCTGTGCCGCAGGCGGCCAGCATGTCGAAATGGTCGTTCGGCCCGCAACCGCGCAACCGCTCCAGGTGGCGGCGCAGCGGCCCTTCGGGCAGCAGGTTCTGGAAGAAGGCCGGCAGGCGCCCGCCTTCGGCATTGAAGAACGGCGTGTTCACATAACTGCGCCAGAAAATCCCCCGGCGCTGCGGGTCGTCGTCGGTAGCGGCCCAGGAGAACACCGGCGAATCGGGGTTGGACCAAAAAACCTCGTCTGGAATGAAACGTGTGAGCGCGCTACTGCCCGTGCCGTACTGGAACAGCAGGCCGGCACGCAAGGTGCCGATATAAATATCAAGCGCCAGAACGTTCATGGATCAGGGCCTGACGTTCTTGATGTTTGCCGCAGCGAGCTGGGAAGTTTCGGCCACGATGCGGTCCACCCGCGACAACGCCGGCGCCGGCCCTTCGGCGGCTTGCGCCTGCAGCCCTGCAGCCACCACCTTGGGCAGCAACAGCACCTCCAGCCCAAGCTGGTCGGCAATGGCCATCAGCGTGGTCACGCGTGGCGCCGTCTTGCCCTGCAGGACGCTGCGCACCGACAAAGGCGTCAGCCCCGTGCTTTCGGCAACGGCCTGGTAATCCAGCCCCAGGCGCTGGCGCTGGCCTTCCAGGCTGGCAGCAACTTCAGACAATGTTTTCATAGATAGATAAATATCGTTTCTTGTTAAAACGATAGTACTTTATCCAATCAAACCATATCAATCAATACCAAACTAGCGTTTTATACAAAAACAATAGTTAAATATCGTTTATCGAGAGCTGACTTCTTCTTTTAATTCCTGTAGCGCCGCCACATGCAGGGGACAGCATCCGCAGCTAGTCGGCATAAACACCGGCCGCCTTGATGATAGGCCCCCACCGGGCAATTTCGTTGCCCAGAAAGCTGCGGTGCCCGGCCAGCGTGGCACGGTCATCCTCCACGACCTGTATGCCTGAGGCAATTTGCGCCTGCCTGAAGGTAGGTGTTTTCATGGCCACCCGCAGCACATCGTTGAGCCGCTGCTGGATGTGCGGCGGCGTGTCCTTGGGCGCGTAAAGGGCAAACCAGATGCTCAGCTCGACACCCGAAATGCCGAACCTCGCCATGGTCGGAACTGCGGAGAGCGATGTGCCGGTCAGGGGTTTGGCGGAGGTCACGGCAATTGCCTTGAGCTTGCCGGCCTGGATGTGGCCGACCGTCGTAGGGGTGGGGTCACAGATCATGTCCACATGCCCACCAAGCAGGTCCGCCACTGCGGGTGCGCTGCCGCGGTAGGGCACGGTCGTAATGCTGACTTTCAATGAAGACTGGAGCAGCAAGCCGCACAGGTGCGATGACGAGCCCACACCGGCGTGCGCGAGCCTCACCTGCGGCTGCCGGGCCATCCACCGGATGAGGCTCACCACGGAGTCCGCAGGCACCTGCGGCCGTGCAACCAGCACCAGAGGCGTATCGACCACCACTCCCAGCGGCGCGAAATCGACATCCGGCTTGAAACCCAGGTTCCGGTACAGCGCCGGTGAAGTCGCCATGCCGATGTGCCCCATCAGCAGCGTGTGGCCATCGGCTGGAGCCCGCATTGCGATGACCGTCCCGAGGTTGCCGCCAGCGCCGGACAGATTCTGGACAACCACAGGCTGGCGCAGCTGGGCCTGCATCGGCACGGCAAGCTCCCTGGCCAGCTTGTCCATGGGCCCCCCGGCTGCAAAGGGCACGATGAGGGTGACCGGTTTGGTGGGATAGGCCTCCTGAGCGCACGCAGACGCAGCGCAGAAGGCGAGCATGAAGGCAATGCAGATGGCTCTGGTCATAAATCCCCCTCGGGTTGGTTAAACGGATACGGATTGCGTTGCCAGGCCCCCGGCGGCAGGCGGCGGCCTGCGCGATGCGTCCACCTCGAGCGCACCAAAAGACAGGTGTTCGTTCACATCAAGCAGCGCATTCACTGCGGCTTCGTCCAGCCCGCACTGCAAGCCCACCAGGGCAGCTGCGATCGATACGCCCTCCACCCTGGACTTCTGGCAGGCACGGGCAACCAGTTCATGCGCGCGGTTCAGGCCGATGCGCCTGGCCAGCGCCATCTGCACGGTCTCGGTGACGATTGCCCCGTCTGTGAGGACAACGTTGCGCGCCATCCTGGCGGAGTCCACCACCAGCTCGTCCAGCATGGTCGTGGCCTGCGCCAGAAGAGCACCCATCAGGGAAAAGCACAGCGGCACTGCATGCAGCTCGACATACCAGGCGTCCAGCGACCTTTCGTTCTCCACGAGCGCCGCGTCCAGCATCATCGGAGCCGTGTGAAACAGCATCCTCGAAAGGGCGACGACGGACGACGCCGCGACCGGATTGTTTTTCTGCGGCATGGTGCTGCTGGCGCCCCTGCCGGCGGCAAAAGCCACCTCACCGACTTCCGTGCTGGAAAGCATCAGCAGGTCCCGGCCGATCTTTCCGAGCGTCGCAGCGATCTGCGACAAAAGAAGCACCGCCTCGGCCGGGCCGTCACGCATGCAATGCCACGCAATATCCGGTTCGTTCAACCCCAGCTTTTGCATCAGGCGCCGGCGTGTTTCATGCCCCGCGCCGGAGAATGAAGCAAGCGTGCCCACAGCGCCACCCAGTTGCCCGGTGGCCACGCGCGGCACAGCCTGTGCAAGCCGGTCCATCTGCCGCAGCACGCCGGAATTCCAGACCGCAGCCTTGAAGCCGAACGTGACGGGCAACGCATGCTGCTGATTGGTCCGGCCCGCCTGGATGGTGCGCTGGTGGGTCGTGGCCAATGCACCCAGCGCCCCCGAGAACTGCGCCAGCGAATCGCCGATCAGTGTGAATGCTTCCTGCATCTGGAGCGCCAGTGCGCAATCCATCACGTCCTGGGTCGTTGCGCCATAGTGCACATACTGGCCCAGGTCACCACGGCACAGGTTGACCACCTGGCTCACCAGCCCCACCATGGGCAGGCCGACCAGGCGCGTCTTCTGCTTGAGTTTCGCAAAATCGATGTTTTCGACGTGGGCAACGCGACAGATTTCATCCGCCGCATCCTGAGGAATCACACCCAGTTCAGCCTGCACGACGGCAAGTTCACGCTCGAAACGAAGGCAGCGGTCGACAAAATTCCGCTCTGAAAAGATGCCAGCGATGGCCCCGCCGTCATGCAAATCACTGAAGAGCTGGTTCATTCGTCAGGCCCTTTGCGTTGCCACAGATGTTGCTAGGTGAAACCAACTGTATCCAATATGATATTTCTGTAAAAACGATTTGTTGAGATCCCTCCGTTCTCTTTTAGCGATGGGTTGACCATGAATGTTCTGGGCCTGAAAACGTTTGCCGCCGTCGCCAGCCAGGGCGGCATTACTTCTGCCGCGCAAACGCTGCACACCGTGCAATCCAATATCACCCAACGCATCCGGATGCTGGAATCGGAGTTGGGCCTGGCGCTTTTCAAGCGCCACAGCCGGGGCATGGAACTGACGCGTGCGGGCCAGCGGCTGCTGCCCTATGCCAATCGCATCGTGGCGCTGATGGATGAAGCGCAGGCTGCGGCCAAAGGGGAGGAAGACGCTCCCGCCGTCCTGACAATCGGCTCGATGGAGACCACCGCTGCGGTCCGGCTGCCGTCGCTGCTCGCCGCATACCGCCGCGTGCTTCCGCAGGTGGCCATCTCGCTGGAAACCGGCCCGACCGCGACACTGATCGAGGCCGTGCTCACGCGGCGCCTGGATGGCGCGTTCATCGCCGGCCCGCTCAACAACCATGCGCTGGTCAGCCTGGTCGCGTTTGAAGAAGAACTGGTGCTCGTCTCGTCTGCCAGCTGGGTGCGCCCCAGTGAGCTCGGCAGGCGCCTGGAAAACGGCGCGGCGGCGATCATGTTCAAGACCGGCTGCTCTTATCGCCAGCGGTTCGAACAGCTTCTGAGCGAGCGCGGCTGGCCCCGGTACACCCGGCTTGAAATGGGCACGCTGGAAGGCATCCTGGGCTGTGTCGCCGCGGAGGTCGGCATCTCGCTGCTTCCACGGTCCGTTGTCGAAAACGCGGCCAACAGGTCCGCCTTACGGTGCCATCCATCGACGGGCAAAAAATACGCCGTCAAAACACTTTTTATCCGCCGGCGCGACGAGCACCCCGGCGAAGCCTTGCAGCAATTCATGAACCTGCTGTAAGCCAAGCGCACGGCATCAGAACACAGCCTCTAACCAAACTTGCGCGCTGCATCCAGCGCCAGCCCGACGCCGATGCTCCCGAAGCGGTCGCCCTCCACGCTGCGCGCCTGCGGCAGCATTGCCGAGATCTGTTCGCGCAACAAAGGCACGCCGCTGGAGCCGCCGGTGAAAAACACGGTGTCAATGTCGTCGGCGTTGACAACCGCGTCCTTGACCAGCCCCATCACGGTACGCGCCACAGTGCCGACCAGCTCATTGATGGCCGCGTCGAAATCGGGCCGGTGCAAGGTGAGCGTCTCGCCCGGGGCAATGCGCCCCAGATCCGTGACGGTTTCGGGCGCATCCGACAGCGCGATCTTGGCCGCTTCCACTTGCATGGCCAGCCAGTGCCCTGCCCGTTCGCGCACCAGGTTTTGCAGGCGGTCCAGTTTGTCTTTCTCGATTGCGCCACGCCGGATATCGCTGATCTGCGTCCACGACTTCTTGCTGTAGGCCTGGTTGATGGTGTGCCAGGTCGCCAGATTGAAGTACTGGGCCGACGGCACCTGCAACCCGCTGTGAAGCAAACTGCCCAGGCCCAGCGTGGGCATCACGCTGGCAAGGCTCAGGTATTTGTCGAAGTCCGTGCCGCCTATGTGCACGCCGCCGCTGGCCAAAATATCATCGCGCCTGTCGGCCTTGCGGGCGCGCTCGGGGGACAGGCGCACCAGCGCGAAGTCCGAGGTGCCGCCGCCGATGTCGACCACCAGCACAAGCTCTTCGCGCCTGATCTGCGATTCGTAGTCGAACGCCGCCGCAATCGGCTCGTACTGAAAGGCAATGTCTTTGAGACCCACTGCATGTGCGATCTCGGCCAACGTGTTTTCGGCTTTCTTGTCCGCGGCAGCATCGTCGTCGACAAAAAACACCGGGCGACCCAGCACGGCCTGGTTGAAGGGCTGGTCTGCGGCTTTTTCAGCGCGGTGCTTGAGCTCACCGATGAACTGTGCCAACAGCACACGAAACGGCAACGCACGGCCGGCGACCTCGGTGTGGTCGTCGATCATCGACGTGCCGAGCAGGCTTTTGAGCGAACGCATCAGGCGGCCTTCATAGCCGGCCAGGTAGTCGGCCAGCGCCGCGCGGCCGTAGCTCACATGCTCGTCCTCGGCATGAAAAAACACCACCGACGGCAGCGTGGGTTTGCCGCCTTCAAGCGCCAGCAATGCGGGAAACCCCGGCCGGCTCCAGCCCGCCGTGGAGTTGGAGGTGCCGAAGTCGATCCCACAGGCGCGGGGTGCGCTCACCGCCCTGCCGGCCTGGCGAAGCCGCTTTCGGCCCACGCCACGGCGCTGGTGCGGTTGAGCTTGAAGGAGGGTGCCACGCGCACTTGCGCGAGATGCTCACCCGCTTCATCGGTGGCGCTAAGCAGACCGTGTGGGTTGTCTTCGTCAGGAACGATGTCGAGCGAGACGGTGACACGCGCCGCGTTGGCCGTCACGGTGATGCTCTGGTGCAGCGTGGCATGCAGCTGCTGCTCATGCCGGCGCACAAATTCGGAAGCGGTTTTGACCAGTGTGCTGAAGGCCGGGCCATCCAGCGGCTTGGGGTTCTTCTTGTCGCGCCCCATGGTCCACGGCCCCACCAGCGCGGGCTCGGGCTCGCCGTCCTTGATCATGGCGACAGCCCAGCCGTCGTCGTCTTCGTTCTTGATGACCTTGGCTGTCCAACCGTCACCGCACCAGAGCCTGGGCTCCTGGATAGGCGTGTCGTTGTGGGAATCTTCGGCCAGGCCGGCCGGCGGGGTGCGGGAGTCAGTCAAAACGCGGTCACTCGGGTGGGGCGCCCCGGCAATAAGAGCCGGGGGGCAAATTCATGTCACGCACCGCCTTCAGACAACATCAAACAACACGGCGCGCAGGGGGAGCGGATTTTACAGCCCTACCCAAACCGCTCACAACCCAAGGTCGCTGAGGCTGGGGTGATCGTCGGGCCGGCGCCCGAGCGGCCAATGAAACTTGCGGTCGGCGGGCTTGATGGGCAGGTCGTTGATGCTGGCGTGGCGCACGGCCATCAGGCCGTTGTCGTCGAACTCCCAGTTCTCATTGCCATAGGAGCGAAACCAGTTGCCGGCGTCGTCATGCCACTCATAGGCAAAGCGCACCGCGATGCGGTTGCCGCCAAAGGCCCAGAGCTCCTTGATGAGGCGGTAGTCCAGCTCGCGCACCCATTTGCGCGACAGCAGCCCGGCGATCTCCTCGCGGCCCGTGACGAACTCGGCGCGGTTGCGCCATTTGCTTTGCGGTGTGTAGGCCATAGCCACGCGCTCCGGCTCACGCGTGTTCCAGCCGTCTTCGGCGGCGCGGACTTTCTGCACGGCGGTTTCAAGGGTAAAGGGGGGAAGCGGCGGCCGTGATTCCATGGGGATCTCCTGGGGTTGAAATAATTGCGCAAAACCAGATGTAGACAGATTTGTCTACTTGGGCGAAATTCTGTCACATGTAGACAAAGCTGTCTACATGACGTCTACAATGCGCCATGGACGTCTCTACCCTCCCCGCACGCGAGCGAATCCTCGTCACGGCACACGAACTTTTCTACCGCGACGGCCTGCGCGCCACCGGCATCGACCGCATCATTGCCGAGTCGGGCGTGGCCAAGCTCACCTTCTACCGGCACTTTCCCAGCAAGGACGAATTGATCCGCACGTTCCTGGACTACCGGCATGAACGCTGGATGGGCTGGTTTGTCGACGCGCTGGGCCGCCATGGCGCGCAACCCGGCGGTGGGCTGGCGCCGCTGGTGCAGGCCATGGCCGAGTGGTTCGCCGACCCGGCGTTTCGCGGTTGCGCTTTCATCAACGCCGTGGCGGAAGTGGGTGGCACCCTGCCGGGCGTGGCAGACATTGCGCGCCGGCACAAGCAGGACATGCAGCAAGTCATTGCCGATTTACTGCCACACGGCGCGGGCCAAACCGAGGCGGCGCGGGCCGCCGCGCTGGCAGTGGACGGCGCCATCGTGCGGGCGCAGATGGACGGCGCCGATGCGGCGCTGGCAGGCCTGCGCCTATTGCTGGGCGGGCTGGACAGCCCGGCCGGAAAAACGGGCAGCCGCTAGGTTTTTCCAGGCCGGCGCGATTTTTCTTTGGGCCGCGACGCAAGCGCAACGCCCGCACGCTCAACCGCCTTCACGGCCGGGCGTTTGCCCGACGCCACCCACTCGCCGTAAAAGTCGATCTTGCTGTCCAGGAGCTTGAGCGCCAGCTGCCATTCGGCAATCATGTCCCTGACCTGTTCGCGGTGCGCGGCCAGCAGCGCCTGCCGCTGCGTGAGGGTGCTGCTGCCCTGCTTGACCAGCGCTGTGTACTCCCGCATCTCGGCAATCGACATGCCGGTGCGCCGCAGGCGGTCCATCAGCTCCAGCCAGCTGATATGCAGCTCACCGTAGACGCGTCGGCCGCCGGCGTCGCGCGTCACGCCCGGGATCAGGCCCTGCGCCTCATACCAGCGTATGGTGTGCAGGCTGCGCCCGGTGCGTGCGGCAAGCTGCCCGATCAGAAAACTTTCAGCCATGCCCGACTGTATAACGGCTCAGACGGCCAGCGCGGGCGCCTCCAGCGCAGCGCTCACCAGGGCGGTGTCGAAGTACTCCGTCAGCTCTTTCATTTGCCCGCCTTCCATGCGGCAAACATAGCAATAGCGGTTGTTGTAGGCCTTGCCGGCATGAGTGGTAACTTGCCCGCGGAACTCGATGACGACCATGTCGCCGTCGGCCATCACGCGCCCTGTGGTGCTGACATAGGGCGTGGCGAACTGGGCAAACAGCGGCCGCAGCAGCTCGGTGACGACCGCCTGCTTGCCACGGTAGGTGCGCGACCAGGGCGTGCTGCCCTCAAGGGTCCAGCAAAAATCATCTGCCATGGCGTCGACAAATGCCTGGCCGTTGCCTTTGTCCAGTTCAGCCATGACCTCCTGCATGCGCTGGCGGTTGGCGACTGTGATGTTGTTGGTGGATGCTGCACTCATGATGAAACTCCTTGAAGGCTTCTTCGCACGGAATGCGAAGTGGATGGAGGCCGGCAACATTGCCGGGGCCCTGAAAGGATTGGAATACCTTGAGTGCACTCAAGGTCAAGCCCTGGAGGTGGAATGCCGCAAAATTCACCATGAAATCGGCTTTTGGCGCAATAAGGACGGGCGCAAGAAGCTATGCTTTTAATAGCAAACCTACAATGGCGCATGAACCCCAAAAAGCCTGCAACGAGTGAATGGGTCAGCAAGATGCTGGCTGTACTGAAAACCGGCAACACCCCGGCAGCGCTGGCCCAGATCAAGGCGACCACCAGCAGCAAGGACTTGCAGCAATTGCACGCCGCGCTGGAAAAAGCGCAGCTGCTCAAACAACTTAAGGGCGTTGACACCGCCATTTCAGACCAGTTGCAGGCACTGGCCTCGCCGCGGCTGAGCCGCTCGCCCTGAACGCTTCAGGTCCGCTTCCTTTCAGGCGGGGCGGATTTCAAACTGCGCGTCGCCCATGTAGCGGTTGGGGCCCAGCGCGGCCGTCACGGCGGCCAGCTCGGCCGCCTGCCATTGGTTGAAGATTTCCAGCTCGTCGCTTGACAGGACATCTTCGGCCGGCGCTTCGCCGTAAGTCGCCACCAGTTTCATATAGGCCGCGTACACCGGCCAGACCAGGCTTTCGTCTCCCAGCTCGGCTTCCAGCGCCGTCCTGAAGCGTTGCTCGGCGGCCTGCAGTTCTTCTGCAGAGGCGTCTTCATAGGCGTAAAGCCTGAGGCGGTAGCTCACGGTTGTTTCTCTCAAGGCAAAACGGGACAAGGATCAGGGTGTTTGCGGCTTCACCGGTACAGGCATGCCCTGCGTCAGCTCGATGCGGCGCCGCAGCTTTGCCGCTTCCTGGGTGTCGCCGCCCTGCTCTGCCCGGCGCAGCTGAACGCCCAGCCAGGCCAGCAGCGGCCGGCGCCAGCCTTGCACAGACGCCGTATCAATCGCCTGGGTGATCACGGCAGGACTGGCCTTACCGGCCTGCAGCATCACGCCGGCAGCCACCAGCTTTGACAAGGGGTCGGCAATGGCCGTCACAGCGCCGGCGTCACCAGCCGCGGCGCGGCGCTGCGCCTCAGGCAGCAAGGCGATGCCCTGCGGCTGCACCTGACCCTTGAGGTAATCAGCGTAGGCGCGCTGGGCGTCGGTGGCGTCCTCGCGCAGTTTCTCAAAGCCGGTGCACGGCTCATCAAGCACCAGGCTGGCAACCCGGGTGGCGCAGTGCAGCAGCTCGGCGGTGGCTAACAGTTCGGCCCGGCCGGAGCGAGTGAGCTGGGCGCGCGCGCGCCCAAGTTCGGCCATCTCGACGCGGCTGTTGCCCTCCATGTAGGCGGCCACAGAGCGGTCCATTGAGCCTTTGGCCTCGAGTTGCCAGTCGGGCGGTTGCGGACCGCCGGCACAGGCGGCCAGCAGCAAAGCCGAAGTCGGTGCGGCATACGTAAAGATGTTCTTCATGGCAACTTCATCTCCGCGTCGCGGGCGTCTTTGGCGAAAGGCCATTTGCGGCTGATTTCGTTGATGAGGCCTTCGACCTTGCGCAGGCTGGCTTCCACGTCGGCGCGCAGCGCGCCCAGGTCGTCAGTGGCATCTTTGGCGTTGCGGGTGACGGCCTGGGCGTCCTGCAGCAATGCATCCACTTTCTTGAGGCTGGTGCGGGCCTCGCCCAGCATGGCGTTGAGCTGAACCACGGTGGCCCGGGTTTCGGGCATCAGTCCCTTGTCGCCGAACACCTGGGTGTCGGTCTTGGCGGCCAGCCCGTCGAGTTTGGTGAGCAGCGAGTTGGTGCGCTCCAGCGTGGCGGCAAACTTTTTGGCCTCTGCCTCGCTGCCCAGCAACACCGTCAACGCGCCGCCCGGCCCGTTCAGCCGCTCCGTCAGCGTCTGCAGGTTGGCCAGGCTGGTGCCCACCGCACCGCCGCTTCCCGTGAGGGTGTTGAGGTTTTCAATCAGGTCCTTGGCGGCAGCGATCACTTTGGGCACCTCGCCGGCGGCATCGCCCAGCAGCACCGTGCGTTCCGCGCCGTCGGGCAGCGGCGGGTCGTTCAGCAGGCCGGTGTAGGCGCGGATGTTGGTGCCACCGACGAGGCCGCGCACCAGCGTGAAGACGCTGGTGGTACGCAGCCAGTGGGCATCCTTCGCGGCCACATCCACCAATATGCGGGCCTTGCCGTCGCTGGCCAGCTCGATGCGCTTGACGCGGCCTATCGGGAAACCCGAGAAAGTCAGGTCCATGCCGACCACTACGCCTTCGGAATCCTCCGCAATGAGTACCAGGCTTTGCGTGGACTCAAACGCCCCGCGCGCATACATCACATAAAGGGCCGAGCCCACCACCAACAGCAGCATGAAGAGCAACAGCAGCCGGGCCTTGAACTCCAGGCTGGCGATCTCCGCCGGCGAAGACTCTGCCTCGCGCGCCGGCTGGAGCGGGTCCGGCCGGCCGTGCTCCGGGGATGAAGGGTCGTGGGGTGAGCTCATGGATTGTTATTTGGTATTGTTTTTGGTATTTTTTGAAGAGGTCAATAGTAGTTGCCGACCAGCGAAGCGACCTCAATCAGCAAAATCACGGCGAACATGCGCACGAGGCCGCGCATCTCGGCGCTGGTGCGCACGCTGGCTTCGCCCATGCCGTAAAGCGCCGAGGCCATGGGTATCAAGGACACAGCCAGGCAGAAGAACAGGGTTTTGAGCACAAAGATCAGCGTGACCGAAGGGCTGAAGACTTGGCCGAAAAGCCGGGTGTAGGCCGCCAGGCCCGACAAGGCAAAGCCGTAGGTCGCCATATAGGCCACCACCAGTGCCACCACGCAGCTGAGCGCAGCCAGCGTGATGCCGGAGAACATGCCCGCCACCACACGCGGCAGCACTTCGCGCCGCACCGGCTCGATGCCGCGCTGGCGCATCTCGTCAAGTTCACCGCTGGCCTGCATGGCGGTGAGTTCGGCGCCGTCGGGGATGGTGCAGCGCAACGCCACAAAAAGCGCCGCCGTCAGCGGAATCAGCTCCAGCACCAGCACACGGATCACGACCTGCAACGCGTACTGCGACAAGCCGTAGCTCAGCGCGGTCACCAGCACGATGCGAGTGAGCACCACGGTGACCAGCGCGCACAGCAAGGTAAAGCCCAGCAGGATGGGCGCGGTGTTGATGTAAATGTGGCGGGACAGCACCGTGCGGCTTTGCGGGCTGTAGCTGGAAGGCGAGAGGGTCAGCACCAGGATGATCGCGCCCAATTTCACCAGACGCCACCATTCGATCAGCCAGTGCTGGGCGGTGCGGCGTGTTTGCGAGAGGCGGCCTTGCCAGGATGATGCTGTTGAAGCCATTGGGCCATGATACCCGCGGGCTATTGCCTGTCCATGTAGGATGGCAGGCTTTCGCCCGGTGCGGGCGCCCTCTCCTCTCTCCCCCTTTTCACCACCGCTTCATCATGGCCATCGACACCTGGACCGCCTACTTCCTCGCCTCCATCCTGATCGCGCTCTCACCCGGCTCGGGCGCGGTGCTGGCCATGAGCCATGGCCTGAGCTACGGCATGCAGCGCACGCGCGCCACCATCGCGGGCCTGCAGCTCGGGCTGGTCGTGATCTTGCTGGTGGCCGGGGCGGGCGTGGGTTCGCTGCTGGTGGCGTCCGAGCTGGCCTTCAGCATCGTGAAAGTCCTGGGTGCGCTCTACCTGATCTATATCGGCTGGTCGCAGTGGCGCTCATCAAACGGCATCGCGGCAGAAGATGCCGGCCCGGCAGCCGATGCGAACGGCATTTCAGCGCGCAGGCGCTTCCTGACCGGGCTGCTGACCAACGTCACCAACCCCAAAGGCATCCTCTTCATGGTGGCAGTGCTGCCGCAGTTCATCAGCCCTGCCCGGCCGCTGTGGCCCCAGTTGGTGGTGATGGCGCTCACCACTGTGGCGGTCGACACCGTGGTGATGCACGGCTATGCGTTTGCCGCGAGCCGCTTGCAAAAGCTGTTCAGGAACGCACGTGCGGTGCGGCTGCAAAACCGGCTGTTCGGCGGCATGCTGATGGCGGTGGGTGCGGGCCTGTTCTTTGTCAAGCGCAGCCACGCAGCAGCGCACTAGGCCTGCAGATTGCTATTAAAACAATAGCTGCTTGCGCCCGTTGATAAAGGGTCACAGCCCAAAAACCCTCAAAATAGCAGCGACCCTTCCCTTAGATCGGACGGTCCACAGCCTGCGCCGACACAATACCCGCCAGCTTGCGCAGGGCGTCGTCGGTCTCGCTGGAAAACGGTGAGCCGCAACTGATGCGCAGGAAGTGGTCAAAGCGGTTCGAGTTGGAAAACATGGAGCCGGGCGCCACCCGTATGCCCTGCCGGATGGCAGTGTCAAACACCGCCTGCGCGGACGTGCCTGCCGGCAGCTCCACCCACAGCATCATGCTGCCATGGGGCACCGACAGCCGGGTTCCGGCAGGAAAGTGCGCCGCAATCGCCTCGGCCATCTGCTCACGCTGCACATTGAGCATGCGGCGCAGCCGGGCCAGGTGGCGGTCATAGGCGCTGGAGGCCATGAACTCGGCCACGGCCAGCTGGCCCAGCATGTCGTTGGCGCGGCTTTGCGCGTACTTGAGCATCTTGATGCGCGCCTGCCAACGCCCGCCGGCAACCCAGCCCAGGCGCAGCCCCGGCGACAGGGTCTTGCGCAGCGACGCACAGTAAATCACCGAGCCGCTGCGGTCCCAGGCCTTGGCGGCCTTCAGCGGGATGTCGTCAGGCCCCAATGCGCCATAGGTGTCGTCTTCAATCAGTGCCACCTGCTGGCGCTCGCACAGCGCGACCAGCTTTTCCTTTTCACTGTCGGGCATCACGCTGCCGAGCGGATTGTGGAAATTGGGGATCACCACCACGGCGCGTATGCGGTCGTGCGTCTGGAAGGCCAGGTCCAGCGCCTCGACGGAAATGCCCAGCTTCGGGCTGGTGGGAATCTCCAGCGCACGCAGGCCCAGGCTTTCGAGGATCTGCAGCAAACCGTGGTACGTCGGTGACTCGACGGCCACGGTGTCGCCCGGCCGCGCCACCGCACGCAAGGCAACGTTCAGCGATTCAATGCAGCCGTGCGTGACCAGGATGTCTTCTGCCGACAGCCGCATGCCGGCCTCCAGCGCCCGCTTGGCCAGCACGGCGTTGAGCGGTGAATCGTTGAGAAAGTCGGGCGGGTTCACCAGCAGCTGCGGGTGCTTGCGCAACGCACGCGTGGCGGCGTTTTTCAGGGCCTCGGCGGGGTACATCTCAGGCGAGCCATAGGTGCCAGCCAGGTTGGTGACCAGCGGGTAGACATCGCATTTGGCGACGAAGTCGGACACCCGGTCATGGATGCCGACGTACTGCGCCGGATCCAGCCTGTGACCGCATTCCGGCTCGCTGGGCGGCTGGATATCCATCCGGCGACGCTTGAGCACAAAGTAGCCCGAACGCGGCCGCGCCTCCAGCAGGCCTTCGTCTTCCAGCGTGTGGCAGGCCTCTACCGCGGTCGACAGGCTGACCTGGTGCAGCCGCGTCAGCGCCCTCACCGACGGCATGCGCTGCCCCGGCATCAAAACGCCGGACTGGATCGCCTGGCGGTAATGGCTGGAGAGCTGTAGATAGAGCGGTTGCGACAGGGATGGCGAGGGTTGCATGTCCATAAACCGAATGATCCGTGAAGGGGAAGCCGGGACACAGCCACAGATGGGGCGAAATCAGACCATAACAGATGAATAAATAGTCATCTGTACCGATACAGAAAGGACTTGCCTGGCTCTGTCGGGAAAGTGCCGGTCTCTTTAACCTTGATGTCACCTTCCCCCGTTTTTCCAGTTCACCCACCCATGAATGGAGCCGCCATGAAAGAGCACTTTGCACCTCGCCACCTTCAACTGGACGCCGGTGAGTCCCTGTTTTTTCACACCAAAGCGGGAAGCGCCCTGATCAGCACCTCGGGCACCCTGCTGGTGACCGGCACCCCGCGCTGGCTTGGCGAGCAGGTCTTTCGCGACAGCATGCCGCTGGAGGCGGGACAGTCGCATACCGTCGCCCAGACTGGATGGATCACGGTGACCGCCCAGCACGGGGGCGCGGCATGCGTGCTGAGCCAAGCCCCGGCAAAAGCCCCCGGCCAGACGGGAAGCGCGCTTTTGAGGTACTTTTCAGGAATGATGAAAGCCGTGCGCGGCTGGCTGCGTGGCGCCGAGGCGGCATAGCCGCCGCCGGAAATAAATCGCCTCCTCATTTTTTTAATCGACCTCACCATGACCACTTCCGCCTGGCTGCTCTTCATCACCATCTCACTTGTCACCGCGCTCAGCCCCGGGCCCGGCATTTTGCTGGCGGTTTCCAACGCCGTGGCCTGGGGGCCGCGCAAGACGATGTGGAGCTCTACCGGCAATGTGCTCGGCGTGTTCGCCGTCTCCACCGCGGCCATGGCGGGCCTGGGCACCTTGCTGCACACCTCGGCCTGGCTGTTTGCTGTGCTCAAGGCCGTGGGCGCCGTCTACCTCATGTACCTGGGCTGGCGGCAATGGACCAGCAAGACCTCGATGTTCGACACGCCCTTGCCAAACGGGACGCACGCCGGGACACCGGCCGGAAAAAGCAATGCCGCGCTCTTCCGGCAAGGCCTGCTGGTGGCGGTGACCAACCCCAAGAGCATCCTGTTCTTCACCGCGCTGTTCCCCCAGTTCATCCACCCGGAGGCGCCGATGCTGCCGCAATTTTTCGCACTGACCAGCGCCTTCGCTGCGTGCGTGCTGGTCTCCCACTTCACCTATGTGCTGTTGGCCAAACACACCCACCAATGGTTTGGCACGCCCCGCCGGGCCCGCATTTTCAACCGTCTCTGTGGCGGTGCGTTTGGCCTGCTGGGTTTGAGCCTGCTACGGCTCAAGAGCCCTGCCTGAAACACCCCGCATTACGCTCCATCCAACTACATAAAGAGGAATTCCTGTCCATGGAAGATTCACGCGACACCCGGTTCGCCGCAGTGCAGGCCGAACTCGGCTACAGCTTTGACGGTGAGATCAAGATAGGCGGCAATTACGTGCCTGTCGTGCAGCACGGCGACCAGGTCTTTGTCAGCGGGCAGATTCCGCGTGTCGGCAATACCGTGGTCGTGACCGGCCGCGTAGGCTCGGAAACGTCTGTTCTGCAAGCCCAGCTGGCGGCAAAAATCTGCGCCATGCGCGCGCTGGCGCTGCTGCGGCAAAGCCTTGGCAGCCTGGACCGCGTAAAACACATTCTGCGCATCACGGTGTTTGTGCAATCGGCGCAGGATTTCACGCAGCAAAGCGAAGTCGCCGATGCCGCGTCTGAAGTTCTGTATGCGGTGCTGGGCCCGGCCGGGGCCCACACCCGTACGTCGGTGGGCGTTGTTCAGCTGCCCAAGAGTGCCTCGGTCGAGATCGATCTCATTGCGGTGGCCGGCTAGGCCTGCCTGCATTCAGCCACCGGGCAGCAGCCGTATCAGCTTGCCGTTGTTGCTGTCGGTCAGCACATAAAGCAGCCCATCCGGCCCCTGGCGCACATCGCGGATGCGCTCCCCGGCGTCAGACAGCAGCTTGCTTTCGCGCACCACCTTGCCGGCGAACGGCGACGCCAGTTCGATCCGGTCCAGGTAGCCGAATTTGAGCGAACCCACAAACAGGTTGCCGCGCCAGGACTTGCCATAACGTTCGCTGGTCAGAAAAGCCATGCCGGACGGCGCGATGGACGGCACCCAATAATGCAGCGGCTGTTGCATGCCGGCCTTTTCCGTCAGGCCTTCGCCGATTTTTCCGCCGCCGTAGTTTTCGCCGTAGGTAATGACCGGCCAGCCGTAGTTAGCCCCAGGCCTGGGCAGGTTGATTTCATCGCCGCCCTGCGGGCCGTGCTCGTGCATCCAGAAGGTGCCGTCGGGCGCCAGCGTGGCGCCCTGGGCGTTGCGGTGGCCGTAGCTCCAGATTTCAGGCAAAGCCCCTGCCTTGCCGACAAAGGGGTTGTCCTGGGGAACCGAGCCGTCTTTGTTGATGCGGACAATCTTGCCATGATGGTTGTCCAGCTTCTGGGCGTCTTCCTTGCGGCTGAAGCGCTCACCCAGCGTGAGGAAGAGCTTGCCATCGGGCGCGCCGTTCGGTGCCGCGCGGCTTTCCACGATGCGACAGCCGAAATGCGCCGTGCTGGCCACCTTGGGCTTCTGGCTGAAGATGATCTTGACGTTCTCCAGCCGGGTGTCGTCAGCACTCAAGCTGGCGCGTGCCAGCGCCGTGCTGTTGCCGTTACCGGTGGCAGCCGGCTCGGAAAAGCAGAAATACAGCGTTCGATTACGGGCAAAGTCGCTGTCGACCAGCACGTCCAGCAAGCCACCCTGCCCGCCGGCGGCAATCTCTGGCAGGCCGGCCACCGGCATGCCCAGCTTGCCGCCCGGCCCGATGACCCGCAGGCGGCCGGGGCGCTCCGTGACCAGAAAACGCTCGCCCGGCAAAAAAGCCACGCCCCAGGGGTTCTCCAGGCCCGCCGCCACGGTTTCAGGACGAACACTTTGAGCCTGGGCGGGTTGAAACAGCGTGCTGGCCGCTATCAAAGATATAGCAGCTTGCGCCCGTTGGTATTGGTTTAAAGCCATATTTCACCTTGAAAAAGGGCCCTGAAAGCAGATTGATCGGCCCATCAAGCCCATTTGACCGGGAAAACCGCCTTTTGGTCGCGTCCAGGCCGGGTTTATGCGGTGTAAAACATGGCATCCGGGGGTAATAAACGGGGTAATCCCCTACAAATTCGTTACAAATCAATGGCTTGTCAACGTTATCAAGAAACAACATGAGTTGACGTAGGACTAATCCGTCAAGTATGCTTGGCGCCATGCGAATGATTGCCCCTGCCCTCGTCATAGCCTCTGCCGCCCTGCTGGCAGCCGGCGCACATGCGGCACCCGGCAATTCAGGCGGCGACAACGACATGGACAAACTGCTCGCCGACAAGGGCCTGCTGACCCAGATTGACAACGTCCGCCACAGCGTCACCAACAAGGCTTCCGAGCTGGTCGTCAACGCCATGGGCTTCCTGGGCGTGCCCTACAAACGTGGCGGCAACACCGTTGAAACCGGGTTTGACTGCAGCGGTTTTGTACGCGCCATTTACGAACAAAGCGTCGGGCTACTGCTGCCCCGCCGCGCCGAACAGCAAGCCGCCGCCACCCAGCGCATCGACAAGACCGAATTGCAGCCCGGCGACCTGGTGTTTTTCAACACGATGAAGCGCGCCTTCAGCCATGTCGGCATCTATATCGGCGACGGCAAGTTCATCCACTCCCCCAAGCCCGGCGCTGAAGTACGTGTCGAAAGCATGGGTGTGAGCTACTGGCAGCGCCGCTTTGACGGCGCCCGCCGCGTGCAGCCATCCAACGGGGTGGCACAAGAGACCACGCCACGCGCCGCTGCGTTGCCCGCCCGCCCACAGCAGCCGCAAGCTACTGCGCCGGACAAGCCGCCCGCTCAGGCGGCAACCCCGCAGGTGTCGGTTGCGCGGCAGGCTGAGCTGATGATGCAACAGGAACAGTACCGGAATTAAACCGGAATCAAAGGCACAGGCGTCGCATCGACGCCAATCTTCAGGTCAAGCTCAGGCCCTGCACCCAGCCCGGCAATTCACCGGCCAGCCCTCAATCCTTCTCTTTCCCATTGCCTGGCGACATGTCCAGTTCCACGGCCTGACCGTTGTCGAGGGCGTCACCCGCTTTAGCAGGGGTGCTCGAAACCGGAGAGGTCTGACCTTCACCGGCCAGCGCCAGCTGAAGCGTCGGCGTATCTGCTACCCCTGCGCCGTCAGCCCCGGCCCCGGCGTTGTCAGCGGCGTTGTTGCCGGCCGGAATCACGCGGTTATTTTCGGCATTGGACGAGAGCTGCTGGTTGCCCTGCGGTTTGCCGTTGACATTGACCAGGCCGCCGCCCGAATTGGTCACCTGCCCGAAGTCTCCACTGACGCTGCCTTTTGGCGAATCAATGCTCACCTGGGCGGATATGCCGGAAATCTTCGCCTCGGTGACGGCCTCCACGGCCATGATGGGCGCGACCACGTTGGCCACCACGGTGTCGCCAGCCAGCGATGCCGAATTGCTGGCAGTGACCACGACATTCACGTCGCCCTGCGCCTGCACCACCACATTGGTGCCGGAGATGTTGCCGCTGACGTCGCCGGCACTGCTGCTGATCTGCACATTGCCCTGGCTGGTGGTGGTGCCGCTCACGTCGCCCTGAGCCTGCACCACCACGTTGTTGCCGGTGATGTTGCCGCTGATGTCACCGGTGCTACTGCTGATCTGCACATTGCCCTGGCTGGTGGTGGTGCCGCTTACGTCGCCTACGGCGGCCACCGCCACTTCGCTGGCCGTCACGTTAGCCGAGACATCGCCGCCGCTGGTGACCTGGACGGCACCCTGACTGATGGTGGAGCCGCTCACGTCGCCGCCGGCGTTCAGCGTGTTGGTGACGCTGGCGTCCTGGCCGCGCAAGGTGTGGTTGCTCAGCGCGACATTGCCCAGGGCGTTGATGCCATAGCCCTTGACCCAGAGCGTGCTCTCCAGGCTGTATCGGTTGGAGACCACCTCAAGCTGGCCGAGTGCATTCGCCTCGGTACCACCCGACAGCATGTGCACATTGCCGCGGTTGGCGCCCGATCCGGCGACCAGGCTCAGCGCGCTGGCCGTGGCGCCGGCGTTTTGGATATCGCCGTTCAGCGTGATGTCGGAGCCCAGTGTGACCAGCGTTGTGTCGCCCAGCAGGCGGACCGGTGGTCTGGCATTGGGCGCCCCCGGATCGGGTATCCCGGCATTGAACAGGAAGCCACTCACGCCGTCTTCTGCGACCACACCGGTGGCCGTCACCATACCGCTGATGCCGGAGCCGCTTGCGCCAGCGTTGAGCGCCAGACTGTGCACCGTGCTGCCGCCGAAGTACAGGTTGTAGGGATTGTTTACCACTACATTCTCGGCATAGGTGCCGGCGCCCACGCGGATATTGGCGCCGGTTGCCGCATTGCCCATGGCCGTCCCGATGGACAGCGCCTGTGTCCCGCCGCCCAGCAGGTTGCCGATGCCCACATGGAAGTCCTGCGTGGCCTGCGCGCCGTTCCAGCCCTGAACGTAGCTGGAACCCGCACTACCCAGATTGACGGCGTAGTCCAGGGCGTTCTGCTGCGAAGCCTGCAGCCAGGTGTACTGGTTGTTGTCTACCGTGCCGGCATTGCGTACGGCAAAGTCAAAGCCCGCGATGTTGAGCGCACCGAAGTTGGGGTTCGCTGATTCATTCTGCATGTACACCGGATTGCGTTCGGTGAAACTGTTGCTGTTCGCCACCGTGATGTTGTTCACCTGCTGGTTGTAATAATGGTTGGCTTGGTAGAGCGCCAGACCGCCCCAGTTGTTGTTGCGGGTGGTCGAGTTGCTGACCGTCACGTTGGCGCTGTCGGTCAGCTGTATGCCGGCACCCTCCGTTGTGCCGTTGTTGTTGCCCACAGGCGCACCGTCGGCCGTCACACGGTCTATCAACGCGCCGTCAACACCGTTAAGGTCCAACTCGGCCCTGCCCGCGCCCCGGCTGGTGACGTTGCTGATCGAGAAGTTGCGTAGCCGGGCTGATGCGTCTCCGACGGGTGCCACCTTGATACCGTAGGATCCGGCCACGTTGGCGCTCGGGCCATAGAGCGTGAAGTCTTTGAGTGACACGTTGTCGGCGGTCACGTTGATGCCGTAACCACTGACGTCGTGTGCGTCAATCGTGGTCGCCCCTTGACCCGAGCCGGACAGCGTCAGGCTGCGGTCGACATTGAGCGTGGTGGGTTGCACGTAGGTGCCCCCGGCCACATTCACCGTGCCGCCGGCAACCACGGCATCCACCCCGCGCTGAATGCTGCCGCTGGCCTGGGTGACATAAACATTGCCTGCGTCCCAGCTGACGACACCAAGTCCCGCGACGTCAAGCGCATGGTGAACGCGATCTTCGATGGCAAAGCCATTGGCGGCCCCGGTGAAACTGGCACTTGATGCATTGACATTTGTCTTCACGTTGTTCCGGTCATTGGCGCCTGCATAGATATTCCACGACCGCGTCGAACTGCCTGTGCCGGAGATCACGCTGTCGGGCGCGCCAAAGCGGGTATTGCCGATGTCCAGTGTTGAGCCCAGCCCTTCCAGAAACATGCCGTGGCCCACCGACGGATTGATGACCACATTGTTGAACGATACGTTGGCAACTGACCCGTACTCAAGCAGGTGAACCGCATCACCCGGGCCTTGCGGATTCCAGCTTCCGGCACTGCCGCTCGGGCGGCGGAAGCTTCCTTCAATGGTGACGTTATCGAACTCAAGTCTGCCGGCATCATGAACACCTCCACTCGCAACGTTATCGTGGTAACCGCGGAACTGGATCCCAACGAATTCGGTCTCGCCGGTTATTCGCAGATCCTTCAGCGTTGCGTTACCGTTGTAATAGTTGAAGTTGATGTCGCCCATGCCTAGCGAGGTCGCGCTTGTGTAGGGCGCGCCATTGCCTGTGAACGTGCTATTGAGAAGCGAAACATTCTGAAGCCCTGGAATACCTGCCGTCGCCGAGCCGTCGGCGAAGAAGCCGAATTTCCCGTTATGAAGAAAATCGCTGTTCTGGACGGTCAGTTTGCGAAGGACCGTGTTATTTGCCACCCGCACGCCTGAACCCGGTGCACTGCGGAAAGTGAAGCCGTCGATGAGTACTTCCGACGACGTACCAATATTGCCGTTCACTGTGACAGCGTCACCGGCCGCCGGTGTGATGACGGATTGCCCTGCGCCCGCTCCGTGCAGGGTCAGTGCCTTTGTGATGCTCAGACTCTCGGCGTAGGTACCGGCTTTCACGTCAACAACCCCGCCAGAAACGACCGCCTTGATGCCGTCGCTTATGGTGCCCAGCGGCTGCCGATCATTGCCAAGGCCATTGCCGAGATTGAAGTCGTCTGCGGCGGTGAAACTCTCCCCCGAACGAACGGTGACATGCGAGCGGTTGGCAAACTGCGGCGTTGAACCCAGGAGCCCATTGAGGCCGTAGCGGCGATCAAGAATGTGCATGTCGCCATTGGCCGCAGACATGGCCATCATGCCGGCGCCATACTGCGCTTCGCTGTTAAGTGGAGAACCAAAATAAGACCCGCTGGCGACGCCGTCCAGGAAAACAATGTCCCACTCATTGCCCAACGTCCCTCTGGAGTTGCCCGACATGGTCACATTGTTCGAACGAACAAGAATGGCACCTTTGGTGTTTTCGATGGTGTTCCCAGTGATGGTGGCTGAGGCGTTGGTGACCTGAATCCCGCTTCGGATATTTTTTATCGTGTTGTTGCGTATGGTCGCGTCGGTCACGCCAGAAGCGACCTTGACCCCGGTTGTACTCAGGCCGGTCCAGTTGATGGCAGCATAGTTCTGGCTGTTCGGACCCGTGATCTGCATGCCGTCAAGTGTTACGCCATTGGCGGTGATGTCCACCCCGGTTTGCCCCTCTGCCACGTTGAGCGTGGCGCCGTTCCGGCCATTGAGGGTGATGTTGGCTTTGTTGAGGGCCACCTGTTCGTTATACGAGCCGCCTTGCACATTGACAGTCGCGCCATCACCCGGTGTGCCGGTTTTGGCGATCTTGACGGCGTCCTGAATGCGCGCTCCGCTGTAAACATTCACAATATTGGAATTGCCGCTTACGACGTTAGTCGCCTGCAACGCCGACTTGAGTTCCACGGTATGACCATCAACGGTGATGGCATTGGTCGCCTGTTGCACGCCCTCGAGGTTAATCACACCCGACAACAGGTTGGCTGCATCCCCTACGCCGAGGTGGATATTCGCGGCGTTCAAGCTGGCGCCGGCCAGGTTCGACACAGCAACTCCCGTTGCGCCAGGGGGCAACGCGAACTCGTACAGCCCGTTGTTCAGTGAAATGGTGGCTGCGTCGGTGCCGAGCAAGGCGATGGTCCCGTTGACCCCGTTGACCGCAGTGATGATCCCGCCCGGCCCAACAGCGGGCTTCTTGTTGACCACCGACGGTGCCACAAGAGCGATCAGGCCCCCATCGGCCGCGGTGATAGTGCCTTCATTGGTAATGCCGCTCCCCGTACCTGGCGTAATGCGAACCTGGATCGGCCCGTTTCCGTTTCCGTTTCCATTCCCGTTTCCATTCCCGTTTCCGTTTCCGTTTCCGTTGCCACTGTTGAGGAAATGGTTCTCATCGATCACCCCCGTGGTGGCGATAAGGGAGCCGACATTAACGGAGGAACCTGGCTTGAACGCAATGCCGTTGGGATTCATCAGCATCACGATGCCGTTGGCAGTAAGCGTGCCAAATATTTCCGAAGGATTGGCCGAACCGGACACACGATTCAGGACGGCCGCGGTCGCACTCGGCTGGACAAATCGAACAGTATTGTCGGCACTGATATTGAACGAATCCCAGCGAATGACGGCTCGATTGGTGGTTTGCGTGATGGTAAGTTGGGTACCGTTATTCAGCGCTTCCATAGCACCGCCCGCACCTCCTGCGGTCACATTGCCGTTGACCGGCAAACCGGCCAGCGCGCCAGTATTAATGGTGGCCTGCGTCCAGCCAGGCTGCGCAAAAACCAGCATCAGTGCCGACGGCAAGGCCTTCAGCATGAAGGCTCTGGATTTTTGCGTTCGGTTAAGCACAGGGGACTTATGGGGCCGAAAAACCGTTTTCATGGAGTCACCTCAATTCAGGAAAAAGCCGTTAAACAAAAAAAGACTCAGAACCGAACCAGCAAGGAACCCAGAAGCCTGACGTCCCTGGGATTGCCTGCGTCACTCGCTATGGTTTTGGTCAGGGGAAATGCCGCCTCCAGGCTCGCCACCGTGTTTTTCTGCATGAAAAGCCGTATGCCCAGGCCAGCCGAAGCCAGGCTCTGGCTGCTGGGCAAGCCGGGCGTTGGCGGGCCCAGTTTCCATACCTTGCCAATGTCGTAAAAGCCGAACAACTGGTAAGACCTGAAGCCTGGCGAGTTGATGGCCCCGGCATAACGCTGCTCGATACGGAAGGCAAGAGCGCGTTCGCCTACCAGCTCAGCGGGCTCATAGGCACGCCCATAACGACGGCCACCAAGGGCGTACTGTTCGGAAGAAAGAAGCGGCGTGTTGGCCCACTGCCCACCCACACCGATCACCAGGCTCAAGTTGGAGTTAAAGAACTGGGTGCGTTCATAGTCAAAAACCAGCTTGTTGAAAACGCCCTTCGCACCCGCCCGGCTTTTAAGCAGGTCAGACTCTTCAGTTCCGCCCAGTCCCTGGCTGAAGTCAAGCTCCAGATTATTTTGCCCATCAAGGCTGTCCAGCAAGCGCCAGCTCAAACCAAGGCGCAATGCCCGTATCCGGTCCTCGATCACCCGCGTACCCAAAATATCGGTGTGCACGTCGGAGTGGTCGTAGGTAGCGCGTGCAATCAGGCTTTCGTTGCGTGTCCTTAGCCATGGGTAACTCATGGAGAGGGAAAAAGCGTCGGCGCTGCCGCGCACATCAAACGGCTTGAGGATGTCGCCCGGCTGGGTACGGGCCCTTGACACCGCCGCCGACAACTTGAGCCCGTTGGCACCTACCACCTGGCTATAAGACAGCTGGGCGTAGGCCATTTCGGAATTACCCGTACCCACGCCAATCACCCGCCACTGATCGTTCACACCCAGGAGCTGGTTGCCGACCAGCCCAATCGTGAGCTGATCTGGCCCCAGGTACCTGGAACCGTAGTTGTCCACGGTCGCAAAACCCTCGAAGGTTTTCACCTGCGCAATCAGGGTGAGGTCGGCCGCTGCCGGCGTTTGCGATGGCGTAAGTACGCTGCGCAACTCGATCCCCGGAAAATCATTGGCGATCAACAGATACCGCTCAAGCACGGGGCCCTGAATGGGCCGTGACGCCCTGATCTTCTCGCCGATGGCTGCGAGTTGCTCCTTCACATGGGCACTGACATCGTCCCCCGCCTGAATGTTCACCTTGTCGATGTAGCCCTCAACCACACGCAGGGTGAGCGTACCGTCGGCAAGAGACTGCGGCGGCACCACCACCAGCGACAGGATGTAGCCTGCATTGCGGTACATCGCGGTAAGCGAGGACGCAAGTTGCAGAATCTCGCTGCCGCTAACCTCACGTCCGGTGTAGCTGTCTGCGTGCGCCTGAAGAACGCCGCCGGGCAGCACGGTGCGGGCTTCAATATCAATGCGCCTGAGCGTGACCTTAATGGCCCTGAGCGATTCAGGCAAAGGCCCTGTTGGCTCGGTCCTGATTTCCGGAGGTGCCGGTGAGGTGCCAGGCTCCGGCTGGAAATCGAAACGTTCGCGAACCCGGCCAGGGTCGACGGTAGATGGCGGTTGCTGCGCCAGCGCAGTTGTCGAAATGACCATGAGCACAGAGAAAGCACCAGTCCACACGCTATGCACGCCCACATGATCGATACGCTTCATCGCCAGCCCCGTTGAAAATCAAGGTTTCCGAAGTGCCTGCAGGTGTTGTGATTCGACACTTGCCGGTAGTATTTTTTGTGAACTAATTCACGGTAACCAATTGTGAAACCTGATACAAGGGAGAAAAAGTGATTAATTACCAACGGTCTTATGTAATCATTTCGCCCCAATTTTTACCAAAAGGGCTTTTCTGCCCACATTACGCGGCCCTATTGGTTACATTTAGAGCCAGAAAGACATACATTCAGTTACCTTTGGCTTACTGAAAATCTTTCTTGCCGGCGAAGAATTCCCCAGGAAATCCAGGTGCGTTGTGTAAAGTTTTGCTGCGGGTCCCCGATACGGCGCACGGATGGCATTGCCGGAACGACAAGCACCGCCATTCGGACCGTCGAACGGCGATGACAACAGATCACAGCGGCAATGACTCCTGGGTCTGTTTGCGGATCGCCAACGCCCGCTCGGCCCTGGCCACCTCGGCGCCTTGCGCTATAAGCTGAAGAGCAACACGAAGAAGCCGCAGGAAGACGCGTTGAAAATCCACATCTACACCGACATCGACACCTTGTTTGGCAACGCTTCGCGCTTGTGGATGGACGTTTTGGTGGAGGCAGGCCATGACGTGGAGTTCATTGACCTGGGCACCAGCACCGACGCGCCGTTGCCCGATGTCGGCCACTGCGACATCAACCTGCTGATTGCCGGAATTTATGCACTGCCCCGTTTTTCCGTGCAAGGCCTGCCGCGCAACGGCAAGCACGTGCTGTGGATGTTTGATCCATTGACAAAGAATGCACTGGCTACCGTGCATCGGCACAAGACCGGTCTTTTCGACGCCATCGCACCCGGCCTGCACGCTGTGCTGGCGATGGATTCCTCCATAGCACGCTACCTCGCACAGCATTTCCCGGCACTTGCCACTTACCAGCTGCCCTATATGGTCGCCGGCAAACATGTGGGAACGCCCCTTCCCGAGGCACAGAGAAACCGCGACATCATCATGATGGGTGGCGACACGCCCCGGCGCAGGGATGCCGAGCAGTACTTCGCCCATACGGCTCCTGCACTGAAGGCCGAGTTCGTCTGGAGCGGACTGTGGGGCGCCGCGCGCGACGCCTGCCGCGCCGGTGCGCGCATCAACCTGAACATCCATGCCGACCCGGAACACACTTACTTCGACCAGTTCCGGACATTCGAAAGCTGGGCGGCCGGCACGGCCGTCGTTTCCGACATCTTTGAAGGTGGCGAAGATTTCGGCATCGAGCCGGGTGTTCACCTGGTCATGGCAGACCTCAAGGACATGCCCCTGGCATGCGCCGACCTGCTGGCAGACGTACCCCGCCGCCAGGCCATGGTGCAGGCGTCGCAGCAACTGCTGCGTGAACGGTTTTCTCCCGCAGCCTGGCAAAGTCGCATGCTCGCCATGCTTGAAAACGTTGCCTGAGCATGGCGGAGATCTCGCGGCAGGAACTGCTCGCGCTGCGGCAGGCCAGCCAGCGCCTTGTTGCAACCGCCCCGCCTGAGGCCTCAAATTTCAAACGCGCCGATCAGGCCGTGCAGTGGTTTGGTGCTGTGCAGGCACAGGAATATGCCCACGCCCGATGGGCAGTTGGCTCGCGCTTCGCAGCCGCTGCGGCCATCACTGATGCGTCGATCGAGCAGGCGCTGTCCCAACGCAAGGTGGTCCGCAGCTGGGTCCTGCGCGGCACGCTGCACCTGGTGACGGCCGCCGACCTGCGCTGGCTGCTGGCCCTGGCCGCGCCGGCTCTGCTGACCCGCACCGCGGCAGCCTATCGTGAGGTCCAGCTGGATGAGGCAGCCTTCCGCAAAATCCTTCCGACCATCCGGCAGTGCCTGGAAGGCGGCCAGCAGCTCACACGCCTGGAACTTTTTGCAACGCTCGCGCAGCATCGCGTCAACACTGAAGGCCATCGCGGAGGGCGCATCCTGTACCGCGCGGCCCAGGTCGGACTGATTTGCCTGGGCGACCCGCGCAGCAAGCAGGCCACCTACACACTGCTCGATGAATGGCTGCCTCCCGGACTCGAAGCCGGCAAGGAGTTGCCTCGCGAGGACGCACTCAAACAACTGGCGCAGCGCTACTTTGCCAGCCATGGCCCCGCCACGCTGGCCGATTTTTCCTGGTGGTCAGGGCTGGCCGCCGGCGAAGCCAGGGCGGCGCTGGAGATGGCCGAAACCGGCCTGGCACAGGCGCTGTTTGAGGGAGACACCGTGTGGTGGTCCAAACGCACGCCTTTACCGCCAGCCGGCAGGCCCGCGCTTCAATTGCTCGCCGGCTTCGACGAATACGTGCTGGGCTACACGGACCGCAAAGCCATCATCGACAGCGAACATACTGGCAAGCTCATGACGCCCAATGGCCTGTTCCGCCCGGCGCTGCTGGTCGGTGGGCGCGTGGCCGGCACCTGGCAGGCGCAGGTAAAAAAAGGCGCGCTCAGTATCAGCACAATGCCCTTCGCACCGCTGCCGCGCGGCAGCGCCGGCGCGTTGCGCCTGGCCGCGCAGCGCTACTCGGCCTTCATGGGGCTGCCACTCGCGGAAGTGCACTAAGACAACTTGCCGGCCATCACAAGGGTTTACCCGGCTGAACTTTGTCGACCGTTTCAGGTCAGCACATTACTCAGGTATAGCGGTCACAGGTGCATTCGCCCGGCACCGGCGCTACTATCGCTTCCAGTCATCCGGCCCATCCTTCCTTCAAATATTGAGGAGCGCATCCATGGCAAAACTGAACGTCAACGGTACTGTGCGTGAGTTTGAAGTGGAGGACGACACACCGCTGCTGTGGGTCATCCGCGAACAACTTGGGCTCACCGGCACCAAATACGGCTGCGGTATCGCGGCTTGCGGCGCCTGCACCGTGCACATCGACGGCGTGCCTACACGCAGCTGCGTGCGGCCCGTCTCGACGGTGAGTGCGACCGAAAAAATCGTAACCATTGAAGGTTTGTCGCCGGACGGCTCGCACCCCATACAAAAGGCCTGGGTTGCGCTGGACGTTCCGCAGTGCGGCTATTGCCAGTGCGGCATGGTGATGACGGCGGCGGCGCTGCTCAAGGCCAAACCGAACCCGACCGATGCCGACATCAATGAGGCGATGACCAACATCTGCCGCTGCGGCACCTACAACCGCATCCGCGCCGCCATCAAGGTTGTTGCCGCGGGCGGTAACACCAAAAGCGCGGCGCTCGCCATTCAACACACCGACGGGAGCACGACATGAGCGCCACCCCCCTGCCCTCCGCAAACTCTCTGCGTCTCTCGCGCCGCCGCTTCCTGGCCTCGGGTGCCTCGGCCGGCCTCATCGTAGGTTTCCACATTCCGTTCGCCGGCACGGCGGCTGCCCAAGGCGCAGCCTCGCCGGAGATCAACGCCTGGGTTGTGGTGCGCCCCGACGACACGGTGGTCATCCGTATCGCACGCTCTGAAATGGGACAGGGCAGCCTGACCGGCCTTGCCCAACTCGTGGCCGAAGAGCTGGAATGCAACTGGGCCAAGGTCACCACCGAATACCCGACACCCGGCCAGAACCTGGCACGCAACCGGGCCTGGGGCAACTTCTCCACCGGCGGCAGCCGCGGCATCCGCGAATCGCACGACTACGTGCGCAAAGGCGGCGCCACCGCCCGCATGATGCTGGTGCAGGCCGCAGCCGACGAATGGAAGGTGCCGGCGGCCGAATGTACCGCCGCCAATAGCGTGATCACCCACACGCCATCGGGCCGCAAAACCACCTATGGGAAAGTGGCGATCGCGGCAGCCAAAGTGGCGCCGCCCGCCGAGGTCAAGCTGAAGGACCCGAAAGACTGGAAGCTCGTGGGCAAACGCCTGGCGCGGCTGGACACGCTGGACAAGGTCACCGGCAAGCAGGTGTACGGCGCGGACCTGAAACTGCCCGGCATGCTCAACGCGGCCATCAAGGACTGCCCGGTGTTCGGCGGCAAGGTCAAGAGCTTCAATGCCGCCGCGGTTGAAAAGCGCCCCGGCGTGAAGAAGGTGCTGGCGGTCGGAGACAGCGCGGTGGCCGTCGTGGCCGACACCTGGTGGCGCGCCAAGACCGCACTCGACGCGCTGCCCATCGAATGGGACAACGGCCCCAACGCTTCGAACTCCAGCGCCGGCGTGGCCCAGATGCTCAAGGCCGGACTGGACGCGCCCGACGCGGCCGTTGGCAACCAGAACGGCGACGCCAAAGCCGCGCTGGCGTCGGCGGTCAGGCGCATCGAGGCGGTGTATTCCTACCCGCACCAGAACCACGCGACCATGGAGCCCATGAATGCGACGGCACGCTGGACGCCCGAGCGCTGTGAAGTCTGGACTCCCACGCAAAACGGTGAAGCGGCTCTGGCGGCCACCTCTGAAGCGGCAGGCCTTCCGGCCGGCAAATGCGAGGTCTACAAAATTCACCTGGGAGGCGGCTTCGGGCGGCGCGGCGCGGTGCACGACTGGGTACGCCAGGCCGTGGACATTGCCAAACAGATGCCTGGCGTGCCGGTCAAGCTGCTGTGGTCGCGCGAGGAAGACATGCTGCATGGCCGCTACCACCCGGTCACGCAGTGCAAGCTGCAGGCCGGGCTGGACGCGCAGGGCAACGTCACCGCGTTGCACATGCGCATCTCGGGCCAATCCATCCTGGCCGGCGTGGCGCCGCAAAACGTGCGCAACGGGCTCGACCCGGTGCAGTTCCAGGGCCTCAACGCGCCGGGGCCTGAAGCCTCCATTGGCTACAGCTTCCCCAACCTGCTGATCGACCACGCGATGCGCAATCCCAGCGTGCCGCCCGGCTTCTGGCGCGGCGTAAACCTGAACCAGAACACGATTTACCTCGAATCCTTCATCGATGAAATCGCGGTTGCCACCAAGCAGGACCCGCTGGCCCTGCGGCGCAAGCTGATGACGAACCACCCCAAGCACCTGGCGGTGCTCAATGCCGTGGCCGAGCGCGTCAAGTGGAACGTGCCGCCGCCCGATATAGCCGGCCAGAAGGTTTACCGCGGCCTGGCACAAACCATGGGTTTCGGCAGCTACGTGGCGGCCTGCGCCGAGGTGTCAGTAAGCAGCGACGGCGTGCTCAAGGTCCACCGCATCGTGGCCGCCACCGACCCAGGCTATGCGGTCAATCCGCAGCAGATCGAGGCGCAGGTCGAGGGCTCCTTTGCCTATGGCCTGTCGGCGGCGCTGTTCGGCGAGTGCACACAAAAAGACGGGCGCATGGAGCAGGACAACTTCAGCACCTACCCCGTCGTGCAGATGCAGCACATGCCTGCGGTGGAGACCATCATCGTTGCCTCGGGCGGCTTCTGGGGCGGCGTCGGTGAACCGACGATCGCGGTCGCCGCGCCTGCAGTGCTCAACGCCGTGTTCGCGGCGACGGGCAAACGCATACGCGACCTGCCGCTGAAGAATCACGACCTCAAAAAGGCATGAACTGGCGTGGCGCCATCGCCGGCGGGGTGATGATGCTGGCACCCTGGACCAGTTTCGCGCAACAATCCGTCCCGCCGCTGCAGGTTGTTGGCGACGCGATACCCCAGGCACTGACGGTCACGCCCGGCGACCCGGCACGCGGCCGCGCCATCGTCGCGAGCCGTCAACACGGCCTGTGCCTGCTCTGCCACACCGGGCCCATTCCCGAAGAGCGCTTCCAGGGCAACCTGGCGCCCGACCTGGCGGGCGCGGGCGCACGCTGGAGCGAAGGGCAGCTGCGCCTGCGCATTACCGACGCGCAGCGCCTGAACCCGGCCAGCATCATGCCCGCCTACTACCGCAACGACAGCCTGGTGCGCGTGGGTACGGCCTGGCAGGGCAAGCCCATCATGAACGCCCAGCAAATTGAAGACGTGGTGGCCTTTCTGCTCACACTGAAGTGAACTCATGACCACAGCAGGCCGTTTTATTTCTTTTAATCGGCGCCAGATTCTGGCGGGCGCGGCCAGCATGGGCCTGAGCGTCGTTTTGCGTCCCGCAGCGGCGCAGACCGGTGAGCTGGCGGTAGCGGTGGCGACCTATACCCTAAGCGCTCCGGTACGAGCGGGCAAAGTCAAGCTTGACATCGCCGAGCTGGTCGACAACGGCAATGTGGTACCCATCACCGTCACGGTGGACAGCCCAATGACGGCGGCCGACCATGTGAAAAGCATTGCCGTCTTCAACGAGAAAAACCCCCAGCGCGATGTAGCCCGCTTCACGCTGGGGCCACGCGCCGGCAAGGCCGCCGTGACCACGCGCATACGCCTGGCCACCTCACAACAGCTTGTGGCCGTCGCGCAGATGAGCGACGGCAGCTACTGGTCGCACACCGTCAATGTCATCGTGACCCTGGCGGCTTGTATTGAAGGCGATCCCTGATGGCACGCACACTCATCAATGCCCCAACTACCGCCAGACGCGGTGAAGTCATCGAGATACGCGCGACCATAGGCCACCCGATGGAAACCGGTTTTCGCGCCGGCGAGGACGGCAAGGTCCTGCCGCGCAACATCATCCAGACCTTCAGCTGCCGATACAACGGCGAGCTGGTTTTTAGCGCCGAGCTGTTTTCGGCCGTCTCGGCCAACCCCTACCTCGCCTTCCACACTGTGGCCACCGACAGCGGCACGCTGGTGCTTCGCTGGGAGGGCGACAACGGTTTTGCACAGACTGAAAGCATCAACCTGACCGTCTCGCCATGATGCGGATTTTGCAAGGCATGCTGTTGGGTCTGCTGATCAGCAATGCCAGCGCGCAGACAGCTCCAGGCAAAGACACCCGCCGCTCGGGCTTTGACTATATGGGCGCATCCACACAAGCCATGCAGAAAGACGATGCGCTCAATCCCGGCATGTTGTGGGTCAAGGACGGCGAAGCGCTGTGGAAGCAGCCAACAGGTGTCAGCGGAAAAGCCTGTGCGAGCTGCCACGCGGCAGCGCCGGACAGCATGCGCGGCGTGGCAGCGCGCTACCCCGCGTTTGACAGCAAGCTGGGCCGTCCCATCACCCTGGGCCAACGCATCAACCAGTGCCGCCAGCAGCACCAGCAGGCTACCCCGCTGCGCCCCGAAAGCCAGGAGCTGCTGAGCCTGGAGAGCTATGTCGCGCTGCAGTCGCGCGGTCTGCCAATATCGCCGTCCCAGGATGCCCGGCTTGAGCCTTTCCGCCAGCGCGGGCAGCGGCTTTTCACGCAGCGCATGGGCCAGCTGAATCTTTCGTGCGCGCAATGCCATGACGGGTTGGCCGGCAGGCGGCTGGCCAGCAGCGTAATTCCAGAGGCACATCCAACGGCTTATCCGGTGTACAGGCTCGAGTGGCAGGCCATGGGCTCGCTGCAGCGCCGCCTGCGTGGCTGCATGAGCGGCGTGCGCGCCGAGCCTTTTGCGTATGGTGCGCAGGAACTCGTGGAGCTTGAGCTGTACCTGAATGTCCGCGCGAAAGGCATGGCACTGGAGTCGCCCGGTGTGCGGCCGTGATTTGAGCGGCAGTACTGCGGATGCTATCAATTACATAGCATATTGAGCAATCCGGCGAAGGGCTGCTGCGCTTTTTATCATCTCAAAACCGGGCCCGTTCCGTTCGGGTCAGTGCCGGCTTTCCGTCCCATGAGGCTTATGCCGTCACACGACCGGGCCGGGAGGCACCTCCTGGTGCCAGCGTCGGGGCACAAAGAAAACCCGGCTCCAAAGCGCGAATGCCTGAACAGTCGAATTGGCACACAAGTTGCTGATCGCCAGATGTCATCAGCCGCTTCCCCGCTTTCAATCCTGTTGATGGTTGCCAATGCAGCCTTCAGCCCTTCAGGAGCACTCCATGAAACGTCGTCACGTCCTGGCCGCCGGCATCTCTGCCCTGACCGCTCCAGCATGGACAAGCGCCCAAAGCGCCTGGCCTTCGCGTGGGCCGATCAGACTGGTCGCGCAATTCCCACCGGGCGGTCTGGTTGATACCGTGTCCCGCATGATGGCGCCGCACCTGTCACAGGCGCTGGGCCAGACCGTCGTGGTGGAAAACCGCGCGGGTGCGGGCGGCCTGATCGGCACCGACTATGTGTCCAAGCAGCCCGCCGACGGCTACACCTTACTGGTCAGCCATGCGTCGGTGCACATCTATGCCACAGCCACCCGCAAAGTCATGCCCTTTGACCCGGTGAATGATTTTTCTCACATGGGCATGCTGGTTGAAGCGCCCATGGTGTTGCTGGTGCGGGCGCAGTCGCCCTTCCAGACCCTGGAGCAATACCTGACGGCCGCCAGGACCCGGCCTGTGCGTTATGGCTCATCGGGCATCGGTTCTGCCAATCACCTGTTTGGCGAAATGCTCAAGATTGAAGGCAAGGCACCCCAACACGACCACATCCCCTACCAAGGCAGCGCGCCGGCCATGCAGGATCTGCTGGGCGGGCAGATCGACAGTCTGCTCGATCCCATCACCACTAACGTGGCGCAACTCAAGGCGGGGTCCCTGCGCGCGCTGGCTGTCTCTACCCCCAGCCGCCTGCAGGCGCTTCCCAACATTCCGACTTTTGCCGAGCTCGGCTTCCCCAAGCTGACGGGGTCCCAGTGGCTGGGATTGTCAGCGCCCAAAGGCCTGCCTGGGCCCATTCTTGCGCGGCTGACGGCACTGATCCCTGAAATTCTCGCCAAACCGGACATCGCAGCCAGACTGGAAGAAATCCAGACCCTGCCACGCAAAAATGCGGTGGTCGGCACCGAGTTCGTTCAGTTGATCAATTCGCAGATCGACACCTGGCGCAGCGTGGCCAAGCTGGCCAACGTCGAGGTGATAACATGATTTTTCCGGCAACGACAGCCGCAGGAGCACCCTGAGTGAACAGCACCCACGCCTTTTCCAGCGGCACGGCAAGCGCTGCCGATGTGGTCAATGAGTTTCTCCGGCTCATCATGCTTCCTGACCCGGTGGCCGCCAGCCGGTTCACGGCACCCGGCATGAAGATTCTTTTCACCGGCGGCCGGGCCATGAGCGCCCCCGCTGAGTGCACCAAATTCAATGCATCGCGCTACAAATGGGTGAAAAAAAGGATTGAGCGCACCGAAACGGTTGCTGCGGGCTCTAACGGCTCCGCCCCCGACGAAGCGGTGGTCTACAGCCTGGGAACCCTGTACGGAGAATGGCCTGACGGAACGCCTTTTGAAGGCAACCGCTATGTGGACCGCTATGTCGTCAAAAGCGGGCTGATCACACACATGGACGTGTGGAACGACAGCGCCGAATGGCTGCTGGTGCGGGCAGGCCTGGCTGTGCTGTGATCAGCTGATGGCGGCAAGCTACAGCGGCGCCCTGCCGACGCACAATCGCTTTGACTACCAGGCGATCAACCAGCGCAAACCTTATCGTTGGCCCAACGGCGCTGGTCTGGCTGTCTACCTGGGTTTCAACATCGAGCACTTTGCCTTCGGCGAGGGCATGGGTGCCACCATCGGCCCGGCCAGCCCGCAGCCGGATGTCCTGAACTACAGCTGGCGCGAGTACGGAAACCGCGTGGGCAGCTGGCGCTGCCTCAAGCTGTTTGACAGCCTGGGCCTGCCGGCGGCCGCCCTGATCAACACCGCACTGTATGACCACTGCCCCGAGCTGGTGGCTGCCTGCGTAGCGCGCGGCGATGAACTGGTCGGCCATGGCCACACCAACGCCGAACGCCAGGCCGCCATGAGTGAAGCGGACGAAAGCAGCTTGCTGGTGCAGTGCCGCACGCGCATGCAACAGGAGAGCGGCCAGTCCCCCGCCGGGTGGCTTTCACCGTGGATTTCGGAAAGCCTGCATACCCCTGACCTGCTCGCTGAAAGCGGCTACGGCTACACCCTGAACTGGTGCCACGACGACCAGCCGCTGCCAATGCGCACCCGCAGCGGAAAGGCTTTGTGGGCTGTGCCTTACCCGCAGGAACTCAATGACATCCCGATGATCATTGCGCGTCAGATGGACGGCAAAGACTTTGCGCAGATGATCATCGATCAGCTTGATGAGATGCTGGAGCAATCGCAGGCCAGCGGTTCAGCACCACTGGTGATGGGCATTGCACTGCACCCCTACATCGTCGGCCAGCCTTACCGCCTGCGCCACCTGCGGCGCGCGCTTCAGCATGTCGCCGCCGCACGTGACCGGGGCCAGGTCTGGATGAGCACGCCGGGCGATATCTTCCGGCACGCCGTACAGATGGCCGCGTGAGCGGCCCCTGAAAGAGGCGCTCGTGTGCGTGCCGGAGCGCGGGCAGAGGCTTTTGCTTATTACGCGCAGGAGCTGGTGGAACTTGAGCTGAATGTCCACGCGAAAGGCACAGCGCTGGAGTCGCCCGGTGTACGCCCTGAGGTTCACGTAAAGCGAGTTAGCTATTAAATTGATCGCTGCTTGCTCAGTATTTACAGGACTTTCAGCCAACTTTCACTTCAACATTTTTCAGGTATTCAATCCCTGCCGCAGCACTGCCCCGCATTTGCCGGGACCGCCGGGCCGAAAGCTTCCGACATGCAACCGTGGTTATCATCCGCATCGGAGTGGAGTTCGGCACACAAAGAGGAGGCAAGGTACCATGTTCTACTGGATCTACGACATACCCCACTGGATGCTGGCGCTGCTTTTTTGCGCCGTCTGCCTGGCCTACACGTGGGGTGGCCTGCTTTTGCTGCGGCCGCTGATGCGCAAGTGGGTGGGCCCGCAGCCGGACGCCAATGAATTTGTCAGCTACTTTCTTTCGGCTTATGGGGTGTTCTACGGGCTGATGCTGGGCCTGATCGCGGTTGCCACCTACCAGAACTTCGCGGATGCAGAAAAAGCCGTGGGCAAGGAGGCCACCGCCATTGCGGCGCTGTACCGTGATTTGTCGAACTATCCGGAGCCTGCGCGCGCCACCCTGGAAGGCCAGATGAGGGACTACGTACGCTTTCTGATCGTCGAAGCCTGGCCCGAGCAGCGGCAAGGACGGCTGCATGCTGGCGGCACCACGCGCGTTTCAGACCTTCATCAAAAGCTGCTGTCATTTACCCCCGCCAGCCGGACCCAGGAAATCCTGCATGCCGAAACACTGCGGCAATTCAACAGCTTTCTGGAGGCCCGGTATGCGCGCCTGCAAAGCGTCAGCACCTCCCTCTCGGGTGTGCTGTGGTGGGTGGTGTGCCTGGGAGCGGCGCTGAACTTTTCGCTGCTGTGGCTGTTTTCCATGGACCGGCTGGCACTACACCTTGTGCTGTCGGGCATCCTGGCGAGTTTTGTCGGCTTGATGCTGTTTTTCATCGCCGCGATGGACCACCCCTTCCGCGGCGAAGAGAGCGTCTCGCCGGACGCCCTGAAGCTGGTTCAGGAACGGCTCATGCCGTCCCCGCGCTAGCGCCGCGCGCCGGCGGCAAATTCGTACAACTGCGGTGCGCCGCTTCCGCGGCCCTCGCGGCCTTCAGGTCGACCAGTTGATCTGCTCAAACAGGCGCATGAGTCTCGCCTGCCGCGCCAGGCTGAATTGCCCGACCCAACCGATCCGGCCCAACAGGTGTGATCGAAAGTCGGCAAGCCGGTCTTTGTTTTGTGATGCTGGCCCATGCAGCACGCTTTGATGCAAACACGCTTTAAGCCGATCGAAATCATCACGTGGCACATTCGGTCTAACGTTGACCACGACCCCGGTCACGCGCTGGCGTTGATGCCGGGGCAGGCAACGCGTCTTGTCCGGATGCAGGGTAAAGCCTTCATCGCGGACGATCTCTGCGACCCAGGCGTGCAGGGCGCGAAACTTCCGTCGCAGCGACTCGGGACCTGAAAATACCAGGTCATCGGCGTAGCGCGTATAGCTCGCGCCGAATACCCAGGCCAGTCCCTCAAGCCGCAAATCGAGATTGAAAGCGCAGAGATTAGCCAGCGCCGGTGAGGTGGGCGCGCCTTGCGGCAAATGTGCAGAGCCAAGGCGCTTGGCCCCTATCCAGTCAAGTCCGCCATCGTCGCGCAAGCGCTCAACGACCATCGCGGCCGTACGGTGTGTGCAGAGCGCGGTGAGGCTTCGCGCCACACCTTCGGGGTAACCCAGCGTGCGCCAGACGGCATTGACCTGGGCCGCCCCTACACTTCCAAAAAAATCGCGCAAGTCAAAACGAATCACCACAGCTTGGCCAACATGGGTTGCCGCATGGGTTTTAACTGAACGGCCAGCGGTAAAGCCGTGTGCGGCCTCGTGCACAGGCACCTGGCCCAGCAGCGTATGCAGGATGTGGCGCTGCACCCGCTTGAGCTCTGCTTTGGGCGTCTCCAGCAACCGAAGGCCACCCGTCTGCTTGGGCTGCAGGCTGTAGCGATAGTGCTCAACAACTGCCGGCGTCGCCGGAGCCAGCCAGCGCAGCTTTTCGGGGGGGAGTTGTAGCCAGCATGCAAGATCCGCATTCGTTGCAATGTCGGGCAAGGTGCAAGCCTCCAGCCCCAACGGCCGGGGCCGCATCACCGCCGGTCGCAGGATTAATCGGCGAATTCGTGGCGGCCTTTCCGGTTCGGGATCATCCCGGTCATCAACCGGCTGCGAGGCTTGCGGCGCGCTGGAGTCATTGGGCTCTGCGTCTTCGTCGTCATCACCCTCCTCCCCAAAGGCCAAGTCAAAGGCATGGGATGCCTCCAGCCGCCGCGCCAGCGAAGTGACGTCAAATTTTTGCCAGGTGATGGTCGAAAGCAGAGTCAGCGGCTCAAGCAACTCCCGAAGCCAGGCGGGGCGTTGCCCGAGGGCTGATGCTGCCCTGGCCTGAAGGGTGCCCAAGGTGGTGCCGCCCGCCTTGTCCGCGTCGGCGAGCAGTGCGCGAGCCAGGCCGCGTGCAATCAAATGTCGGAAGCTGGCTTCGCGCATGGAATTGGGTTGACGCCGGCATCCCAACCAGCAGGTCCTGCGTGAGCTGGGTGCGCAGAATGCGCAGTCCGCTCACGCGCCGAAATCGCAAAGTACAAAACAACCATGGGGGTACCCCATGGTGCGGACAGGCAGCAACGAATCGCGTCCCGCTCGCAACACTTGGAATGCTGGCGTCGTCGAAATTCTAATGGCTTGCCCTCGGCAACGAGGTGTTGTCCCGCGCTGTGAAGGTGCCAAAACAACAGGGAATGCTTTTGATGTACGGCCTACGCTGCCGCACACATCAAAAGAATATGCCAACCAAGAGGATGCAACACGCTATCAATTCAATAGCTGCTTGCGCTCGCCCGATAAGGGCCAGAGGCACTTTTTACCTGAAGATAGGTCACGCGCAGCCCCAGCGCATGCAAGGCTCCAGCTACACGTCGGCCTTGGGTTGCGCAAGGCTCTCTCAGGACTGCGTTCAAACTCAACCCATAAAAAAGCCGCGCAACCCTTGCGGTGTCTGCGCGGCCGGCTACTGACTTAGTAGCGCCTCTGGCAACTATTCAGCGTCACTTGCGCGCTGGCGGCAAATCCGTGCAGCTGCCGTGCGCCACTTCCGCCGCCATGCCGATGCTTTCGCCCAGCGTCGGGTGCGGATGGATGGTCTTTCCGATATCAACGGCGTCTGCACCCATCTCGATGGCCAGTGCAATCTCGCCGATCATGTCGCCGGCATGCGTGCCGACAATGCCGCCGCCCAGGATCTTGCCGTGGCCGTGCGCCTCAGGGCTGTCGTCAAACAGCAGCTTGGTGAAGCCTTCGTCGCGGCCATTGGCGATGGCGCGTCCGGAAGCCGTCCAGGGGAAAAGGCCCTTTTTGACCTTGATGCCTTCGGCCTTGGCCTGGTCTTCAGTGAGGCCCACCCAGGCCACCTCGGGGTCGGTATAAGCCACGCTGGGGATCACGCGAGCGTTGAAGGCGGCGCTGGCCAGTTCCTTGTTGCCCTGCAGTTCACCGGCAATGACTTCAGCAGCCACGTGCGCTTCGTGCACGGCCTTGTGCGCCAGCATGGGCTGGCCCACGATGTCACCGATGGCGAAGATGTGCGGCACGTTGGTGCGCATCTGGATATCAACCGGAATGAAGCCGCGGTCGGAGACCGTGATTCCGGCTTTTTCGGCAGCCAGTTTCTTGCCATTGGGTGTCCGGCCCACGGCCTGCAACACCAGGTCATAGGTCTGCGGGGCCGGGGCGCTGCCGCCTGCTTCCGCGGACTCAAACGTGACTTCGATGCCTGCCTTGGTTGCCTTGGCGCCCACCGTTTTGGTTTTGAGCATGATGTTGTCAAAACGCGGCGCGTTCATCTTTTGCCAGACCTTGACGAGGTCGCGGTCGGCGCCCTGCATCAGGCCGTCCATCATTTCGACCACGTCCAGGCGTGCCCCCAGGGTGGAATACACCGTGCCCATTTCGAGGCCGATAATTCCGCCGCCCAGGATCAGCATGCGTTTCGGTACCTCTTTGAGCGCCAGCGCGCCGGTGCTGTCCACCACGCGGGGATCGTTTGGCATGAAAGGCAGGCGTACAGCTTGCGAACCGGCGGCGATGATGCAGTTCTTGAACGCAATGGTCTGGCTCTTGCCGGTTTTCTCCTGGCCTTCAGCGCCGCTGGTTTCTTCAACCTGCAGGTGATGGGCACCGACGAACTGGCCCAGGCCACGCACGACGGTGACCTTGCGCATCTTGGCCATGGCCGTCAGCCCGCCGGTGAGCTTACCGACGACTTTTTCTTTGTGCGTGCGCAGCTTGTTGATGTCGAGCTTGGGTTCACCAAAACTCACACCCAGGCTGTCGAAATGCTTGACCTCGTCCATCACCGCGGCCACATGCAGCAAGGCCTTGGAGGGAATGCAGCCGACATTCAGGCAGACACCGCCCAGCGTGGCGTAACGCTCCACCAGCACAACCTTCAGGCCCAGATCGGCGGCGCGGAAAGCGGCGGAATAGCCGCCGGGGCCGGCGCCCAGCACCAGCACGTCGCAGTCCAGGTCGGCCGATCCGGTGAAGCTTGCGGCAACCGGGGCTGCTGCTGCGACAGGGCCTGCTACAGTTTTAGGAGCTGCTTGCGCAGGTGCTGCGGGCGCTGCAGCCTGTTTTTGTGCCGCATCTGCGGGCGCAGCGGCAGCACCGCTGCTTTCCATCGTCAGTACGACGGAGCCTTGCTTGACCTTGTCGCCCACCTTGACCTTGATGTCCTTGACCACACCGGCAGCTGACGACGGGATTTCCATCGAGGCCTTGTCGCTTTCAACGGTGATCAGGCTCTGCTCGGCCTTGATGGTGTCGCCGGCCTTGACCAGCACTTCAATGACGGACACTTCGTCGAAGTCGCCGATGTCCGGTACCTTGATGTCGATCACAGGGGATGCACTCATTTGGAGGCTTTCAATTTAAGGGTGAATATGTCGATGGGTCCGGCGGAGTTCTTGTCGAACTCGCAACCCGCATTCAGGCCGGCCATGGCCACTTCGCGTGCAGTCTTGGCCTTGTCCCAGGCGGCATGCATGGCGCCGAGCGCAAAGCTGCGGCCTGAGCCGATGCCCCAGAATTCCTTGAACTCAAAGACTTCACGGTAGCTGTAGAGGCCGTAAATACCGCTGGCATTGGCAATGACCACCGTGAACTGGCTGGACTCGTAGGGATCGTTGTCGTCTTCCTTGGTCTGCAGGAAGAACGTTTCCTTCAGCATGGGATGCAGCTTGACGAAGGTGTCGAACACCTCGTCGCGCGAGCCCAGCTTGAGCTGTTCTTTGGGCAAGGCCGCCATGGCCTTGCGCAGCACCGGAAAATGCGCCACCGTACCGGCCATGCCCACATAGCTCAGGCCGGCAGGCGTTTCGACCTTGAAGATCTTGCTGTTGGCTTCAAACCGGTGGCCCAGGCTGGTGTCGCCGAAGGTCACCAGCGTGTCGGCGGCGATGGCAACCTGCCCCGCCTTCTTGACGACTACAAGTGTTGTCATGGTTCCGCCCCGTTTAGAGGAGGACGCGGCGGAAGTCGGCGAGGATTTGGCCCAGGTAAGCGTTAAAGCGCGCAGCGCCTGCGCCGTCGATCACCCGGTGATCCCAGGCCAACGACATCGGCAGCATCAGGCGCGGCTGGAAGGCCTTGCCGTCCCAGACAGGCTCCATCTGGCTCTTGGACACGCCGAGGATGGCGACTTCCGGCGCGTTGATGATGGGGGTGAAGTAACGACCGCCGATGCCGCCCAGCGACGAAATGGTGAAGCTGGCGCCTTGCATTTCAGCTGGCGTGAGCTTGCCGTCACGCGCCTTCTTGGCCAGCTCGCCCATTTCCTGGCTGATCTGCAGCACGCCTTTTTTGTCGGCGTCTTTCAGCACGGGAACGACCAGCCCGTTGGGCGTGTCGGCGGCAAAACCGATGTGGTAGTACTGCTTGTAGACGATCTGGTCACCATCGAGCGAAGCATTGAACTCGGGGAATTTCTTCAGCGCCGCAACGCTGGCCTTGATCAGGAAAGCCAGCATGGTGACCTTCAGACCCGCTTTTTCGTTTTCCTTGTTGGTCGAAACGCGGAAGGCTTCCAGCTCGGTGATGTCGGCGTCGTCGTGGTTGGTGACGTGCGGGATCATCACGTAGTTGCGCAGCAGGTTGGCGCCGCTGATCTTCTTGATGCGCGACAGGTCCTTGCGCTCGACCGGGCCAAACTTGGTGAAGTCGACTTTGGGCCATGGCAGCAAATCGAGCCCTGCGCCGCCGCCCGAAGATGCGGGCGCTTTGGCGGCCTGCGCCTGGGTGCGCACGCTGCCGTCCATCACCGACTTGGTGAAGGCCTGGATGTCGTCTTGCGTGATGCGGCCTTTGGGGCCGCTGCCCTTGACTTCTGCCAGTGGCACACCGAGTTCGCGCGCAAACTTTCGCACCGAGGGCGATGCATGCGGCAGGTTGCCTTGAGGCGCGGTGGTGGGGTTGTGGGCCGGCTGGCTCGCTGAAGCAGATGACGTTGCCGGTGCAGGGGCAACAGCAGATGCTGCGGCAGGCGCTGCAGCGGAGGCTGGCGCGGGCGCAGGCGATGCGCTCACAGCCGCAGAACCTTCCAGGATGGCCAGCAGGTCGCCGATGTTGACGACGTCGCCCATCTTGACCTTGAGTTCTTTCAGCACACCGGCGGCAGACGACGGGATTTCCATCGAGGCTTTGTCGGACTCGACGGTGATCAGCGACTGCTCGGCCTTGATGGTGTCGCCAGGTTTGACCAGGACTTCAATGACAGACACGTCCTTGAAGTCGCCGATATCGGGCACACGGACTTCCACCGGACCGGAAGCGGCCGGGGCAGCAGCGGGCGCAGGCGCCGACGCTGCTACAGATTTGCTAGCTGCCTGCGCTGGCGCAACGGGCGCTGCAGCCGGTTTTGTCGTTGAAGCCGGGGCGGCTTCGGCGCCGGCCACTTCCAGCGTCAGGACCACGGAGCCCTGCTTGACCTTGTCGTCGAGCTTGACCTTGAGCTCCTTCACCACACCCGCGTGGCTGGAGGGGATTTCCATGGAGGCCTTGTCGGACTCCACGGTGATCAGCGACTGCTCTGCCTTCACGGTATCGCCGGGCTTGACCATCAGCTCAATCACCGTCACTTCGTCGAAATCCCCGATATCAGGAACTTGAATGTCTACCACTGCCATATTCTTGTCTCCGGTTGCTACAGGTGCTACGTCAGGGTTTTAACTCAAGCGTAAAGCGGATTGATCTTGTCGGCGTTGATGCCGTACTTTTTGATGGCCTCGGCAACCTTGGCCGCCGGCACGGTGCCCTCTTCGCTGAGCGCCTTGAGCGCCGCCACGACGATGTAGTGGCGGTTGATCTCGAAGTGCTCACGCAGCTTGCTGCGGAAGTCGCTGCGGCCAAAACCGTCGGTGCCCAGCACCTTGTAGGTACGGCCCTTGGGCACGAAGGAGCGGATCTGCTCGGCATAGGCCTTCATGTAGTCTGTGGATGCGACCACTGGGCCGGTGTGCTTTTCAAGCTGCTGGCTGACAAACGGCACACGCTGTTTGTCGGTCGGGTGCAGCAGGTTCCAGCGTTCGCAGTCCTGGCCGTCGCGGGCCAGTTCGTTGAAGCTCGGGCAGCTCCACACGTTGGCGGCAACGCCCCACTCTTTTTCAAGCAACTCTTGCGCGGCAATGGATTCACGCAGGATGGTGCCGGAGCCCAGGAGCTGCACGCGCGGCGTGAGCTTGGCGCCTTCCTTGCAGAGGTACATCCCCTTGATGATCTGCTCTTCAGTACCGGGCTTGAGGCCGGGCATCGCATAGTTTTCGTTCAGCAGCGTGAGGTAGAAATACACGTTGTCCTGCTTTTCGACCATGCGCTTGAGGCCATGGTGCAGGATGACGCCGACTTCATGGGCAAAGGTTGGGTCGTAGCTGATGCAGTTGGGAATCGTGCCGGCCAGGATGTGGCTGTGGCCGTCTTCGTGCTGCAGGCCTTCGCCATTCAGCGTGGTGCGGCCCGAGGTACCGCCCAGCAGGAAGCCGCGCGCCTGCATGTCGCCGGCCGCCCAGGCCAGATCGCCGACACGCTGGAAGCCGAACATCGAGTAGTACACATAGAACGGGATCATGATCCGGTTGTTGGTGCTGTACGAGGTGGCGGCTGCGATCCAGCTGCTCATGCCGCCGGCTTCGTTGATGCCCTCTTGCAGAATCTGGCCTTGCTTGTCTTCCTTGTAGTACATCACCTGGTCTTTGTCGACCGGCGTGTATTGCTGGCCGTCAGGGTTGTAGATACCGATCTGGCGGAACAGGCCTTCCATGCCGAAGGTGCGGGCTTCATCGACCAGGATGGGCACCACGCGTGGGCCCAGGGCCTGGTCGCGCAGCAGTTGCGTGAGAAAGCGCACATACGCCTGCGTGGTCGAGATTTCGCGGCCTTCGGCCGTGGGTTCAATCACCGACTTGAAGGTCTCCAGGGCCGGCACGGTGAACTGCTCGTCGGCCTTGACGCGGCGGTGCGGCAGGTAGCCGCCCAGGGCCTTGCGGCGCTCGTGCAGGTAACGCATCTCGGGGGTGTCTTCGGCCGGCTTGTAAAACGGGATGTCGGCGAGCTGGCTGTCGGGAATCGGGATGTTGAAGCGGTCGCGGAAAGCCTTGATGTCTTCGTCGGCCAGCTTTTTGGTCTGGTGGACGTTGTTCTTGCCTTCGCCGATCTTGCCCATGCCGAAGCCTTTGACCGTCTTGATCAGCAGGACGGTAGGCTGGCCCTCGTGCTTCACGGCCGCGTGGAAGGCCGCATAGACCTTTTGCGAATCATGGCCGCCGCGGCGCAGGTTCCAGATGTCGTCATCGCTCATCTTGGCGACCATCTCGAGCGTGCGCGGGTCCTTGCCGAAGAAATGCTTGCGGACGAAAGCGCCGTCGTTGGCTTTCATGGCCTGGTAGTCGCCGTCAACGGTGTCCATCATGACCTTGCGAAGTGCGCCGTCCTTGTCGCGCGCCAGCAGCGGATCCCAGTTGCTGCCCCAGATAAGTTTGATGACGTTCCAGCCGGCACCGCGGAACTCGCCTTCGAGTTCCTGGATGATCTTGCCGTTGCCGCGCACCGGGCCATCCAGGCGCTGCAGGTTGCAGTTGATGACGAAGACGAGGTTGTCGAGCTTTTCGCGCGCGGCCAGGCCGATAGCGCCCATCGATTCGACTTCGTCCATCTCGCCGTCGCCGCAGAAGACCCAGACCTTGCGGTTTTCGGTGTTGGCAATGCCGCGGGCGTGCAGGTACTTGAGGAAACGGGCCTGGTAGATCGCCATCAGCGGGCCGAGGCCCATGGAGACGGTGGGAAACTGCCAGAACTCGGGCATGAGCTTGGGATGCGGGTAGCTGGACAGGCCCTTGCCGTCGACTTCCTGGCGGAAGTTGAGCAATTGCTCTTCGGTCAGACGGCCTTCAAGGTAAGCACGGGCATAGACGCCTGGCGACACATGGCCCTGGATGTAAAGGCAGTCACCGCCGTGCTCTTTACCCGGTTCAGCGCTCTCGGCGTGCCAGAAATGGTTGAAGCCGGCCCCGAACAGGCTGGCCAGCGAGGCGAAGGAGCCGATGTGGCCGCCCAGGTCACCACCATCAGCGGGGTGCAGGCGGTTGGCCTTGACGACCATGGCCATGGCGTTCCAGCGCATGTAGGCGCGAAGGCGTTCTTCAATCTCGAGGTTGCCGGGGGAACGCTCTTCGTGGTCGGTTTCAATGGTGTTGACATAGCCCGTATTGGCCGAAAAAGGCATGTCGATGCTTTTCTGGCGGGCGTGCTCAAGGAGTTGCTCGAGCAGAAAGTGGGCGCGCTCGGGACCTTCACTTTCGATGACGGCGGACAGGGCGTCCATCCATTCGCGGGTTTCCTGGGTGTCCTTGTCCAGCGCGTCGTTGGCGGCAGCGCGCAAGTTGTCGCCCGCTTGGTTCGGAATGGCAGCCATTTTTTGTCTCCTGAGTAGCCTGATAAAGCTTTGTTAATCCGCAATACAGCCTCTTGTCGGGCTGTGCGCGGAGCCTGTGTCCAATTGCGCCTAAGCGTGTTTTAAACGCAAATTAGATTCAAGCGTCTAGTTTCTCACAATATTTGTTAAATTTCAAATAGTGCCTATTGATTTCACATTAAGAAATTTCATACGCCTTGGGCAAATCGATACCTGCGGGGAAATGCCCTTGGCAAATACCGGTTGCTTTATCGAAACCGGCGATGCGACAGCGCAGCCCACAGCCTCACATTAAAAGATCAGGGTCAACCCTGACCACAGAGGGGCATCTCACTTAAACTGCATCATTCCCTATGACCCAGCAAGCCCCCGCCACCGCCGACACCACGGCGAACTCCGCCACCTTTGCCCTGTGGAGGCGATGGTGGCGCAAGCAGTCGCCGTCGCGCCAGGACCGTTTCATCACCTTGGGGCCCCTGCTGGCCGTGGTGCTGTTTCTGGCAGCCGTGATTGCAGCCTTCGGTTACCTGCGCATCGAAGAAATCGACCGCGAGCAACAGGCCGTCAAGCGCGATGTGGAATACGCCCAGCAGCGCCTGCGCCTGCGCCTTCTGGAGCGCCAGGAACAGCTCATGCGCATAGGGCGCGATGTCTCCAACAAGGAAGTGGATACGGAAGAATTCATCTCGCAGGCCGAATCCCTGGTCAACCAGTACCCCGAACTCATGGCAGTCACCTGGGTGGACAGCCGGCGGCGGATCAAGGTGGCCTATGTATCGCCCAGCGCCAACGCCAGCCAGCTGCGCGGCGCGGGCGAGCAACTCAAGGTCGGCGAAACAGACGGCACCTACGACCTGGCAAGAGACCTGCGGCAACCGGTGTATTCGCGACCGCTGGTGACCAAGGAAGCCAGCGGCTACAACACCCCTACCCTGCAGTTGCAGGTGCCGCTCGATGACCAGGGGAAATTTGCCGGCGTCATCATGGGCGAATACTCCATCGACGGGCTGCTGCGCTTTGGCGTGCCGACGGACGTGACGGCCAAATACGCGGTCACGCTGATCGACGACAAAAACACGGTGCTGGCAGGCAACCTCCCGCCGCCCCGCAACCCCGCGGCCCGGCTTTTGCCCTGGACCGATGCCGCCGCCGAATATGAAATACCGGTTTCACCGGTAGGCAACGGCCTGCTGATTCGCGCGGAAGGCTATCGGGCCTCATTGGGCGTGGTGGGCAGCGGTTTTTTCTGGCTGGTCAGCGCCCTGAGCGCACTGACGGTGTGGATGCTGCTGGGCACCTGGCGCCATACGCGCCGTCGCGTGCAGGCCCAGCAAGCCTTGATTTCTGAAACCAACTTTCGCCGCGCCATGGAGAACTCCATGCTGACCGGCATGCGCGCGCTGGACCTGCAGGGCCGCATCACCTATGTGAACCCGGCGTTTTGCCAGATGACGGGCCTCACTGAAGGCGACCTGGTGGGCCGTACGCCGCCCTTCCCGCATTGGCCGGAAGGCGAGATCGAGACCCTGATGCAGCGGCTGGACGATGAACTGCACGGCCGCACGCCGCCCGGTGGTTTCGAGGTGCGCGTCAAGCGCAAGAACGGCCAGATTTTTGACGCGCGCATGTATGTCTCGCCGCTGATTGATCCGCGCGGCCAGCAAACCGGCTGGATGACGTCCATGACCGACATCACCGAACCCAAACGCATCCGCGAAGAGCTCACAGCTTCTTACGAACGTTTCACCACGGTACTTGAGGGACTGGACGCGGCCGTGTCCGTGGCGCCGCTGGGCAGTGAAGAGCTGCTGTTTGCCAACAAGCTGTACCGCTCGTGGTTTGGCGGTGAAGTCTCCGGCCACCTGAACCTGATCGCGCAAGCCGGCGTGCCTTCAGCCGTACCCACCGAAGATGCGCTGGATGCGGTCGACGGCCTGGCAGGCCTGCCGACCGACACGCTGACGGCGGCGCAGACGGAAAACGCCGAAATTTATGTGCCCGAACTCAGCAAGTGGCTGGAGGTTCGCTCGCGTTACCTCACGTGGGTGGACGGCCGCCTGGCCCAGATGGTGATTGCCACCGACATCACGCCGCGGCGTCATGCCGAAGAGCAGGCAGCCCAGCAGAACGAGCGGGCCCAGACTGCGAGCCGCCTGATCACCATGGGGGAAATGGCCTCCAGCGTGGCGCACGAACTCAACCAGCCGCTGACGGCCATCAACAATTATTGCAACGGCATGGTGTCGCGCATCAAGGGCCAGCAGATCAGCAACGAAGACCTGCTGGTGGCGCTGGAGAAAACCGCCAAACAGGCGCACCGCGCCGGGCAGATCATCCAGCGCATACGCTCCTTCGTCAAACGCAGCGAGCCCAACCGCAGCTCCGCCGACGTGGCGACCATCGTGAGCAATGCGATGGAGCTGGCCGACATCGAGCTGCGGCGCCATCACGTGCGGCTCAGTCACTACATCGCAGCCCGCCTGCCCGACATCATGGTGGACCCCATCCTGATCGAGCAGGTGCTGATCAACCTGATGAAAAACGCGGCTGAATCGATTGAACAGGCGCACCTGCCGACAGCGCGGCGCAGCGTTGAATTGCGCGTGGTACCCAAGCAGATTGAAGACCAGGCCGTGGTGGAGTTTTCGGTGCTCGATACGGGGCGTGGCCTGTCGCCTGAAGTCATGGGCCGGCTGTATGAAGCCTTCTATTCGACCAAGGCGGAAGGCATGGGCATAGGCCTCAAACTCTGCCGCAGCATTGTCGAGTCCCACCAGGGAAGAATGGAGGCCCAGAACCTCTACAATGGGGACGAAGTGGTGGGGTGCCGGTTTACCTTCTGGATCCCCGTGACGCCCCTGCTGGCACCGGCGGCGCCTGCTAGCGATACCATAGCAACCAAGGATACCGGCGTTCATTGAAACCCCTTCAAGAACCGTCTTTTCGAGAAGTTCACGAAAGAAAGTTTGGCATGAGCTTGATTCCCAAAAAAGGTACCGTCTACGTCGTTGATGATGACGAGGGCGTGCGCGACTCGCTTCAGTGGCTGCTGGAAGGCAAGGACTACCGGGTCCGCTGCTACGACTCGGCCGAAACATTCCTCTCCCGTTACGACCCGCGTGAAGTCGCCTGCCTGATCGTCGACATCCGCATGGGCGGCATGACGGGCCTGGAACTGCAGGACCGCCTGGTCGAGCGCAAGTCACCGCTTCCCATCGTGTTCATTACCGGCCATGGCGACGTACCCATGGCGGTCAACACCATGAAAAAAGGCGCCATGGATTTCATCCAGAAGCCCTTCCAGGAAGAAGCCCTGGTCAACCTGGTCGAGCGCATGCTTGAGCAGGCCAAAGAAGCCTTCAGCGACTACCAGCAGTCCGCCAGCCGCGACGCCCTGCTCGCCAAGCTCACCTCGCGCGAAGCCCAGGTGCTTGAGCGCATCGTGGCCGGCCGCCTCAACAAGCAGATTGCCGACGACCTGGGCATCAGCATCAAGACGGTAGAAGCGCACCGCGCCAACATCATGGAAAAGCTCAACGCCAATACCGTGGCCGACCTGCTCAAAATAGCCCTCGGATCCAGCGCACCGAAAGGCTGACCTCCTTCCGCTATCTTTCTGATAGCTGCTCGCGCCCGTGATGATTGGATTTGCGGGCGTTTTTACTTGAAAATCGATAAAAATGACTGCCCAGCTGATCGACGGAAACGCCCTCTCCAAACAACTGCGCGCTGAAGTCGCCCAACGCGCCGCCGCCCTGCGCGCACGCGGCGTCACGCCGGGCCTGGCCGTGGTGCTGGTGGGCGAGAACCCCGCCAGCCAGGTCTACGTGCGCAACAAGGTCAAGGCCTGCCAGGACAACGGCCTGCATTCGGTGCTCGAGCAATACCCCGCCACCCTGAGCGAAACCGACCTGCTGTCCCGTGTGGCAGCGCTCAACAACGACCCGGCCATCCACGGCATCCTGGTGCAATTGCCGCTACCGGCGCATATCGATGCGCAAAAAGTCATCGAATCGATCTCGCCCGCGAAAGACGTTGACGGGTTTCACGTCGCCAGCGCCGGCGCGCTCATGGTCGGCCAGCCGGGCTTCTGGCCCTGCACACCTTATGGCTGCATGAAGATGCTGGAAAGCATCGGCTACGACCTCAAAGGCAAGCATGCCGTGGTCATCGGCCGCAGCAACATCGTCGGCAAACCCATGGCACTGATGCTGCTGCAAAAGAACGCCACCGTCACCATTTGCCACAGCGCGACCAAAGACCTCAAGGCCATGACACTGCAGGCCGACGTGATCGTGGCGGCTGTCGGCAAGCGCAACGTGCTGACGGCCGATATGGTCAAGCCGGGCGCAGTCGTGATCGATGTGGGTATGAACCGCAATGACGAAGGCAAGCTCTGCGGCGACGTGGATTTTGACGGCGTAAAAGAAGTGGCAGGCTACATCACACCGGTGCCCGGCGGTGTCGGCCCCATGACCATCACCATGCTGCTGGTCAATACGCTGGAAGCGGCCGAACGCGTCTAGGTCGCGGTGGAGTCCACGCCACGCTCTGCAGCCTGCGGCGGCGTAGAGCCCACATGCGCCAGGCGCCAAAGAACCAGGCCGGCGCACAGCCACTGCACAACATACAGCGCCGTACCCAGGCCATGCCAAAGCTTGAGGTTGCCGCCTTCGGCACGCGCACTGACGATGCGCGGCGCGATGCCGAACTCCACCAGCAAGGCCAGCAACAAGCCAGCCACTATGAATTTCATAGCTGCTTGCGCTTGCTGCGCAAGGGCTACATCGTCTTTTTTGTTAAGAACCAGGAGCAACAGCATGGCGCAGCCAGTACTAAGCCATGTTTGTGCGGTAAAGAGCTTCGCCGCCATGGCGCCGGCCGCAGCGGATGAGCCCAAATTGGCGAACAACATGGGGACCACCACGAATCCCAAACTGGTCAGGCTGCCCCACCAGAGAGCCGCCACCATCACATTGAAGCGCTGCTTCATGAATGAAATCAGGATGTTTAGATGTACATCACCGCGATGATTTCGTAGCGCTTGATGCCGCCTGGCGCCTGAACTTCAGCGGTGTCGCCTTCATCCTTACCGATCAGCGCACGTGCAATCGGCGAGCTGATGTTGACCCGGCCCGCCTTGATGTCGGCCTCGTCTTCACCCACGATCTGATAAGTCACCTTGTCGCCGGTATCTTCATCTTCCAGTTCGATCGTGGAACCGAACACGACCTTGCCGCCGGCGTCCAGTTCGGACGGGTCGATGATCTGCGCGGCGGAAAGCTTGCCTTCGATTTCCTGAATACGGCCTTCGATAAAGCCCTGACGGTCCTTGGCGGCGTCGTATTCGGCGTTTTCGCTCAGGTCACCCTGGGCACGCGCTTCGGAAATGGAATTGATGACCCAGGGCCGGTCAACGGTTTTCAGCTGGTGCAGCTCGGCCTTGAGGCTTTCCGCGCCACGCTTGGTAATGGGAATGGTTGCCATGTTTTTGCTCCTCTCAAAAGCGAAACCGCCACCAGTCACCTGGCGGCGGCGCTTGAATCCAAAATTTCAATCAAACAAGTTTAATGCAAATCGGACCTGCTGAAATCCGGAAAAAACCCGGGTCGTCAGGCTGTCAGCCTAGCTGCGCATGCAACTCCTGCACGGAATAAACCGGCAGGTTGTCCAGGTACTTCATGCCCTCCACGGCCGCTTCGGCGCCGGCAATGGTGGTGTAGGTCGTCACACGGGCCAGTAGCGCCGAGGTGCGGATCTGGCGCGAATCGGTGATCGCGTTGCGCCGCTCTTCCACCGTGTTGATGACCAGGGCGATTTCGTTGTTCTTGATCATGTCCACCACGTGTGGCCGGCCTTCGGTGACCTTGTTGACCACGGTGCAGGCGATACCCGCGGCCTGAATGGCGGCCGCAGTGCCTTTGGTGGCCACGATTTCAAACTTCAGGGCCGCCAGCTTGCGCGCCACTTCCACGGCACGCGGCTTGTCATTGTTCTTGACGGTGAGAAACACTTTGCCGGAGGTCGGCAGTTTGGTGCCCGCGCCGAGCTGGGACTTCACGAAGGCTTCGCCGAAGGTCTTGCCCACGCCCATGACTTCGCCGGTGGATTTCATCTCGGGGCCGAGAATCGTGTCCACGCCTGGGAACTTGACGAAGGGGAACACCGCCTCCTTGACACTGAAGTAAGGCGGCGTAACTTCGTCCTTGATGCCCTGGGAAGCGAGTGACTGGCCGACCATGCAGCGTGCCGCCACCTTGGCCAGCTGGATGCCGGTGGCCTTGCTGACGAAAGGCACGGTACGTGAAGCGCGAGGGTTGACTTCCAGCACGTAGATCACGTCCTTGCCGTCAATGTTCTGGATCGCGAACTGCACGTTCATCAACCCGACCACCGTCAGGGCCTCGGCCATGGCTGCGGTCTGACGCTTGATTTCGGTGACGGTTTCAGCGCTCAGGGAGTACGGTGGCAATGAGCAGGCGGAGTCGCCGCTATGCACGCCGGCTTGTTCAATGTGCTCCATCACGCCGCCGATGAAAGTGCGGCCTTCGGGGTCTCGCAGGCAGTCCACGTCGCACTCGATGGCGTCGTTCAGGAAGCGATCAAGCAACACAGGCGAGTCATGGCTGACCTTGACAGCCTCACGCATATAACGCTCAAGGTCGCGCTGCTCATGCACGATTTCCATGGCACGGCCGCCCAGGACATAACTGGGGCGCACAACCAGCGGGTAGCCCAGTGCGGCAGCTTTTTCAAGCGCTTCAGGTTCAGTGCGTGCCGTGGCATTGGGCGGCTGGCGCAGCTTCAACTCGTGCAGCAGCTTCTGAAAGCGCTCGCGGTCTTCTGCCGCGTCGATCATGTCGGGCGAAGTGCCGATGATGGGCACGCCGTTGGCTTCGAGGTCCAGCGCCAACTTCAAAGGTGTCTGGCCGCCGTACTGGACGATCACGCCCAGTGGCTTTTCCTTGTCGACAATTTCGAGCACGTCTTCGAGCGTCAGCGGCTCGAAGTACAGGCGGTCCGAAGTGTCGTAGTCGGTCGAAACCGTTTCAGGGTTGCAGTTGACCATGATGGTCTCGTAGCCGTCTTCGCGCATCGCCAGCGCCGCGTGCACGCAACAGTAGTCAAACTCAATGCCCTGCCCGATGCGGTTGGGCCCGCCGCCCAGCACCATGATCTTTTTCTTGTCGGTCGGTGCGGCTTCGCACTCGCTGCCTTCGGCCTCGTACGTCGAGTACATGTAGGCGGTGTTGGTCGCAAACTCGGCGGCACACGTGTCCACGCGCTTGTAGACCGGACGCACACCCAGCGCACGGCGTTTTTCACGGATGGCCGTGTCGGTGGTCTTGAGCTGCTTGGCCAGGCGGCGGTCGGAGAAGCCTTTTTGCTTCAGCGCGCGCAGCGTGACAGCGTCAATCTTGTCGAGCGAAGTGGTCTCGAGCTCAAGCTCGATCTTGACGATCTGCTCGATCTGCACGAGGAACCAAGGGTCGATCTTGGTGAGCGCAAACACTTCATCGACGCTCATGCCCAGCGCAAACGCGTCACCCACATACCAGATGCGGTCGGGGCCGGGCGCGCCGAGTTCTTTCTCAAGCACTTCACGGTCCTGCGTCTTCTCGTTCATGCCGTCGACGCCGACTTCCAGGCCGCGCAGCGCTTTCTGGAAGGACTCCTGGAAGGTGCGGCCCATGGCCATCACTTCACCGACGGATTTCATCTGCGTGGTCAGGCGCGAATCAGCAGCAGGGAATTTCTCAAACGCGAAACGCGGAATCTTGGTCACGACGTAGTCGATGCTGGGCTCGAAGCTCGCTGGGGTTGCACCGCCCGTGATTTCGTTGCGCAGCTCGTCGAGCGTGTAGCCGACAGCCAGCTTGGCCGCGACCTTGGCGATAGGGAAACCCGTGGCCTTGGAGGCCAGCGCCGAGGAGCGCGAGACGCGCGGGTTCATCTCGATCACGACCATGCGTCCATCGACCGGATTGATGGAGAACTGCACGTTGGAGCCGCCGGTGTCCACGCCGATTTCGCGCAGCACGGCCAGCGAGGCATTGCGCAGGATCTGGTATTCCTTGTCAGTCAGCGTCTGGGCCGGGGCTACGGTGATCGAGTCGCCGGTGTGCACGCCCATTGGGTCCAGGTTTTCGATCGAGCAAACGATGATGCAGTTGTCGGCGGTGTCGCGCACGACTTCCATCTCGTACTCTTTCCAGCCGAGCAGCGATTCTTCAATCAGCAGTTCATTGGTGGGCGAGGCTTCGAGGCCGCGCTTGCAGATGACTTCGAATTCTTCGGAGTTGTAGGCGATGCCGCCGCCGGTGCCGCCCAGGGTAAAGCTGGGTCGGATCACGGTCGGGAAGCCGACGGTCTTCTGCACCGCCCAGGCTTCGTCCATGCTGTGCGCGATACCGGAGCGGGCTGAGCCCAGACCGATCTTGGTCATCGCGTCCTTGAACTTCAGGCGATCTTCGGCCTTGTCGATGGCTTCGGGCTTGGCGCCAATCAGCTCGACCTTGTATTTGTCGAGCACGCCGTTGTGCCAAAGGTCGAGCGCGCAGTTGAGCGCGGTCTGCCCACCCATGGTCGGCAGGATGGCGTCAGGGCGCTCCTTGGCGATGATCTTTTCAACCGTCTGCCAGGTGATGGGTTCAATGTAGGTGACGTCGGCGGTGGCCGGGTCGGTCATGATCGTGGCGGGGTTGCTGTTGATCAGGATGACCTTGTAGCCCTCTTCGCGCAATGCCTTGCAGGCTTGCACGCCGGAATAGTCGAATTCGCAGGCCTGGCCAATGATGATGGGGCCGGCGCCGATGATGAGGACGCTTTTGATGTCTGTACGTTTTGGCATTATTTGTTCCCTCCATGCTGTTCCATGAGGGCTGTGAAACGATCAAACAGATACGAAATATCGTGCGGGCCAGGCGAGGCTTCCGGGTGACCCTGAAAGCAGAACGCCGGCTTGTCGGTACGGGCCAGGCCTTGCAGCGTGCCGTCAAACAGGCTGATATGCGTGGGCCGCAGGTTGGCGGGCAGGCTTTTTTCGTCGACCGCGAAACCATGGTTCTGGCTGGTGATGCTGACGCGGCCATTGTCGAGATCTTTCACCGGATGGTTCGCACCATGGTGGCCAAACTTCATCTTGAAGGTCTTCGCACCGCTGGCCAGTGCCATGATCTGGTGGCCCAGGCAGATACCGAAAGTCGGGATGCCGGTCTCAATGAGTTCGCGCACCGCCGCAATCGCGTAGTCACAAGGCTCAGGGTCGCCCGGGCCATTGGCCAGGAAGATGCCGTCGGGTTTGAGCTTGAGCACGTCGGCGGCTGGCGTTTGTGCCGGCACCACGGTGATGCGCGCACCGCGCTCGGCCATCATGCGCAGGATGTTTTTCTTCACGCCGAAGTCGAAAGCCACGACGTGGAATTTGGGCGTGATCTGCACGCCGTAACCCGCGCCGAGCTTCCACTCGGTCTGCGTCCATTCGTAGGTCTGCTTGACCGAAACGACCTTGGCCAGGTCCAGGCCGGCCATGCTGGGCGCGCCGCGCGCCGCCGCAACGGCTTTCTCGATCGCGGGCTGGCTGACTTCTTCGCCCGCAGGCAGTGCCATGATGCAGCCGTTTTGCGCGCCGTTGGTACGCAGGTGGCGTGTCAGCTGGCGGGTGTCAATGCCGGCGATGGCTACCGTGTTTTCCTTGACCAGGTATTCGGACAAGGTCATGGTCATGCGGAAGTTCGAGGCCAGCAGCGGCAGGTCCTTGATGATCAGGCCGGCGGCGTGGACTTTTTCAGCTTCAACGTCTTCGGCATTGATGCCGTAGTTGCCGATGTGCGGGTACGTGAGGGTGACGATCTGCTGGCAGTAGCTCGGATCCGTGAGGATTTCCTGGTAGCCGGTCATGGCGGTATTGAACACCACCTCGCCGACTGTGGAGCCTGCGGCTCCAATGGAATTGCCGATAAAGACCGTGCCGTCTGCGAGCGCCAGTATGGCGTGTGGGGATTTTTCGCGTGATCCCTGTAGAGACAAAAGCACTGGGTTCTCCGGGTTGGTTACGGTTCGCCCAAGCGTGCACAAGAAACGTCTCTGGGAGACTCTTGCTGGCTGCCTTAGTTGGCTGCTTTTGTGAGGGTGTTTGCTTTGTCTGCGCTCGGGCGAAGCTGTGTTTTGAAAAGCCCTTGATTATAGCTTGAGCTGAACGCCAGTTTATGCTTTAAACACATAGTCGGAGAAATCAGCCGAATATGGGTATCAAATCCATCCGCCATAAGCAGACTGGGGGCTGTCAACGCGCCCGGGCGGGCGTTACACCGCCTGTACCGAGCTGGTGTAAAGGCAAATTGCGGCCGCGGCTGCCACATTAAGCGACTCCTCGCCCCCCGGTTGGTCGATGCGGACCTTGAGTGCCGCCCTTGCCATAAGGTCGTCGCTGACGCCCTGCCCTTCGTGGCCCATGGCCCATGCACACGGCACAGGCAACTTCTGCTGATGCAAAAAGCTGCCCTGGTGCGAGCTGGTGACAACGATGGGCACGGTCAATGCTGCCAGAGCCTCGGGCTCCAGGCCTTCCACCAGTTGCAGCCCAAAGTGGGCGCCCATACCGGCACGCAGCACCTTGGGCGACCAGAGGGCCGCCGTGCCCCTGAGGGCGAGAACCTGGCCAAACCCAAAGGCCGCCGCGCTGCGCAGGATGGAGCCCACGTTGCCGGCATCCTGCACCCGGTCCAGAATGACCGAGGCTGCATGGGGCTGCGGGCTGGCGGGCACCGGCAAATCCAGCACAAAACCCATGCGTGCGGGTGACTCCAGGCCGCTGATTTCCGGCAGCAGTGCATCGGGAATCACTATGTTTTTGATAGCTGCTTGCGCCCATTCAGACTGGCTTGCAGACCAAAATGATTCAGAAAAAACTGCGATGGCAGGTTTCAGGCCGCGCGCCAGCGCAGCACGGCATAGATGATCCCCCTCCAGCCAGACGCGGCCCTGCTTGCGGTACGCGGTGCTGTCTTGCGACAGTTTGCGCAGCTCTTTGATCAGGGGATTGTCGCGCGAAGTGATGTACGTGGCGGAGCCGGAGGACCCGGAGAAGCTGGAACTCACCGCAAGACCTCAGCCACCGGCGCAAAGGACCTGCGATGCTGGGGACACGCGCCGTGTTCGCGCAACGCAGCCAGATGCTCGGCCGTACCGTAGCCTTTGTGGTCGGCAAACCCGTACTGGGGATACTCAAGATGGAACTCCGCGCACCAACGGTCGCGGTAAACCTTGGCCAGGATCGATGCTGCGGAAATCGAAGGCACCAGCGCGTCACCACCCACAATGGCCTCGGACAGAATCACCAGCGTCGGCAGCCGGTTGCCGTCGACCAGCACCTTGTTGGGCTTGAGGCGCAGGCCTTCTACCGCGCGCCGCATGGCCAGCATGGTGGCCTGCAAGATGTTGATGCTGTCGATTTCCTCAACCGTCGCCAGCGCGATAGAACAGCACAACGCTTTGGCTCGAATTTCGTCATAGAGTTTTTCGCGGCGCAAGGCCGTGAGCTTCTTGGAGTCGGCCAGCCCCTGAATGGGATTGAGCTCATCAAGAATGACGGCGGCCGCGACCACCGGGCCCATCAACGGTCCCCGGCCAGCTTCGTCCACGCCAGCCACGAGGCCAGGCGTATCCCATGACAAGGGTGTTTGCTCAGCTTTCAAGAATTTGCTGGATCGCATCTGTCGCCAGTTTTGAAGTGTCCCGCTGCAGTTCCGCATGCAGCGCGGTAAATCGTTGTTCTACAGCCGCTATTTTGTCAGGTGCCGAAGACTTTGCGTCAACCCATTTCAGCACGCCCGCTGCCAGCGCCTCAGGCGTAGCGGCGTCCTGCAGCAGCTCCGGAACGACAAACTCCCGGCAGAGGATATTGGGCAGGCCCACCCAGGGCTGCAATTTTTTGCGCCGCATGATTTGCCAGGACAGCCAGTTCATGTTGTAGGCGATCACCATGGGCCGCTTGAAAAGCGCCGCCTCCAGCGTAGCGGTACCGCTGGCTATCAGCGTTACATCGCATGCCGCCAGTGCACTGTGGGACTGGCCCTCGATGATCTGCAGATGGGATTTCATTCCTTCCTGGTCGGCATGGCGCTCAATCATGTGCCTCAGCGCGGGAATGGCCGGCACTATAAATTTGATAGCTGGTTGTGCACGTTGGATAAGGGCTGCAGCCTTAAAGAATCGTTGAGCCAGGTACTGGATTTCAGATTTCCGGCTGCCGGGAAGAATGGCCACCACGGTGTCTTCATCCTGCAAACCCAGTTTGCGCCGGGCCGCTGCGCGGTCAGGCTGCAGGGGAATGACATTGGCCAGCGGGTGCCCCACATAGGTCGCGGCAATGCCATGAGCAGCCAGCAGCGCAGGCTCAAAAGGAAAGATGCACAGCACATGATCCACACTGCGCCGGATCTTCTCAACACGGTCGGCACGCCAGGCCCAGATGGCGGGACTGACAAAATGCACGGTCTTGATGCCTTTGGCCTTGAGCGCCGCCTCCAGGTCAAGATTGAAGTCGGGTGCGTCAATGCCCAGGAAAAGATCGGGGCGCTGATCCAGCAGGCGCTGCTTCAGTTGTTCGCGTATGCCGACAATCTCGCGGTAATGCCGCAATACCTCAACATACCCGCGTACCGCGAGCTTTTCACTGGGCCACCAGGCGTTAAAACCGCGGCTTGCCATCTGTGAGCCGCCGATACCGTTTGACGTCAGTGCCGGCCAGCGGGCCTTGAAACCATCGAGCAGCAGGCCGGCGAGCAAATCTCCAGAGGTTTCGCCCGCGACCATCGCCACGCAAGGGGAACGGGCTCTCAGGGAGTCAGCAACGGGGAGGCCTGCCTCTCTACGGGCTGGCAGAGGGCTTGGCTCCATCAACGACATAGGTCTTACCGGACAATGCCGCGCTGCGGCGAGGTTTGCTCCAGAAATGAAAGCATCATCTGCACGTCAGGCGCAGCATCCGGGTACTTTTCCGTCAGAGCGGCAATGCGCTCGCGCGATACGTCCAGGGTCAGGTCGTCACGGTACAGCGCTTTGTGCATGGCCTTGACAGCGGAAATTCGCTCCGGTGAAAAGCCCCGTCGCCGTAGCCCTTCAAAATTCATGGAGCGCGCCTCGGCCGGTTGTCCCTGCGCCATGACAAAAGGCGGCAAATCGGCAAACAGCAATGAGCACATGGCGGTGAAACTGTGGGCACCGATTTTCACGAACTGATGCGCGACGGTGAAGCCACCCAGAATCACCCAGTCGCCGACATGCACATGCCCACCCAGTTGGGTGTTGTTGGCAAAAATGGTGTTGTTTCCCACCACGCAGTCGTGCGCCAGGTGCACATAGGCCATGAGCCAGTTGTCATCCCCCACACGGGTCACGCCGCTGTCGCCCGGCGAACCGATGTTGAAGGTACAGAACTCGCGAATGGTGTTGCGGTCGCCGATAACCAGCTCACAAGGCTCACTCGCATATTTTTTATCCTGCGGAATTGCGCCCAGTGAATTGAACTGGAAGATCCGGTTGTCACGGCCAATGGTGGTGTGGCCTTCGATCACGCAGTGGGCGCCTACGGTGGTGCCGGCACCAATCTTCACGTGCGGGCCAATGACCGTGTAGGGACCGACGCTCACAGACTCATGGAGCTGGGCTTGCGGATCCACAATCGCCGTGGCGTGAATGCCCGGCGTGGAAGAAGATGCTGTCATGTCGCGTCAGCCTTGATTTTCACAACCCGGCTCACGCGATCGTGCGCATGGTGCACATCAATTCGGCTTCGCAGGCTATGGTCTCACCTACCCTGGTGGTCCCTTTGAATTTGAAAATGCCGGCCTTCATGCGGTCCAGTGTGACGTCCATGATCAGCTGGTCGCCAGGTTCGACGGGCCGCTTGAAGCGTGCGCCGTCGATGCCGGCGAAATAGTAGACCGTCTTGTCGTCGGGCGTGACGCCCAGCGTTTCGAAAGCCAGCAGCGCAGCCGCCTGCGCCATGGCTTCCAGTATCAATACCCCCGGCATCACCGGGTGATGGGGAAAGTGCCCCATGAAAAAGGGCTCGTTGATCGTGACGTTTTTGAGCGCCTTGATGCGTTTGCCTTTTTCGATTTCCAGCACCCGGTCCACCAGCAGGATGGGATAACGATGCGGCAGTTGTTTGAGAATTTGGTGGATATCCATCATGATTTTTCTTGAGTGTGTCCTGGGTGCAGGATCGCTTTTTCAGCCTCCCTGAGACGCTCACGAAGCGTATGAAGCTGCTTGAGCGTAGCGGCATTTTTTTCCCAGACAGCATTGTCGTCGATGGGAAAGAGACCGGTGTAATGCCCGGGCTTCAAAATGGATCGGGTTACCACCGATGCAGCCGAGACATGCACACCATCGGCGAGCGTCAGGTGGCCCAGCACAATGGCGCCGCCCCCCACTGTGCAATGCGCACCAATCGTGGCACTGCCCGCTACGCCGGCACAGCCGGCCATGGCGGTATGTTTGCCAACCCGGACGTTGTGGCCGATCTGAACCAGGTTATCGAGCTTCACACCGTCTTCCAGCACCGTATCCTGCAGCGCACCGCGGTCAATGCAGGTGTTGGCACCGATCTCGACATCATTGCCGATCTGCACACCACCGAGTTGCTCGATCTTCACCCATTGCCCCTGGTGCGATGCAAAGCCAAAACCGTCGGCGCCGATCACCGCGCCGGAATGTACGATACAGCGCTCCCCGACGCGGCAGCCGTCGGCCACAGTCACGCGCGCCGACAACCGGGTATTCGCGCCAATTTGTGCATGCCGCCCGACGACGCAATGCTCCGCAATCCGCGCATCCGTGCCAATCACCGCGTCTTGGCCAATGCAGGCAAATGCACCGATCGAAACGCCGGACGCCACAGTGGCAGAGGGATCGACATAGGCACTGGGGTGAATGTGCGGAACCACCTGCGGGGAATGCCGCCGCTTCCAGAGTTGGGTGACCAACGCAAAAGCGTGATAGGGATCGTCTGTGACGATGCAAGCGCCCCGCTTGACTGCGGCCTCGCGCGCGGCGGGCGCCACAATGACGCAGACAGCCTCGGACTGCGCGAGCTTGGACAGGTATTTGGGGTGGCTGAGGAAACTCAGGTCCGCGGGACCGGCTGCCTCCAAAGTGGAGAGCCGCTCTATCTGCAGGTCAGGGTCGCCGACAAGTTCGACCTGTACGGCACCGGCCAGGGATTCAACGATATCGGCAAGACGGAGTGTCACACTGCGCCTGCCATTTTCACGATGGTGATCGTGGTGAACACCCCGCAATCAACGGGCAGCGTTCAACGCCTTGATCACCTTGTCGGTGATGTCATGCTTGGGATTGACATAGACCGATTCCTGGAGAATCAGGTCGTACTTTTCCGTCTCAGCCAGTGTCTTCACAACCTTGTTCGCGCGTTCGATGACTTGCTGGAGTTCTTCATTTTTGCGGGTGTTCAGGTCTTCCTGGAACTCACGGCGCTTGCGCTGGAAGTCCCGATCCTGGTCAACAAGCTGCTTTTGCCGTGAAACGCGCTGGCTCTCGGCAAGTGTTGGTGCTTCACGCTCAAACTTGTCGGAGAGGGTTTTCAGCTGCGTCGCCAGATCGTTCAGCTCTTTTTCACGCTTGCTGAATTCCTGCTCGAGTTTGGTTTGAGCGGCTTTCGCGGAATTGGCTTCCCGGAAAATCCGGTCCAGGTTGACAATCCCGACCTTGAACTCCTGCGCACTTGCGGAGAAACCCGCCAATGCAATGGCAACGCCCAGGAAAATTTTGATTGAAAAATGCTTCATTAGAAAGATGTACCAATTTGGAATTGCAACCGCTCTATTCTATCGCCTGGCAGTTTGCGCAGCGGCGTCGCAATGGCGATGCGCAAGGGACCCACTGGGGAAATCCAGCTGATACCGATACCTGTGGAAGCCCGCAGATCATTTACCCGAAAGCGCTCATTTTCACCAAAAACATTGCCCGCGTCTACAAACCCATAGAGGCGCAAGGTACGGTCATTGCCCGCACCAGGAAACGGCGCAATGAGCTCGGCGTTGAGGGTGAGCTTCTTCGGTCCACCGATGGCAAGATCAGACGCATCGCGCGGGCCCAGTGAGCCTTGCTCAAATCCACGCACGGAACCCAGGCCGCCCGAATAGTAGTTCTTGAAGAGCGGATAAGGCTGGCCACTCAGGCCTTTACCCCAGCCAAACTCGCCGTTAAGCGCAATCGTGAACTGCTTGTTGAGGGGAATGTATTTCTGGGCCTGGTAATTCGCTCGCACGAATTTGATGTCGCCAGCGACGCCCCAATCACCATATACGCGCTGGTACAGGCCCGAGGTAGGAACCAGCGCACTGTCGCGGCTGTCGCGCGACCAGCCCACGGTCAGTGGAATCGAGTTGCTTGTATAGCCGAACTGGTTCGCATAGTTCAGGTAGCTCACTGGCAGATTGGTGCCCGGCACGATCTTCAATTGCTCGTAACCAGTACCAAAATAGACCGTGTCATTCTCGGTAAACGGAACACCGAAACGAATGCTTGCGCCCCGCGTTTTCAGGCTGTAGTCACCCCCTTGGCCCGAGGTAGGCTTCGAGGTGCGGTCATAGACATCAATGGTGCGCGAAATACCATCGGCCGTGAAATATGGGTCAATGGTGCTGAGCACAATCTGGCGGTTTGACTTGCTGGTGTTGACTTCAACGCCCAGGTAATTGCCGGAGCCAAAAACGTTTTCCTGCTTGATACCGAATACCAGCGAGAGGCTGTCCGCACTGGAATAGCCCGCACCAAGCTGCAAATTACCGGTTGGTTTTTCAACCACGTTCACCGTGATGTCGACCTGGTCGTTTGTGCCGGTCACTTCCTGCGTTTCTACATTCACATCTGTAAAGAAGCCCAGGCGGTCGACACGGTCGCGGGAAAGCCGGATTTTGTCGCCGTCGTACCAGGACGACTCAAACTGGCGGAACTCGCGACGCACGACTTCATCGCGCGTGCGATTGTTTCCGGCCACGTTGATGCGCCGCACATAAGCACGGCGGGATGGTTCTGCCTGAAGCACAAATGCCACGCGGTTATTGACACGGTCGATTTCCGGCACCGCTTCAACGCGGGCAAAAGCGTAGCCAAAAGTGCCGAAATAGTCGCTGAACGCCTTGGTCGTTTCAGCGACCTCGTCCGCGTTGTAGGCCTCACCAGGCGTGATTTTCACCAGGGTCTTGAACTCTTCTTCCTTGTTCAGGTAGTTGCCTTCAAGCTTGACGCCCGAAACCACAAAACGCTCGCCCTCTGTCACGTTGACGGTGATGGCAATGCTTTGCTTGTCCGGGGAAATCGCAACCTGGGTAGAGTCGATCTTGAACTCGAGGTAACCCCGGGAAAGGTAGTAGGAGCGCAGCGTTTCAATGTCGGCGTTGAGCTTGGTGCGCGAATAGCGATCCGACTTCGTGTACCAGCTGAGCCAGCCACCTGTATCAAGGTCAAAGAGGCTCAGGAGTGTTGACTCGCTGAAGGCCTTGTTGCCTGTAATGTGGATTTCCTTGATCTTCGCGACATCGCCTTCGGTCACACTGAAAGTCAGGTTGACCCGATTGCGTTCGATCGGCGTGACGGTGGTGACGATTTCAACGCCGTAAAGGCTCTTGTTGATGTACTGGCGCTTGAGCTCCTGCTCCGCCTTGTCGGCAAGCGCCTTGTCGAACGGCTGGCCGTCCGCAACACCGGCCTCGCGGAGTGCCTTCTTGAGCGCGTCCTTGTCGAACTCCTTGGCACCCACAAAGTCCACGTCAGCGACAGTGGGACGCTCTTCAACGATCACCACCAATACGTCGCCACTAACTTCAAGCCGCACGTCCTTGAACAGACCCAGTCCAAACAGCGCACGAATGGCGGTGGAACCCTTGTCGTCGTTATAGGTTTCACCGACCCGAAAGGGCAAGGAGGCAAAAATGGTTCCGGGCTCAACGCGCTGCAAGCCTTCAACCCGGATATCACGCACCGTGAAAGGGTCAACGGCCCAAGCCGAACTGGCTGCAAAAAGACCGGCGGCGATAGCGCAAACTGCACGAACTTTGAAGCGATTTATTTGTTTTTGCATGAAATGTAAGGAATTAGCCCAAAAGCCGGGTGACATCGTTAAACAGGGCAACGCACATCATGCCCAGCAGGATAGCAACGCCACCGCGCTGCAACCGGTCCATCCAGGCGTCAGACACGCCCCGGCCGGTGATCCCCTCCCAAAGATAATACATCAGGTGCCCCCCATCCAGAACCGGCAGGGGCAGTAAATTCAGGACGCCAAGGCTCACACTGATAAGGGCCAAAAACAGCAGATAACTGCTCCACCCAAGGCTGGCCGACTTCCCCGCGTAATCCGCAATCGTGAGCGGGCCACTCAGGTTTTTAAGCGACGCCTCGCCTATGACCATTTTCCCCATCATCTTCAGTGTGAGCAGCGAAACCTGCCAGGTACGGACGGCACCTTGCCACAAACCATCGACAGGGCCGTAGCGCACCGTGACAAACTCGGGAGGGGCTCCCACATAGGCCTCAATCCGGGGCACCATCACCCCGTTCACTGCCTTGATCTCAGGCGTCACTTGCAGCGCCAGGGATGCGCCGGCACGGCTGATTTGCCATGTCTGCGGGACAACGGCAGCACCCGTGCCGGTCGAGCGGGCAGAGGTACGTATCACCTCGCGCAGCTGTTGCCCATCCACAATCGCTGTCTCGCCAATGCGAAGCACGAGATCATCGGCACGCAGGCCGGATTTTTCTGCGGCACCCCCCGGCATGACAGTACCAATCACCGGACGGGTCCAGGGGCCGAGAATGCCAATTTTCCTGAACAGATCGGCATCTGCTTCGGGTGCACCCAGCGTACTGAGCGGCAACCGCACAGTCTGCCCTGACGCTGCGCCATCGCTGCCAAGCACCAAGGTGAGGTCGCGACCATCCAGTGCACCTTGAGTGAGCCTCCAGCGCAAGTCTTCAAAAGAATGAACGACCTCTAGGTCGCCACCTTCAAAAGCCGCCTGCTGAACCGTTTCCCCGCCAGCCAGGCCAGCCTTTTCGGCAAGCGATCCTGCCACCGGGCTGGCCAAAATGGCTTTGGGCTCCTGCAAGCCACTCCAGTTGACCACGGCATACAGCACTATGGCCAGCAGCAAATTGGCGGCCGGGCCGGCGGCCACCACAGCAACCCGCGATTTCAGCGGCTGGGTATTAAAAGCCAGATGGCGCTCGGATGGATCCACCGGGGCTTCGCGCTCATCCAGCATCTTGACGTAGCCGCCCAGGGGCAGCATGCCGATGGAAAACTCTGTCGACTTGTTTTTGAGCTTCCAGGTGTAAATAGGTTTGCCGAATCCGATGGAAAATTTCAGGACCTTGATGCCACACGCCACTGCGACGCGGTAATGACCGTATTCGTGCACGGCAATCAGGATACCGAGAGTCACAACGAAAGAAACCAGTGTCAGCATCTCAGGACTCCAGGCGTTGGGTGATTTGAGTGGCAACGCGGCGGGCTTGCTCATCCAGCGCCAGCAAGCCTTCTATATCGTCCACCTGAGAGACTGCCGCAGCCTCCAAAGTTGCATGGTTTACATGATGAATATGGTCGAAGCGGATGCGCCGGTCCAAAAACGCCGCCACAGCAATCTCATTGGCTGCGTTCAGCACCACGCAAGTGCCCGGCGACGCACGCAAACTCTCCCAGGCCAAAGGCAGGCAGGGAAAGCGCTGAAAGTCCGGGACCTCGAATGTCATGGCGGCCATGCGGGCGAAGTCCAGGCGCGCCGTGCCGCTTTCAATCCGCTCCGGCCAGGACAGGCCATAGGCAATCGGCACCCGCATATCGGGCGTACCCAGCTGGGCCATCACCGATGCGTCATGGAACTGCACCATCGAATGGATGATTTGCTGCGGATGGATCACCACCTCGATCTGCTCCGGCACGACACCAAACAGGTACTTGGCCTCTATCACCTCCAAAGCCTTGTTCATCATCGTGGCCGAATCCACCGAAATCTTGCGGCCCATGGAAAAATTGGGGTGCGCGCAGGCCTGCTCGGGCGTTACGTCGCGCAAAGTTGCCGGATCACGGGCGCGAAAAGGACCGCCCGACGAGGTCAGCATGATTTTTTCGATGCGCCGGGGCCACACCGCCGGGTCTTCGGGCAATGACTGGAAAATGGCCGAATGCTCACTGTCAATAGGCAGCAACCGGGCACCTCCTTCACGAACCGCCCGCATAAACACTTCGCCGCCGACGACAAGGGCCTCCTTGTTGGCGAGCAGCAGGCGCTTGCCCGCCTTTGCGGCCGCCATGCACGGGCCCAACCCGGCAGCGCCCACAATAGCGGCCATCACGGTATCCACCAACTCGTGTGACGCTATCATTTCGAGAGCGTCTTGCGCCCATAGAACCTGCACCGGAAGCTGATTTGCCTTGATCTTCTCCGCCAGCAAACAGGCATGCGGCTCACTGGCCATCACCGCGTATTGGGGTTTGAACTGGGCGCACTGCGCCAGCATCAAGTCCGTTTGGGTTGCGGCGCTGAGCGCAAACACCTCAAAGCGCTCAGGGTGGCGGGCGATGACATCAAGCGTGTTGACACCAATGGACCCCGTGGAGCCCAAAACCGTCACACGCTGCTTTTCAAAGGACATACGGGAGCAAAGCCTAAAGGGTAACCAGCATCATCGCCAGGGGCAGCGTGGGCAATAGCGCGTCGACCCGGTCGAGCACGCCGCCGTGGCCCGGCAACAGGCCGCTGGAGTCTTTCACCCCGGCACTGCGTTTGATAAGAGACTCGACCAGATCGCCCACCACACTCATGGCGGCCAGGAAAATAACCGCGAGCAGCATGACGGCCATGCCGTGATGATCAGCCAGGCGGCTGTAAAGCGTGGCGTCAGCCCAGAAGCCACCGCCAATGCCCGCACGGCCCAGCCAGACCAAGGCCAGCGACAGCGCTACCACACCGGCCATGCCGCCCCACACGCCCTCCCAGCTTTTACCAGGGCTGATCGAAGGAGCCAGCTTGCCCTTGCTGAACCGGCCTCCCAGGGCGCGACCCGCAAAGTAGGCAAAGATATCGGCCACCCAGACCAGCAGCAGAACGGACAGCAAAAAGTCAATGCCCGCCACACGGGCCTGTGCCACAGCCAGCCAGGCGACCAACAACGCAGCCAGCCCCCCTGGGAGGCGAATTACTTTGGGTATGCGCGGCCAGCCCGCCACGCCATTGCGCAGCAACCAGCCACCGGCAAGCACCCAGGCAGCACCTGCTGCAGCCCAAAGAAGCGGCAGCGGCTTTACGAGCAGGCCAAAGTACCACGCGAGCGCGCACAGCCCGACACAAACGGCGGCGAGCCCCACAGAGGCTCCCTGCCCGAGCGCATTCAGCCGGCCCCACTCCCAGGCACCCGCAGCAATCAGCAGCAGCGCGACGGCACAAAAGGGCTCTGGCGTCTTGTAGAAAAGGGCTGGCAGCAAAATAGCCAGAAGGGCAATCGCTGTGATCACGCGCTGTTTAAGCATCAGGCCGCCTTTGTATTTTCATTGGTGCTGCAGCCGCTGACCTGGGCGGAGGTCTTGCCAAAGCGTCGTTCGCGAGTCCGAAAGACGGCTATCGCCTCGTCCAGCGCCGTCTCGTCAAATTCAGGCCACAACTTGTCGGAGAAATGCAGCTCTGAATAAGCTGCCTGCCACAGCAAAAAATTACTGATCCGCAACTCACCGCCTGTGCGAATCAGCAGATCCGGGTCCGGCACGTGCGCCAGCGCCATCTCCCGGTCCATTGACAGTTCCGTGATGGCTTCACCGCGGCTGGCCAACCTGTTCGCAGCCTGGGCAATATCCCAGCGGCCACCGTAGTTGAAGCACACATTAAAAACCAGCCGCAGGTTGGTCGAGGTGTCGAGCTCAGCTTGCGCCAACCCTGCCTGGACTTTCTCGGAAAGCCGCTGGCGGTCTCCGACAAAACGCAGTTGCACGCCGTTGGCATTCAGGCTGGGGACTTCCTTGGAAAGAGAATAGGCAAGCAACTCCATCAGCCCGGACACTTCCTCAGCCGGACGGTTCCAGTTTTCGGAAGAAAAAGCAAAAACCGTGAGGACCCTGATGCCCCGATCCAGGCAGGCGCGAACGCAGCGGCTGAGCGAATCGACGCCCTGCTTGTGGCCCGCAATGCGGGGTAAAAACCGTTTGGTCGCCCACCGGCCATTGCCGTCCATGACGATGGCAACGTGGTGCGGGACTATGGGATGGGTGGTGGCCATGGTGAATCAGGCCAGACGACGAGGCGTCAAACCGCCATGATGTCTTGTTCCTTGCCTGCGACCAGTTTGTCGACTTCGGCAATGAAACGGTCCGTGAACTTCTGGATATCGTCCTGAGAACGGCGCTCATCGTCCTCGGAAGCGAGCTTGTCCTTGACGAGTTTCTTGACACCGTCATTGGCATCACGGCGCAGGTTGCGAATAGCCACTTTGGCGTGCTCCCCTTCGGTGCGCACGACCTTGGTGAGTTCGCGACGGCGCTCTTCGGTCATTGCCGGCATGGGCACGCGGATCAGGTCGCCCTGCGCGGCCGGATTGAGTCCCAGGTCTGAATCACGGATGGCCTTTTCGATCTTGGCGCCCATGCCTTTTTCCCAAGGCGAGACGCTGATGGTGCGGGCGTCGAGCAACGACACATTGGCCACCTGGCTGATCGGCACCATGGAGCCGTAATAGTCAACATGCACGGTATCGAGCAAACCGGGGTTGGCGCGGCCCGTGCGGATCTTGGTCAGGCCATTTTTGAACGAATCAATGGACTGCTGCATCTTTTGCTCTGCCTGCTGCTTGACTTCAACAATGCTCATGGTCGAATCTCCGGATTTTTATAGCGAAAAAGAACAAGCTGGGACAGGAGGCTCAGACGTGAACCAGGGTTCCCTCGTCCTCACCCTGCACAACGCGCTTGAGCGCACCGTGCTTGAAAATACTGAACACCTTGATGGGGAGTTTCTGGTCGCGACACAACGCAAAGGCAGTGGCATCCATGACTTCCAGGTTCTTGCCCATGGCTTCATCAAACGTGATGTTGGTGTAGCGCGTGGCTTTCGGGTCTTTCTTGGGGTCCGCAGTGTACACACCGTCGACCTTGGTGGCCTTCAGCACGATCTCGGCGCCAATTTCCGCACCGCGCAATGCGGCCGCCGTGTCGGTGGTGAAAAACGGATTGCCGGTGCCGGCCGCGAAGATGACGACCTTGCCCTCTTCAAGATACTGCAGGGCTTTGGGGCGAACATAAGGCTCGACCACGCGCTCAATGCCGATGGCCGACATCACACGGGCAATCAACCCGGCCTTGTCCATGGTGTCGCCCAAAGCCAGCGCGTTCATCACGGTGGCCAGCATGCCCATGTAGTCGGCGGTGGCGCGGTCCATACCGACGGAACCGCCGGCCACACCGCGGAAGATATTGCCGCCGCCGATCACGACCGCCACTTCGACACCCATGCGGGTGACTTCGGCAATCTCTTCCACCATGCGCACGATGGTCGCACGGTTGATGCCAAAGGCATCATCCCCCATCAAGGCCTCACCTGACAGTTTTAACAAGATTCGCTTGTAGGCTGGCATGTGAGAGCTTTCTTTGTTGGGTTGTCTGAAGTTTAGCGGCCTTCCGGCTGGACTGAAATGCTCAAGCAGCCTTGGCTGCGGCGACCTGGGCGGCGACTTCGGCAGCGAAATCGTCCACCTTTTTCTCAATGCCTTCACCCACGACATACAGCGTGAAAGACTTGATCGTCGTCGCTTTTTCCTTGAGCATCTGCTCAACGGTCTGCTTGTCGTTCTTGACGAAAGTCTGGTTGTACAGGCTGACTTCCTTCAGGTACTTCTGCACGCCACCTTCGATACGCTTTGCAACAATTTCAGCAGACTGAACGGCCTTGCCTTCGGCTTGTGCCTTGGCGGCATCTTCAGCGGCTTTGGCTGCAGCAACCGAGCGCTCCTTGGCGACCAGTTCAGCGGGAACTTCAGCGCTGGACAGGGACACGGGCTTCATCGCCGCCACATGCATGGCGACATCCTTGGCGGCGGCTTCGTCGCCTTCAAACTCCACGACCACACCGATGCGCGTGCCGTGCAGGTAAGAGGCCAGCTTGCTGCCCGAGAAACGCTTGAAGCGGCGCACGCTCATGTTTTCGCCGATCTTGCCGATCAGGCCCTTGCGCACGTCTTCCACCGTCGGACCGAAGCCGTCGAGCGACAAAGGCATGGCGCCAACAGCTTCCACATCGGCCGGGTTGTTCTTGACAATCCCTTCGACCACTGCCTTGGTGAAGGCCAGGAAGCTGTCGTTCTTGGTCACGAAGTCGGTTTCGCAGTTGATTTCCACCAGCGCGCCCACATCGCCTTCGCGGTGCGCAGCCACAACGCCTTCGGCGGTGACGCGGGAAGCGGCCTTGCCGGCCTTGCTGCCGAGCTTGACGCGCAGGATTTCTTCGGCTTTTTCGAAGTTGCCTTCAGCTTCGGTCAGTGCTTTCTTGCACTCCATCATGGGGGCGTCGGTCTTGGCGCGCAGTTCAGCGACCATGCTTGCAGTAATTGCCATCTTTGATTCTCCGTTTTGTCGTTTTTGACACGCTGGAAGCGATCAATTCGCACCCAGCTTTTCGTTAAGTTGTGAAAAAGGGGCTACGCGAGCCCCTTTTTCGCGTCTGGCGCAGAGCCGAAAACTATCAGGCGGCTGCGTTTTCCACTTCCACGAACTCATCCGAGCTCTCAGCCGAAACCGCCTTGACGACGTCGTTCACGGCATTGGCGCGGCCTTCGATGATCGCGTCGGCGATACCGCGGGCGTACAGGGCGACAGCCTTGGAGGAGTCGTCATTGCCGGGGATCACGTAGTCGATGCCGATAGGCGAGTGGTTGGAGTCAACCACGCCGATCAGGGGAATGCCGAGTTTCTTGGCTTCCAGGATCGCGATTTTGTGGAAGCCCACGTCGATCACGAAAATGGCGTCCGGCAGGGCGTTCATATCCTGAATGCCGCCGATGTCTTTTTCAAGCTTTTCGATTTCGCGCTTGAAGGTGAGCTGTTCTTTTTTGCTGATGGAATCAAGGCCGGCTTCCTGCTGGGCCTTCATTTCTTTCAGGCGCTTGATGGAAGTCTTGACCGTCTTGAAGTTGGTCAGCATGCCGCCCAGCCAGCGCTGGTCAACATAGGGAACACCGGCGCGCTTGGCTTCGGTGGCGACGATGTCGCGAGCCTGGCGCTTGGTGCCTACCATCAGGATGGTGCCGCGGTTGGCAGACAGCTGCTTCGCGAACTTCATCGCTTCCTGGTACATCGGAAGCGATTTTTCCAGGTTGATGATGTGAATACGGTTGCGATGGCCGAAGATGTACGGGGCCATCTTGGGGTCCCAGAAGCGGGTTTGGTGTCCGAAATGAACGCCTGCTTCCAGCATTTCGCGCATAGTGGTCGACATAGGAATACTCCAAAAGGTTGTGTCTAAAATCAGCGCTTATCGTCCCGTTAGCCTCTTTCGAGATTTCCGGGGCAACACCTTGAGTGGCTGATTTGCGATTTGCCTTGCAAACAACAAAATCGTCATTTGCAAAGCCTGTCGAGTATAACACCCTCCTGACCCATGAGCCAGATGCCCTCCTCAGGCGACCTCCATGCCACTCGCCAGGCCATGACGATCGGCCAGACCGCTCCCCGGCAGGTTATCGAACAGGCCCTGGCCACGGCCCAAAGTGACGCCTGCCGCCATGTTTTCATGCCAGGGAGCCCGCAGAACCACGCCGGAATGGCGGAAAACCCCGTTTCGGACGCTGCAGGCCTTCCGCTTGCCGGCATTCCGGTGTCGATGAAGGACCTGTTCGACGTGGCCGGCCAGACCACCACAGCCGGATCCACCGTGCTGGCAGGCGCCGCGCCTGCCGCAGAAGACTGCCCCGCCGTGGCACGCCTGCGCGCAGCCGGCGCCATGTTCATGGGGCGCACCAACATGGTCGAGTTCGCCTTCTCCGGCGTCGGCATCAACCCGCACTACGGCACACCCGTCAACCCGGCCGACCCGAAGGTGGCGCGTATTCCCGGGGGCTCGTCCTCCGGTGCGGCAGTCTCGGTGGCCACGGGTGCGGCCCTGGTCGGGCTCGGCTCCGACACCGGCGGATCGATCCGTATCCCGGCGGCGCTTTGCGGCATCGTCGGCTTCAAAAGCACCGCGCGCCTGGTGCCCACGCAAGGCGCCCTACCCTTGTCTATCAGCCTGGACACCGTGTGCGCCCTGACCCGCTCGGTGCGCGACGCAGTCACCGTGCATGAGGTCCTGGCGGCACGCAAGGTCCAACTGGCCGGCAAACCGCTCGCCTCCTGTCGCCTGGCCGTTGCCCGCACCGTGATGCAGGACCACCTGGACAACACCGTCGCCGAGGCGTTTGGGCGCAGCCTGCGAATCCTTCGCCAGGCGGGCGCGCATATTGAAGAAATCGACCTGGAAGAGATCGGCGAGCTGGCCGCCATCAATGCCACCGGCGGCCTCTCGGCGGCGGAAAGTTATGCCTGGCACCGAACGCTGATCACCAGACACCAGGCCGAATACGACCCGCGCGTGGCCTTGCGCATCCTGCGTGGCGCCGGCATGAGTGCGGCCGACTACATCGACCTGCTGGCCGCCCGCAAGGCCTGGGTGGCCCGCATGGAAACACGCCTGCAAGGCTTTGACGCCATGCTCTCGCCCACCGTCCCCATCGTCGCGCCGCCGATCGCCGGTGTGCTGGATGACGATGCCGAATTTTTCCGGGTCAACGGCCTGCTGCTGCGCAACACCTCCGTGGTGAACATGCTCGACGGCTGCGCCATTTCCCTGCCCTGCCACACGCCCGGCCAGTTGCCCGTGGGCCTGATGCTCTGGCATGCGGCGCTGCATGACGACGCGGTGCTGGACCTGGCCCTGCAGGTGGAAGCCGCCCTGGCGAATTCGCTATAAAAACAATAGCTGCTTGCGCCCATTCCTATTGGCTTCAAAGCCTTTTTCTTATAAAAATGTACAAAAAAATCGCTCCCTCCCCGCACCCCTTGCCTGCCCCACATGACTGCGGGAGCCTCGCATGAGGGTTGCCGTCATTGGCGCCGGCATCATCGGCATCACCACTGCTTACGAGCTGGCCCTGGACGGCCACGAGGTCACCGTCTTCGAACGGCGCGGCGCGGCGGCCGAGGAAACCAGCTTTGCCAACGCCGGCCTGGTAGCGCCCGGCTACGTCACGCCCTGGGCTGCCCCCGGCATGCCGGGCAAGGTCATCAGCCATCTTTTCAGCCGCCACGCGCCGGTCAAGCTCGGCCTGCCACTGTCGGCCCGCGACCTGGCCTGGATGTGGAAATGGTTTCGCGCCTGCAAGCTCGAAACCTATCTGGCCAACCGCGCGCGCATGCAGCGCCTGGCTTTTTACAGCCGCGAAAGGCTGCACCACCTGACGGCCGAACTGGAGCTCGAGTACGACGGCAGCCCCGGCTACATGGTGCTGCTGCGCTCTGAAAAAGACGCGAAGCTGGTGCAGCCGGGCCTGGCCGTGCTGCGCGATGCCGGCGTGGTATTCAAGGAAATCGGCCCCGACGAGGTGCGCAAGATCGAGCCGGCACTGAGCCCCGACACCGACTTCCTGGGCGCAGTGCACCTGCCGAACGACGAGGTGGCCAATTGCCGCCAGTTTGCCCTGCTGCTGAAGAACGAAGCCCAGCGCATCGGCGTTAATTTTGAATTCAATACGGCTGCAGCCCAATTGGAACGGGCGCAACCAGCTAGCATTTTGATAGCAGGCGAAGCCAGCCCCCGCGGCTTCGACCATGTGGTCATGTGCGCCGGCCTGGCGTCTGCGGAACTCCTGAGGCCGCTCGGCCTGAAGATTCCCATGGCTGCGGTTTACGGTTACTCCATCAGCGCCCCGATCCGCGAACCGCTGAACGCACCACGCAGCGCACTGATGGACGAGCGCTACAAGGTCGCGATTTCCCGCCTGGGGAACCGGGTGCGCGTGGCGGGCAGCGCCGAAATCGGCGGCACGCTTGACAACAAGCGGGCATCGTCCATCCAGACGCTGTACAAGGTGCTACACGACTGGTTCCCGGGTGCGGCCCAACTCTCCAACACCGGCGCCAGCGTGCAGGAATGGAAAGGCGCCCGGCCCATGCTGCCCGACGGCCCGCCCATCATCGGCGACAGCGGCATTCCCGGCCTCTGGCTCAACCTGGGGCATGGCTCCAGCGGCTGGGCCCTCAGTTGCGGCAGCGCGCGGGTGCTGGCCGACCTGATGGCCGGCAAAAACGCCGACATCGACATGGAAGGCCTGGGGGTTGCCCGCCTGGGCTGAAACCACCCTGCGTCTACGCCCAAAGCCCGGCCTGCCGGGCTTTTTGCTTTGCGGGGCCGCACAATCGAGCCATGCGAAAAATTTCCAGTACCCGCAGCGAGCCACTTCACAGTGTGGCGGCCTCGCGTGAACTTGAACGGCATGCCGCCGCCGGGCTGCCGCCCCACACGCTGATGCAGCGAGCCGGCCTCTCGGTGGCGCGCCTGGCGCTGGCCCTGGCGCCGCATGCGCAGCGCATCTGGATCGCCTGCGGGCCAGGCAATAACGGCGGCGACGGTTTTGAGGCCGCCATGCATCTGCACCAATGGGGCAAAACAGTGGTCGTAACCTGGACCGGCCTGCCCGCCGGAAAAACCAGCCTGCCGCGCGACGCCCATGCCTCGCGCGAGCGCGCCATCGCCGCGGGCGTGCCCATGGCGGCGCAACCGCCCGATGATTTTGATTTCTGCATCGACGCCCTGTTGGGCATAGGCGGCGCGCTGGACCCTGAGCGCCCAGGCACGGCCTTGATGCTGGAGTGGCTGGCGCGAATGCAAGCCGGCAGTGCGCCGCGGCTGGCGGTGGACATTCCGACCGGCCTGGATGCGGACACCGGGTCTGCTACACATTTGATAGCTGCTTGCGCCCATTCACCGGACGCTACGGCCATTTTTACCTTAAGCCTTTTAACCTTGAAGCCGGGGCTGTTCACCGCCGGCGGCCGGGATTGGGCGGGCCAGGTCTGGTTTGACGATCTCGGCGTCCGCGAGACGCAGGCGGCAACCCCAAGCCAGACCGACGCCTGGTTGCTGGGCGCCGACCAGGCCGGCCAGCCGCCCCGGTCAGCCAACGCGCATGCCAGCCACAAAGGCAGTTTTGGTGACGTGGCCGTGCTCGGGGGAGAGTCCGCCGCCCACAGCCATATGGCGGGCGCCGCGCTGCTGGCGGCGCGGGCCGCCCTGCATGCCGGCACCGGCCGGGTATTTGTGGCGCTGCTCGGCAAGCCAACCATCGCAGTCGACCCGCAACAACCGGAGCTGATGTTCCGCGCGCCCGAGGCGCTGGACCTCGCACAGCAGGTGGTGGTGTGCGGCTGCGGCGGCGGCGAGGCCGTCAGGGCCGTGCTGGCCAGGGTGCTGTCGACAGCCAGGCGGCTGGTGCTGGATGCCGATGCGCTCAATGCCATTGCAGGGGACACGCAGTTCCAGGCGCAGCTCATTGCACGTCACGGCCGCGGCTACCGCACGGTGCTGACACCGCACCCGCTGGAAGCCGCCCGGCTGGCCGGAACCACGGCCGCAGTGGTTCAATCCGACCGGCTGGCATCGGCCCGGCAGCTTGCCGACCGGTTTCAGTGTGTGGTGGTACTCAAGGGTTCGGGAACAGTGATCGCGGCGCCGGGCCGCAGCAGCGCCATCAACAGCACCGGCAACGCCCTGCTGGCTACTGCCGGCACCGGCGACGTGCTGGCGGGCATGGTGGGCGCGCGGCTGGCGGCAGGGCTGGATGCCTTCAACGCTGCCTGCAGCGCCGTATGGGCACATGGCCGTCTGGCCGACGAATGGACGGCCCCGGCCCTGACGGCCTCGGAACTGGCCCGTGCACAAGGCGGCAACTGACAGACGCGCCGATGAGAGCCTTACACCAGGATCATCAGGGCGATTTGGATCAGCACGATGAGCACCAGCGCGGACAAATCCACGCCGCCCACCGTGGGGATCACGCGGCGCAGGGGTGCCAGCACGGGCTCGGTCAGGCGCCCCAGCAAACCATACGCGGGTGAACCAGGCTGCACCCACGACAGGATGGCGAAACCGAGCACCAGGATGAACAGGGTTTGCAGCGCCACGCGGATCAGCATCTTCAGCGCAAAGGACAGCAGCGTGAGCAAGGCTACAGGGGCAGCCCCGGCAGTCCACAACGTGCCCCCCAGCAGCAGTCCAAACAGCAGGCCCCACAGCAACGCATAGGCCAGTGCCAGCAACACGGCCGCCAGGATGCTGGCCCAGTCCACCCGGGACTGCATCACCGGCCTGGGCAGCACGCGGCGCAAGGGCTTGACCAGCCAGTCGGTCACGGCCATCACAAAATGGCCGGGCTGGGCCGTCATGTTGACCCGGACCCAGTTCATCCAGGCCCGCAGCAACGCCGCTGCAATCAGCAGGAAAAACAGCGTTTCAAGCAGGAAGGCCAATACGCGCATCAGCATGGGCAACGTGCCTTGCGCGTACGGAGCGCAGGCAGGGAAAAAGTGTTGTGCGGAAATTTCATGGTGTCCCGGCGCCTAACGGCGCGGCTTCTTGCCCTGCTTGCGGCCCGGCGGATTGCCCGCCGCCTTCTTGACCGCCGCCTTCAGAGCCTGAATGGGCGATTTGGGCGCCCTTTCACTGCTGCTGGTGCTGCGGCTGGCCGCGCCGCCGCCGCGGCCGCCTGAGCGCGACTCCGAGCGTTTACCAGCGCTCTTGCCGCCCGCCTTGCCGCCGGTTCGAGGCTCTGCCGCATGGCGCGAAGCGCCGCGTTCCTGTGCCGGCAGTTCCGCCGCATGGCCGCCCGTCTTGTCCTTCATCGCACGGCCAACAAGGTCCTGGCCCTCATTCACCAGCCGGAAGTCGATCTTGCGGCCGTCCAGGTCCACCCGGCTGACCTGCACCCGCACCCGCGTGCCGATGGCATAACGGATGCCGGTGCGCTCGCCGCGCAGTTCCTGGCGGGCTTCGTCGAAGCGGAAGTATTCGCCGCCCAGCTCGGTGATGTGCACCAGGCCTTCGACGTACATCGCGTCCAGCGTGACAAAGATGCCGAAGCCCGTGGCCGCGGTGACGACGCCGCCGAATTCCTCACCGAGATGCTCGCGCATGTACTTGCACTTGAGCCAGGCCTCCACGTCGCGGCTGGCTTCGTCGGCGCGGCGCTCGTTGGCGCTGCAGTGAAGGCCGGCGGCCTGCCAGGCGAGTTCGTCCGCGCTGGCTTTTTTCGGCTTTTGCGTTGGTTCCTTGACGCGCGCGGCCAGGCGTTTGGACAACTTGGCCTCAGCTTCGCCCGGCGTGGGCAGGGTCGGGAGCTGGTACTTGGCCTTGTTCAGCACCGCCTTGATGACGCGGTGCACCAGCAGATCCGGATAACGCCGGATCGGGCTGGTGAAGTGCGTGTAAGCCTCATAGGCCAAGCCAAAGTGACCGCTGTTCATGGGTGTATAGATCGCCTGCTGCATGGATCGCAGCAGCATCGAGTGGATTTGCTGTGCGTCCGGCCGGTCCTTGGTGGCCAGCGCGATCTTCTGGAATTCGCCGGGCGCCGGGTCATCGGTGATGGTCATGCCGATGCCGGCCGCCTTCAGGTAGTTGCGCAGCATCTCCTTCTTCTCGGGCGTTGGGCCTTCGTGCACACGGTACAGGCCCACGTGCTTGCTTTGCGAGATGAAGTCCGCCGAGCAGACGTTGGCCGCCAGCATGGCTTCTTCAATCAGCCGGTGCGCCACGTTGCGGGTGCGGGGGACGATTTTTTCAATCCGGCCTGCTTCGTCGCAAACAATCTGGGTCTCGGTGGTTTCAAAATCCACCGCCCCGCGTTCGCCACGCTCCTTGAGCAGTGCCTGGTACACGTCGTGCAGGTCGAGCAGGTGCGGCACCAACGCCTTGCGCTGCGCAGCTTCAGGGCCGCGTGTGTTGGCCAGGATGGCGGCGACTTCGGTGTAGGTAAAACGCGCCTGGCTGAACATCACCGCCGGGTAGAACTGGTAGGCGTGAACCTCGCCCTTGGCATTGACCAGCATGTCGCAGACCATGCACAGGCGCTCGACATTCGGGTTGAGCGAGCAAAGGCCATTCGACAATTTTTCCGGCAGCATGGGAATCACGCGGCGCGGAAAATACACGCTGGTAGCGCGGTCGTAGGCGTCGATGTCGATGGCGCTGCCGGTTTCCACATAGTGGCTCACATCGGCAATCGCCACCAACAGACGCCAGCCCTTGCCGCGGCCCACTTTGGCGGGCTCGCAATACACGGCGTCGTCAAAGTCGCGGGCATCTTCGCCGTCGATGGTGACCAGCGGCACGTCCGTCAGGTCAACGCGATGCTTTTTGTCGGCAGGCCGCACGGAATCCGGCAGGGTGCGGGCCAGGGCCAGCGCTTCGTCGCTGAATTCATGCGGCACGCCGTATTTGCGCACCGCGATCTCGATCTCCATGCCGGGGTCGTCGATCTCGCCCAGTACTTCCTTGACGCGGCCCACAGGCTGGCCAAACAGCGCCGGCGGCTCGGTGAGTTGCACCACCACCACCTGGCCGGCCTTGGCCGTGCCGGTAGCGCCCTTGGGGATCAGGACGTCCTGACCATAGCGCTTGTCTTCGGGTGCCACCAGCCAGACGCCGCTTTCCTGCAGCAGGCGGCCGATGATGGGATTCGAGGATCGCTCAACGATTTCCGTGACGCGGCCTTCGGGCCGGTTTTTGCGGTCGTGCCGCACGATGCGGGCCTTGACACGATCCTTGTGCAGCACTGCACGCATTTCGTTGGGCGGCAGGTAAATATCTGCTTCGCCGTCATCGCGCAATACGAAACCATGGCCGTCGCGGTGGCCGGAAACGGTGCCCTCGAATTCAGCGAGCAAGCCGGATGAATGGGCGGACGATCCGCCGGGATGGGAGTGAGTTGTTTTGATAGAAAGTCTCTTTTCGTTGGAGGCTGCCGGGTTTAAGTATGCAGCCGAAATATTTCAGGAAAATTTGAGGGCCCGGGCCTGAGAAAGCATTGAAGTAATGGTACACTGCTAGCTGTGCCCGGGTGGCGGAATTGGTAGACGCGCACGGTTCAGGTCCGTGTATCGCAAGATGTGGAGATTCGAGTTCTCTCCCGGGCACCAGATACACCAAACAGCTTTGCCAGACTCTGAAACGAGCTCTGGAATAAAGCAAGATTAAAGCCACTGTGACCCAGTGGCTTTTTTGTGGCCGACCCACTCTTCAGGTTCGGCGTTTCGTCCGCAACCTTGATCAAACAGGTACAGCAACCAGGTCGTGGCCCTGGGTTCCGACGATGCGGGCCCGGGTGAACTCGCCCACTTTCAGCGTCTTGCTGATTTTCTCGGGCGGTAACAGCTTGACGATGCCGTCGATCTCGGGCGCATCGGCATAGGAGCGCCCGGTGCCACCCTTTCGGCCCAGTGCCGGCGCCGAATCCACCAGCACCTGCATGATCGCACCTATGCGCTGCTGCAGTTTCTGGCTGGAAACCGCCTCCGCCACAGCCATGAAGCGGGCGCGCCGCTCTTCACGCAGCTCGATCGGCAGCATGCCGGGAATATCGTTGGCCGTGGCGCCTTCCACCGCGCTATAGGCAAAACAGCCTGCACGGTCGATTTTGGCTTCCCGCATGAAGTCCAGCAGATGGTCGAACTCCGCTTCCGTCTCGCCGGGAAAACCGGCGATGAAGGTGCTGCGAATCACAATTTCGGGGCAGATCTCGCGCCAGCGCGCAATGCGCTCAAGATTTTTCTCGCCGCTGGCCGGCCGCTTCATGCGCTTGAGCACATCCGGGTGGCTGTGCTGCAAAGGTACATCCAGGTAAGGCAGCACCTTGCCGGTGGCCATCAGCGGCAGCACTTCATCCACACTTGGGTACGGATACACATAATGCAAGCGCACCCAGGCGCCATACGGCTCGGAGATCTCGCCCAGTGCCTGCACCAGTTCCAGCATGCGCGTCTTGATGGGCTTGCCATCCCAGAAGCCAGTGCGGTATTTCACATCGACGCCATAGGCCGAGGTGTCCTGGCTGATCACCAGCAATTCCTTCACGCCGCCTTCAAACAGGGCGCGCGCCTCATTGAGCACGTCGCCGATAGGGCGCGACACCAGGTCGCCGCGCATGGACGGGATGATGCAGAATGTGCAGCGATGATTGCAGCCTTCGCTGATCTTCAGGTAGGCGTAATGTTTGGGCGTCAGCTTGATGCCGGCAATGCCAAAGGCATTCGGCACCAGGTCCACGAAAGGATCATGCGGCTTGGGCAGGTTCAGGTGCACCGCGTCCATCACCTCTTGCGTGGCGTGCGGGCCCGTCACGGCCAGCACGCTCGGGTGCATCTGGCGCACCAGGTTGCCGCCGCCCTCACCCGCCTTGGCGCCCAGGCAGCCGGTGACGATGACCTTGCCGTTTTCGGCCAGCGCCTCGCCAATGGTGTCCAGGCTTTCCTTGACCGCGTCGTCGATGAAGCCGCAGGTATTGACGATCACCAGGTCCGCACCTTCAAAGGTCTTGGAGGTCTGGTAGCCCTCAGCACTCAATTGCGTCAGGATCAGCTCGGAATCAGTCAGGGCCTTGGGGCAGCCCAGGCTGACAAAGCCGACGCGCGGCGCGGGCTTGGTGTTAATGGAAACAGGTGGGGAAATAACTTCACTCATGGGGTGTATTGTCTCAGGTCGCCGACTTCTGCGGGACCGCCAGAGATTCAACCCCTGGCTTTCATTTCAACGCTTCAAGCCGAAGGCCTGCAGCATCTGCTCGCTCTGTTTTTGCATCTGCTCCTGCATCTGCGTGAAAACGTTCTTGGATTGCTCCACGTAATTGCCCATCATGCCTTGCATCATGGGAGATTGCGCATTCATGAACTGCGCCCACATCTCGGGCGTCAGCCCTTTGGACTGCTCGGCCATCTTGACCTGCAGGTCCATAAAACTCTGCACGTTCTTCTCAAGGTAGGCACCCATGAAGCTCTGCATCGCATTGCCGTAAAAACGGATGATGTTGGCGAGCACAGCCTCGGTGAACATCGGTGCACCGCCGGTTTCCTCTTCCAAAATGATCTGCAGCAGGATGCTGCGCGTCAAATCTTCATTGGTCTTGGCATCGCGCACCACAAAATCGGCGGTGTCCATCACCAGCTGGCGCACTTCTGTGAGCGTGATGTAGGCCGATGTCTCGGTGTCGTACAGCCGTCGGTTCGGGTACTTCTTGATCACACGGGAAGCCGCAGCCTTGCCGGCCGTCCGACCACCTTTGGCACCGGGAGCGCCGTCGGCAGAAGCCTCATCCTGTGAAGGCGGCATGCCGGGTGATGGGCTGGTGGATTTGCTTTTTGGCACTGGTATTCCGGTGAATGGATGAATTGGGCTATTTTAGGGAGGCTGATACCCGCACTTATCTTGGTTTACCCTGACATTTCACAAGAAGAGGCTATCAGCATCATCTTGACACAAGCGGCCTCGCTATCTCGATCAATGCCTGAAAACCAGAAAACGCGCACCCGAAAAGTTAAAAAGCAACGCAATCACGGAGCCGACAGCCAGCGGCAGGAGCGTGTGAGCGGCCGCGATCGGAAGCCAGAGGATCATCAGGTAGAAAACCAGGAAATTGATCGCAATGCCTCCGGCCTGCACCAGCAAATACCTGAGATATTCCTGCATTAAAAAAACTCTGGCGCCGGTTGGCGGGCGAAAGGTGAATAGCCGGTTGGCCCACCAGGTAACAAACGTCGCGGGAAGAAAGGCCAATGCGCGCGCGACCATGATGTCGATGCCGAATATCCGCAGGAAGACAAAGAATAAACCAGCATCAACCACGAAGCCGAAACCACCCACCACCAGAAAGGTCATCAACTGGCGTCCTGAATTTTGTTCCGACGGGCTCTTGGACATCAGGTTTTATTTGTCATGGACACGATCATGAGTTCGTAGCTCATCCTGTGCTGATGCACGATGCTGTCGAGCATCAACGCCACGGAAAAGAAGATGACTGCCACGATTTCCAGCGCGGCAGCAAGCACCGCCAGCGGTACATGGTAAATGTATTGGTAGGTGAACCAGTCAGCCAACACCGGAATACCGGCAATAAAACCGAGGACCATGAGCAGCACGGAAACCGTACCAAAAAACGCCAACGGCTTGTAATAACGCAGTATCTGGAAAATCGCAAAAATAACCTTGGCGCCATCGGCCAAGGTGTTGAGCTTGGAAAAGCTGCCAGCCGGCCTGTCCACATACTCCACAGGAATTTCCATGACGCGAAAACGTTTATCAAGCGCATGCAGCGTCATATCAGTTTCGACCTGAAAGCCTGCCACCATTACCGGATAGGTCTTCACAAAGGTACGGCTGAAGGCACGATACCCGCTCATGATGTCCTGCAAAGTGGATCGGAAAAACAAATTGATCATGTTTTTGACAAGATCATTGCCAAATCCGTGAAAGCGGCGTTTGTTGTGGTCCTGATAATGCCCGCCGGAATGCCGATCGCCTACTACCATGTCCGCTTGGCCTGACGCAACAGGCGCGATCATGTCGGCGGCGCGAGATGCCGGATAAGTCTGGTCGGCGTCAGCCAGCAAATAAATGTCAGCGTCCACATCGGAAAATGCACGGCGTAATGCATTTCCCTTGCCTTGTCGATACTCGCGAATCAACCGCCCCTGACAGCCCAACTCTTCAAATGTCGTTTCAGTGATTGCGGAGGTACGGTCGCTGGAGTTGTTGTCGATCACACATATGGTGGCGTCAGGCAGCGCAGCATGGAAGTCCAGGATAACCTGCCTGATCGTCAACTCTTCGTTGTAGGCAGGAAGAATGACGGCAACGGTCGGCTTGGCAGAACTCATCGACACCTCTTGAAAAGACTGAATCACGACTGACGGGAAATACGGCAGTATTGGTAGCGATCCTGGCGGTTGCCCACCCACGCATGGTACGTCACACACGATGCCAGATCGATACGCAAGCCATAGCGTGCTTTTGCAAGTTCGTCACTGGCCTGGGCGATGACCTTGTCTTCCCCGGCAAGATCACGCCGCGTGGCGGGATCCATCACAACACCGCAGTACGCACCGTTGCTGCTATCGGACATCCTGGCATTCAAGCGGGAATTTCGATTGATGGCCCAACGTACGACATTGCAGCCAAAACCGTTTTTCCCAATGCTCATGCTTGCCAGAACACGATTGATTTTTGCAATTTGCGCAGGCCGCGTGTCTTTGCTCGCTGCAAAAATAACATAAGCGTTTTCTGACCGGCTGTCGATCATACGCATGGCCTGCGCCACAAATTTCGGCGACTCGGGAAAACTTGCCAGCGAGGCAACTTCGATCTCCGACGGGAAAAAAGGGATCAACCAAGCGTGCTGACCACCTTGCAATATCATGACCGCGGTTTTTTCTGGTTGAGCCAGTGGTGGCAATTCAACCCGAAAAGCCGTCTCGCCAAAACCAACGTTGCCCCATGTTGTCCGGAATAGCAAAACCACAACCACCGAGGAAAATAGTATCTTTTTCCCGAGCGATTGCGCCAGAGCCGGCTTGAATAACCGATGCAGCAAAAGCCAAATTGCCAATGGAGCAATCATTTCCAGCGGCACCAGGTAACGGTGAATGCTGAAGATTCCGAGCCAGGTCAAGTAGCTCGTAGAGGCGAATGCCAGCAGGAAATGAGCCCGCGACGGCGCCTCGAGAGGAAAGGCATATCCATGCCGCACGGGCGGTAGCCTGAAAAATCGGTGACGCACCGCCGCAACAGCCCAAAACAGGAACAATGCGTACAACACAGGTAGCGCGATCTGATAAAGCGCCGATTCACCAACACGCGCTGGATTCAGCGCAAAGATAAAGGGAAAAAAAATCGCTTCAGCTATACCTTTGGGTCTCCAGCGGGCGTCCCCCACACCGATCGAGCCGGCCATGTCCGACTGAAAATAAGTGTTGAACTGCGGGAACAGCGGATTGCCGTAGAGATCCCAGAGCAGAAGGAACCAGTAGCCTCCCGTCAAGGCGATGCCCAGCACAACGCCCACGCTGAATGTCGATGCGACGCGCAACCGATGCACTGCGCCGCCGGGACAGGCGAGCAGAAATGCCAAGGCGCCGGCCACCGCATAAACCGCGTTTGTGAGCTTTGCGCCCGCACCCATACCTATCAGCAATCCTGCCAACAGTAACCACAACAGGTAGTGTCCGCGCACACGTACCACGTCATCCCATCGTGCCACTGCGATCGCCAGGCCTGCCAGCACAAACACCGATGAAGCGTTGTCGCCCATGGTGTTTCCCAGTTCCGACACAAAAACAGCACTCAGGCACCCAGCCAGCGAGAGCAGAATCGCCGTCGCGTTGGGATGTTTTGCACGCACAACAAAAGGCTTCACGATCAGAAGCAAAAATACAAAATTAAGGCCATGAAACAAGCCCATCGCGAAGGCAGCTGCACGAGGCGGCCAGTGCTGGACCATCAGAAAATAGGGCAAATCCAGCAGCGGATTGAAATAGCTCTGCATCGCGGCCGGTGCAAGGTCAACCCCAACGCGGCCGTTGAGCAGCGCATATGCGTTATAGAGGTGGTAGTTAAGCAGATCCCAGTTCGCATCCTGGCCGATCACAAATACGGAAGCCAGCGCAAACAAAAGGGGAACGAAGAGAGCTGCCCAACGCGGGGCTGACGGCTGATCCAGACAGGCTATCTGCCGCGAATGGAGTTTAGAGAAAAATCCCATGGCAACTTCCTGATGCTTTTCTTCCCGTCCTAAATGCCCAGAGGAAGCGGACAAAGAACCCAGTTGAAACCGGTACGCGGCGGGACGTTTCCGGGAACACCTTGTCGGGAATATATTCGGGACCAAAAAAAAACGACATCCGTAGATGCCGTATTTGTAGAACAGGAATTGGTAGGCGCGATTGGACTCGAACCAACGACCCCCACCATGTCAAGGTGGTGCTCTAACCAGCTGAGCTACGCGCCTAAGGACTGTTCGAAGCTCGTATTGTAGCAAAGCAAAACGGCTATCCGGCTTCGCCCTGAAAATTTGCCTAAAAAAGTCCTGTTGATGGGGTTCAGCGTCTCCGCGCAGACCGCACGCCCGGCACCTCGGCCACGACGGCCAGCACCTGGTTAAGCCGGCCCGATTGCGCAACCTCCACGGTGAATGTCATCCAGGCCGTGCCGCCGCGGTTGTCCTTGACCGATTGCGTCTGCACACCAATCACATTCATTTTTTCCTTGGCGAATACCTCGGAAATATCGCGGAGCAATCCCTGCCTGTCCGCCGCCTCCACGGCCACATCCACCGGATACACCGCGCCATCCGCCGTCTTGGGTGCGTTCCATTCAACCTCAATCACGCGGTCGGGACTGCCGCTGGCCATGTTGCGGAAATTGCTGCAGTCGCTGCGATGGATGCTGACCCCTTTGCCTTTGGTGACAAAACCGAGAATTTCATCCGGCGGCGCCGGCTTGCAGCATTTGGCCAGCTGCGTCAGCAGCGAACCCATGCCGACCACCAGCACGCCGCCGCCACTTTTGGATTTCTGATTCGGCGGGCGCGCTTTTTTTGCCAGCACATAGTCGTCCTGGCTCAACACCGGCTCGGGTGGCCTGAGCATGTTTTCGATCGTGCGCAGTGACAGCTCGTCCTTGCCCACTACTTCAAACAAATCATCCGCCGCCTTGAAGCCGAGTTGCACCGCCAGGTCGTCCAGCTTCATGGCGGTCTTGCCTTCGCGCTGAAGCAGCTTTTCCACGGCCTCGCGGCCCCGGGCCACCGTCTGTTCCATCGCCAGCGCGTTGAACCATGCGCGGACTTTCGACTTTGCACGGTGGCTGCACAAGAAACCGAGCTCGGGGTTGAGCCAATCGCGCGAGGGGCCACCTTCCTTCACGGTGATCACTTCAACCGTCTGGCCATTTTGCAAGGGCGTATTCAGCGGCACCATGACACCGTCAATGCGCGCGCCCCGGCAACGGTGCCCCAGGCTGGTGTGCACGCTGTAAGCAAAATCCACCGTCGTCGCGCCCTGCGGCAATTCCACAATGGCGGCATCAGGAGTCAGCACGTAGATGCGGTCTTCGAACAGCCCCTGCTTGGCGTCGCGTGCACGCTGGGAAGCCGGGCCCGAGAGGTCCCGCTCCCACGCGAGCAGTTGCCGCAGCACGGCGATCTTGGCGTCATATTCGCTGCTGGCCGATACGCCCGCGTAACCCTTGGCACCCGCCTCCTTGTAGGCCCAATGCGCAGCCACGCCGTGCTCGGCATGGTCATGCATGGCCTGCGTGCGCACCTGTATCTCCACCGCCCGCCCGCCATCGTCGCGCACCACGGTGTGCAATGACTGGTAGCCATTGGACTTGGGCTTGGCGATGTAGTCGTCAAACTCGCCGTCCACCGGCGTGAAGCGCGAATGTACAAAACCGAGCGCGGCATAACAGCCCTTCACGTCGGCGGCAATCACACGCAAGGCACGGATATCAAACACCTGCTCGAAGTCAAGCGACTTGCCGCGCATTTTTTTAACGATGCTGTAGATGTGCTTGGGTCGGCCCTGCACCAGCGCGGCAATGCCGTTCTGGTTCAGCTCGCGCTCCAGCTGCGCACGCAAGGCCTCCATGAAGCCTTCGCGCTCCACGCGCTTTTCATCCAGCAGACGGGCTGTCTGCTTGTAGGTATCGGGCTCCAGGAAACGGAAGGCCAAGTCTTCCATTTCCCATTTAATCTGCCAGATGCCCAGGCGATTGGCCAACGGTGCGAACACATGCAGGGATTCGTGGGCCAGCGGCAAAGGGGCAGGTTGCCGGGTGGCCGCGTAATGGCGCAGGGTTTGAAGCCGTGACGCCAGCCGCAACATCACCACCCGCAAGTCGCGCGAGAACGCCAACAGCATCTTGCGCACGTTTTCGGTTTGCGCAGCCGGGTCGTCCAGCAAGTGCGCCTTGGCATTGGCCGTGCGAGCCTGCCGCTGCACCTGGACCAGTTTGGTGGTTTCCAGCGCCAGCGCAGCATAGTTGGCGCCGAATGCCTTGGTGATGACTTCCTGCGGCTTGTTCAGGTGCTGGCACGCATACACCAGGTAGGTCGCGGCCTGCATGGCTTCCGAGCCACCGATGTTTTTCAGGATGGCAGCCACAGCGTCGGCATGCGCCAGGATGTTTTCACCCGTGTCGTGCGTTTCGCTGGCAATCAGGGGCTCGGCAAACGCCCGGGCACGGGCCAACGCATGCGGCTGGTCCGGCAGGCTGTCGGCCGTGGCGGTCACGATGGAGGCGTTCGCCCCCTGGGAGGCTGTCGGGCTACCGGGCCCGACCACATTGCTTTTCATGAAACTTCAGTCAAATAGTTGCGAGGCTGGCAGTGCAGCATTGCAGCACTTCCCCAGCATTACCCAATTCAATACCCGGGCGCCACCCAAGCACTACCCAAGCAGGAAACCCGCCACGGCGGCGACCTGGTCCGCAGCGATCAGCGTGGGCGCATGGCCAACCCCGTCAAACTCCACCAGGCGAGCGCGCGGGCCGCGGGCCGTCATGGCCTGAGCCGTCTGGAGGCTCAGCAAGTCCGACTGCTTGCCGCGGATCACCAGCGTTTGCGCCTTGATATTGTCGTAGAGCTGCCAGAGCAAGGCTTCACCCTGCTGTGCGGATTGCTCGGTCTCCTGCTTGAAAGGCACGGCGATGGCCGGGTCGTAATGCAGGCGCCATTTGGCATCGGCGGCCTCCGAGACGCGCCTGAGCATGGGACGCGACAGCGCCAGCCACTGGTCGGGCGTGTGCGGGCCAAAGCTTTGGGAAATCGCCCACATCGCATCAGCCGCTTCCTGCACCGACCCAAAGTGACCGGCCTGCCCCAAATAAGCGCCGATCCGTACGATCGCCTGCCACTGGATGGCCGGGCCCACATCATTGAGCACCAGCCGGCGCACCGGCGCCGGCAAGGGCAGACCCGCGGTCCCACACACCGCTACCCCGATCAGGCCACCCATGCTGGTGCCCACCCAGTCCAGCGAAACCACGGGCGCCTGCGCGTGCAGCTGGCCCAGCAGCGCCAGCATGTCGGCGGCATAGCCCCGCATTTGATAGCCCATGGGATCTTTGAGCCAGTCGCTTTCCCCGCGGCCCACCACGTCGGGGCAGACCACGCGAATGCCGCCCGGAGCCTGGTCGCACAGCGCCCTCGCCAGTACGTCAAAATCGCGCCCCTGCCGCGACAGGCCGTGCACGCACACCACGACGTGCGCACTTTCCGGCCGGCCCCATTGCCAGTACGCCATGCGGTGCCCGCCTGTGGCGTCGGGGCAATTTACGTAGTTCAGCGTAGGTTGGGTCATGGTGCAGCAGTTCAATTCAAAGGCTTGATAATTGCTTGAGAAACTGGCGATGCGCAGCCTGCACCGCGCGCCGTTCAGAATCCCAGCTCAACCATCGTAAATCATCCGGAGAAACATCATGCTCAAAGGTAAAACAGCCCTCGTCACCGGCTCGACCAGCGGGATCGGCCTGGGCATCGCCAAGGCGCTGGCAGCGCAAGGCGCCAACATCGTCATCAACGGCTTCGGCGATGTGGACGGCCCCAAGGCCGAGATCGAAGCGCTGGGTGTGCGCGTGGCCTACCACGGCGCCGATATGAGCAAGCCCGCCGACATCGAGGACATGATGCGGTTTGCTGCCGCGCAATTCGGCCAGGTCGACATCCTCGTAAACAACGCCGGCATCCAGCACGTTGCCCGCGTCGAGAACTTTCCGGTCGAAAAATGGGACGCTGTGATCGCCATCAACCTGAGCAGCGCTTTTCACGCCACCCGCCTGGCATTGCCTGCCATGCTGGCCGCCAACGGCGGCAAAGGCTGGGGACGCATCATCAACGTGGCGTCGGTCCACGGCCTCGTGGGCTCTGCAGAAAAATCCGCCTACGTTGCCGCCAAGCACGGCATTGTGGGCCTGACCAAAGTCACCGCCCTCGAAAACGCCACCACCGGTGTCACCTGCAACGCCATCTGCCCCGGTTGGGTGCTGACGCCCCTGGTGCAAAAACAGGTGGATGCCAAAGCCGCGGCTGGCAACATCAGCAACGAGGCCGCCAAGCAGCAACTGCTGGGTGAAAAAGAGCCTTCGCTGCAGTTCACCACGCCCGAAGAGCTCGGCGCGCTGGCAGTATTTTTCTGCTCACCCGCGGGCAACAACGTGCGCGGCGTGGCCTGGAACATGGATGGTGGCTGGGCGGCGCAGTAAAGATCAAGCCGTTTGCACCATACGGCCCACATAGCCGCCAATCGCCAGTGAACTTGTCAGCCCCGGCGATTCAATACCAAAAAGATTGACGAGCCCTGCCACACCGTGATCACTCGGTCCCTGGATCAGAAAATCTTTGGCGGCTTCGTCGGGCGCCTGGATCTTGGGACGCATGCCCGAGTAACCCGGCATGAGCACACCGTCAGCCAATCCGGGCCAATACTTGCGTACTTCGGCGTAAAAGGCATCGCCGCGCGCCGGGTCCACCACCAGGTCGTCGGGTGAGTCGACCCATTGCACGTCGGGGCCGAACTTGGCCTGGCCGCCCAGGTCGATGGTCAGGTGCACGCCCAGGCCGGCGGCTTCGGGCACGGGGTAGATCAGGCGGCTGAAGGGCGAACGGCCGGGCAAGGTGAAGTAGTTGCCTTTGGCGTAATGGCTGGGCGGCACATGCTGCGCCGGAAATCCTGCAAAGCGGCTGGCCAGGTGCTGGGCTTGCAGCCCGGCGGCGTTGACGACGGTCCTGGCTTGCAGTTCCGTACCGTCTTCTGCTATTAAATTAATAGCTGCTTGCGCACATTCCGCATGGGCCAGGGGCGAATTTAATACTACAAGTCCGCCGGAATTCTCAAGATCGCCCTGCAACGCCAGCATGAGGCCGTGGCTGTCGACAATGCCGGTGCTGGGCGAATGCAGCGCCGCCACGCATTCGAGTTGCGGCTCCATCGCCCGCGCTTCTTCGCGGGTCAGCAGCACCAGGTCGTTCACGCCGTTGGCGGCGGCCTTTTCACGGATAGCCTGCAGCTGCGCCACCTGCGCCTCGCTGGTCGCCACGATGAGCTTGCCGCAGCGCTTGTGGCCTATGCCGCGTTCCGCGCAGTAGTCGTACAGCAGGCCCTTGCCTTCCACGCAGAGCCGCGCCTTGAGCGAACCCTGCGGATAGTAAATGCCGGCGTGAATAACTTCGCTGTTGCGCGAGCTAGTGCCGGTGCCTATCGCGTCGGCGGCTTCGAGCACCATCACCTCCCTGCCCTGCAAGGCCAGCGCACGCGCCACCGCAAGGCCCACCACACCCGCACCAATCACCACACAATCGACCTGGTCCATATCAAACGCCCTCAAAACCTTCAATGACATTGACAGCATTGGTGCCCAGCGCCGCGGCAGCGTAACCGCCTTCGAGCACAAATACCGTGGGCAACCCCAGCTTGCCCAGGCGCTCGCCCAGGCGGATAAAGTCACCAGGCAGCAGCGCGAATGTGGAGATGGGGTCTTCGGCAAAGGTGTCCAGCCCCAGTGATACCACTAGCGCATCGGCGCGGTGCTGCTTGATGCGCAGGCATGCCGCTTCCAGCGCCTCAAACCAGCGCAGCACGGTACAGCCGGCGGCCAGCGGCAGGTTCAGGTTAAAGCCCTCGCCCTCACCCGCGCCGGTTTCGTTGGCATGGCCCAGGTAGAACGGGTACTCGGTCAAGGGGTCGCCATGCAGGCTCACAAAAAGCACATCAGCGCGGTCGTAAAAAATGCTTTGTGTCCCGTTGCCGTGGTGGTAGTCCACGTCCAGCACCGCGACGCGAGTGGCGCCGCCGTCCCGAAACGCCTGGGCAGCGACTGCAGCGTTGTTCAGGAAGCTGTAGCCCCCCATGAAATCGGCCCCTGCATGGTGGCCCGGCGGACGGCTGCAGCAGAACACGCCGCGAGCTGAAGGCTGGCCGGTCGCCAGCAAGGCGGCAGCGCCGGCGGCGGCATCTGCACCAGCCTTGGCAGCCGTCCAGGTTCCCGCGGAAAGCGGTGACCCGTTGTCCATCGAATAAAGCCCCAGCCGTGCGGTGAAATTGACGGGCTCCACGTCGCTGCGCAAGGTACGCACGGGCCAGACGGAGGGAAAAGGCTGTCGCTGGTCGTTGCCCTCTTCAAGCGCCACCCAGTCGCGCCACGCATGCTCCAGAAACGCCAGGTAACGGGCACTGTGCACTTTGGCCAACAGCACGCGGCTGTCGGCCTGGGATGTGCGCAGCTCGTGGCCGCGCTCGCTCAGGCGGGCTTTGACGTATTCGGCCCGCTCGGGGGTTTCAAAACACGGCACGCGCTCACCGCGGTAAAACTCGAACGCAGGGGCATGGTCGTGGTGGCTGTCACTGAAAAAAGTAAGCATGGTGGCTGATGGTCTGGTTTGTTCATGAGCAGGAAGATGTGATGGTGAGTGATGGTGGCCGGCTGCACGGCGCAGCCTGCCACCATCAAAGTGTGCGCGGGTCGGTCTTCAGCAACACCTCGACCAGTGAGCGCAAGGTCGCCTTCAGGGCCCCGGCGCCCGGCGTCATCTCCAGCGTGGTTTCGTCCATATACAGCTTGCGATTGATCTCCAGCTGGATGCTGTGCCGGTGCCCGGCCGGGTGGCTATAGCGGCGCACCAGCTCCACACCTTTATAGGGATGGTTGTAGGCCACGCTGTAGCCATGCGCGCGCAGGTGCTCACACACCAGTGTCGACAACGCCTTGCTGGCAGTTGTGCCTTCACGGTCGCCGACCACAAAGTCCGCATGCGCCTCACCCGGAAAATCGGTGGCGCTGCCCGAGGCCACTGCCGGCATGGAGTGGCAATTGATGTGGATGCTGTAGCCGCGCTGCCGCCAGGCGGCATCAATCGCCTGCGCCACGGCGGCGTGGTAGGGCTTCCAGCACTGCTCGATGCGCGCCTGGATTTCTGCCACTCCCAGTTTGCGGTCATACAGCGGCACGCCTTCGTCGGTGGTGCGCCAGATCAGCCCCTTGCCCAGGCGGACCTTGGACATGACCCGGGGATCGTCGTCTACCGGTTCGGGCCAGGGCGCATCCAGCAGGGACACATCCATTTCGGTGGTGTTGCGGTTGGCGTCCAGGTAGCTTCGGGGGAAATGCGCCTCAACCCAATGCGCACCCAACGCCGGCGCGAAGTCATACAGTTTTTCAACATGAGTATCTTCGGCGCTGCGCAGCACGGCGAACTCGCAGGCATGCCTGAAATCAGCCGGATACACCGTCCCGCTGTGCGGGGAATCAAGAACCAGCGGAGTGCTTCCGGGCAGGTAGGTAATGGAGGGCATGCCCTGACTTTAGCAGCAGCACATTGGCAAACCGGCGGTGGCGCCATCAGGTTCAGCCCCTTCGCAAACTTCCGTTTGTCCTACAGCGTTTTAACTTTTAGCCTCACAACGGCGTGTGGGTGCGACCCTTAAATTTCACAGCGGAAAGCCAATCAAGTCGCTTTTTCCAGACGAAAAAGTGCATTCCGAAATTTCAGCCATTGAAGGAAACACCATGCCATCCTTGACCCGCAGACTCTCCGCAACCGTGCTGGCCGCCGCCGCCCTGGCTGCGGCCGCAGGGGCCAACGCCCAAAGCGGTTCGACATCGTCCAACACCACATCCAGCAGCAACTACTCGTTTTACGCACCGGGCTCGCGCTATTTCGGCCTCAATGTGGGCAGGTCCGATTTTTCGCTGCCCGGCGGCGCCGGCGGTTTCGCTTCCGAAAATCACGATACGTCGTACAACATCTACGGCGGCAGCTATTTCAACAACAACTTAGGCCTGGAACTGGGCTATACCGATTTCGGCAAGATCAACCGTGGCGGCGGGCAGACCGATGCAGAAGGCATCAACCTGAGCCTGGTCGGCCGTTTGCCGCTCAGCAATTCCTTCAATCTGCTGGGCAAGCTGGGGACGACCTATGGACGCAGTCACGTGTCCGCCGCACCTGCGTCCGGCATTGCCACAGGCAGCGAAAGCAACTGGGGCGTGTCGTACGGCCTGGGTGCCGAATGGGCATTCACTCCGACCCTGTCGGCGGTGCTGCAATGGGACGAGCATGACATGAAGTACCCCGGTGGCAACAAGGAACGCCTCAGCACCACCAGCATAGGCCTGCGCTACCGCTTCTAGGCCGTTGTGGCAGCGTAGCCACCAGCCAAAAGCCCGCATGCCTTTCACGGCATGCGGGCTTTTTCACGTTGTCGCTTCACGCATTCACTATCAATTTCATAGCTGCTCGCGCCCGTTTTTCTTCGCTTTCAAGCACTTTATTCTTATAAAACCGCCGGCAAGTGCGGCGCCAGCATCTCCCGCAACAGCCAGGTTCCGGCACGGCCCAAGGGGCGCTGGCGTGACCACACGGCGTCCACTGGCACCCTGCGCGGCCAGCCGCGCGCATGAAGTTCGACCAGTTTGCCAGCGGCAAAGCGCGTCACCATCCAGCGCGGAATGGCCGCCCATCCGAAACCCAACACCGCCATTTCCAGCAGCATGAGATAGCTGGGAGCGGACCACGCGCGGCGCGACTGGCGCGCCCCATGCGAGCTCCGGACTCCCTGCGCGCCCTGCTCCATCTCTATATAGGTATCCAGCCGCAGCTCCCTGAAATTGGCCAGAACGTCGGGCGTGATGTCTTTCATGCTGGCCAATGGGTGGGCGGCGGCCACAAACAGGGTGATTTCAGACTGCTCGGCAATCGTGGCCGAACCAATGTCGGGCGGATAAGCGCCCTGGGCGGCTACCACGCCAATGTTTGCCCGCCCTGTTTGCACCAGCGACACCAGGTCGCCGTGTTCGGCAATAAGGCATTCAAACTCCAGGTCGGGAAAGCTTTTCTCAAAAGCCGAAAGCATTTCTTCAAACCGGTCTGACTGGTAGGTATCCGACCAGACCACGCTGAGCCGGGGCTCCAGGCCGCCCCCAAGCTGGCTGGCAGCGCGGTCAAGCCGGTCGCTGGCCGCGAGGATTTCCTGCACCTTGCCCAGCATGACCCGTCCGTGTTCCGTCAGTGCCGGCTTTCGGCTGCTCCGGTCAAACAGGTTCAGGCCAAGGTCGATTTCCAGGTTGGCAATCGCACTGCTCACCGTCGACTGACTTTTGCCCAGTTTGCGGGCCGCAGCCGAGAACGAACCCAGGGTCGCAGCCTCGGCAAAAGCGGTCAAGGCTTCCGGGGAATGGCGCATGGCGGCCTTCTATCTATTTTTTCGATGATTATTGATTTTAATGTATTCGAAATAGCGATGAAAATACCTCAGGACGGTAAGGCATCTCGCCTCAACGGCCGGTAAATCATCTAGAACGCACATCATGAGCCTCCAAAAATCCCTGAAAGAACGGTTTTTCCACGCCCTCGGCTTTGAAATCCTGGCCATTGCCATCTGTGCGCCACTAGGCGCCTGGCTGCTCGGCTATTCGCTGGCGCACATGGGCCTGCTGACCTTGATGGTTTCGCTGATGGCGATGAGCTGGAACATGGTGTTCAACGCCCTGTTTGACCGGGCGCAGCGCCGCATGGGCTTTCAGCGCACCCTGACGGCGCGTGCAGTGCATGCTGTGCTGTTTGAAATCGGCCTGATCATCGCGGTGGTTCCGCTGGCGGCCTGGTGGCTGGACATCGGCCTGTGGGAAGCCTTTGTACTGGACATTGCGATCGTGCTGTTCTTCCTGCCCTATACCTTCTGCTTTAACTGGGCTTACGACCATGTCCGCTCACGGGTGGTGGCGCGCCACGCGCGCAAAGCCCAGCTGGCCAGCCGCACGGCCGGCGGGCAGCAGCCGGCGCCCGCGCTGCTTTGTGCAGCGCCCGTCGGCAAGTGTCTTACTTCATCTGCACAGAGCCGGACACAATAACCAATACCGTGCTCTTGCCGGCTTCCACAGGCACTGATGCATCGGCCATTTCGGCCTTGGCCGACATCGCCATCATGCGGGGACGCGGTGGAGAGCCCTGGTCGTTGGCATTCACCGAGACTTCGCGCAGCGAGTAGCCGGCAAAACCAAAACTGCGCGCCACCTCACTGGCTTTGGCCTTGAATCGCTCAATCGCGAGCGCCTGGGCCTCGCCCTCGACTTTGGCGCGTTGCTCCCGGCTCAATGCAAAACTGACGCTGCCCATGGTCAGGGTCTGGATCTTGCCCGCCGTACTGGTAATGCGCGGGAAGTCCTTGCCTTCCAGCACCAGCTCGGTAGAGCCCTGCCAGCCATTGATCTTGCCGTCTTTTCCATAACGCGGATACAGGCTGAAATTCCCGGTGCGCACCTCCATCTGGCCGGGCGCTGCCGCCTGTTTGGCCTGGGTCAGCGCGGTCTCAAGCGCCTGCCTGAGCTGGCTTTGCACGACGCCTGCGTCAGCACCATCACGGGTTGTGGTCAATGAAATCGACAACAGGTCCTGCTGCACCTCCACCGAGCCGCTGACCGATAACTGAGCCACGTTCTGCAGGGATTCGTGGAAGTTGGTCTGGGCCATGGCGTGGCTACCCAGCACTGCGCCTGCCAACAGGACACACAAAGCGATCGATTTTGGAGCTCGCATCAGAATTACCTTTCGGGGTGGTGGATTTCAGCCGCTTCTGGCTAAAAAAGACAAGCGTGAAATGGAGGGGGAAATCACGGTGAACATCCGGAACGCTGCAAATCAAGCAGCCTGTTCACCGCAAGTAACCAGGCGCATTCGCCCGGCATTGCTTTTACAAGGGCCCGCCAGCGCGGTGCCCGGGGAGCGGCCGATTATTTTTACATGTGTTTTTTCAATCGAATGTAGGCGCATTGCCATAGTCAACACGCACACTTGCATGTGACCGCAACTTTTGTAACAGTGTGTCAAACCGACTGAAAAATGCGACATCCCGCCTTTTCAGCCTTCAAAATGGCTCTGTTACAAATTACCAGATGACTATGACCCAAGCTCAACCCAACGCCCGCGCCGACAAAATCCTGATCCTTGATGACGATGCCCGCATTCGCGACCTGCTGCGTCGCTACCTGGCCCAGGAAGGTTTTGAGGTCATCCTCGCCGAAGACAGCAAAGCGCTGAACCGCATCATGCTGCGCGACGCCGTCGACCTGATCGTCCTGGATTTGATGATGCCCGGCGAAGACGGCCTTTCCATTTGCCGCCGCCTGCGCGCCGCCAATGACCGTACACCCATCATCATGCTGACCGCCAAAGGCGAGGACGTGGACCGCATTGTCGGCCTGGAGGTCGGCGCCGACGATTACCTGGCAAAACCGTTCAATCCCCGTGAATTGCTCGCCCGCATCCACGCCGTGCTGCGCCGTCGGCCGACGGCCGAAGTACCGGGTGCGCCGTCCAGCGACCAGGAAGTGATTACCTTTGGGCCGTTTTCCTTCGATATGGGCTTGCGTACCCTGCACAAGAACGGCGAAGAGCTGCCGCTGACCACCGGCGAATTCGCCATGCTGAAAACCCTGGTGCGCCACCCGCGGCAGCCGCTGTCCCGCGAAAAACTGGCACAGCTGGCACGCGGACGCGAATTCGAGCCCTTTGACCGCAGCCTGGACGTGCAGGTGTCGCGTTTGCGCAAACTGATCGAAGTGGACGCTGCGGTGCCCCGCTACATCCAGACGGTCTGGGGTATCGGCTACGTGTTTGTGCCGGACGGAACGAACTAGCCCCCACGCTTTTCACTGCGCCTTCGGCTTCGTGTAATGCGCTGCCCCCCGAGGGGGCCGCCCGCCTGCGGCCTGGCAAAGCCAGTTCCGCGGCTCATGCTGGGTTGAAGAGTTCAGCGGGCAGGACCAGCGGAAGTAGTCTTTTACCAGCATGAGCCGCAGGACCGGCTTTGCCGGACTGCAGGCGGGCGGCCCCCTCGGGGGGCAGGGAGCTACACAAAGTGAGCGACCGTGGGGGCAAGTATGGCGGGCCTGCAACAGGCGGCAACAGCTTGGCTGCGGTAGCGCAGGCTTATCGTGCTAACGTCCATTGATCACAGCGCTCGCGCCCACGTACCCCACTTCCTTATGGACGCTACCAATCCAGTTCCCCTCGAAACCGCCCCGGCCCCGCTGGAAATGCGCCCGCGCAGGGGTTTCAGCCTGTTCTGGCGGACCTTCTTTTTCCTGGCGCTACTGCTGTTCGGCTCCATCGTTGCCTGGCTGCAGACCTTCCGGGCACTCGAATCCGAGCCGCGCGCCATCCAGAATGCGCAGCAGCTTGCGTCGCTCGTCAACCTCAGCCGCGCTGCACTGCGCTATTCCGACTCCATCGCTCGCGTATCGCTGATCAAAACACTGGCCGATGAAGAGCGCGTACGCATCACGCCGAGAGAACCCAAAGATAAATACGAGCTTTTTGAAAGTGACGATCTGGGTGAGCGCACAGCCGAAGAGCTCAGAGCGCGACTGGGCAACGGCACCGTGGTGGCCAGCAGCGTCAATGGCCAGAAGGGCCTGTGGGTGGGCTTTACCATCGACGGCGATGCGTACTGGCTGCTCACGGATCCCTCCAAGATCGGGCCCTCACGCAACAGCACATGGATCATCTGGCTCATCACGGCGGCGGCCCTGTCGCTGGCCGGGGCAGCCTTTATTGCCCGCCTGATCAACCGGCCGCTCAAGCAGCTGTCGTTCGCCGCCAGCCGAATGCGGGACGGCGACTTCGATGCCAGCCTGCTGGATGAAAAAGTGGCGACCAGCGAAATCCGTGAGGTCAACATCGGCTTTAACCGCATGGCCGAACAGCTGTCCAAAATCGAGCAGGACCGGGTCATCATGCTGGCGGGGATTTCCCATGACCTGCGCACCCCGCTGGCCCGGCTGCGCCTGGAAACCGAGATGAGCGTCACCGACATGGATGCGCGCGAGCACATGGCCGCAGACATCACCCAGCTGGATGCCATCATCGACAAATTCCTTGACTACGCACGGCCCGAGCCACCGCGGCTGGAACGGGTATCACTCAATGCGGTGGTCGATGCCGCTGTGTATGCCATCGCCGACTATGAAGACATGCGGGTCACCGTCACCATCCCGGACGACATGGCCGTGCTGGCCGACGAGGTCGAGTTGTCGCGCGTGATTTCAAACCTGCTCGAAAATGCCAGGCGCTACGGCAAGACACCTGAAACCGGCATTGCCTTGGTTGATATTGCGGCTAAAGGCCGTGACCAGTGGGTGCTGATCAAGGTACGGGATCACGGCATGGGCGTAGCACCCGAGACCTTGTCCAAGCTCACCCGCCCGTTTTTCCGGGGAGACGCCGCACGCACGGCCGCCACCGGGGCGGGCCTGGGTCTCGCGATTGTCGAAAAGACGATTCACCGCATGGGCGGCGTATTTGGCCTGGCCAACACAGGCTCCGGTGGGCTCGCCGCGCATATCAAGCTGCGCAGGAGCTGACCCCCCGCAGAAGGCTGTACGGCTGCGCAGCCGACCTCAAAGGAACCACCCCTCCGACCAGGCAGGCCGTGCGCGAGCAGCTATCAAAACAATAGCACTAAAAAAGCAGGACAACAGCCCGGGCTTCCATGCTCAGGCCCTGTCCTACCGGGCCGAGCTTTTCGGCGGTCTTGGCCTTGACGTTCACCTGTCCCACTTCCAGCGCCAGCACTTCTGCGATGCGCGTGCGCATTGCCGCAATGTAAGGCGCAAGTTTGGGCGCCTGCGCAATGACCGTGCTGTCGATGTTGCCGATCTTGTGGCCACGCTCTGCCAGCAAGCGCCCGACCTCCGCCAGCAAGACGGTCGAATCAGCGCCCTTGAAGCGCGCGTCGGTGTCCGGAAAATGCGAGCCGATGTCGCCCAGCCCGGCAGCGCCCAGCAACGCATCGGTGATTGCGTGCAACAACACATCGGCGTCCGAATGGCCAAGCAAGCCGACAGTATGGGGAATGTCCACACCACCGATGATGAGCTTGCGCCCAGGCACCAGCGCGTGGGTGTCCCAGCCTTCACCGATTCGAAAATTCATGAGGGACATGGATGAAGGCTTTCATAAGATTGTTTGAACCGTCAGGCGGCATTCAAGGGCCGGCCGGGAAAACCAGCCAGTTCGCCACTGCGTCTGCGCTGCCAGAGAATCGCTTCCGCCAGAGCGAAATCTTCCGGATAGGTCACCTTGAAGTTCTGCGCGCTGCCGTTGACCAGCCTGGGCGATACGCCCATTGCTTCCATGGCGCTGGATTCATCGGTGACAGCGTCTCCTGTGTGCTCCAGCGCATCGATCAGCGCGCCGATACGAAACATTTGTGGCGTTTGCGCCAGCCATTTGTCGCTACGGTCCACAGTGGCGGCCACGCGGCCGTCCCGTTCGGTTTTAAGCGTGTCCGGCAGCTTTTGAGCCAGCAGGCCGCCCACAGAATCATTGCGGCATTCATGGATCAGGGCCTTGATCTGCCCGGCTGTGACCAGGCAGCGCGCCGCATCGTGCACCAGCACCCAGTCGGTCAGGGCCGCGCCGCCGGGTTGCTGCGCCACCATCGCTTTGAGGCCGTTCAGCACCGTGGCCGCACGGGTCAGTCCGCCACCAACCCACAGGGTTTCGTTCGTGTTGCCGAAATCGGGAAACACCTTCAAAAAATCGTCATCCGACGGGGAAATGACCACCCACAAACCGGTGAAAGTGCCTGGAAGCGCCCGAAAAGCCTCTACGGTATGGCGGACCATAGGGAGGCCGTCAATCACCTGGTATTGCTTGGCTTGAGGGGTTCCGGCCCGGCTACCTTGCCCCGCACAGGGAATCAGCACAAAAAAACGGGGTTCGGAACGGTTATTGGCAGGGCTTGTCGTCATAACTTCATCATAGATTCTAAAATCGATGCTTGAACGCATGCAGGCACCCCACTCCGGATGGTTTGGGGTGTCTGGCTTTTGTCGTTTGGATTTCGGCCTTTTGGCCTTTTCTGATTGTTTGAAACGCCCCCAGCCAGCGCACCGATCAATGCACCTACCCTCACTCGTCACCGGCAAACGCTACACCCTGCCCCAGCCCGCCGGTTCTGCCGATGCCCTGCTGCTGGCACGTCTGGGCACCCGGGAAAAAGTTGCGGGCAAACTCACCGCCATCATCACGTCGGACGCCACCACGGCCCAGCGCCTGATGGACGAGATCGCCTTCTTTGCACCTGACCTGCGCTGCGCCCTGTTTCCCGACTGGGAAACCCTGCCTTACGACACCTTCTCGCCCCACCAGGACCTGATCAGCGAGCGCCTGGCCACCTTGTGGCGCATCCAGCAGCGCGACAAGGAAACTGGCGCCGACGTGGTCATCGTGCCGGCCACCACGGCGCTGTACCGCCTTGCGCCGCCCAGCTTCCTGGCGGGTTACACCTTTCAGTTCAAGGTCAAGCAAAAGCTTGACGAAACGCGGCTCAAGGCCCAGCTTACATTGGCGGGCTACAGCCATGTGACGCAGGTGGTGAGCCCCGGCGAATACGCGGTGCGCGGCGGCTTGATCGACCTCTTCCCCATGGGCAGCCCGGTGCCCTACCGCGTTGACCTGTTTGACGACGAGATCGACAGCATCCGCACCTTTGACCCCGACAGCCAGCGCAGCCTCTACCCCGTGCCGGAAGTGCGCCTGCTGCCCGGACGCGAGTTTCCGATGGACGACGAGGCGCGCGCGCGCTTTCGCAGCCGCTGGCGCGAGCTGCTGGACGGCGATCCGACCAAAAGCCGCATCTACAAAGACATGGGTAACGGCGTCGCGACCGCCGGTATTGAGTACTACCTGCCGCTCTTCTTTGAAGAAACCGCGACCGTGTTTGACTACCTGGGCGGCAATGCCACCGTGGTGCTGCACGGCGACCTGGAGCCGGCCTTCCAGCGCTTCTGGCAAGACACCAAAGACCGTTACCGGCTGGTACGTGACGCGCCCGACCGCCCGGCGCTGCCGCCCGAGTCGCTCTTCCTGGGCACCGAGCAGTTTTACGCTCGCGCCAACGACTACGCGCAGCTGGCCATACGCGCCACGGTCGAAGACGTGGCCGACAACGCACAGTTTCAAAAGCTGGGTGAAATGGCCGTGGTGCGCGGCGCCGAAGACCCGCTGGCCAAATTCAAGGGCCATGTACGCAACACCGCCCAGCGCGTGCTGGTGCTGGTCGAAAGCGACGGCCGCCGCGAAAGCCTGCTGGACTTCCTGCGCGCCAGCAGCGTCAGCCCGCCGGCCTTTGACTCGCTTGAAGACTTCCAGGCCAGCGATGAAAAACTCGGCATCGCCACCGCGGCGCTGAACACCGGTTTCAGCTGGCTTGAAGAAGGCATCGACTTCATCACCGAGACCGAACTGTTTGCCGCGGGCGCCACCGTGCGCCGCCGCAACAAAAAGCAGGAACAGGTCAGCGACGTCGAAGCACTGATCAAGGATCTCTCGGAGCTCAACGTGGGCGACCCGGTGGTGCACAGCGCCCATGGCATTGGCCGCTACCGCGGCCTCATCAACATGGACCTGGGCCAGGGCACCAATGCAGACGGCACGCCGCTGCTGCAGGAGTTTTTGCACCTCGAATATGCTGACAGCGCCACACTGTACGTGCCCGTCAGCCAGCTGCACCTGATCAGCCGCTACACCGGCGTCAGCGCCGAGGAAGCGCCGCTGCACAGGCTGGGCAGCGGCCAATGGGAAAAGGCCAAGCGCAAGGCCGCCGAGCAGATCCGCGACTCGGCCGCCGAGCTGCTCAACATCTACGCCCGCCGCGCCGCGCGCGAAGGCCATGCTTTCCGCTATTCGCCCGGCGACTACGAGACCTTTGCCAACGACTTCGGCTTCGAGGAAACCGCCGACCAGCGCGCCGCCATCCATGCGGTGATCCAGGACATGATCAGCCCGCGCCCCATGGACAGGCTGGTCTGCGGCGATGTGGGTTTCGGAAAAACAGAAGTGGCCTTGCGCGCCGCCTTCATTGCCGTGACCGGCGGGCGGCAGGTGGCGCTGCTGGCGCCCACCACCTTGCTGGCCGAGCAGCACTACCAGACGCTGGTGGACCGCTTCGCCAAGTGGCCTGTCAAGATCGCCGAGATGAGCCGCTTCCGCTCGGGCAAAGAGATTACCGCCGCCATCAAGGGCCTGGCCGACGGCACGGTCGACATCGTGGTGGGCACGCACAAGCTGCTCAGCCAGGACGTGAAGTTCGAGCGCCTGGGCCTGCTCATCATCGACGAAGAGCACCGCTTCGGCGTGCGCCACAAAGAGGCCATGAAGGCGATGCGCGCCGAGGTCGATGTGCTGACGCTGACCGCCACGCCGATCCCGCGCACGCTGGGCATGGCGCTTGAAGGCCTGCGCGACCTGAGCGTGATCGCCACTGCGCCGCAGCGGCGCCTGGCCATCAAGACCTTTGTGCGCAGCGAAAACAACGGCGTGATCCGGGAAGCAGTGCTGCGCGAGTTGAAACGCGGCGGCCAGGTCTACTTCCTGCACAACGAGGTCGAGACCATCCAGAACCGCCGCGAAAAGCTCGAAGAGATACTGCCTGAAGCGCGAATCGCAGTGGCGCACGGCCAGATGCCCGAGCGCGAGCTTGAGCGCGTGATGAAGGACTTCATCGCCCAACGCTACAACCTGCTGCTGTGCTCGACCATCATCGAAACCGGCATCGACGTGCCGACCGCCAACACCATCGTGATGAGCCGTGCCGACAAGTTCGGCCTGGCACAGCTGCACCAGCTGCGCGGCCGCGTGGGCCGCAGCCACCATCAGGCCTACGCCTATTTGATGGTGCCCGACATCGAGGGCCTGACCAAGCAGGCCGGCCAGCGGCTCGAAGCCATCCAGCAGATGGAAGAACTCGGCTCGGGCTTTTACCTGGCCATGCACGACCTGGAAATCCGCGGCACCGGCGAAGTGCTGGGTGAAAACCAGAGCGGCAACATGCTCGAAGTCGGCTTTCAGCTCTACAACGAGATGCTCAGCGAAGCCGTGGCCTCGCTCAAGGCCGGGCGCGAGCCCGACCTGCTGTCGCCGCTCAGCGTCACCACCGAGATCAACCTGCACGCCCCGGCCCTGCTGCCCAACGACTACTGCGGCGACGTGCACCTGCGCCTGTCGTTCTACAAAAAGCTGGCCACGGCGAAGAACACCGACCAGATCGACGCGCTGCTGGAAGAAATCGTCGACCGCTTCGGCAAGCTGCCGCCGCAGGCACAGACACTCATCGACGTGCACCGCCTGCGCGTGATTGCCCGTCCCTACGGCGTGGTCAAGGTCGATGCCGCGCCCGGCGGCATCAACATCACCTTCAAGAAAGACCCGCCCATCGATTCGATGGCCATCATGCACCTCATCCAGAAGAACCGGCACATCAAGCTGGCCGGCAACGACAAGCTGCGCATCGAGCGCGAGCTCCCCGAACCCAAAGACCGCGCGCAAATGGTGCGCGACATCCTGCGCTCTCTCGGTCAACCCAAAACCCCCTCCACCACAGAAGCAACGCCCGCATGACCCCCGCTGAAATCTCCCCCGGCCTCGTCGTCAACGTCTCTACGCCAGACCTCAAGCTCAGCAATTTCAGGCTGATCGCCTTTGACATGGATTCCACGCTCATCAATATCGAGTGTGTGGACGAAATCGCCGACGCTGCGGGCCGCAAGGCCGAGGTGGCAGCCATCACCGAAGCCGCCATGCGCGGCGAGATCACCGACTACAAGGACAGCCTGCGCCAGCGCGTGGCCCTGCTCAAGGGCGTGAGCGTGGCCAGCATGGACGAGGTCTACCGCGAGCGACTGAAACTCAACCCCGGCGCGGCCGAACTGGTGCAGACCTGCAAGAAAGCCGGCATGAAGGTGCTGCTGGTCAGCGGCGGCTTCACCTTCTTCACTGACCGCGTGCGTGACGAACTCGGCATCGACTACACGCGCTCCAACGTGCTGGAGGTGAAAGACGGCTATCTCACCGGCAAGATGGTCGACCAGCCCTGGGGCGACATCTGCGACGGCGACGAAAAACGCAAGATGCTGCTCGAGACCTGCAGCAAGCTGGGCATCAACCCGCTGCAGGCGATCGCCATGGGCGACGGCGCCAACGACCTGCCCATGATGGGCGTGGCCGGCCTCTCGGTGGCCTATCACGCCAAGCCGCGCGTACGCGAGCAGGCCATGGTGGCCATCAATGAAGGCGGCCTGGACCGCCTGCTGGAGCTCTTCAGCTGAAGCCCCGGTGTTGCCGGCATCACAGCCGGCGCATCAATCACTCCGAAATAAGTCAACGATCCCACAGCCATAACACCTTATAAGCAGACACCTGAACCAAAGACAAACGACATCCATGGGTTTTTTCAAACGATTCGAAAGCCAGCTTCCCGCCTACCCTGACGCTGACCCTTCCTTGCCGCCCAAGGGTTTCATGGCCTTTCTGTGGGCCTGCACCGAAGGCGCACGCAGCTACATCCTTCAGCTGGCGCTGCTCTCGGCGGTCATGGCGGTTTTTGAGGCCTTGCTGTTCGCCATGCTGGGCCGCATCGTCGACTGGCTGGGCGCGACGGCGCCCGCCAACCTGTGGGTCGAGCACGGCAACGCACTGGGCTGGCTCGCCTTCATCGTGGTGGCCAGCATCGCCGCCGTAGCGCTGCAGACCACCGTGAAGCACCAGACGCTGGCCATCAACTTCCCGATGCGGCTGCGCTGGAACTTTCACCGCCTGATGCTGGGGCAAAGCATGTCGTTCTACCAGGACGAATTCGCCGGCCGGCTGACCACCAAGGTCATGCAGACCGCACTGGCGGTGCGCGACACGCTCTTCGTGCTGGCCGACGTGCTGGTGGCCATGGGCGTCTACATCGCCACCATGACGGTTCTGGCCGCCGCCTTCGACACGAAACTGGTAGCGCCCTTCCTGGTCTGGCTGGCGCTCTACATCGCGAGCCTCTATTACTTCGTGCCGCGGCTGGGCCGCATCGGCAAGCAGCAGGCCGACGCCCGCTCATTGATGACAGGCCGCATCACCGACGCCTATACCAACATCACCACCGTCAAGCTGTTCTCGCACACCCGGCGCGAGGCCGGCTTCGCGCGCGACGCGATGAGCGAGTTCATGAAGACCGGCTACACCCAGATGCGCCTGGTCAGCGCGTTCGAGATCGTCAACCACACGCTCAGCATGGGCCTGATCCTCGGCATGGCCGGCACGTCGTTATGGCTCTGGCACCTGGGCCAGGTCGGCGCGGGTGCGGTGGCCGCGGCCACTGCCATGGCGCTGCGCCTGCAGGGCATGTCGCACTGGATCATGTGGGAGACCACCAGCCTTTTCGAAAGCGTGGGCACCGTGCAGGACGGCATCAACACGCTTTCGCGGCCGCACACCATCGTGGACGCGCCCGATGCGGCCGCACTGGACGTGCCGCGCGGCGAAGTGCGCTTTGAAGCCGTGAACTTCAGCTACGGCAAGAACAAGCCGGTCATCGACCAACTGACGCTGACCGTCAGGCCTGGCGAAAAGATAGGCCTGATCGGACGCTCCGGCGCGGGCAAATCGACGCTGGTCAACCTGCTGCTGCGGTTTTATGACCTCGACGGCGGGCGCATCCTGATCGACGGCCAGGACATTGCCACCGTGACGCAGGACAGCCTGCGCAGCCACATCGGCATGGTGACGCAAGATACCTCGCTGCTGCACCGTTCGGTGCGCGACAACATTACCTACAGCCGCCCCGGCGCCACCGACGACGACATGCGCCTGGCCGCACGGCGTGCCGAAGCCGACACCTTCATCGCCGACCTGACCGACCCGCACGGCCGCCACGGCTACGACGCCCACGTGGGCGAACGCGGTGTGAAGCTTTCAGGCGGTCAGCGCCAGCGCATCGCGATTGCGCGCGTGATGCTGAAAGACGCACCCATCCTGCTGCTCGATGAAGCCACCAGCGCACTCGACTCTGAAGTCGAAGTCGCCATCCAGAGCAGCCTGAACACCTTGATGCAGGGCAAGACGGTAATTGCGATTGCCCACCGCCTCTCGACCATCGCCGCCATGGACAGGCTGATCGTGCTCGACCAAGGGCGCATCGTCGAAGAAGGCGACCACCGCAGCCTGCTGGCCAACGGCGGCCTGTATGCACGGCTCTGGGCGCACCAAAGCGGTGGCTTCCTCAGCGACAACCTGGAAGAAGAAGAGCTGGCGGCTTGACGCTGCTGGCCGCGCCGGGTGCCGCGCCTCAGGTACTCATCTGGGGCGGGCACTCGTTTGCTATTGTTTTAATAGCTTCTCGCGCATGCACTGAAAGGGCTAGAGCCCGATTTTGCTTACGAAAAAGCCTCAAAATACCTGAACCCGGAGCCTGCTGCACTCATGCCGGATTCAGGCTTTCTCGATCACCGGGCGCCCCGCCTGCACCGCAAACTGCGCCAGTGTTTGCACACCACTGTCGGCACGCGTCACGTCGCTCACCACGCGCAAGGTGGTGGTCAGCTTGCGCGGGGTCAGTTCCACCACGCCGTAGCCTTTGCGTTCTGAGTCCGCAAACACGAAATGCGGGTTCTCGGCGAGGTAGTCCGGAATTTTCGCGTTGCCGGCAGAGCGGGACGTGATGCTGGTGCCGCAAAACTCGGTGCCCACTGACGGGCTGGCCGCATCTGCGTAGTCGGCCTTGACGTGGCCCACCCAGTTTTCGTGCACATCGCCGCCGAGGATGACCGGGTTCGCCACGGCGTGCTTGCGCAGGGAGTTGGTAAAACGCGTGCGTGCCGCTGTATAACCGTCCCAGCCGTCGTTCCAGAAAACCTGCTCAGGCCCACGGCGAAAATCGCGCTGGCCAAAAAGCGATTGCTGGCCGACCAGATTCCAGCTGCTTTCCTTGCTGGCGGCCCGGCTCCATTCAGCGTCCAGCCAGCTTTCCTGCTGCGTCCCCAGCATGCTGCGGGCCGGATCCTTCCACGCAGCGCAGGTGGCGGGGCTCAGTGTGCTGGAGCCGGTTTTCCCGTCACGCGTGCAGGCCTGCGCATCCTTGTATTGGCGGGCGTCGAGCATGTAGAGCGAGGCCAGGCGGCCGTAGGGAACGCGCTGGTAAATGCGCATTTCAGCGCCGCTTGCCAGGCCGGCCACGGCCCGCGTCAGCGCCGAAGCGCGCACGGGCATGTGTTCATAAAACGCCTGGTAAGCGGCAGCGCGGCGGGCGGCAAAGTCCGGCGCCGGCGGCCCGCTGTTGCCGGGTGTGGCGCCCGCGTAGTCGTTTTGCACCTCGTGGTCGTCCCAGGTCACCATCCACGGGCAGGCTGCGTGCATGGCCTGCAGGTCGGCGTCGCCCTTGTGCAAGGCATAGCGCTGGCGGTAGTCGTCCAGCGTGAGCACCCAGCCGCCCGTGGGCACACGCACCGGCTGGCCGGCGTTGGGGTACTCGTAGATGTAGTCGCCCAGGAAGAGCACGAGATCAAGCTCTTCAGCAAGCATATGGCGGTAGGCGCTGTAGTAGCCGTGTTCCCAGCGCTGGCAAGAGGCATAGGCCAGCCGCAGCCGCCCCACAGCGGCATCGGGTGCCGGAAAGGTGCGGGTGCGGCCGGTGGCGCTTACCGCCTCGCCCACCGCAAAGCGGTAGAAATACCAGCGATCGGCCTCCAGGCCCTGCACTTCCACATGCACCGAGTGGGCCAGACCGGGTACAGCATGGGTCTGGCCGGCTTGCACGATGCGCGAAAAATGATCGTCGTGCGCAATCTCCCATCGTACGGCCACCGGCGCCGGCTGCAAGCGCATGGCCGCATCATTGTCCAGAAGCAGCCGCGTCCAGAGCACCACCGAGTCATGGGTGGGTGAGCCGCTGGCCACGCCCAGCGTGAAAGGATTGCCGGTCAGCCGTTGCTGGGCCGATGCCCTGGGTGGCAGGTAAAAACCAGCACCCGCCGCCGCCAGCGACTGAAGCAACCGGCGCCTGTGGATTACGGGAGTCATGTGGATCGCTCAGTGCCTGGCTGGCAGGCGCACGATGAACGTGGTTCCCGAGCCGGCGCTGCTGTGCACATCGATGGTGCCGCCGTGGATGTCGACCGCGTTGCGCACAATCGCCAGGCCCAGGCCGGTGCCCTGGATGGTGCCCACGTTACTGGCGCGGTGAAAAGATTCGAACAGGTGCGGCAACTCGTCCTCCGGAATACCGATGCCCTCGTCCGCCACCTCCATGACGGTCATGTCCTGATCGATGCTCACGGTGAACCGCACAAGACCGCCCAGCGGCGAGTACTTGACCGCATTGGAGAGCAGGTTGCTGAAGATGTGGCGCAGGAGCTTCTCGTCGTACAGGCCTTCTCCCGCCCCGGCGGAATAATCCAGCTGCAACTCGCACAGACTGTCCGGTTGCTGGGTGCGCGCCTCTTCCACCAATTGATGGCACAGCCTGTGCAGGTCCAGCGGATGCGGTTCAAACTCCAGCATCTGGGCATCGGCCTTGCCCAGCAGCAGCACGCGGTCCAACATGCCCGTCATGCGTTTCACGCCGGCGGCAATGCTGTCCAGAATCTCCAGTTTTTCCGACTCAGGCAAGCGGCTGCCGTAATGCCTGAGCAATTCCTCGGCGGAAAGAATGCCAGACAGCGGTGTACGGAACTCATGGCTGGTCATGGCCACGAAGCGGGTGCGCAGTTCATTGAGCGCCTTTTGCTGCTCAAGGGCCTCGCGTGTGTCTTCCTCTGATTTCTTGCGTTCGGTGATGTCAAGAAACGCCCAGATCACACCTGAATCAGGGTCATGGGGCTGAACACAACTGCCGGCCATCTGCACCCAGAAGAGCTGTCCGTCCCGCCTTCTGAGCTGGCGTTCATTGATATAACTGCCGGTGGCAATCAGCATCTCACGCGCTTCCTTGCCGAACTGCTCCCAGGTGGCAAGGTCGGGATGGATATAGCTGGAAGACTGCCCCATCAGTTCTTCGCGCGGGCCGCCGATCATCTGGGCGAATTTCTCGTTGACCCACTCATGGCGCCGGTTCACCGACAGCACAATACCCACCAGCGCACTGTTAAGAATGGCTTCGCGCTCCGAGGAGGTGCGCAGCAGCTTGGCCTCCAGTTCCTTGCGCTGCGTGATGTTGATGATCACCCATACCGTGCCCTGCGAAAGGTCGCGTCCGGCAACGGACTTGCCCGACAGCGACACCCAGATCAAGGTGCCGTCAAACTGCCGGACCTGGATCTCGCCTTCGTAGTTTTCACCGCGGCTCACGCAGGCGGCCACTTCACCGCCCACCTGCAGGTACTGCTCACGCGACAGGTAAAACGGCTCCATCGAAGTCAACGGATTGCTGCCTGCACCGAATACCTTGAGCATGGCCTGGTTGGCCCAGCGAAAGCGGCCATCCGGTGTCAGGAAGGCAATGCCCACAATGGAATTTTCCAGGATCATTTCGCGCTCTTTCAGCAGGGTGCGAAAATTTTCCTGGGAAACGCTCAAGGCCTCCACCATGGATTGCTCAGCCATGATGCGGGCCTGGGCCTGCTCTTTTTCCTGCCGTGTGACGTTGATGCGGTCCGCCAGCGCAAACGACAGCACGACCATTTCCAGCGCCGACCCGATCAACAGCGAATTGGCCGTGAGTACATTCGACGGCAGGACACCCGTGTTGTGCAACGCCAGCGTCACCACACCCACCAGCAGCAGGGCCCATGCCGCCAGGAAATACCGGGCCCCGGGATGCCCCATGCGCACGCTCAGCAAACCCACCGCGACCAGCGTGGTGACACTGAGAACCGCCAGCACGGTCACCATCCATGAAGACACCACATAAGGCATCGTAAAAGCGGCCAGCAGGGTCAGCAGCCAGCCGCCCACCAGCGCCTGTATAAAGCGGTCCATGCGGGGCATCTTGAGTGCACTGGAAAGAAAGCTGCGTGCAAACAAAATGCCGAAAGATGCGGTCGCCGCCATGCCCGCAGGGGGCGAAATGCTGTTCCACCAGGTAAGGCCCGGCCAGATGAATTGCGCGCCAAAACCCGTCAACGCGGCCTGCGCGATGGCCATGCAGCCGACAAATGCCACATAGATCAGGTAGGCCCGGTCACGCACCGAGAAAAACAGCAGCAGGTTGTAGAAAAAGAGCCCGACCAGCAACCCAAAGTAGAGGCTGATCGTGGCGTATTCAGCCTGGTCGTGCCGCCACAGTGCTGCAGGCTGCCAGAGACGCACGGGCGCAGACACTGTGCCGTCCGACGTCACCCGAAGGTAAAGCGTATTGACGGCACCGGGCTTGAGACGCACCGGCATCACATGGTTGCGGTGCACCACGGCCCGATCGGCAAAAGGCAACAGGTCACCGCCCACCTGCCACACAAAGCCGCCCTTGCCGTCCGGTGAATACAGCTCCAGCCGGTCCAGCGGCGGATAGGCCAGCTCCAGCATCCAGTCTGCGGGTGTGCTGCGTTCGGTCCGCAGGTTCACACGCAGCCAGATGGCCGAGCTGGTCAAACCAAAATTGGTGGCCGAGCCGGTTTGCGGCACCGGCTGAAAGCGCGCCTGGGCATCCGGTTTCAAAAGGTCGGCCAGTGTCAGCTCGCCGCCGGCGTCTTCAAGGTAGGTAAACGACTGCGACAGTACATATCTGTCGTCGCCGCCGATGGTGATCTCACCCGCTTCGGTGCGCTCCTGCACGGGCTCCTGCGGCTGCGCCCAAACCAATGGCCCGGCACCCACCAGCAGCAAGGCAAGCACAAACCGAAACAGGTACCGCAAGCAAGATGTCATGGATTGGCGGCAAGAAGCGGGGACTTGCGCCTTTGGACCTGCCCCGGCGAGGCGGCAGAAGCCGGAACGGCACCTGCAGCGTGCCGCTGGCCGTTGCAGACTTCATGGCTGATCGCCAGGTTTTCTGCATGGCTGTTGCCCCCTTCGCTCAGGGGCAGGATGTGCTCCAGGGTGGCGGCCTGGGGCGTGACATGTTCGCCGCACACCCAGCACGGCACCACCCCGTGGAGCTGCCGTGCCACAGTTTTGTAGATCTTGTCCCGGGTAAGCCCCAGCCTGCTCACGGCAGCGTTTTCCTCTGACCGCCGCTCGCGGGCAGCTGCCTTTGCGCAGCGCTCATTGCCGCGCTCCCTATTCGATCCTGGCCGGCCGCGCGTCGGCGGGTTGGGTGAAGGAGTCTTCCCACTGCGTCGCAAAACGGTCGTTCTTGTCGATGCGAATGCCGCCGGTGCCATCGGGGTTGAAACCGACATTGCGGGTAGCCGTGGCTCGCGGGGATTCGGGCTGGTTGTCCTTGTTGAGTTCCTTGAGCGCGGCGTCCTTGGCGGCCTTGACACGTTCCCGGGTGAAAGATTCCAGGTCGGCGTGGAAACTGCTGTCGCCGCCGCGGGTTTCCTGGTGCTCCTGCACCAGCTCCTCCGGAATTTCCCCCAGGAAGGCGGCACGCATGGCGCTGACCGTGGGCGGACGGCCGGCCTTGATGGAGGTGTAGGCAATGCCGCAATCCGACAACAGTGTCTCCTTGAGCTGGCGGGTGGCCTTGCTCACATCACGCTTGCCGCGCAAATCCACGCAACCGACGACTTTGCCATCCAGGGTGCAGATGGTGAAAGTCGTGTAGACGCCATTGAGCAGCTCAAGCAGGCGTTCGGTTTTTTCCTTGTCTTTTTCCTTTTCCTTGTCTTTTTCCAGCGGAATGGTAAAGCGCAGCACCGGCAGCTTGACCATCACCGCGTGGTCGTGGAAAGTGCTTCGCAGCCATTTCCATACCTCGTATTCATCGTTGGTCACCACCCCACGGGCACGCAGCGGCCATTTGTGGGGTATCCGCAGCTTCGCACTCGCGCTTTTGCGCAGCCAGGCGGCATACAGCAAAACACCTGCAAGCGCGCCCACGGCGACGCCCAGCAACGTCATCAGCCATGAAATCAGGTTCAAGATGTAGTTCTCCTCTATCGATTGGGGATGCCGCCGAAGCCAGGCAGTACGAACAGCGACCCCAGTGAGTCACAGAACGGACGCCCTGTCAATTCAGGCCAGCGTCCCGGTGCGTTATTAAAACAGGTTTTACCGGTTTTCCAGGAATCTGGGGCACAAAAGAGCTTCCAGCCCAACCCCGACGTGCGCAAGCAGCTATATTTTTCATAGCATCCGGATGGCGCTGCAAAACACGCGGCCCTGCGGGTTGACGATGACCTTTGCCACGCAGGCCACGAATCGGTATGCTCGATTTTTTGCAGGAGCCCAACATGCCACGCAAGACCGCCCAGGATTTTGACCAGGAACTGCTGATTCTGTTTGATGCCTATGTCCACGGCACCATTGACAGGCGCGGGTTCCTGGAGCGCGCCCAGAAATTCGCCACCGCCGGCCTGACCGCGACAGCCCTGCTGGCCGCCCTCAGCCCCGATTTTGCCGCGGGGCAGCAAATTGCCCGGGATGACAAACGCATCAAGACCGACATGGTCAGCTATCCGTCGTCCGCCGGCTCAGGCACAGTCAAAGGCTATCTGGCCAGGCCTGCCAATGCCACGGGCAAACTGCCCGGCGTGCTTGTCATTCATGAAAACCGCGGCCTCAACCCGCATATTGAAGACATCACCCGCCGGCTGGCGCTGGACAACTTCATCGCCTTCGCACCCGACGCACTCACCCCCCTGGGCGGTTACCCCGGCGACGAAGACAAGGCGCGCGAGTTGTTCGCCAAACTGGACCAGCGAAAGTGCGTGGAGGATTTCGTGGCGGCCACCACCTGGCTCAAGAGCCGGGACGACTGCACCGGCAAGCTGGGAGTCGTCGGGTTCTGCTACGGCGGCGGCATGTCGCACACACTCACCACGCGCCTGCCGGAGCTCAGTGCGGCCGTTCCCTTCTACGGAAACCTGCCGGCAGCGGAAGATGCCGCCAAGGTCAAGACGCCGCTGCTGATCCATTTCGCCGCGGTGGATGAGCGCATCAATGCCGCATGGCCCGCCTACGAGGCGGCCCTCAAAGCGGCAGGTGCGAATTACACCGCCCACCAGTACCCGGGCACGCAACACGGCTTCAACAACGACACCACGCCGCGTTATGACGCAGCCGCAGCCAAACTGGCGTGGGAGCGCACCCTGGCGTTTTTCAACAAACAGCTCAGGGCCTAGAACCGGTCAGGCATCGCGGGCCCGCTGCCCGCCCATCCCTGCATCGTCCCCCGCGAAAACCCTGCCCGGAACGCACCAGGCACGGCTTTTGCACGCGTTACCATTGGCTACTTTCGCTTTTTCGGCCTGTCCGTGAGCCGGCGAGCGTTTCCCTCACTCAGATCCTCTGGACACAACCATGAACATTCTGCAAAAAATTGCCGCGACAGCCGGCTTGCTGACCTGTGCGCTGGGCGCAGCCCAGGCCCAAAACAGGGAGCTGGTCGTCGGCTCCAGCGCCACCTACCGTCCGTTTGCCTATGAAAGCCCGACCAAGGAAATTGTTGGCTATGACGTAGACATGATCAAAGCCATCGCCCAGAAATCCGGCCTGCAGATCAAGATCGTCAACACCCCCTGGACCGGCATCTTTGCTGCCCTCAACAATGGCGACGTGGACCTGGTCATCTCGGGCGTCACCATCAACGACAAGCGCAAGCAGTCCTACGACTTCACCGCCCCCTACTTCGAAGCCCGCCAGTTGATCGCCGTGCACAGCAACAGCACGGCCAAGAGCCTGAAAGACCTTGCCGGCAAAAAAATCGGCGTGGTCACCGGCAGCACCGGCGACGACATGGCCTCGCGCGAATTCGGCAAGACCAACCCCGACATTCGCCGCTTTGAAAGCACCCCCGTGGTGATCTCCGAGCTTGCCAACAACGGCCTGGACGCCGCCATCGGCGACAACGGCGTGATCGCTTTCCGCACACAAGACCACAAGCACCTCAAGACCATCAGCGACGCAGGCTTCCCCAAGGAATACTTCGGCATCGTCGTGAAGCAGGGCAACAAGGCACTGCAGGACAAACTCAACGCAGGCCTGGCCGCCGTCAAGGCCGACGGCAGCTATGCCGCCATCTACAAGAAATGGTTCCAGGCCGACGCTCCCGCGTTGCCCGCCCAGTAAACATCAGGACACCTCCTTATGGAACACGTCCTCTGGTTCGGCTGGTTCCGGGCCGACATCATTGCCGAGTACAGCGTGCTGTTCTGGCGCGGCCTGCAGATGACCATCATGGTGACGCTGATCTGCATCGTGCAGGGCACCTTGCTGGGTCTGGCGGTCGGCATGGCGCGCGTGGCCGAATCGCGCCATTCACCCGCGCGCGCGATCTGCAAATACGCCCTGCGCTGGCCCTCTACCGTCTACGTCAGCTTTTTCCGCGGCACGCCGCTGTTCGTGCAGATCCTGCTGATCCACTTCGCCGTGTTGCCGCTGTTCATCAACCCGACTGACGGCCTGATCATCTCGGGTGAAACAGCGCGCGACATCAAGCAGAACTACGGTGCTTTCCTGTCCGGCATCGTGGCGCTCACGCTCAATGCCGGCGCCTACATTTCCGAGATCTTCCGCGCCGGCATCCAGTCCATCGACAAGGGCCAGGTGGAGGCCTCGCGTTCGCTGGGCATGTCGTTCCCGCGCACCATGTACCACGTCGTGCTGCCGCAGGCCTTCAGGCGCATGTTGCCGCCCCTGGGCAACAACGCGATCTCGCTGCTGAAAGACTCGTCGCTGATCTCGGCGATTGGTCTGGCCGAACTGGCCTACGCCGCGCGCACCGTCGCCGGCGCCTATTCACGCTACTGGGAGCCCTACCTCACCATCTCCCTCATGTACTGGGTGCTGACGCTGGGCCTGGCTTACCTTGTCAAAAAACTGGAGGCTCGTTATGGACGAGGTGATTCGCGTTAAGCGGCTGACCAAGCAGTTTGGCCACACGCCGGTATTGCGCGGCATCGACTGCGCCATCAAGGCCACCGAAGTCGTCTGCGTCATCGGGCCTTCCGGCTCGGGCAAAAGTACGTTCTTGCGCTGCCTGAACGGGCTGGAAGACGCCAGCGGCGGCGAGGTGCTGGTGCATGGCGTGTCGGTGCACGAACCCAAAACCGACGTCGATGCCCTGCGCTCGGAAATCGGCATGGTGTTCCAGCGCTTCAATCTGTTCCCGCACAAAACCGTGCTGGAAAACATCACGCTGGCGCCGACCAAGGTGCGCAAGTTGACGGCACTTGAGGCGCGCAACCGCGCCAGCGAACTGCTGGTCAAGGTCGGGCTGCTCGACAAGATCGACGCCTACCCCAACCAGCTCTCCGGCGGGCAGCAACAGCGCGTGGCGATTGCCCGTGCGCTGGCCATGCAGCCGCGCATCATGCTGTTTGATGAACCCACCTCTGCGCTCGACCCCGAAATGGTCGGCGAAGTGCTGGCCGTCATGCAGGCCCTGGCCGAAGAAGGCATGACCATGGTGGTCGTCACCCACGAAATGGGTTTTGCCCGCCAGGTGGCCGACCGCGTGATGTTCATCGACGAAGGCCTGGTGATCGAAGAGGGCTCACCGGCGGAGATCTTTGACAACCCCAAGGAAGAGCGCACCCAGCGCTTTTTGAGCAAGGTGTTGTGAGACGGCGCGCGCCCGCTCCTGCGGGCGCGTGCTTCTTCCAGCAAGGTTCAGCCATCCAGAGAAGTCGCCATGCCTGCAACCCTCCGGGCCGTCCAGGCCGACATCACGAAGCTGCAGCTTGACGCCATCGTCAACGCAGCCAACTCGTCGCTGCTGGGCGGCGGCGGTGTCGACGGTGCCATTCATCGCGCTGCAGGGCCTGAACTGGTCCATGAATGCCGCCTGCTAGGTGGCTGTAAAACCGGTGAAGCCAAGGCAACCAAAGGCTACCGACTCCCGGCGAAGTTCATCATCCACACAGTGGGCCCGGTCTGGCGCGGCGGCAACAACGGCGAGCCAGAGTTGCTGGCCTCCTGCTACAGACGCTCCATGGAAATCGCGGCAGTCAAAGGCGTCACGTCGATGGCCTTCCCCAGCATCAGTACCGGCATTTACGGCTACCCGATTGAGTTGGCTGCCCAGGTCGCGGTGGCCAGCGTGCGACAGGCTCTGCAGCAACCCTCTTCCTTGGCGGAAGTGGTGTTCTGCTGCTTTTCGGCGGAAGACCTGACGGTCTACCAGCAGGTGCTGGGCAAGGCCGCTTGACCGCGGAGATTGACACATGCCCGAACTTCCCGGTCTTGTCCCGATCGCATTCACCATTTTTTCGTATGTTGTCTGCGTCAAACTGGCGGCCTGGCTTTATCGCCGTACGCAACTGAGCTGGAAACACGCATTCATTTTCGGTGTTGTCCTGTTCATGGTTCTGTTCGCCGTCGGTGCTGTTGTCAGGTCGCTGGGCGCCGGCTCGGACCCCATACGCCAATCTCTTGTGGACCTTGCCACCGGACTGGCGGCACAACTGGGTCTGGGTGCATGGTGGCTCGGCTCACGAGCCAGAACAAGGGCGGATGCACCCCTTGAATTGAAAGGCGGAGCCTTGCTCGCGCTGATGACCTATGGGCTGGTTTTTTTCTTCTCTCTTGCGGCAGCGATTGCACTACCCTTCTTTGCCAGCATGGCAGGCAACGCCGTTTAAGTTCAGTACCCCGGCACCTTCAACACCCGCGCCAGGTAATCAAAAAACACGCAGTACAGCGCAATCGGCAGCGGCAGGCCCAGCAGGGTCCCTAATAGGTAGTCACGAAACTTCACGCCCGACATTGCCAGCGCATAGTTCAGCGCCGGTACGGTCTGCAGCAGCATGCGCAGCACCACGATGCTCGCCACCGGCCGCGCGTCCAGCTGAGCCAGTGTGCGTTGAGCCCACCGACCCTTGATCTGCCGCAAAGCATCCCCGCCCATCAGGCGAATCAGCCAGAAGGTAAAGGCACATGAGATCACGGCCGCGAGGTAAGTTGCCAGGCCACCCCACATCTCGCCGAGTGCCAGCACAGCCGCGGCCAGAAAAATCCAGCCAGGGATCTGGATCAGGTTGCCCAGCGCAAACAGCGCGATAAAAATCAGCAAGCCGCTGACTTCGTTGTCCAGGAATTTCTGGTGCAAGAAGACCAGGCTGAAGTTGTCGCGCAAACCGGAAAGCTGGAACACCGCCAGCAGCAGTCCCAGAAACGCGACTACGGCGATCAGTCGTTTGTAGCGGTGCATCTTGACTCTATTGCGGGTTTGGGCAGGGACACCGGCCGATTCTAGGCGGCGGCCAATCCAGAGGCATGCAGGCATGCTCCCCGCCCTTTTGCAAATAAATGCAACCAGCGTGTAAGAAGCGCGTGCCCAGCCCGACCAAACAGCAACACGCAGCAAGACTGCGGCGGAAATCCCGGCAATCCACTGGAACACCGGGCGTTGCGGCCAGTACAAGAGGAGCATTTCATGAACACGTCCCGGCAGATCATCCACCCCGGCTGGTTGCGCACCATGCACTGGCTCAATGCGCTGGCCGTGGTCGTGCTGATGATGAGCGGCTGGCGCATCTACAACGCCACGGCCTTCCTCGGTTTTGCCATTCCCAAGGATTTCACGCTGGGCGGCTGGCTGGGCGGCGCACTGCAATGGCACTTTGCGGCCATGTGGCTGCTGTTCTTTAACGGCCTGCTCTATCTGGCGTTCAACATCGTCACACGCAGGCTCTTTCACAAATTCTTTCCGCTTTCACCCAGGGCGCTGGTCGCCGACCTGCTCGCTGCCCTCAAGGGCAAGCTGGCCCATGCCGACCCCAGCCACTACAACACCGTGCAGCGCCTGGCCTATCTCTTCGTCATGGTGGACAGTGTCCTGCTCGTCGTTTCCGGCCTGGTGCTCTGGAAGTCTGTGCAGTTTCCGCTCCTGCGCGAACTGATGGGGGGTTACGAAGGTGCGCGCCTGGTTCACTTTTTCGCCATGGCCGCGCTGGCCGCATTCGTCGCGGTCCACCTGGTGATGGTGGCGCTGGTGCCGCGCACCCTCGTCTATATGGTTCGCGGCCGCTGACTCGCCGAACTGCCCAACCGCCGCAAAGCCGCAAGGATTACCCATGATCATCAAACCCCCTCCCCGTATGGACATCGACAGCGCCGCCGTGCTGGATGAAGCCGTTGCACGCATTGCCCACACCCGCAAGCTCGGCACGGCGCGCCGCGATTTTCTACGCACCTCGCTCACGCTGGGTGGCCTTTCCATGCTGACCGGCTGCATGCTGGACGACAGCGAAAGCGTCAACACCGCTCTCAGCAAGATCTCGCGCATCAACGACGAGGTGCAGGGCTTGCTGTTTGACCCCAACCGCCTGGCGCCGACCTATCCCGAATCCATGATCACCCGGCCTTTCCCCTTTAACGCCTACTACGGCGAGGACGAAATCCGGGAAATCGAAGAAAGCAGCTACCGGCTGGAAGTCACGGGCATGGTGTCCGACAGGCGCAAATGGGCGTTGCCCGAGTTGCGCGCCATGGCACAAGTGGACCAGGTCACCCGCCACATCTGCGTGGAAGGCTGGAGCGCGATCGGCAAATGGGGCGGCGTGCACTTCGGCAGTTTCCTGCGTCATGTGGGCGCCGACCTGAGCGCGAAGTACGTCGGCTTCAAATGCGCCGACGACTACTTCACCAGCATCGACATGCCCACCGCGCTACACCCGCAAACCCTGCTGGCGCTGACTTACGACGGCCAGCCGCTGCCGCCCAAATACGGCTTCCCGATGAAGCTGCGCATGCCCACCAAGCTGGGCTACAAGAACCCCAAACACATCCAGGCGATTTTTGTCACCAACACCTACCCTGGAGGCTACTGGGAAGACCAGGGCTACAACTGGTTCGGAGGTAGCTGAGCGCCGCTCAGAGACCCTGCAACGCGGGCAATCATTTAACGATTGCCTTTTTTCAACAATCCATTCATTCACTACCACTCAAGGACAACACCATGAACAAATTGACTGCAACCCTCCTGTCTGCCTGCATGCTCTTCGCCGGCGGCAGCGCCATGGCGCAAGACGCGATGAAAAAGGACGCCATGGGCAAAGACGCCATGGCCAAAGACGGCATGAAGAAGGATGCGATGAAAAAAGATGCCATGGCCAAGGATCCGATGGCGAAAGATGCCATGGGTAAAGATGCCATGGCGAAGGACGGCATGAAGAAGGACGACAAGATGGCCATGGCCAAAAAAGACAAGATGAAAAAAGACCACATGGCCAAGGACGCCATGGGCAAGGACGAGATGAAAAAGTAAGGCCGCTGCGCGCCGCGCCGCTTGCGGCCGGCCCGCTATGTCCCGTCTGGGGCCGGCACAACCGGCTTGAGCCATAGCGCCGCGGCATCAGCGGGCGCCATGCGCCGCAGGTTCACGTCCTGCCAGATGACTGCTGCGACCTCTTCAAGCTGGTCAGGCCCGACGGTGTGCCATCGCTGGTGCAGCCTTTCAGCGCAGCGGGCAATCCATTCGGGTGGGGTGTTTGTGTCCATGGGTAAATCATAGTTGAAGACTGTATATATGTACAGTACCATTGTTCTTCAAAGTGATTCCATAGAACAACCCAACCCAGAGACTGATATGCAGCTTCTACATGACCCGCCCACCAGGCCACCCTTCACCCCTGTCACCCTGGCCACGCCAGTCACTCCGGTCACCCGGCCACCACAGGGCCGCACCTCTGCAAACTGGCCGTTTTACGTACAAGCCCCGAAGCAGCTCTCAAGCGATGTCCGGGCAAACGCCTTGCGCGTCCTGGAAACCTCGGCGCGCTATTTTTTCAGCGCGCCTAGCGCGCGATAGTGCCTCCCCTTACCGCCCTGCTCCAGATCACCAGGCCGCAAAAACTTTTACACGGCAACCCGCAAGGCAGTGCTTCAAATTTGCTATGTTTTTGATAGCTGCTTGCGCCCGTCCCTGTTGGCCAAACACCCGATTTACTTCGGAGATTTGAGAGCCGCCGGCAAGCCTCAGATACCTGGCCCGTCAGAACGCCATGGACGCCTGCAGCCACAGCGTGGGCCGCTTGGCCGACGAGGCCGGGATGGAAGTCGGCAGTCCGCCGTCGGTGCGCCAGGCCAGCGAAGAACGCAGCTGCACACCCGCCAGGCTGGCATTCAGGCCAAAGCCCGCGCCGGCCAGCTGGCGGCTGTTGGAGGCCGCCGCGCCGAAAGGGTTGCGGTTGATGGTGACCTTGCCCCAGTCATAGAACACGGTGGCCTGCACATTGGTCATCAGGGTGTGGCGCAACTCGACTGTGCCGCGATAGCCCTCGTCGCCGCCAGCCTCACCCTGCGGATAGGCGCGCACCCCGTTGACGCCGCCCAATGAGAACTTCTCGGATGAATCCAGGTTTTTGCTGGCCAGTTGGCCCGTCACTGACACGGCCAGGAAGGTGCTGTCGGTAAAGCGCTGCAAGCGACTGGCGCCATAAGAAACACGGGTGTAGCTGCCATTGGACTGTGCCGAGGCCGCGTCAATGGCCAATGCGGTGGGCGAGTTGATGCGCAGGTTGCCCATCGCTACCGACAGGTCCAGGCCGGTGATGCCCCCGCCGCCCAGGGCATCCTGCAGGTTGCCTGAAAGGCCAAAGGTGGTGACCAGGACTTTCTTGGGTGTGAAGGTAGAGGTCGCGTCTACATAGTCTTTGAGCTGCTTGTCTTCCACCGACACTGTGCCGTTCAGGTTTTTAAGCTGGCTGCGGATGAAGGGGTAAGCGGCAAACAGGCTGGCAGAGGTGGCCGTGCCATGGGCCTGCAGGGTTTCAAACTCCTGGCCCAGCTTGTAGCGGGTGTCGAAGTAGGCGGCGCCTACCTTGAGGCCGTCGCTGCCCACAGGCAACTGGTAGGCCAATCGCGTGAAGCTGAGGTTGCGGCCGCTGGTCAGTGCATTGACGGTGAGCTGGTCACCGATCTTCAGCGGGCTGACGAGGTTGAACGTACCGGCCACGCGGTATTCGCCGGTGTAGCGGCTGCCGTAGTTGTCGACCACGACATTGCCGCTGTAGGGCTTGGCCGGGTTGACCTCAATCAGCAGCTCGGACGTCCCCACGCTGGCGCCGGGCTGCAGCGTGGCGCGCGAGGTGCTGACGCCGGGCGTGTCCTGCAGCAGCAACAGGCCGCGGTCAATCTGGTCGGACTTGATGACGTCGCCGTCCTTGACCTGGCCAAGGTAGGCCTGCGCGCGCTCGTCACTCAGCAGCGACTGGTTGTTGATCTTGTGGCTGGAGATGCGGCCTTCGATCACGCTGATGGTGACAGCGCCATCGGTGATGTCCTGCGCGGGCAAATAAGCGCGGGCCACGGCAAAACCCTGGCTGCGGTAGTAGGCGGTGATGCGGCGGGCGGCGGCGTTCAGCTGGCTCAGCGAGCGCTCCGCGCCTATGAGGCCGGCCACCAGGGGCTGAAGTTCGCTGGACGGGATTTCCTGGTTGCCGGTGATGGTGATGGATTTCACGAGCACCCTCGCCTCGCCCTTCTGGCTGGGGTCGGCTGACTCTTCGATGCGCTGCAGCGGAACGCTCTGTGGCGGCGGCAAGGCGGGCGCCTGCTGCAGGTCGCGCAGCACCTGGCCGGCGTCAGGGGCTGGGGCAGTCTGCGCCCAGGCGCCGGTATGCAAAGCTACCAACAGGGCTGAAGCCAGCGCGGAAAGGGGTAACGAATTCTGTTTCATTTTTTCGCTCTACTTTTCTTAATGCTCATCCAACACAAGCCACTGCTCCTTCATGGCAGCTGACCATCCATACACCCCATCGCCCCCCCGGGCCATGGCTTCGATGCCCCGGGCGACATCCTGCAATTGTGTGTACCCGACTCTCATGCAGCCATACTGCGGATGCAATACGTCCAGCGTGACCGCTCCGGCAATGTCGCAGAGACAGCTCATCCTGTATGTCCCCATTTTTAGGGACATGAAACCAATCGTAACTATATCTGCCGGTTTTGCCTGTAGCACAAATGCGCTATGAGGCCCACCCTAATCCGTCGCCCAACGGCGCCCCAATTGATGTAAGCGCTCAGCCCAACCAGGGATTCCCTGCAGGCTCCGAAATGGCCAGGCCGCGCGTCCAGCTCGCCATCGTGGGGGATGACTTGGTTTTCGCGGAGTCATTGCTACATTTTTAATAGCTGCTTGCGCCCGCCCATAAATGGCTACAGCCCGACTGAGCTAATGAAGAGCCATGAAAATGGTTTATTCACAAGTGGCACGGCTAACGCTTTTGGGCATCAATAAACCGCAGCTGACGATACTGACCAGCGAGTTCAACAGCCTGGCGTTGCCGCTGTCACCGCTGTTGCCGTTACTGCCGTTACTGCCGTTGCCATTCCCGCCCGCCTCATCGTCGCGGTTGTCGGGCTCAATGAAGCTGGCGGGGCCGCTGTTGACCGTCTCGCGGCTGGTTTGGTAGACGGTTTGCAGCGCGATCCTGTACTGCACTGTGTCTGGCGTGCCGGGCGTAGTACTGCCTGTACTGGCAGTCACCAAAGGCAAGCCAGTGGCCAGCAAGGTCACCACACCCGTGCAGGCTGCCTGCGCAGAGTCTCACCGCAGGCCCACCAGGGCCTCGCCTACCCCGCCTCCTCCCCAAGCTGCCGCCTATTCGCCTCTGTCCTGGCGGGCTGCCTCTGCGGCGGCATTCAACGCCTTCATGCGCGCGCCATCATCCAGTATGTTGAACGGATCGTCGTCCACCGCGCTCGATATGCTGCCTGTGCCATCTCCATTGGCGCTATCGGCGCCACCCGTGACGCCACCCATGGCATTGCCCGTGCCGGCAATGGTGTTGAGCGCGGTCACATAAGGCCCATCCAGCGCTGCCGTCACGCCGAAAAGGGATGCAGGCAAAGGCGGCGTACCGGTCATCGTCAGCGTGCCGTTGGTATAGACGACGTTGTAACCCAGGGCCGATGCCAGCGTGCCCTGCGTGATGGCATGTGTGGGGCTGGTCGTGGCAGCGCCTGTGGGCGCCGACAGCGCTCCGCTCAGCGCGCTGGTTGCGGTGTCGCCCGCCACCAGGCCCGTGCCCACGGTGTATGTAAGAGCCGGGTCGGCCCCGCCGTACGCCTTGCTCTGGTTGTCACCGCTTACGTTGAGCGTCGGCACAACGCTGTAGACAAAGCGGTTACCGGTGAGAGAAGTCATCGACGCATCGGTGGGCGCGTTGGCCGCATAGGTGCGGCCAAAGGCGTTGCCTGTGGAAACCATGCCGCCCAGGTTACTGGCAACAGGACTGGTCGAATAGACGAGGAAGCGGCCCGCGCCTGGGTTGAGCGCACCGCCGCCGGCGTTGTTCACAAAGTTGCGCCCGGCGGCCAGCACCAGCGAGTCATTGGCCGCGCTGCCGGAGGTGACGCTGTTGTTCAAGGTGAGGTCGCTGGCCGCCCCTGTGGTGCGCACCAGCACCTTGCCGGTGCCCGTCAGGCCTGCCGTGTTGACGGTGCCCACCGTCAACGCACCGGCCTGCGCGTAGGCCACATCGCCTGTGTTGCCGGCCAGCGTCGTGACCGCATTGCCTGCATTGTTGAGGGTGTGCGTGCCCGTGCCCAGCAGCTCCAGGCCGGTGGCCGTGATGCCCGCGGTTTGTGTGCTGGTACCGGCGGTGCTCAGCGTGAGTTCGCTGGCCGTCAGCGCGCCGTTGATGGCGATGTTGCCACCGGTCGTGATCAGCTTGAACTTGTCCTGCGCATTGCCGAAGGCGTTGTCGACCGTGATGCCGGCCGCGGATGACACGCTGACTGTCTGCGCAGACCCGGCGTTAGTGCTGATGGCGAGATTGCTGGTACTCAGCGCATTGGCGGCAGTGAGGCTGATGTCGCCCGCAGCGCCAGGTTCTGTGGTCGCCAGCGTTTGCAGGCCGGTCACATTGGTGCCCAGCGTGATGCTTTCCCGTGCGGTCGCGTTAAGCGTGGTGCTGGTGATGTTGTTGGCCGCGCCATTGGCGTCAAGGATGGCTCCGAGCGAGGAGCTGAGAGTGACCGAGCTGCCGGACACCGTCTTGACCGCCAGGGCGAAGGCAGCGGTGACGTTCACCGCGCCCGTTGCACTGACGTTTTCCAGGGTGCCGCCGTTGGCCAGGTCCAGGTTGACCTGTGAACCGGCGCCGCTCGCCACCGCAACGACCGGGCCGGTCGTGTAAATGGTGATGGGGCGGGCGGTGCTGGCGCCTATGCTGCCGTTGCCCGCCTCCAGGTAGACCGAGCCACCCGAGAGGGGATTGATGTTGGTCTGGACAGTTTGCGTACTGATGCCGCCCGTGGCCACCATGCTGAAGCCGGCGGTGCCCGCAGTCGTACCCGTGGCGTTGCTCAAAAAAGGCATGTAGGAGCCCACCATCAAGATATTGCCCGTGTTGGCGATATCGACGCGGCCGGCGCTGTTGAAGCTGCCCTGGAAGCTGGCGGTGGCGGCGGTGTTGCGAAGGGTGATGTCGCCCGATGTACTGTTGTTAAGTCTGCCGAAATTCTGGATCTGGTTGCCTGCGTTGGCCAGCGTCATGCCCCCGAAACTGGTGGCCTGCAAGGTGTTCGCGACGATGGCCTGGGTTTGCGACAGCGCGCCGCGGCTTAGCAGCGCAACAAGACCGGTGCCGGACTGGGTGATGCCGGCCGTTCCGTCCACCGTCCCCACCGACAAGGCAGAGTAGGAGCTAACCTCGAAATTGTTCGTTCCGTAGGCGCGACCGCTGACCTGGCTGATCTGGTTGAGTGAGTTGTCCAGGATGACGGTTTGTGCATCGGCCTTCAGGTTGGCAACCGTGAATGCCGCTGTTTGCGAGATGCCCGAACCTGCAGCGTTGCTGTTTATCAGGCTCAAGCTGGGTGCGCTGGCCAGGTTGATCGCGCCGCCGGTGTTGCCGATGACTATGCCGCCTGTATTGGAAGTGCTGCCGATCGCGATCACCGACGCGGTGATCCGGTTAAGCTCGGCGTTGCTCAGGTTCATGGCGGCGGTTTCTGATGCGCCGCCGAGTGTGATCGGCTGGTTGGCGCTGAAGATGTCCGTGTTGACCAGCACCTTGCCCGCGCCCGCGTTGACGGCGGAGCCGATGTTGATGCGGTCGCCCAGCAGCGTGATCGCACCGCCTCCGCTGGTGATGCTGGCGCCGTCGATGTTCAGGGCGTAGCTGCCGGCCGGCGCAATTGCACCCGTAGGAAAATTCATTCCGCGCAGCGTCATGGCCGCCGTGTTGGAGTTGATGCTGCCGCCGGTCAGGCTCACGGCATGACCCCCGCCCATAGAGCTTGTCCCACCGAGGTTGCCGATCATGGTGATCTCGCCGGTCGAGTTGATGCTGCCGCCCACCATGGAGATGCCGGTAATGTTCGCCGTTCCCCCGTTCGAACTACTGAACAAACCCGTACTGTTAAAACCAAGCCTGCCCGCGACGATGTCTGCGCCGGCATCGATGAGGACGCCGGAGCCGCTGATCCCGGCAGCATTTAACGAGGACGATCCGTCCAGCGTGATGCTGCGCAAGGTGCCGGACTGCACTTTTCCTCTTGCTATCAGGCCCTTGACCTCGGTGGCGGCACTACTGACACCGGCCCGGCCGGTAGCGGTGATATAGCCGCCGGTGCTGGATACCTCCGAGCCGGTGCCGAGTTCCACGCCGGCAGTACCTGCCAGGGAAAACAACCCTGTACGCCCGGTGATGTCGATATTGCCCGCACCTGTGATCCTGGCCAGAGAATCCAGCCGTACGCCGCGGGCCACCTGAGCGATGACCCCGGTCATGCCTACGTCACCGGCGATGGTGACGGTGCCGGTGCCGCCGGTCACGCTGGAATTGGTGACGACCACGCCGCCCGAAGAGCCGCCCGTGGCGCTGCCACCGCCATTCACCAGTCTGCCGGTGATGTTTATCGTTCCGCCCCCGCTGACGCCGATGTTGGTTTGCGTGGCGCCTTCATTGACGAGCTCGAGCGCGTGGTGGCTCGTCCTGGCACCCGACGCTTCGACGGTGATGTTTCCGGTGCTTGCCACGCTGGTGCCCGCCAGCTTCACGGCGCTATCGGCGCTGTTGATGTTGGCATTGCCGCTGGTAAGCGTGGAGCGGTCCAACAGCACGCCATACTGCGACTGGTCTGTCGTGGTGCCGTTGATGGTGAGGGCGCCGGTGCCGGCGTTCAGGGTGCTTTGGGACACCCGCACGCCCGAACTCCCGGCCTGGCCCGCGCCGGTCAGCGTGATCGCGCCTCCGCTGGTCTGCAGGACCGTGTTGCTGATATCCAGCGCGCCGGCGGAGTTGAGATTGATCGTGCCGGCGCCGCCGGTCGCGGAGATGGCGGAGGTCTTGATAGCCTGGGTGGCCGCCGCTGTGGTCACGCTCGCCGAGCCCCCGCCGGAAACCTTGAACGCCAGGCCGGCGCCGTGCGTGCTGCCCGTGAGGTCGATGCCGGTACCGGTGGGACCGGTGGTTCTGATGGTGAGATTGAGGCCACTGAGGAGCTCTACATCGGCATTGCCGAAAGTGCCCGTGACGTTGATCGAATCCGTGGCCTCAATAACCACGTCAGAACCCATCGCTTCAATCGTGTCCTCGTAAATGGTGTCGGCGGCCCCGCCTGTGCCGCCCGCGATGGTCATCGTGGCCGGGTCGAGCAGCCAGGTGCCGGTCTTGCCTCGCGGCGCCAGCGTGTTCACCCTGAAGCCCGGCAGGATTTTGAAGTGCGCGGCGCTTGTCTCGATAAAGCCGCCGTCACCGCCATCCGGGGCGCTGGCATCCAGCGTACCGCCCATGTTGACCATGCCGTGCTCCATATCGCCGATCAGCATGATGCGGCCGGCCTTGTTGGCAATCGTCTTCGCTTCAATGACGCCGGTGTTGTTGACGGTGCCCGTGGTGAGACTGTCGAGCGCTTTCGCGCCCAGCAGCACCTGGCCGCCGTCGGCCTTGATGAGCTGTTTGTTCTCGGCCAGTGCGTTGATCGCGCCCTGATCGATGCTGTAGCCGAGCAGGCTCCCGTTGTCCAGGTTCAAGGTGACTTTGTTGCCCGCAGCCAGAAGCGCCGTGCCAAGGCTTGCGGTCATCACGCCTTCGTTGCGCACTTCCGGTGCCAGCAACGCCAGGTAGCCGCCGGGAGCCGCCGTCAAGGTGCCCTGGTTGACCACAGAGCCGCTGCTGCCGTTGCTGCTGAAGACGTGGTTCCCCGCCATGAAGTCGGCATTGCTCATGCTCAAGGTAGAAGCCACCAGTCCGCCGACGTTGACCTGTGAGCCGGCACCAAACAACACCCCGTTGGGATTAAGAATGAAGACCTGGCCATTGGCAGTCAGGCTGCCGAGCAGCTCGCTGGGGCTGGCGCCGGTGATGCGGTTCAGTGCAATCGCTGAGGCATTGGGCTGGTTGAATCGCAGCGCCTCGTTGGCCGCAGTAGACAAACTGGTCCAGTCGATGGCCAGGCGCTGGCTGGCCTGGTTGATGGTGGTGGTGTTGCCTAGCGTGGAGACACTGCCGCTACCCGCCGACACACTGGCATTGGCTGCATCGGCCGCATGCGCTTCATGTGTGAGCACCGCCAGGGAGGTAAGCAACACCAGCGCCGCGCGGCAGGCCGTATTGAGCCTGAAGTCCGCGCCACCGCCATCGACGCCATGGCCTCCTTCCGCCTGCACGTCATCCCACTGCACGCTGCCGCGCGCCGAGCCACCCTTGCTTCTGCCCTTGGCATTTTCCGCCACGGCCACCCACAGATTCAGGGCGGCGTTCCAGACGAGGCGGTAAATACGGTTCATGCTGGCGTGGCTTTTCATGGAAGCTTTCGTTGGCGGGTGGAACTTGCAGCGAGCCAGGTTGCCCGCCAATCAGTCGGGCCAGCGCCCCGGATGTTGTGGAACGCCTTGCCCGACTGGCCGTCATCGTACGAATCACGAAAGCCGCTGTCTGTAGCGCATATGCGCTACGCCAGATACCTTCAGGGGCCCCGTTCTAGAGACGAAATCGGGTTGCAGACCAACAAAAATGGGCGCGAACAGCTATCAAAAATATAGCAAACCGGTCGGCCGGGTGGCATGATGATCGGCACCGGCGGGCAGCGAACAGGCCCTGCCGGTGACCAGACACCCGTTACCGGCCTGCACGTAGAACAAACGAGCTACACAAATAGCGAGTCGTGCGCCCGAAACCGTCGCAAAATGTCTGCCTGATGAATGCACCTCCCGCTGAACAAGACCTGCCCGTGATCCATGTCGCCATCGTCGAGGACGATCCGGGCTTTCGCGGAGCGCTGAGCCGCGTGGTGCAAGGCGCTTCTGACATGCGCCTGGTGGGCGCGGCGGGCACCCGTGCCGAAGGCTTGCAGATGCTGAAGCAGCCGCCGGCCGATGTGCTGCTGGTTGATTTAGGCCTGCCCGATGGCTCGGGCATCGACGTGATCCGCGCGGCTTCCCGACAGTGGCCGGCCTGCAGCATCATGGTGAGCACCAATTTTGGCGACGAGACGCACGTGATGCAGTCGATCGAGTCCGGCGCCGCCGGCTACCTGCTGAAAGACAGCTCACCGCTGAAGATGGCGGCAGAGATTCGCAGCCTGGCCAGCGGCGGCAGCCCGATCAGCCCCATCATCGCCCGGCAGGTGCTGGCGCGCTTTCGCCGCAGCACCGCAGCTGGCGCCGGCACGACGCCCGCCGATATCGACGCGTCATCGCTGCTGTCGGCACGTGAAAAAGAAGTGCTGGACTACATCACCAAAGGCTTCACTGCGGTGGAAATCGCCAGGTTGATGGAGTTGTCGCACTTCACGGTGCGCACTTTTGTGCGGCGCATCTACAGCAAACTCAAGGTGACCTCCAAGGCTGAAGCGATCTACGAAGCCAGGAACCAGGGCATTTTGGCGCAGTAGTTGCCCGCGCGAATGCCTTTTCATCACCACCGCCTCCTGCGTTTTTCGCCCCGCATGGCCGTAGCGCTGCTGGCAGCGGCTGCGGTGCTGACGGGTCTTGTCGCCTGTGACTCTGCGGGCACCCGCGCGGATGGTTCCCCAAGCGCGGCGGCCCTGCATCTCACCCAGGCTGACTGGCAGGTGCAAACCGATGCGGGCTTCACCTCGCCACCGCTCACCCTCGACGGCCAAATCCTGCTGGACCGCTGGCAACCCGTTACGCTGCCGCATGCCCTGCCCATAGCGTTGCTGGGACAGGCCCGGGCTGCAGCATCCGCCGGCGTGGCCCCCGTCACACGCACCAGCTGGTTTCGATTGACCGTGCCGCAGGCCCCGGCATCGTCCACGCCACTGGCGCTGTATGCGGCCCGCGTGCGCACCGACGGCACCCTCGCGGTGTATGCCGACGGTCACCTGGTACACACCGCACAGCAGCAAGGTCCGTTATGGAACAGCCCGCACACGCCGCTGTGGGTGCTGCTGGAGAAATCAGCCGATGGCCGGCCGCCGCACGAGATCACGCTGCGCATCGAGCACACGGCTGCGACGCAGGTGGCGCTGTCATCACTGTGGCTGGGCCCGGTGGATGCCATCAGCTGGCGCTACCACGGCCGCCAATGGCTGCAGCAGGAATTGCCGGGGATGTTCAGCTCGGCTTTCCTCGCGGTCGGCATCTTCGCCTTGCTGGTGTGGTTGCGGCGCCGGCATGAGCCGGGCTATCTGCTGTTTTTTGTGCTGGCGGCCATGTCCTTCATGCGGGGCCTGCATTTTTATGTGAGCTTCCCGATTGCCAATGACTGGTTTGCCTGGTTCACCGTCAACTCGCTGTTCTGGCTGGTCACGGTGGTGCACTTTTCAATCGGCCTGCTGCACCGGCGCCAGCAACTGTGGCTGACGCGGGCACTGATCACCGCGTCCGTGCTGATGGCCCTGCTGACCCTGCCCCTGTGGTCGGCCCTGCCCAACACGCCGAGGACCACACCAGTGCTGTATGTGGTGGCCGCACTGATGGGCGTGAGCGTCAGCGCGGCGGGCGTCATCAACGCCTGGGGGCGCTCTCGCAGCGCCATGGTGGTGGCCATCGGGACGGTGCTGGCCACGCTCTTTAGCGCGACCGACTGGCTGGTACAGAACAATTTCATCAGCCCCGAAAACTGGTATCTGGGCCCGCATACCAACGCGATCACCTTCAGCGTCTTCGGTTACGTGATGTACCGCCGTTACACCGGCGCCATTGCGGAAGTCGAGCAGGTCAACGCCAGCCTGGCCGAGCGCCTGCGGGCACGCGAAGCCGAACTTGAAGCCAGCCACCGCAGCCTGCGCGAGATTGCCCAGCAGCAGATGCTGAGCGATGAACGCCAGCGCATGATGCAGGACATGCACGACGGCTTGGGCTCGACGCTGATCAGCGCCATCCGCTCCATCGAAGGCGGCGGCATGAGCGACGAACGCGTGACGCAGACCCTCAAGGACTGTATGGACGACCTGAAGCTCGCCATCGACTCGATGGAGCCGGTGGAGGCCGACCTGTTGCTGCTGCTGGCCACACTGCGTTTCCGGCTCGAACCCCGGCTGGAAGGCACCGGCGTCACGCTGCTGTGGGAAGTGCAGGTACTCCCCACGCTGGACTGGCTGAACCCTTCCAGCGCGCTGCACATCCTGCGCATCATCCAGGAAAGCGTGGCCAACATCCTGCGCCATACGCATGCGACCGAGATCCGCTTTAGCACTGCCATCGAAGGCGCCGGGGTGCAGGTCATCATCGAAGACAACGGCCAGGGCTTTGATGTCGACCAAGCCTTTGGCGACGCCGCGGGGAAAGGCCTGCAAAACCAGCGGCGCCGCGCGCAAACCATTGACGGCACGGTCAACTGGCAATCGGGGCCGGCGGGCACGCGCTTTACCTTGTGGCTTCCATTGGCCCCCACAGTCACTCACTCCGTGTAGTTCCTTGCCCCCCGAGGGGGCCGCCCGCCTGTGGCCCGGCAAAGCCGGTTCCACGGCTCATGCTGGTTGAAGAGTTCTGTGCGCACAAACGGGGGCCGCGGGACTGGCTTTGCCAGACCGCAGGCGCCGCCCCCTGAGGGGGGAACAGGCTACACGAAGTGAGGCTGGACGGGGGTGGGCTTATTCCTCGTTCGTGTTTCCGGCTTCGGCAGCGGCAGCTTTCAGGGCGTCACTGGGGTCTGCACCACCTCCCTGCGCGCCGCCACCGTCACCTGAAGCGCCAAGGCTCGCGATGTTCCGTAGCGCGCTCAGATAAGCGTCGCTTGCCGGGCTGCCGCCTGGCACTACCGGCACCGGTACAGGCGCTGCTACCGGGTTGATGGTCAGCACGCCGTCGACATAGGCCAGCGCGTAATTGCCGGCACTGTAGCCGCCGGGCGTAATGGCGTAGCTGCCCACAGCGCTCGCGCCTTGCGAACTGCCGCCGTAGGTCAGCGCGCCGCCCAGCACGGCAGCCGTTTCGCCGCCCACAAAGCCGCTGAAACTCACGCCGTTTCCGCCGGTATAGGCTGCGGCGCCCACGGTCCGGTTGTCATTGTTGGCCGTGACGCTCAGGTTGGCCTTGTTGATGTCGGCCGTCGCCGTGACGGGCGCCGCCGCCAGCTGGTAGTTGCTGGCCAGGCCGCCCGCGCCGTTGGCCAGGCCGTAGGTGGCGGTCACGGTCTTGCCGTTGGCGGCATTCGCGTCGGAGAAGCTGGCACCCGTGGAATTCAGGGTCAATAGCTCGCCGTAGGCCAGGCCCGTCAGGGTGCCGACGTTGCCCAGGATCGCTGTTGCGCTGCCATCGTAGGTTTTGTTGTTGGCCGCCATGCCCGTCACGCTCACCGTGGCTTTGCCCACCGTCAGGGTGCCGTTGGTGTACGCAATGCCGTAGCCCAGGGCTGAAGCCAGCGTGCCCTGGGTGATGGCGTGCGTGCCTGCGGAGGCCGCGGAACCCGTCGGCGCTGCCAGCACGCCGGCCAGCGCGGTTGCAGCCGTGTCGCCGGCCACGAGCCCGGAATTCAGCGTGTACGTCAGGCCCGGGTCGGCCGCGCCATAGACCTTGGCCTGGTTGTCACCCGTGATGGTGAGCACCGGCGTCACGCTGTACACCATGCGGTTGCCGCTGAGCGAAGTCATGGAGGCATCGGTGGGCGCATTGGCCGCATAAGTGCGGCTGAAGGCGTTGCCTGTAGAGGCCAAGCCGCCCATGGTGTTGGCCGTCGGGTCGGTCGAATACACCAGGAAGCGGCCCGCGCCCGGGTTCAGCGGTGTTGCGCCGGCGTTGTTGATGAAGTTGCGACCGGCAGCCAGCACCAGCGAATCATTCGCCGCGCTGCCTGAGGTGACCGCATTGTTCAGCGTGATGTCGCCCGCAGCGCCAGTCGCACGCACCAGCACCTTGCCGCTGGCAGTCAGCCCTGCCGTGTTGACGGTGCCAATGGCCAGCGCACCGGCCTGCGAGTAGTCGACGTTGCCGGTATTGCCTGCCAGCGTCGTCACCGCGTTGCCTGCATTGTTCAGCGTATGGCTGCCGGTGCCCAGCAGTTCCAGGCCTGTGGCAGTGATCGCCGCGCTCTGGGTGCTGGTACCGGCGGTGTTCAGCGTGAGTTCGCTGGCCGTCAGCGCGCCGTTGACGGCGATGTTGCCGCCGGTCGTGATCAGCTTGAGCTTGTCCTGGCTATTGCCGAAGGCGCTGCCCACCGTGATGCCGGCATTCGAAGCCAGGCTGACCGTTTGGGCGGAACCTGCGTTGGTGCTCACGCTGAAGTTGCTGGTGTCGATGGCATTGGCGGCGGTGATGGTGATGTCGCCGGCTGCGCCCGTGGTGCCCAGCACCTGCGCACCGCTCACGTTGGTGCCCAGCGTGATGCCGTTTTGTGAGGAAGCAGTCAGAGACGTCCCACTGATGTTATTCGCCGCGCCGTTGGCGTCGGTGATGGCGCCGGCTGCGGCGCTGAGGCTGACCGAGCTGCTTGACACCGTCTTGACCGCCAGGCTGCCGGTCGTGGCCGTGACATTCACGCTGCCCGCCGCGAAGATGTTCTCCAGCGTTCCGCCGTTCGCCAGGCTCAGGTTGACTTGCGAGGCGCCGCCTGCCGCCACCGCAGTGACGGACGCAGCGGAAATACCCACCGCGCCGGCGGGGTTGGTGCCCACGCTGCCTGCGCCGCCGTCGAGGTAGACCGAGCCGCCCGCAGAATTGCTGATGTGCGGAAACGCGCCGCTGGCCACAATGCCCTGCGAGCCTTTGATGCGCACCGCCGCTGTGCCGGCGGAAGTACCCGCGGCCGTGCCACTGCTGGTGATGCCGCTTGACGCCAGCGTGACCGTACCGATGTTGTCGACGTCAATGCGGCCCGTACCGGTATTGGTGAGGGACGTGAGTGTGGTGTTGATGCCGTTGCGCAGCACGATGTCGCCCGCGCCGCTATTGGTCGCCGTAAAAGCGCCGATCTGGTTGGCAGCCAGGTTGAGATTGATGCCACCCACACCGCTGCCGGTGAAGCTGCTGGCCACAATGGCCTGGGTCTGTGCGATGGCGCCGTTCAGGTTGGTCAGCGTGGTGGCGTTGCTGCCCGAGTTGATGCCCGCGTACCCGTCAACCGTGCCCACTGTGAGCGGCGCGGACTTGCTGCTGGTAACGGCGAATGCTCCGGTGGTAGAGCGTCCGCTGATTTCATCGATCTGGTTGCCGGCGTTGGTCAGGGTCACGGAGGACCCCGCCGCGCGGAGCTTGCCAACGCTGAGTGCGCCCGTCTGGGTGATGCTGCCGGCATTGAGCAGGCTGATGACCGGCAAAGGTCCCGGTGCGGCAGTGATGGCGCCACCAATCTCAATGCCGCCAGTGCTCGTCAGGGTACCGATCTGCAACACCCCCGCCGTGATGAGGTTGATCTCAGAGGTACTCAAATTCAGTGCTACGGCCTCAATACCCCCCACCGATGACGCGAGCTTGATCTCCCGGTTGGGGGTAAAGGGCGCAATCACCACACGGCCGGCCCCTGCATTGACCGTACTGAGAATCTCGACGCGGTCGCCAATAATCTGGATTTCGCCGCCACTGCTGGCGACCGTCGTACCGGCGAGATAGACATCACGGGCAGCCACAGGCGCAGGCGCAGGCACGCCGGAGCCACGCAAAACAATGTTCGCGCCATTTGAGTTGATGGTGCCGCCCTCCATGCGTAAAGCGCCGTTGCCTGAAGCGGAGCCGGCACTCATGGTGCCAGTAATATCTATTGCGCCTGTAGAGCTGATGATGGGGCTGGCAGAGGGACTGGAGGTGACGATGGATGTGCCAATGACGTTGGTGGCAGTCGTTGAAGAGCTGACGCTGCCCAGAATGGTCAACCCACCTGTGCCGGCAAGTAGCTCCGCCGCCCCATCGATCACCACACCGGTGCCAGAGCTGCCGCCCACGGTCGCCGAGCCCGTGAGCGTGATTTTTTTACTCGCACCGGACTGCACCTTGCCACTGACATGCAGGCCGGTGCCAGCAAGGGTGGAAGGATTGTTTAGCGAACCGGTGAGTGCAACGTCTCCACCGGTGCTGGAGACTTCCGCCCCACCGGCCAATTGCAGGCCCTCGCTGTTAATCGACGCACTGCTGCCAACCTGGCCCGTGATGCTGATGTTGCCGGCCCCGGTGACTTTTGTACCCGAGTCCAGGCGCACGCCGCGTGACACCCGCGGCAAACCGGAAGGTACTCCCGCGTCGCCCGTAACAGTGATGGTTCCGCTGCCTGCGGTGATGTTGGAATTGGTGACGACCACGCCGCCCGCCGAGCCGCCGGTGGCGCTGGCGCCGCCGCTCGTCAGGTTGCCGTTGATGGTGATGTTGCCTGTGCCGTTGGTAGTAACGTTCGATTGGGTAGCGCCGTTGTTCACGATCTCCACTGAATGCGTCGCGCTGGCGCCAGCCGCGCCGAGCACGACGTTGCCGCCGGCCGCACTGACCTTGCTGCCCAGCACCTGGATGCTGCCGTTGGTTGCTGCCAGGCTGACGTTGCCGCCCACGACGCTGTTCTGTATGCCATCGCCCTGCCCCAGGTCCGTCACCACCAGCGTGCCCGTGCCGGTGTGCGACAGTGCAATATGGCCGCCGACTGAATTGATGGCGCTCAGGCGCGCCGCATCAATAGCCGCTGCACCGCCGATGCCATTGCCTATGCCGCCTGCTGCCGTCATCATCAGGTCGCCCGTGCGCAGCGTGGCGCCGGTCTGCACGTTGATGGCGCCGCCCGAAGTGACGCTCAAGCTGGTCAACGCGGTGGTAGCGCCCACCGACGCATTGAAATTGGTGGGCCCGGCACTCGTGGTGCTCAGTGCATTCGCGCCATTGACCGTGTTGGCAAATGTGATGCCTCCGCCGGTGCTGACCAGGTTGACGGTTCCGCCAACCGTTACCGCGCTGTTGAAGGTTTGTGCACCGCCCGTCTGCAGCGTACCGCCGAACAGGTTGATGCCGCCGGCCGCCGTCAACGCGAGGCCGCCGCTGAAGGTTTGCGTGCCCAGGTTGATGGCGCCGCCGTCATTGACCAGCGTCAATGTGCCGGAGTAGCTGGGTGTGGTGGGAAAGGCAAAACCGCTGCCGTAACGGAAGGCCATGTCTCTGACGCTGCCGGTGCCGTTCACCGTCACGCCGCCGCCGAAGGTGTTGGCCGAAGTGCCCAGCAACACGTCCTTGCTGGTGCCGTTCAGCGTGAACGTGGAAGCACCCGCCACATTCAATACGCCGGCTTGCGAAATGGAGCCGTCGCTGGAAATCGCCGTCAGGCTGCCCTGCACGGTGGATGGGCCCAGCACCAGGTCGTTCACATCCCGGATGGTCACGGCATTGACGCCGGTATTGTTGAGCCCGACCGCGCCGGTGAAATTGTTGCCCGCGTTGCTCAGGTTTATCGCGCTGGCGCCGCCGTTGATGGTGACTGCACCCGCACCGGCGGCCTGCGTGATAGCGCCTGTCTGGGTGATGTTGTTGCCCGTCAGGCTCAGTGTGCCGCTGCCGACAGACACAGTGCCCAGGGTCAGCGCACCGCCCGCGTTGTTGATCGCAACGTTGTTCACGCCCAGGTTGCTGACGCTGACTGCGCCGTTGAAATTGTTGAGGCCGCTCAAGTTGACGCTACCCGCGCCGGCATTGACGGTCGTCGTGCCGCCCGCGACCAGGACGCCGGCAGTTTGCTGAATGGCCGCATTGCTCGCGGCGAGTGTCAGGTTGCCGGTCGCCGTGAGGTCCCGGTTGATGTTCAGCCCGCTCGTTGCGGTCAGGCTGAGATCTTTGGCGCTCAAGGCGCCGCCCAGAGACATAGAGCCGCCCGACAGGGTCAGGTTGCCTGCGCCGGTGTTCAGGGCACCCAGCGTCGTCAGCGTGCCACCGCCGGCCGCCAGGTTGACGTTCTGGTTGGCACCCGTCAGGGTCAGGGCATTGAGGTTGAGGCTGCCGGTCGCGCTGACGTTCACGTCACGCGCGGCCGTGATGGAAGCGTTGCCGATGGCTGAGGCACTCAAAAAGTCGACCTGACCACCTCCGCCTGTCCCCAGGGCGGTCAGGTTCAGCGTGCCTATGGCATTGGAGAAGCTGTTGATGCGTATTCGGCCATTGCCCGTGTTGCCCGCGGAAGCGGTGAAGCTGCCGCCGGGCGCAGTCATGGTGGCATTGACGGCGCCGGCATTTCCCCGAATGTCGGTACCCGCGTACAGGTCAAAGGAGCTGGCCTGCCAGTCCACGCCGCTATTCATGATCACTTCACCCGTGGTGGCTTTCAGCTTCAAACTGCCGGCAAAGATTTGCCCCAGGCCGTCGGTGCCGCCGATGCTGTCGCCGGCCGTCATGTCCAACGTCCCGCCGCCTATGCCCAGATTCAGGGTTCCCCCGCCGGTAATGTTGCGCGTGGCTTGTGCGGTCAGCCCCCCCGCCGCGCCGCCGGAATATGCCACGTTGGCGTTGAAGTTGATGTCGCGGTGCGCCGTCAAGGTCAAGGTGCTGGGGCTCGCCCAGCTGACTGCGCTGTTGACGTTGATGTCGCCATTGCCAGCCGTGGAACCATCCGTCGCAATGCTCACGTTGCCGGCGTTCAATGCGGCCGACAAGGTGGCCGCACCCATGCCGGAAGTGGTTTGCGCCGCGTTGCCGGCGGCAATGGTGAAGTCCACCGGGTCGATCAACCAGGTGCCGCTTTGGCCATCGGCTGCCTTGGTCGTGACCCGCGTGCCGGCTGCAACGTTCACATTGGCGGCACTGGTCTCAATGAACCCGCCATTGCCGCCATCGGGGGCGCTGGCATCCAGCGTGCCGCCCACATTGACAGTGCCGTGCTCCATGTCGCCCATCAGCAGGATGCGCCCGGCCTTGTTGGCGATGGTCTTCGCTTCAATGACACCAGTGTTGTTAACAGTAGCCGCGGTCAGGTTGTCCATCGCCTTGGCGGACAGCAGCACTTGCCCGCCATTGGCCTGGATCAGGTGTTTGTTCTCGGCCAGGGCGTTGATGGCGCCTTGGTCGATGCTGTAGCCCAGCAAGGAGCCGTTGTCTAAATTCAGGGTGACCTTGTTGCCGGCAGCCAGCAGGGCTGTGCCCAGACTCGCCGTCATCACGCCTTCGTTGCGCACCTCGGGGGCCAGCAAAGCGAGGTAGCCACCGGGGGCGGCGTTGAGCGTGCCCTGGTTGACCACTGCACCGCCTGAGCCTGTGAACACATGGTTGCCAGCCTGAAAGTCAGCATTGCTCATGCTGAGCGTGGAAGCTACCAGCCCACCCACATTGACCTGGCTGCCGGCGCCAAACAGCACGCCGTTGGGATTCAGGATGAACACCTGGCCGTTCGCGGTCAGGCTGCCCAAAAACTCGCTCGGGCTGCTGCCGGTGATGCGGTTCAGCGCTATCGCCTGTGCATTGGGCTGGTTGAATCGCAGCGCCTCGTTGGCTGCCGTGGAAAGCGATGTCCAGTCAATCGCCAGGCGCTGGCTGGCCTGGTTGATGGTGGTGGTGGCGCCGCTGGTGCTGACGCTGCCGCTGCCCACCACCACGGTGGAATTCAGCGCATCGGCAGCATGCACCTGCAAGTTAAAGACGGACATCGCCAGCAGCATGACCACGGCGGCGCGACAACGTGCATGCAGGACAAAAACGAAACCCTCACGGGGGCCGACGGAAGCAACTTCAACACCGCTGCGCCCCGAGCCGCCCCTGCTTCGGCCTTTGGCGGTTTCAGCCACCGCCACCCACAGGCCCAACGCGGCGTTCCAGACCAGGCGATAGATGCGATTGATGCTGGCGTGACTTTTCATGAGAGTCTTTTCGGAAGTCAGAAAATCCGGCTACTGCCTGGACGAGCGGGGTAACTAGGGCCCCGTGAAGGTAACCATAAGTATCCATGAATTGACTGCTGGAAGGCATGGGAGAAACGACTGCCTGTTGCGTTTCAACACCGTCGTATCCGTGCGGCAACACGGCCCCGCCGGCGAAGTCGCTTGCTATGTTTTTAATAGCTGCTTGCGCCCGCTACTATTGCCATTCAGGCACTTTTAGTGCTGAAGAAAGAGCCGAAATTTCCTGAAAAAGCAGTTTTTCGCCATTTTTCCGGCCCCCGTTGGGTTCGTAGATGCCAAAAAAGGCCTTTTTGGCCGATTTTTAAGCATGAAATCAGGCTTTTAGGCAATACAGACGGGCGCAAGCAGCTATTAAAACCATAGCATCCAGAGCTCTACGCACAGCTCTCGACGGCCCGGCCAAGCCGGTTTCGCCGCCCTGCTGGTCTGAAGCCAAGGGAGCCGCTGCATGCGCTTGAGAATTACTCGTCCTCGCCTGTGTTGCCGGCTTCGGCGGCGGCCGTCCTCAGGGCATCGACCTGGGCATCGGGGCTGAGGCCGATGCGGGGGTTCGCGGAGCGGTTCACGCCGGCCAGGTAGATCATCGCGCTGCGGTAGGCCTCGTCGATCAGGAAGTTGCCGCCCGAACCGGCTGACCTGATCGTCAGCGTGCCGCCCGTGATGTCATAGCCTTCCTGGCCCGACCAGGCGAAGTAGCTGCCGGGGTTGGTACCGCTGGCGGCCGTGATGCCCGGCGCCCCGGCGCCCGACTGCTGCGCGCCGTTGTAGGCCACGCTGGTGTCGGACAGTGTGAGCAGCTGCAAAAAGCTGCGCAGCAGCGGGCCCGTCTGGCCCTCGTAAATGCGCCACACGGCTGTTGAGCCGCCCTGCGTGGCGATGTCCCAGCCGGTGAAGGTGGCCGCCTGCATCATCTGTGCGGTGGTCTTGCCGGCACCGCCCGCGCTGGTAGCCTGGCCGGACGTGTTGACGTCCCAATAGCTGTTGTTTGTCACAGCTGTTCCAACCTGTTCGGCCACCAGCCCGCCTGCCATGCCGGTGGCGGTGACGCGGCCAGTGCTGTAGGCGCGCGTGATGATGCCGTCCAGCGAGCTGCCGACCAGTCCACCGACCTTGTCGGCGCCACTCACGGCGCCGCTGGCGTACGCGTCGGTGATGCCGCCCTGGCTGAGTTCGCCCACCAGGCCGCCAACCTCGTCAATGCCCTGCACCGTTGCCGTGCTGTAGACATTGCTGAAGGTAGTGCAGCAGCCCTGCCCTGCGACGGCGCCCACAAAGTCGGCGCCGGTGATGCTGCCGCCCACCAGCCCGAGGTTCTGGATGCTGGTGCTCTGCGTGAGGCCGAACAGGCCCACGAAGTTGTCGCCCGGACGGTTGATGAAGAGATTGCGGATCTTGTGGTTGAGGCCGTCAAAACGCCCCTCGAAAATACCCGGCGCGCCGACGCCACCCAGGGTATCGAAACCCGCGCCGGCGTTCCAGTTCACCGTGTCGCTCGCGTCGATGTCGGCGCCCAGCACGTAGTTGCCGGTGGGATTGCCGTTGATGCCCTGCAGGTCGGTACCGGTGGTGCTGCCTGCCACGCCCAGGCTGGTGATGACTTTGTACGGGTCCGTGACGCCGTCGCTGCCCAGCCGGGTGCTGAAGTTGTCGCCGGCCTGCAAGTTGACCGTTGCCCTGACGTTGTAGGTCGCCGTGTTCCCCGCATTGATGGCGCCCAGCCCGTATTCCAGTGCCAGCTTGCCGTTGGCGTGCTGCGAGGTGATGGACGCGTTGATGTTGATGTTGCGCCAGGCGCTCAAGGTCAGCGTGGTGCCCGCGTTCCAGGTGAAGGCAGCGTTGACGTGGATGTCGCCGTTGTCCGTGCCGCCGGCATTGTTGGTCGCCAGCGCGACGTTGCCCAGGTTGAGGCTGGCGGCCAGCGTGCCCGCGCCTATGCCGCTGCCGGTCAGCGCACCGCTGCCCGCGGCGACGGTGAAGTCGGTCGGGTCTATCAGCCAGGTACCGTGGTGGCTATTGGCCGCCAGCGTGGTGATGACGGTGCCGTCGGCCACCTTCACATGGGCCGCGCTGGTTTCGACAAAGCCGCCGTCGCCACCGTTCGGTGCGCTGGCGTCCAGCGTGCCGCTCACATTGACCGTGCCTGTCGCCATATCACCCATCAGCAGGATACGGCCGGCCTTGTTCTGGATCGTTTTGGCTTCAATGACACCGGTGTTGTTCACCGTGGCGGTGGTCAAGCTGTCCATGGCTTTCGCGGAAAGCAGTACTTGCCCGCCGTTCGCCTGGATCAAGTGTTTGTTCTCGGCCAGCGCGTTAATGGCGCCCTGGTCGATGCTGTAACCCAGCAGGCTGCCGTTGTCGATGTTCAGGGTGACCTTGTTGCCTGCGGCCAGAAGTGCGGTGCCCAGTGATGCCGTCATCACGCCTTCATTGCGTACTTCGGGCGCCAGCAGGGCGAGGTAACCACCCTGCCCAGCGCTCAGCGTGCCCCGATTGACGACCGGGCCGCCCGAACCCGTGAACACATGGTTGCCGGACATGAAGTCGGCATTGCTCATGCCCAAGGTTGAAGCCACCAGGCCGCCCACGTTGACCTGGCTGCCCGCGCCAAACAGCACGCCGTTCGGGTTCAGGATAAACACCTGGCCGTTGGCTGTAAGGCTGCCAAGCAGTTCGCTCGGGCTGCTACCGGTGACGCGGTTCAGCGCAATCGCCGACGCATTGGGCTGGTTAAAGATCAGCGCCTCATTGGCCACCGTAGACAGGCTGGTCCAGTCAATCGCCACGCGCTGGCTGGTCTGGTTGACGGTGGTGGTGTTGCCCACCGTGGCCAGGCTGGCGGCGCCTGCAGACACGCTGGCGTTGGCGGCGTCTGCGGCCTGGGCCTGCTGGGCACCTCCGGCAAGCAAAAGCAATGCGGCGCTGCAGGCAGCGTTGAGTGTGAACCCGCCCGTTGCATTGGCGCCGCGTCGGGCCAGGCGGTAAATGCGTTTGATGCCGGCATGGCTTTTCATCTGTAGCCTTTCGGGACAGGACGGGCGGCGAAGCCCCCAAAGATCTCTCTTTTCCTGCCGGCGATGGCCTGCCATCTGGGGCCACAGGCCCATGCGCCGCGCATGACAAGTGCCATATTACGACGCCCCGGACCGGCGCGATAGCCTGGGTTTCACGCACGGCGCAGCCCTGGGAAGCCCTACTCGCTACAGTTTTGATAGCTGCTCGCGCTCGTCTCCATTGGGCTCAGGGCTTGTTTTTCTTAAGAAATAACACCTGGCGACAAAGGGATGGCTCTGCGCAGGGGAAGCCACCTTGCGGCCTCCTCATAATCACCCCATGACGTTTTCACACAGCTATCCCCATTCCATGGCCAGGAGCCACCCCTTGCGCAAGCTGACGGGTTTGGCCCTTGCCACCTTGTTCTGTGGCCTTGCCGCTGCGCAGACGGCCAAGCCCACACCACCCGCCCCAGCGTCAGTCCCCTCGCCCCAACCTCTCGTGGGCACCTGGAGCTGGACGCTGGCAGGAAAAGCCTGCACCGAAACCTGGCAATACAGCGCCAAGGGCACCCGGCTTAACACCAGCGGCGAAGAAGTCACGCGAGGCGACTACGAAATATCCGCAGCGCCGAGCGCGCAAGGGTTTTACCGGCTCACCGACACCGTGACCGACAGCAATGGCAAGCGGGACTGCTCAGGCGACCTGCACGAAGCGTCGGACCCGCCGGTCGTGCGCTTCATCCAGTTCAGCCCCAAGCAGGACCAGTTCATTGTGTGCAAGGCCGAGTCGTTGCAGGCCTGCTTCGGGCCTTTGAAGCGGATGCCTGGATAGGCCTGAGAGGCTTACCGGTCGCTGATCAGCGATTGCAGTACACCGGGTGCAAAGTGCTCGCCGATGTAGTCGGCCAACCCATCAAACACCGAGTCCAGCGTGGGCACCGTGGCGCCAAACAGCGCCTGCAATACCGCCGGGTCTTCAAACATGCCGTGCAGATACAGGCCCAGCACATTACCGCGAATGTTCTGCCAGGCCAGGCCTTCTGCCATCACCGCGCTGGCCGTGTCGCCCGCTGCGGCCAGCGCCGGGTGCTGCGCGGTCTGGCCGTGGTGAATTTCATAGCCCTGCAGGGCCACGCCTGACAGTGCCGCCCAAGCGCCGTCCACCTCGCCAAAGCGGGCCTGCCGCTGCCGTACCGTTTTGCTTTCTTCGAAGACGGTGACCACCGGCAGCAAGCCCAGCCCGGGTGCATTGCCGTCGATGCCATGCGGGTCAATCAACGCTTCGCCGAGCATCTGCAGGCCGCCGCAAATGCCCAGCACCGCGCCGCCCTGCCCTGCGTGAGCGGCAATGGCCTGGTCCAGCCCCTGCGCGCGCAGCCAGGCCAGGTCGCCGCTGGTGTGCTTGGAGCCGGGCAGGATGATCCAGTCGGCGCCGGCCAGGTCGGCCGGGCTGCGCACCCACTTCAAGCGTACGCCGGGCACATTTTTCAGGGGCTGGAATTCGTCGAGGTTGCTGATGCGTGGGTAGGCCACGACGGCTACCAACAGCGGTCCCGAACGCCGCGACGGGCCGCCCCGAGCAAGTTCAGCCCCCCCGGGGGGCAGCGAGGACACGTCAGTGCCGAGCGTGGGGGCCATATCAAACACACCATCCTCTTCAGGCAGGCCGTGTTGCCACCACATCGGCAGCGTCGCCACCGTGGGAATGCCGGTCAAGTCCTGCAGTATTTGCGGGCCGGGCGCCAGCAGTTTGGCATCGCCCCTGAATTTGTTGAGAACAAAGCCCTTGATGAGTTTGCGCTCGGCTTCGTCCAGCATGGCCCAGGTGCCATACAGGTGGGCAAAGGCGCCGCCGCGGTCGATGTCGGTCACCAGCAGGCAGGCCGCGTTGGCGTGCTGCGCAGCGCGCATATTGACGATATCGCTGGACTTGAGGTTGATTTCGGCCGGCGAGCCTGCACCCTCCATCACGACCACGTCGTTGTCCGCAATCAACTCATCGAGCGCCCGCGACACCACCGGCCAGACCGAGGCGCTGCGGCCGCGCCATTCCATGCGCGAGAGTTCGGCGTTGACCTGGCCCATCAACACGACCTGGCTTTGTGTGTCTTTTTCGGGCTTGAGCAGCAGCGGGTTCATGCGCACGTCGGGTACAGCTCTCGCCGCCAAGGCCTGGAAGTATTGCGCGCTACCGATCTCACCTTGCGCGACCACCCTTGCGTTGTTGCTCATGTTCTGCGCCTTGAAGGGCGCAACCTTGAGCCCCTGCCGCGCGTAGTAGCGGCACAGCGCTGTCGTCAGCCAGCTTTTACCAGCGCCGCTGGTGGTGCCCAGCACCATGACACTTTTTGCACTCATGAACTTGTCCTGGAGAGTTGTTGCCATGCGTTGTGCAGGGCATCCTGCGCGGCTGGCGGCTGCACGCCCAGGCGCACATGGCCGGGTAAGCCGAATGATGTCGTGTCGCGCAGCTTGGTGCCTTGGGCGCGCAGTGTGGACAGCGCCTGCTGCAAGCTCAGGCCTTCGGGCAAGGCCGGCTGGGCGCAGAAGAAATTGGCATCGCTGGGCAGGCAGTGCCAGCTCAATGATTCGCACAAACTGATCTGCCGGGCTTTCCATTCGCGCAAAGTATTGAGGCTGCCGGCGAGCCAGTCCTGCGCCTCTTTGCTCACCCAGGCTTGCAGCATGGCCTCGCCATGCGCGCCCACCGGCCACGAGGGGCAGAGCTGCTCCAGCGCTGCAGCGTTGTCCGTTTGCTCCATCGGTGCAATCGCATAGGCCGCGCGCACGCCGGTCAGGCCCAGCGCCTTGTTGGGCGTCCAGAGCTGCCAGGTGTTTTGCAGCTGCGGCGGCGTGAGCGTAGGCGCAGCGCTGAGCCGCAGGGGCTCGTAAGCACGGTCCAGCACGACGAAGGCAGTCAATTCCCGGGCATCAACCAGCTCACCCAGGCCGCGATGCGCAGCACCCAATGGGCTGGAAGGCTCACAGGCCCAGAGCAGCTGCACATCCTCGGGTTTGCCGGCCACCTCCAGGCCATGCGCCCCCGCTGCCTGTGCGTAATCACCGTAGCTGTGCGGTGGCAGCCACACCGCGCGTGCGCCCTGCTGCGCGGCCAGGGTGGTCATGCGAAAGATGAATTCGCTGGCGCTGGCCGCCAGCAATACACGCGCCTCATCGACACGATGAAAGGCCGCCAGTTGCCTGCGCAACTGCGTGTAGCCGGCGTCGGGGTAACGGGTGGCGTCAGCTTGGCCGACAGCAGCCAGCGCTGCGGGGCAAGGCCCGCAGGCATTGCTGTTGGTGGAAAAGTCGTGCAGCGGCACGCCCAGTGCGTCAGGCCCACCGTGAATGCGCGTGGTGACCAAGCTGGTGTTCATGCCGATGCCACCAGCGCCATCAACAGCATCGCCAGGGCGGCAACCAGGGTCTGGGAGAACACCGCCTTCGAGGCCAGGGTTTGGGCCAGGGCCGTGTCCGATGCTTCAGGTGGCCGCCCTTGGGGGTTCAGGGTGTAAACGCCCGGCTTGCCGAGTGAGACACCGAGTGCCAACGCCATGGCCGCCATGGGCCAGCCGCTGTTGGGCGACGGGGTCTTGCGGGCTTCTTCGCGCAATGCCTTGAGCTTCAGGCCCTTTGCCGCCAGTGCCAGCAACAGCGCCGTCAGGCGCGCCGGCAACCAGGAAAGCACGTCGTCCGCACGCGCGGCCCACTTGCCGGCCCATTCCCAATTTTTGCCGCGATAGATGCCGCGGTAACCCCACATGGCGTCTGCCGTATTGGCAAAGCGGTAAATGGCCGCACCCGGCAAACCCAGCAACGCAAACCAGAAAACCGGGGCCACCACAGAGTCATTGAGGTTTTCGGCCAGCGATTCGATTGCGCTTTCCCGCACCTGGCTTTCAGTGAGCTGGGCGGTGTCGCGGCTGACCAGCCAGGAGAGGCGCTCCCGTCCTGCTTCCAGCGACTGGCCCAACGCCAGTTCAACCGCACCAACCTCTTCGCGCAGCATGCGCCATGACAGCATGCATTTGAGCAACCAGGCCATCGGCACGGCCAGCAGCGCAGTGTCGATGGCGGCGCCCCAGGCCGGCGCCTTGATGTAGCCGGCCAGCTGCCAGAACACCAGGGCCTGCACCCCCCAGGCTGCTGCGCCCACCAATGCCACACCCACCCACCAGGCCAGTGTGCCGAGAAAAAAAGCTGGCCCGGGCGGGCAGCGCACGGTAATGCTTCCGCAGGCCCGAAGGTAGTTGCCCATCCAGACCACCGGATGCACACCTGTGGCCGGCTCACCGAAAGATTTGTCTACCCACAAAGCCAGCAACAGCACCACACCGAGCACGCACGCCGTGTACCCTGCCATGGAAGCAGGAACGGCAAAGGCATGAAAGCTGGCCCAGTGCGTGAACATGTCAGCCGGCTCCCGGCTCATGCCGGGCAATCGTGCCCCAGCTGTCTTCAAACACCATGTCGGCCAGCGGGGCACGGCGCGCCCACTTTTCAGCCTGCAGCATGGGCTGGTCATAAAAGGCCTGGACCGGGCCCAGACACAACACCGCAATCGGCTTGCTGCCTTCCGGCATCTGCAACAGCCCGCCCAGCTGCTGCGGATCAAAAATCGAGACCCAGCCCATGCCAAGGCCCTCGGCGCGGGCGGCCAGCCAGAGGTTCTGGATGGCGCAAGCCGCCGAGGCCAGGTCCATTTCGGGCAGGGTACGGCGGCCAAACACATGCTGCTCGCGCCCTGGCGGCAAGGCCACGACCAATACTTCGGCGGCGTCGAGCACGCCCTGCACCTTGAGCTTCATGAACTCGTCTTCGCGCTCGCCCAAGGCCTGGGCCGTGAGCACACGTTCCTGCTCAATCAGCGCATGAATGCCTTCACGCAAGGGCCAGTTGCGCACGCGAATAAAGCGCCAGGGCTGCATGAAGCCCACGCTGGGCGCGTGGTGCGCGGCCGAGAGCAGGCGCTGCATCACATCGTCAGCCACCGTGCCGCCGCTGAAGTGGCGCATGTCGCGCCGCTCGAAGATGGCCCGGTACACCGCCAGCTGCTCAACGGTGCTGAAGGCGTGGCCGGGTCGGGCCGCATCGGCCGGGCCCGCCCCGGCGGCGGAGACAAAGCCCGTCACACCATTCACTGAGGAGCTTGCACCGCGCCCGCTACGGGTACGTCTGCACGCTGCAGCACCGCCAGCAAAGCCGGACGCACCCAGCGCTGGAAAGCCAGGCCACAGACCAGACCCAGGCTCACCCAGAACGACAGAGACACCCAGGTCGTGGCCCAGATGAACTGCGTGCCGAGTTGTTCCAGAGCGGCATGGGCTTCGGGGCCAAAACCGGCCAGGGCATCACCTTGAAGCTTGGGTGCACCCACCACAAAAGGCAGCGCCAGCAAGGCTGCGGACACCAGCCAGCGCCAGGATGCACGCGCAAAACCGGCTACGGCGCAGGCACCCGCTGCACTGCCCACTGCCAGAACCCACCAGACCTGGCGGGCCTGCAGCGGCGCGGCTTCCATGCCGGGTATTTCCGCATGCAAACCCAGCGAAGGCCAGAGATGAAAGCTCAACCAGCCAGCTGCAGCCACCACGCCGGCCAGGCGCAGTGAAGCCACCGCGCCACCGCGTTGTGCGTCACGTTTGTAGAGCCAGACGCCCATCACCGCAAATGCCAGCAGCGCCATGCTGAAGGCGTGCAGCATGTTGGCCACCCAGGTCCAGCCAATGCGCTCGGCGCCGTTCGCGGGTTCCCATTCCTTGGCAGCACCGTGCTCATGCGCATGAGGGGCCGTACCTTCGGCATGCACGTGGGCAGCGGGAGCGGCGGCGGGCGCCGGAGCCTCCACCTTTTGCTCCTCGTACACCTCGGCCGCCAGAATCAGCGGGGCGGCTTGCCAGCGCTGCACACCGGTTTGCACGCTACCCACCACCACCGCAGTGGCCAGCGCCGCCCAGATCAATCGTTGAAAAACCATAGCTGTCTCCCGGTGAAAGTGCTGCTCAATGGCAGGGTTTGACGGTGATGTGGCGCACATCGTGCGCGGCGTTGTGGGCCAGCGGGCTTTCGGCAAAAGCCACGCCGTACAGCACCACCAGGCCCAGTGCGGCGGCGCCCAGCAACGGGCGCAGCACGGCCAGGCCGGGATTCAGGGTGTGAGAAGGGTTGTGGGTCAGCGTCGTCGGTTCAGTCATGGCGTTCTCCTTGGGGTTAATGGGAAGGTGGGTGGTGAAAAAAACAAACTTAGTGGATTTGGCCGCTCATGTCGAGCCCAGGCCGTTCAAACCAACAGGGGGCAATCGGGCAAGGATACCGCTGCGCAGGCGATCGGGCCGTGCATTGCGGGCCAGGTTGCCGTCGGCACTCTGCACGTGCAGTTGCGCGCAGGCAATCACCTGGGCTGCGGTCTCGCCATCAGGAGCCAGGTCGCCAAAGTAGTAGGTGAACTTGCCCTGGGCTTGCAGCGTCACGGTGCAGGCACGGGTGCAGCCGCTCATGCACGCCTGGCCGCGCACCTGCAGGCCCTTGTGCTGCCCGGTGTCCAGCTCACACACCAGCAGCGCTTCCTGCACGGCCTCGAACAGCGCCAGGCCGTGGGCAGGCAGCTCACGCGAGGCGCCCGTCGGGCGGCAAGTGGTGCAGACAATGATTTCGGTGTCGGGCATGACGATCTTTTACGGTTGGTAACTCGGGGCCATGGCCAGGCGGTGCTCCGCGCCCCAGCGCATGGCCCAGGCGGCACAGCGGCCCAGGTTCTTTTTCGGATCGTCAAAATCGACAATCACCAGGTGCTGCGGGGTCAACGGCGCCTGCGGTTGCTCCAGCGTGCGGCCATCGGTCAGCAGCCACAGCCAGCACTCCGTGGGGCCACTCTTGCGCAGCGTGCGTTGCAGCAGGCGGTCGGCCTGGGCCAAGGCTTCGGCCAGCGGTGTGCCACCGCCACCGCCCACGGGGCGCAGGCGCTGGCTGCCGGAGGCGCGTGCGCGGCCGGGGGGCAGCAGCAGTTCCACACCCTGCCCGCCAAAGCGCAACAGCGCCACATCGTCGCCCTGCCGCGCGGCTTGCTCAATCATGAAGGCCGCATGGCCCTTGGCCAGCGCCAAGCGGCCGCGCTGGCGCATGGAACCCGAGGTGTCGAGCACGATGCAATGCAGGCGACTGCTGCGCAGCGCCACGGGCTGGTGGCGCAGGTGTTCGCGTTGAAGTGGCGCAGGCCCCTTGGCCACCACCGTAGGCAGCCAGGCAATGGCCGTGCTGCGCTGCGGCGCGCTGTGGGTACGTACCACAGCGCCTGATGAAGGAATGCGTTGGGGTGGAGGCCACCGCCAGCTGCCAGGCCCGTTGCGCGGGCGGCGGCTGGGGTGGCCTAGGCTTTTTTTGGCGGCCACCCTGCTATCGCGTGGACCTTGGTGGTGCCTTCGGGTTGAGCGGGCAAAGCGCCCCAGTCGCCTTGGGGCACGAGCGGCAACGATGGGACAGACGGCTGGTCTTGCAGGCGCTCTGGATTGTTTTTGGGCTGGGTCGATCCGTTGCTATTTCCCGGTGCTTGCACTGTACTGCTCTCGGGCCGGCGATGCGCCAGCGCCAGTTCGGCCACCGCGTCCACATCGTCCACGGTCACTTCGCTGCGCCCTTCCAGCGCTGCCAGCGCACGCGCGGCGCGCAGCATCACCAGATCGGCACGCATGCCGTCCACGCCCGCCGCCATGGCGCAGGCCGCTGCATGGTGCAGCACCTCATCCGACCAGGTCAGGCGTGACAACGCAGCGCGGGCCGCCACCAGTGCGGCACTGAGCGCGCGCTGTTCTTCCGCATGCTGCGCGCCCAAGGCCCCGGGGTTTTCATCAAAACCCAGGCGCGCGCGCAGGATGGCGGTGCGCTCTGCGGCATCCACCGGGTTGGCAAGCACCAGCGAGAGGCCAAAGCGGTCCAGCAGTTGCGGGCGCAGCTCACCCTCCTCCGGGTTCATGGTGCCCACCAGCACAAAGCGCGCGGCGTGCTGTTTTGAGATGCCATCGCGCTCCACCGTGTTCACACCGCTGGCGGCCACGTCCAGCAAGGCGTCCACCAGCGCGTCGGGCAGCAGATTGACTTCGTCTACATAGAGCACGCCGTTGTGGGCGCGCGCCAACAGCCCGGGCGCCAGGCGCACCTGGCCGTCGCGCAGCACGTCTTCCACATTCAGCGTGCCCACCAGTTGCTCCAGACTGGCGGCCAGCGGCAAGGTGACAAAGGGTGCACCGGGCAGCAGCGCGGCCAGCGCACGCGCCGCGGTGGACTTGGCCGTGCCGCGCGGGCCGCTGATCAGCACACCGCCAATGCCGGGATCAATGGCCGCCAGTTGCAACGCACGCTGCAACTGCGGCTGGCCTACCAGCGCGGTGAAGGGAAAGGCCGCGCGCGTGGCGGGCTCAACAGCAATGTTCAGTTCAGGAATGCTCATGAGAGTGCTCATACCAAGGGTCCTTCTCCGTGTTCTTCAAGCCGGCGCTCCAGCGCCAGCAAATGGTCTTCAATGCGTTCGCGGTGCTCGCCTGGCGCCTCCCACAGGCCGCGTTGCATGGCCTCCAGCAGGCGCTCACCAATGCTGCGCAGGGCGCCGGGGTTGTGCTGCTGCAAAAACGCGCGGTTGATGTCGTCGTGCAAATAGGCATCGGCCACCAGCGCGTATTGGTGGTCGCCCACCACACCGGTGGTGGCGTCAAATGCAAACAGGTAGTCCACCGTGGCGGCCATCTCAAAAGCGCCCTTGTAGCCGTGGCGGCGCACGCCTTCCAGCCACTTGGGGTTAACAGCGCGCGAACGCACCACGCGCGCCACTTCTTCACCCAGCGTGCGGATGCGCGGGGCACCGGGCACGCTGAAGTCGCCGTGGTACAGCGATGCGGGCGCGCCTGCGAGGTGTTCAACAGCCACCGCCATGCCACCCTGGAACTGGTAGTAGTCGTCCGAATCGAGCACGTCGTGCTCGCGGTTGTCCTGGTTGTGCAGCACAGCATCCAGACCGGCCAGACGCTGTTCAAAACTGCCACGTGCCGCCACGCCGTGCTCACCCTGGCCGTAGGCAAAGGCGCCAGCGCGCAGATAAGCCTGGGCCAGATCGGCGCCGTCGCTCCAGCGGCCGCTGGCCATCACCTCTTGCAGACCTGCACCATAGCCACCCGGGCGCGGGCCGAACACGCGCCAAGTGGCTTCGCGTTGGGCGTCCTCTGCACTCAAGCCCTTGGCCTCTGCCTCAGCGGCTTCGCACTGCACGCGGGCGCGGATGGGGTTCACGTCGTCGGGCTCATCTTCTTCACTGATCGCGGCCACGGCACGCACGGCGGTGTCGAACAGATCAATCACATTGGGAAAGGCATCACGGAAGAAGCCTGACACACGCAGAGTTACATCCACCCTGGGGCGATTTCTAATGGCCATGGGCAGCACTTCGATGTCCACCACCCGGCTGCTGCCGTCTGCCCACTTGGGCCGCACGCCCAGCAATGCAAAGGCCTGGGCAATGTCTTCGCCGCCCGTGCGCATGGTGCTGGTGCCCCAGACCGACAGGCCCAGGCAGCGCAGCATCTCGCCATGGTCCTGCAGGTGCCGCTCGATCACGCGCTCCGCTGCCGCCGCGCCCATGGCGTAGGCGGTTTGCGTAGGAACGGCGCGCGTGTCCACCGAATAGAAGTTACGCCCCGTGGGCAGCACATCAGGACGGCCCCGCGACGGCGCACCGCTGGGGCCGGCGGGCACAAACTTGCCCGACAAGCCACGCAGACACTGCGCAATCTCCTGCGGGCCGCAGGCGTCCAGCCGCGGGCGCAGCACCTGGCGCATGCGTTGCAGCACCGGGGCGGTGTGCGGCCATTCCGCAGCATCGAATGTCTCATCGGCCACCACGTGGTCGGACACCAGTTGCCGGGCCAGCAGTTCCAGCCGCTCCCGTGTGTGGCCGGCGTGGCGCCAAGCGTCCACACTGATGTCTTGCAACACCGAGGGGAAGGGACCGCTCCAGGGTGCGGCCCACTCCGGGCTCAGCACGCTAAAGCCGTCCACACCATCCAGCTCCAAATCCTGAGCCAAGGCCACCAACAGGCTGCGTTGGCCAGCCGCTGTGCCGCCGGGAAAGCGCGCCAGCGCCACCAGCGTGTCGATCTGCTGGCGGCCCTGTGGTGATGTGCCCAGGATGTGCAGCCCGTCGCGGATTTGTGACTCCTTGATCTCGCACAGGTAGGCATCCAGCCGCTGCAGCAAGGCCTCACGGCCCGCGTCATCGGCGGGTTTGGCAAAGCCCAGGTCGGTGTGCAGATTCTCAGTCAGCACACGCTCCAGAATGTCGCCCCGCAGGCGTTGGGCGCGGCGTGGGTCCAGTGACAGGGCCTCGTAGTACTCGTCCATCTGCCGCTCGAGTTTTTGCAGCGGGCCGTAGGTTTCGGCGCGGGTCAGGGCCGGCATCAGGTGGTCGATGATGACGGCCTGCGTGCGGCGCTTGGCCTGACTGCCTTCGCCGGGGTCGTTGACGATGAAGGGATACAGGTGCGGCAAGGGGCCCAGGATGGCATCGGGCCAACAGGCCGCACCCAGCGCCACGCTTTTTCCAGGCAGCCATTCGAGGTTGCCATGCTTGCCGACGTGCACCACTGCGTCCACCGAAAAGCTGCGCCGCAGCCAGAAGTAAAACGCCAGGTAGTTGTGCGTGGGCACCAGGTCGGCGTCGTGATACGTGGCCACCAGGTCCAGGTCACGCCCGCGCGCGGGCTGGATGCCGACAAACACATTCCCCAAGCGCAGGCCGGGGACCATGAAGCGGCCGCTGCGCACCATGGGGTCCTGTTCGGGTGCGCCCCACAACGTGTTCACCGCGTCGCGGCTGGCAGCGTCCAGTTGGTTGAAGTCCTGCAGGTAATCGGCCATGGCAAGGCTCTGGCCTGCCGGCCGGATATCGTTCGCGTCCAGGTTGTTGGTGACGCCCGCCACCAGCGCGGCGATCAGTGCGTCACCGCCTTCGGGCAAGGCACCTGTGACATAACCTGCGTCCTGCATGGCGCGCAGCAGGGCCACCGTGGAGGCCGGAGTGTCCAGACCCACGCCATTGGCCAGGCGGGCATCGTCGTTGGGGTAGTTGGCCAGGATCAGCGCGACGCGTTTGTCGGCATTGGGCCTGTCACGCAGCACACACCAGCGGCGCGCCAGCTCGGCCACAAAGGCCATGCGTTCGGGTTCGGGCTGGTAACGCACCACGTCCACCTCGGTGCGTTCATCGCGCCAGGCCAGGCCCTTGAAGCTGATGGCGCGGGTGCCGATGCGGCCGTCCACCTCGGGCAGCACCACCTGCATCGCCAGGTCGCGCGGGGCCAGGCCGTGCGGGTCAGCCGCCCACTGCTCTTGCGCGCAACCTGCGGTGATCAGCTGCAACACGGGCGCGTCGCCGGCCAGAGGCTCCATCTGCGCGCCGTCCACGCTGTCAACGTCATCCCCATCCAGCGCGGTGATGGCAAAGCTGGTGGCATTGAGTACCACGCCCACCCCATGCTGTGCAGCCAGTGACTGCAACAGCGCAAGGCTGGCGGGGGTTTTCAGCGAATCCACCGCCACGGCCACGGTATTCAGACCCGCATCACTGAGTGCAGCCAGCATGGCATCAAACACCGCCGTGTTGCCAGCTTGTACATGCGCGCGGTAGAACACCAGCAGCGCCGCAGGGGCTCCGTCACGCCACGCCTGCGGCACAGGCGACTGGTAGACCATGGCCGGTGACAACGCTGCAGGTGGCGTGGGCCGTGCGCCCAGGCCAAAAGCGGAGTGGCCTATCAATTCAAAAAAATTGCGGGCGTTGTCACGGCCACCTTCACGCAGGCAACGCCACAACTGGCGGCAGTCCTCATGCGGGGCGGTGCTGCGCAACAGCAGTTGCAGGTCTTCACTCGCGTCACCCGAGAACAGGGCCAGCCACTGGCCGCGTTCGCGCGCCAGCTCACGCACGCGCTCCACCACATAGGCCCAATCGCTGGCAGCGCCCAGGTGGTCAATCACCACCACGCGCGCATGTTGCAACACCTCGTCTACATACATGTCCGCCGACGCGGGCTGCCGCAACCACATCAGGTTAGCCAGGCGCACCGTGGGAAAGCCTTCGGGCAACGCCCCCGCTGCATCGGCCAGCAGCGACAGCGTCGTGTCCGCAGCGCTGAGCACCACGATGTCACCCGGCGTTTGCTCCACGCGCACCACACCCTGGCCACCGTCTTCAACGTGGCCGCCGGGGCGGGTGGAGAGCAAATGCATGTTTTATTTCACAAGGTAAGGTTGAACAGCCCATCCTGGCGCAGGTCGATGGGGCGCTCTGCGCAGCGGCATAAAGGAGGAGCCCGCAGGGCGGAGGACAGCCGCGGAGCGGAGTGCCCCGTCGGCCTGTGCCCGCCACAAAACTAAAGCTTCAGCGTGCATTTGGATTCAAGCCGCGACGGGTGCCGCCAGCGCCGCACTCAACTCAGCCTGCAACACAGCCGCATTGAGCTCGGAACCAATCAGCACCAGGCGCGACTGGCGCACTTCATCCGCACGCCAGGGGCGATCGAAGTAGCTGTCAAAGCGCGTACCGACGCCCTGCACCACCAGGCGCATGGCCACCCCGGGCAAGGCCACAAAACCCTTGGCGCGGTAAATCTCGTGGCGGCCCACCACATCGCGCAGCGCGGCCAGCAATGCTTCGCGGCCGGTCACGTCCAGCGCCACCTGCACCGAGTCAAACGCATCATGGTCGTGGTCTTCTTCCTCGTCGTGATGCGTCTTGCGCTGGTCGATCTGGTCTTCCACTGCGCGCTCCAGGCCCAGCAACACGCCAATATCGATGCGGCCATGCTGCGCATGCACCAGCTTCACACCGGGCAAGGTTTCGGCGCGGATGGCGGCTTCCACGCCCACCAATTCTTCGGCCGTCAACCCATCCGTCTTGTGCACGATCACCAGATCGGCCGTGGCGAGCTGGTCTTCAAACAACTCGTGCAGCGGCGAGTCGTGGTCCAGGTTGTCGTCGGCGCGGCGCTGGGCGTCCACGGTCACCGGGTCGTCAGCAAAGTCTCCCGCGGCCACCGCAGGCGCGTCCACCACGGTCACCACCGCATCCACCGTGAAGGTATTGCGCAGCGCGGGCCACTGGAAGGCCTGTACCAGCGGCTTGGGCAGGGCCAGGCCCGAGGTCTCGATGATCAGGTGGTCGATCTGGTCGCGGCGAGCGGCCAGCTTTTCCATGACCGGTGCAAATTCTTCCTGCACGGTACAGCACAGGCAGCCGTTGGCCAACTCATAGAGCTGTCCGTTTTCTTCACCGTTCTCGTCGCAGCCTATGCCGCAGCCGCGCAGCAGTTCGCCGTCGATGCCGAGTTCGCCAAACTCATTGACGATGACTGCGATGCGACGGCCCTGCGCGTTGGCCAGCAGGTGGCGCAAGAGCGTGGTCTTGCCGCTGCCCAGGAAACCGGTGACGATGGTGGCGGGAATTTTTCGGGTTTGCATAAGAGTCTCTCGGGTAAAGAAAATTAACGGGGCGCGTCACGGGGAGGCAGGGCCTTGAGGCACTCCACCAGCATCTGGGCGGCCTCGCCCAGGCGAGGGCCAGGGCGTGACAGCAGGTCCATGCGTTCAGTATCCAGCAGGCACAGCTGCTGCTGGCGCACCGCCGGCAAGGCGCTCCAGCCGGGGCGGTCTGACAAGTTGGCCAGCGTGGCGCGCGGGCCAATGATGATGTCGGGCGGGCGGCGCAGCAGCAGCTCGGGATTGATCCTGGGAAACAGGCCCAGCTCGCCGCTCACCACATTGACCAGGCCCAGCCTGGCCACGGTCTCGCCAATAAAGCTTTTTTCGCTGGCGGCGGACGACCCTGCCCCAACTTCCACATACACGCTGCGCCCGCGCAATGCGGCGGGCATGCGGCCCGCGGCGGTGTCGAGTTCGGTGTCGATACGGGCTATCAGTTCGGTGGCGCGGGCCGGTTCACCCAAGGTGTCGCCCAGCTTCACCAGCATGCGTTTCAGATCCGAATGGGTGCGGGCATCCAGCATCATCACCGGCACGCCCAGCGCCTGCAGGCGCTCACCGGCGCGGCTGCGCGGCCCCAGCAAAACCAGGTTCGGCCGCAGCGTGACAATGCGCTCGACCTGCGCGTCTTCCAACCCGCCCACTTTGGGCAGCGCCAGTACCGAAACGGGCCAGGTGGAGTGGCGATCAGTGCCCACCAGCTGCGCGCAGCGGCCCAGCGCACACACGGCTTCGGTCAGCGAGGGCGCGAGCGTGACGATGCGCGACACCGGCTGCGTGCCCTGCGCCATCGCGAAGCTCGAGAGCAGCCCCAGCACCACCAACGACGCCACGGCGGGAACTCGCCTACGCAAGCTCCGAGTCCGCGCCCCGCCTTCACCAGCCGGGGCCGCGGAACCGGCTTTGCCGGGCCGCAGGCGCAGCGCCCACCCGGGGGGCAGCGCATTACACGGAGCCGAAGGCGAAGTGAAAAGCGTGGGGGCCATATTTCTAGTCTTCAATGCCACGTTGCGCGGGCACACCCGCCTTGAAGTGGTGTTTGATCAAAGTCATCTCCGTCACCGTATCCGCCAGGTCCACCAGCTCACCCGGTGCATTGCGGCCCGTCAGCACCACATGCACATGCGGCGGGCGTTCGCGCAGGCAGGTGAGGATGGTCTCCAGCGGAATCCAGCCGTAGCGCAGCGGGTACATGATTTCGTCGAGCACCACCATGAAGTGTTCTCCCGCGCGGATGGTGGCTTCTGCCTTGGCCCAGCCGTCGAGTGCCAGTTGCGCCGAGTGGTCCAGGTCGCGGCTCTTCCAGCTGAAGCCGTCGCCCAGGCCTTCGATGGGAATGCCCAGTTGCTCAAACAAGCGGTGCTCACCAAAGCGCGCCGTAGGCACCTTCATGAACTGGTAGACCTTGACGGCCTTGCCGCGGCCATGCGCACGCAGGGCCAGGCCAAAGGCTGCGGTGCTTTTGCCTTTGCCGTGGCCGGTGTTGATCATGATCAGGCCACGACGCTCGGCCGTAGGAACGACACGTTCGTAATCGACGGGTGGGGTTTCAATTTGCATGGGGGCTCTCTTTGCGGGATGGTTGACTTTGGGTAGCGCAATCCACTGCCCTTGCAAGGGATGAACGGCAAGGCGTCCGTCAAATACGTCTTCCAGTGCGCGGTGGGTGGCCAGATCGGCGCAGGCGCCTTGGTGGGTGATGCGGCCTTCAGCCATCACGACCATGGTGTCGGCTTGCAATGCCATGGTGATCTCATGCAGAACGCTGACCACGGTTTTTCCTTCGGCCACCAGCGCACGCACCACGTCCAGCCAATCGGCCTGGTGCGGCGGGTCGAGGTTGGCCAGCGGCTCGTCCATCAGCAGCACCTGGGCCTGCACTGCCAGGGCACGCGCCAGCAGCACGCGCTGGCGCTCGCCGCCGGACAGTTGCCCCAAGGCGCGCTCGCGCCAGTCCCAGGCACGGGTGGCGCGCAGGGCCTGCTCCACCGCTGCACGGTCGGCGACGCTGGGCGGGGCCAGCCAGGCCTGGTGCGGCAAGCGGCCCAGCATGGCCACGTCCCACACCGTCAGGTCATCGGCCGAGGTTTCGTTCTGACCCAGCCAGGCCAGCTGCCGGGCGCGTTCGCGGTGCGGCAGGCTTTGCAGCGGCTGGCCGAGCAAGCTGACTTCACCGCTGTGCGGCAGTACGCCGGCCAGCGCCCTGAGCAAGGTGGACTTGCCTGCGCCGTTGGGGCCGACGATGCTGGTCCATCGACCCGCCGCAATGTCCAGGCTGATGCCGTGCAGTACGTGTTGCTTTTGCAAGCCATTTCCGAGACTGGCCTTTATGGAGTCTGCGCGGACAGCTATTGATTTCATAGCATCACTCATACCGCACGCCCTCCACCCAGACTGCTGCTACGGTGCATCAGCCACAACAAATAGCCGCCGCCCAGCACCGCGGTGAGCATGCCCACGGGCAGCTCCTGCGGCGCGATCAGCCAGCGTGCCAACGTGTCGGCCGCCATCAGCAACACGCCGCCCATAAGGCTGGAGAGCAGCATCAGGTGCGCGTGCGTGGTCTTGACCACCGAGCGCACCAGGTGCGGTGCGGCCAGGCCTACAAAAGCGATCAACCCGGTTTGAGCCACCGCGGTGCCCGTAGCCAGCGCCAGTACCGCCACCAGCGCCGCTCGCATAGGCGCCACCGGCAGGCCCAGGCTGATCGCCGTAGCGTCACCCAAACTCAAACCATCAAGGACGCGCGCCAACAGCCACGCCGCCAGCACACACACGCCCCAGACACTGGCCATGAGCACGCACGAGGTCCAACCGACAAAGGCGGTCGAGCCCAGCATGAAGGCCTGCATGGCCTGCAACGATTCGGGCGAGAACAGCAGCACCAGGTGCGTCATGGCACCCAACACAACGCCCACCACCACACCGGCCAGCAGCAGGCGCAGCGTGTGGCCCACACCGCGCGACAGCACCAGCGTGAGCATCACCGCAAACACGGCGCCCAGAAACGCCGCACCGGTCAACCCCAGACGCACCCACAAGCTGCTGGAGAACACACTGACGGCCATACCGCCGCTCATCATGCTGCCGCCCAACATGCCGGCGCCCCCACCCAAAGCGGCCAATGCCAGCGCCACGCCCAGCGAGGCACCCGAGGCGCTGCCCAGCAAATACGGGTCAGCCAGGGGGTTGCGAAACAGGCCCTGGGCTACGGCACCGGCCAGGCCCAGCAAGGCGCCGGCGGCCCAGGCGCCCAAGGTGCGCGGCAGGCGGATCTGCCAGATGATTTGCTGTGCCATGGCGGTTTGCTGCGGGTCCTGTGCGGGGTTGAGCAGCGGACGAATCAGGTTCTCCAGTCCGGCGCTGCCGACACAGATACCCAACGCCACCAAAGCCAATGCTCCCAGCACACCGGCCCAGACCAGCCAGAAAACGCGGGTTTGCATCATGGTTTGGCTCCCGGGGCGGGCGCATTTTTCAGCAGACATTGGGCCATCAGGCGCGCACCTTCAGCCATGCGCGGGCCGGGACGCACCAGCATGTCGGCCTCGTCGGGTGGGAAGATGCAGACCCGCTGCTCGCGCAGTGCGCGGATGCTTTGCCAGCCGGGCCGGGCCGTCAAACCGCCGGCGCTGCGCTGGCCGATCATGATCAGGTCAGGATTGGCGCGAACGATGTATTCGGGGTTGAGCTTGGGAAACGGGCCCAGCTTGGCGGGTACGATGTTCTGGGCACCGAGGCGCGTGAGCGTTTCGCCAATGAAGGACGACTCGCCGGCCGCATACGGGCCCTGGTTCACTTCAAAGTAGACCTTCACATTGCGCACGCTGACCGGCAGCGACTGGGCTGCGGCAGAGACACCCGCATCAATCGCGCGCCAGATGCGTGCGGCATCACGCACCTCCAGCAACTGGCCGAGCTTGAGTATCACACGCTGCACATCGGCATGGCGCTTGGGCTCCAGGGCCACCACCTTGATGCCCAGCGCCTGCAGCCGTTCGCCCGCGCGGGACGAAGTGGCCATCAGCACCACGTCGGGCTTGAGGGCAACGATCATTTCGATATTTGGGTCCAAGCCACCACCCACCTGTGGCAGCTTCTGCACGCTGGCCGGGAAGTTGGAATAGCGGTCCACACCGACCAGACGCTGGCACTGGCCGAGTTCGCATACGGTTTCGGTTAACGAGGGCAGCAGACTGACGATGCGCTGGGGTGCTGCTGGCAGCGTGACAGTGACGCCGCGGTCGTCGGTGACCTGCAGCGCGTGGGCGGCACTGGTCAGCGTAAAAGCGAACGCAAGCATTAAAGCCGCCAAGACGCGGGGCGGTAGAGGGTTCTGCGCAGGTAAAGGAGGAGCCCGCAAAGCGGGCGGGGGACACGGAGCAGAACGCTCTGCCGCCCCGCGCCCTCGCCGCGGGAGGAGCCCATGAAAACGGCTGAATAGTTGTACCCTCATGCCGTATCTTTCAAAGTCAATGGCAGGCCCGCCGCCATCAACGTCACCCGTTGACAGGTGACGGCCACATCCTGGTTCAGGCGCCCTAGCGCATCTACAAACGCGCGCGTCTCGCGGCCCAGCGGTATCACCCCCAGCCCGATCTCGTTACCGACCAGCACGACCGGCCCCTCGGCAGCCTGTATTGCTCCTAAAAGCATAGCTACTTGCGCCCGTCCCTCCTGCGCTGCGGGCTCTTTTTCCTTAAGACTTTCCGCCGGCATCAATAAATTCGTCAGCCAGAGGGTCAGGCAATCGACAACGACCAGCGTGTGCATGCGGCTGTGCTGCGCGAGGGCCTGCGCCAGTTGCAGCGGCTCTTCGACCGTGGCCATGCCAGGCACGCGTGCGGCACGGTCCTGTTGATGGCGGGTAATGCGTTCGCGCATTTCGTCGTCCCAGGGTTGGGCCGTGGCGATCAACACAGCGCGGTTTTCTGTCGACTGCAACAACCATTGCCGCGCCAGCAGTTCGGCACGGCGTGACTTGCCACTTTTCTGGCCACCCAAAATCAATTCGCTTTTGGCAATCGTCATCGCGTTCATGATTGGTACGCTCCGGCTTGGTCAGCGTCCATCCATCGCAAAATGATCTGGTGCATCCGAGCCACGCCGTCGGTCAGCGCAGCGGGGCCGGGCTGCAGGATGTCGGGCGACTTGATTTCAAACAGCTGGTTGTGACGCACCGCATTCACCGCACTCCAGCCCTCGCGCGCCACCACGTTCTCAGGCCGGAATTTCTTGCCGCACCAGGAGCCCAGAATGATGTCCGGGTTACGGTGCACGATCTCAGTACCGTCGGCAATGATGCGATTCTTGCCCAGCGATTCGGCGGCGAGCTCAGGAAAGCAATCGTCACCTCCCGCAATGCCGATCAGCTCGGACACCCAGCGGATCGCGCTGATGTGTGGGCTGTCCCATTCTTCAAAATACACCTTGGGGCGGCGCGCACCGTTGGCCACCCTGGCTGCGACGGCCACTTGCATGGCACGCAGATCGGCCTGCATCTGCGCAATGCGCTGCGCGCCCTGCTCTGCCTCGCCCACCATGGCAGCCAACTGAAACAGCATGGAGAAAATCTCGGCCACGCTGCGCTGGTTGAAGATGGTGACCTGCACGCCGCGCTTGACCAGGTCCGATGCAATGTCGGCCTGCAGGTCCGAAAAGCCCAGCACGCAGTCGGGCTGCAGTTCCATGATCTTGTCGATCTTGGCGCTCAGGAAGGCGCTGACGCGCGGCTTCTCGTCTCGCGCGCGCCTGGGCCGCACGGTGTAGCCCGAGATGCCCACAATGCGCTGCTGCTGGCCCAGCAGGTAAAGCCATTCGGTGGTTTCCTCGGTCAGGCAGACGATGCGCTGCGGGCCGGGCTGGTAGTGCAGCAAGTCCGTCATGTAACCGCCTCCACAGGTGCGGTGAATAGCTCCGCCACCGCTTCGGGGCAGGATGGAAACCAGGCGTGAAAGTAACTGGCGCGCACCGCACCCTGCTGCCACACGGCCTCACCCGCGTCGTTTGAAGGTTCGGTACCTGGGCGCGATGTTCGGGCCGTCGCCTGCAGGGGCGTGGCCGTGGTCGAGTAATGGAAGGTGTGGCCGCGCAAGGTGCCGCTGGCCAGCGGCAGCTGCTGCGGGCCCAGGCCGGCCAGCAGCTTTTGCATGGTCACCTCACCAGGCAGCACGCCCCATTGCACATGGCGCTCGCCATCCAGCGTGACCAGCGTCTCAAACAGCGCCATCATGCCGCCGCACTCAGCCCACACAGGTTTGCCTGCGGCAATGTGCTCGACCAGACTTTCCCGCATGGGGGTGTTAGCGGCAATCGCCTCTGCGTGCAGCTCAGGGTAGCCACCGGGAATCCACAGCGCGTCGCACGCAGGCAGCGCCGCGCCAGACAACGGCGAGAAAAACACCACGTCGGCACCCAGCGAGTGCAGGGTGTCGAGGTTGGCGGCGTAGATAAAGCAGAAGGCGGCGTCGCGCGCAACAGCGATGGTTTTGCCTTTCAGCATGGGAGCAATGGGCGCAGAGGCTTCCGGTGCCGCGAAGTCCACCGCCCAGCGCTGCAAGTCGTCCAGGGTCATCTGACCCAGCGGCGTGGTGGCCAGCGTATCGGCTGCGGCGTCCAGCCGCTCCATGGCATCTGCCACTTCGGTGGCCACGGTCAGGCCCAGGTGGCGCTTGGGCAGGCTCATCGCGGCATTGCGCAGCACTGCCCCCAACCATTGTTCCGGCGCCACGCTGGCCTGCAGCATGCCCGCATGGCGCGCATTGGCCACGCGATTGGCCAGCACGCCGGCCCAGGGCATATCGGGACGATAGTGCTGCAAGCCAAAGGCCAGCGCGCCGAAGGTTGCCACCATGCCCGATGCATCCACCACCGCCAGCACCGGCAAGCCAAAGCGCTGTGCGAGGTCGGCCGCGCTGGGCTCACCGTCAAACAGGCCCATCACCCCTTCGACAATGATCAGGTCGGCCTCCTGCGCCGCCGCATGCAGGCGCGCGCGGCAATCGTCCTCGCCCGTCATCCACAGATCCATCTGGTACACCGGCGTGCCGCTGGCCAGAGCGTGCCAGCACGGGTCCAGAAAATCCGGCCCGCACTTGAAAACCCGCACCCGGCGGCCCTGCCGCGCATGCAGGCGCGCCAGCGCGCAGGTCACCGTCGTCTTGCCCTGGCCGGAAGCCGGGGCGGCGATGAGAATGGCAGGGCAACGGACGGAGGTTTGCATGGCTGGTGTGGATGAGGCTTACTTACTGGGGCGCCCAGGTCAGGCCGACGTACACAGAGCGCCGGCCATTGGCGTAAGTGCCGGCAGTCTGGTAGACCTTGTCGGTCACATTGTCCAGCTTGGCGACCAGTTTCCAGTCGCGCGACAGCGCCGTCGTGGCGCTCAGGTTCACGAGCGAGTAGCCTGGCAGCACCACGTTGCTGGTGTCGCTGTCGAAGGTGTGCGAGGCCATCACCAGGTCGGTCGCCAGTTGCCAGCTGCCCACTGGCATCTCGGCGCCCAGCGTGCCGTATTGGCGGGAGCGGCGCTGCAGGGTTCGGTTGGTGACCAGGTTCTTGGGATTCTGCAAATCCAGCGAGCCGTGGACGTGAACATTGCCCAGCGCCTCTGCAGCCGTGAACGTCAGCCCCGTGTACTGGGCCTGCGCCGTGTTGGCATAGCAGCCACGATTGCTCAGCACTGTTGGCGGGCCGCCGTTGAGGCAGGGGCCGTTGCCCGTGACATAGCTCAGCAGGTTGGTCAGGCGGTTGCGATAAGCGGTGACACCATACTGGGCAGTCCCCTGGCTGTACTTAAGCGCCATTTCCACACTGCGGCCGGATTCGGGCTTCAAGGTCGAGGTGCCGTAAATGCTGAAGCGCTGGTACAGCGTGGGGACCCGAAAGGAGGTGCCGGCGGATGCGGACACTTTCCACTGCGGTGTGAGCGCCAAGGCGTAGGCGGCGGAGCCGGTGGTTTTGCCGCCGAATTCGCTGTCCGTGTCATGGCGGGCGTTGAACTGCACCGTGTGCGCACCGCCGCTCCAGCCGTAGCCCAGGCTCACGCCATCCAGCGAACGGTTCCCGTTGAGGGTGCTCATGCCAGCCGGCACGGCCGAGGATCCGACCAGGCGGAACACATCGCGACGGCTTTCCAGTGTGGCGCTCAGGAGATGCGCGCCAATGCGGTATTCGTTCTGGAACAGCAGCGTGCTGATGGTGCTCTTGTCGTAAGAAATCTGCGGGGTCGAGCCGTTCAGGCCTTCTTCACCTGAGTCGGTACCTTGCGTGATCGCCAGCTTGGTGCTGTATTGGCCAGACCATTTGGCTTCCCACTGCAGGCCCAGGGTCTGCAGGTCGCTGATACGGCGGAAATCGCGGGTAAGGCCGCCGTCGTACTGCGCATCCATATGGCTCTGCAACACATTGGCTTCAATGCGGTGGTCAGGGTTGATCTGCAAACCCAGCTTGGCATTGGCGCTCTGGCTTTTGTAGCCGTCGGCATCGGGGTTTTGAGCCGGGATGGTCCGGGCATTGAAGCCATCGCTTTGTCCCTGCGTCAAGCCCAGAGAATAGTCAAAGCCGCCCGCTGAACCGCTGGCGGCGAGCTCGACCCGGCTGGTATTGTAGGAACCGTAACCGACCGTCACGGAAGGCGAAAAAGGACCTTGGCTGCGCTTGGTGAAAATCTGGATCACGCCGGCCACGGCATCGGAGCCATAGACTGCGCTGCTGGGGCCGCGCACGATCTCAATGCGATCAATCTGCGAGAGGGGGATGTTGTTCCAGGAGGCGGCTCCAGCCGTCGTCTGCGACTCCATCCTCACGCCGTCTACAAAAACCGGGGTGTGGCGGGTTTCACCGCCACGCACAAAAACGCTTGTATTGCTGCCGATACCGCCGTTACGGGTGATCTGTATGCCCGGCACGCGAACCAGAACGTCAGCCAGCCCCACCGGGCCGGCGCGCTCTATGGTTTCACGGTCAATGACCGTGACATCAGCAATGACATCGCCGATGGGTTGGGCGCTGCGCGTAGCGGTTACCACCATTTCCTTGAGTTGTGGCGTCGCGCCGGCCCGGGCCGCCGGGGCAGTCTGGGACAAGGCGGGAAAGGCAGCGGCCACAGCCAGCGGAAGCACGGCAAGGCGTGTGTGGAAAACACAGGTTTTCATGGAATCAGACAATCAACAAAATACCCTCACTGGCTTCCCCGCCAGTGCATGAGCGTTACAAACGCTCATGCCAGTTCATGGACGTGCGCGTTCACCTTGTTGGCCGGTATCCGGGCTGACGGAACTGCCTCCATCGCCTTCCCAAGCGTGTGTTCAAAACGCTCAGTGGCTAGTGATGAAAGCTGAATGGGCTTCTGACTTGGCGTCAGGAGCCCATTCGTCCGTATTACCGTTGCGGGGGCAGCGCAGGTTAAAGGTCTCGGCGCCAGCGAATCAGGTTGACCTGATGCATGGCTTTGACCCCCTCCTGCTTCCCGTTGAACTGCAGCGTGCGAACCACACTGCGGGCACCAACAGGGCAGATTCTACGCGGGCCTTCCCCATGTCCGGCCGCAAACCCTACAATCGGAGCTGCCATGTCGAACCAAACCCAAATCGACCAGATCGTCGAACGCGTTGAGCGGCTCCTGCTGCGCTATGAGGAGCTGCAGCGTACCAACGAGCTCCTGGTGGAGCAGGTCGGCGTTCTGACGCACGAACGCGACTCCCTCAAATCGCGGCTCGGCGCGGCACGCGCCCGTGTGGATGCACTGCTGGAGCGCCTGCCCGAAACCAACGGGCATGCCGCCAAAAACACCGTGGGAACCGAGTCATGAAACAGCTCGAAGTGCAGATCATGGGCCAAAGCTATTTGCTGGGCTGCCCCGAAAATGGCGACGCCCGAATGCTGGACGCCGTGAACCGTGTTGACATGGCCATGTGCAGGATTCGCGATGCCGGGAAAATCAAGGCACGTGACCGCATTGCCGTTCTGGCGGCGCTCAATCTCGCCTTTGAGCTCCCCGAGCGCACGCCAAACGCCACGCCCACACCCGCCGCGACAACAGCGGAAACAACCGCCAGTGCTGGCGAAACAACGCATCCGCAACTCACAGCCTTGCTACAGCGGCTTGACACGGCCCTGGGTGTTGACGGCCGCCTGCTTTAAGCCCGCGCACCCCTGCGGTAAATCACTCCCTACTTCGCGCGCGAGGGCCGCAAAGGCCTACAATGAACATGTCTGCGATGCGCATTGGGCTTTATATTTCCTTGAACCAATGCTCTTCGAGCACGGGCTTGGTAAATTGTCCGGCAGGTGTGATCGTCTCGCGTCAGACGAACCCGAAACCTGACTGCCCTCGCCCACCTGAACCCCGGTTCAGGATGACGGTCCAGTGGCACTCGCAGACACCTTTCTTTTCTTGTCCCGGATCCGAACGGAATCCAGGCCGCGAACAAAAACAATAGCCGGTTGCGGGCCCAGCCCGCCGTGCCACAGCAGATCTGATGTCTCTCGAACCCCAACTTATTGCCGAACTTCTCTTGTTGGGTCTGTGCACCGGTTTTCTCGCAGGCCTGCTGGGCATCGGCGGCGGGATGCTGATGGTGCCGTTCATCACCTTCATCCTCACGGCAAAGGGCTACCCGCAGGAATACACCGTGAAAATGGCGGTCGCCACCTCGCTGGCCACCATCTGCTTCACCTCGTTGTCATCAGTGCGTGCGCACCACCGGCGCGGGGCCGTGCTATGGCCCATCGTTCGGCTGCTGGCGCCCGGCATTTTGCTGGGGTCATTGATTGGTGCCCAACTGGCAGTGGCCTTGCCGGGAAAAATCCTCAGCATCCTGTTTGCCGTTTTTGTGGCGTTTTCAGCCACCCAGATGTTTCTGGGCCGTAAACCCAAACCCAGCCGCACCCTGCCCGGCCGCCTGGGCACCTTTGGCATGGGTGGTGTCATCGGCATGCTGTCTTCGCTGGTGGGCGCAGGCGGCGCCTTCGTTTCGGTGCCCTTCATGACCTGGTGCAACGTGAAAATCCATGACGCCGTGGGAACCTCGGCAGCGCTTGGTTTTCCGATTGCACTGGCCGGCACCCTGGGCTACATCTGGGCCGGCCAGAATCTCCCGCAAATGCCGCCCGGCTCCATCGGCTTTCTGTACCTGCCAGGGCTGGTCATCATCTCGGTGGCCAGCATTTGTACAGCGCCCCTGGGCGCACGCACGGCGCACCGCATGGACATCCAGCCGCTGAAGAAAGTCTTCGCGGTCGTGCTGTATATCCTGGCAGCCTATTTCCTGCTGCGCTAACCCTTGTTGTGCTAACGGCGGGTGACAGCACGCCGGGGCTGTGCCGTTTTGGGCCGAAAACCAATTGTCTGCTCGATCAACGCCCCGCCATCGGTCATCAAAAAAGTCTTGAACGCCTGCGCTACCGGCGTCAGCCGCTTGTTGCGACGGTGCACGACATACCAATTCAGCATCAACGGAAAACCCTGCACGTCGAGCACGGTCAGGCTGCCCACCTGAAGTTCGCGGCTGATGGTATGCGCCGACAGAAAACTCACCCCCATGCCCGCGATCACGGCCTGTTTGATGGTTTCCGTGCTCTTGATCTCCATCGCGATGTTGAGGTCAGCCAGGTGCGTGCCGAAACCCTCCTCCATCGAATTCCAGGTATCGGAACCCTTTTCACGCACAACAAAGGGTTCGCTGGCCAGGCGCGATAGCGGAATGCGCTTCTTGGCTGCCAGCGGATGGTTGGGCGCTGCCACAACAACATAAGGGTGCGGGGCGAAAGGTTCGCTCACTGTGTCCATGTCCAGCGGCGGGCGCACCATGACGGCCAGATCCGTCAGGTTGTCGGTCAGTTGGCTCAAGAGTTCCTCGCGATTGCAGACGCCGAAGTCCAGCGTCACGCCCGAGTGGCGCCGTGCAAACTCAACGAGCAGGCGCGGAAAGAAATAGTCGCCGGCGCTGATCACCGCAACGTTCAGCTTGCCGCCGGAAATGCCCTTGAACTGCGCCATGGCTTCCTCCACCTCCTTGAACTGCTGGATGATGATCCGGCTGGAGTGAAGCATCTCAATGCCCGCTGGCGTGAGATGAATTTTTTTTCCGAGCTGCTCAAACAGTGGAAGGCCTGCGTGGTCTTCCAGTTTGTTGACCTGGATGGACACCGCCGGCTGTGTCAGGTGCAGCTCTTCGGCGGCTCGCGAAAAGCTCAAGTTGCGGGCCACAGCCTCGAACACCTTGAGCTGGCGCAACGTCGCATTCTTCATCTCGGCCCCTTTAATCCATAACTCATAAGTAATTCATGGTATCAAATGGGTTAGCAATGAATAATCATTCATCGCAGGCCGGACGACCAGAATGGGCTTTCGCCTGTGACTATTTCTGGTCCGCCCACCAGGACTCGCCGAACTGGCCTTGCAGCCAACCGACAAAGCCGTTGACCTTGGCTGGCACCAGTTGGGGCGAAGGATAGACAGCATGGATTTCCTGCGATGGCAGCACCCAACCGTTCAGCAGAGGCACCAGGGCACCGCTGCGCACCGACTCATGCGCCACATACCTGGGCAAGGCAGCCACGCCCATGCCGCCACGCGCAGCCGCCAGCAACGCCGAGAGATTGTTCGAACGCAGCGGCCCACTGACCGAGACCGGACGCGCGTGGCCTTCGGCCCCGTTGAAATGCCAGCGCGCATCGCCCTGTACGGTGCTGTAAATCAGTGCATCGTGCTCAACGAGATCCGCAGGGTCGGCCGGCGCACCGCGCTTCTTGATGTATTCGGGCGAGGCCACGACCACCCACGGGTTGATACCCAGGTAACGCGCCCCCAACGTCGAGTCAGCGAGCGGCCCCATCCGGATCGCCACGTCAATGCCTTGCTCAACCAGGTTGACATAACGGTCTTCGAAGTTCAACTCGATTTGCAATTTGGGGTGCATCTGCATGAAACGCATGACCAGCGGCACCAGCACACGCCGTCCGAAAGCTACGGAGGTAGTGATTCGCAGGCCGCCCTGGACCTGCGACTGTAATAGCGCCGCCACGGTCTCGGCCTCTTCGACATGGTGTGCAATCAGCTTGCACTTGGCGTAGTACAGCGCGCCGATCTCGGTGGGTGTCACGCCGCGGGTCGAGCGGTGGAGCAGCCGTGAACCCAACTGCTTTTCCAGTTGCACCACCAGTTTGGTGGCTGACGGCTGGCCCATACCCATGTCGGCCGCCGCCTTGCTGAAAGAGCCGAGGTCCACCACGCGAATGAAAAGCCGGATGGCTTGAATGCGGTCCATGGCCACAAGTAGACCACGGCGACATCGGCCAGGCAATCATTTATTCCAGTTTGGAATAAGCGTAATGCACAGGATGGGACTTCCCCGCAACCACCAACGTCGCGACCATCCGTCTCAACGATCAGCAACCTCTAGGAGACTTCGATGGCAAAAATGAAGGCCGCCATGGCCGCCGTTCTGGTGATGGAAAAAGAAGGCATCACACAAGCTTTTGGTGTGCCCGGCGCGGCCATCAACCCGTTTTATTCCGCACTGCGTGAGCGACAGTCGATCACGCATATCCTGGCGCGGCACGTCGAGGCCGCATCGCACATGGCCGAAGGCTACACGCGCGCCAAGGCCGGAAACATCGGGGTATGCATAGGCACCAGCGGCCCAGCCGGTACCGACATGATCACCGGGCTGTACTCGGCAATTGCCGACAGCATCCCTATTTTGTGCATCACCGGGCAGGCGCCCCGTGCGCGCCTGTACAAGGAGGATTTCCAGGCGGTGGACATCGAGTCCATCTCCAAGCCGGTCACCAAGTGGAGCGTGACTGTGCGTGAGCCGGCGCTGGTGCCGCGTTCCTTCCAGCAGGCCTTTCACCTGATGCGCTCGGGACGGCCCGGCCCGGTGTTGATCGACCTGCCTTTTGACGTGCAGATGGCTGAAATTGAATTCGACATTGACACCTACGAGCCGCTCCCCGTGTACAAGCCGGCCGCCAGCCGCAAGCAGATCGAAAAGGCGCTCGACATGCTTGCTGCTTCCAGCAAGCCACTGATCGTTGCCGGCGGAGGCATCATCAACGCCGACGCTTCGGATCTGCTGATCGAGTTTGCCGAGCTCACCGGTGTGCCGGTGATCCCCACCCTGATGGGCTGGGGCACCATTCCCGACGATCACCCCCTGATGGCCGGCATGTGCGGACTGCAAACCAGCCACCGCTACGGCAACGCCACCATGCTGGCCAGCGACTTCGTCATCGGTATCGGCAACCGCTGGGCCAATCGCCATACCGGTTCGCCCGAGGTATATTGCAAAGGCCGCACCTTTGTACACGTCGATATCGAGCCGACACAGATTGGCCGGGTGTTCAATCCGGACTTTGGCATTGTCAGCGACGCCAAAGCCGCACTGGAACTGCTGGTGCAAGTCGCCCGCGAACGCAAGGCTGCCAAGAGCCTGCCTGACTATCGCAGCTGGGCCGCCCGCTGTGCTGAGCGAAAAAAGCTCATGCACCGCAAGTCCCACTTTACCGAGATGCCCATCAAGCCGATGCGTGTTTACGAGGAAATGAACAAGGTGTTTCCGCGCGACACCATTTACGTAACAACCATTGGCCTGAGCCAGATTGCCGGCGCGCAGTTTCTCAATGTGTACGGACCACGCCAGTGGATCAACTGCGGCCAGGCGGGGCCGCTGGGCTGGACTATACCCGCGGCCCTCGGTGTAGTGGCAGCCGACCCGACACGTACCGTTGTCGGGCTGTCCGGCGACTATGACTTCCAGTTCCTGATGGAAGAGCTGGCCGTGGGTGCGCAGTTCAACCTGCCTTATGTGCAGGTGCTGGTTAACAACAGTTATCTGGGCCTGATCCGCCAGGCCCAGCGAGGTTTTGAGATGGACTACTGCGTGCAGCTGGCTTTCGAGAACCAGAACGTACCGGAAGGCGATGGTGATCTGCGCAGTTACGGTGTGGACCACCAGGCCGTGGTGCAAGGCCTGGGCTGCAAGTCATTGCGCGTGACCGACCCTGAAAAGATCAATGACGCCATGGTCGAAGCACAGGTGATGGCACGCAAATACCGGGTGCCGGTGGTTGTGGAAGTCATCCTCGAAAAGGTCACCAACATCGCCATGGGCACGGAAATCGACAAGGTCAACGAGTTTGAAGACATCGACTGCCGGCACCCCAAGGGCCGTGAAGGCCTGGAGCTGGCCGGCTTGCTTGAGTAAGCCCGTAACAACGGCCAACACCCCCACCAGCAGAGAAACCATGCCTAAATTTTCCGCCAATCTCAGCATGCTTTATACCGAGCATGCGTTCCTCGACCGCTTTGAACCAGCTGCGAAAGCTGGCTTCAAGGCGGTGGAGTTTCTGTTCCCCTACGCCTTCAGCGCCGCCGACATCAAGGCCAGGCTCAATCACAACGGTTTACAGCTGGTCCTGCACAACCTGCCCGCCGGCGATTGGGAGGCCGGTGAACGCGGTATTGCCTGCCACCCCGACCGCGTGGAAGAATTCCGTGCCGGTGTTGCCCAAGCCATCGCGTATGCCCATGTGCTCGGTGTGAGTCAACTCAACTGCCTGGCCGGCAAAACACCCGCAGGGGCCGGTGACGCCGTTCTGCGCAAAGCTTTTGTCGATAACCTGCGCTACGCAGCCAGCGAACTGAAAAAAGCCGGCCTCAAATTGCTGATCGAACCGATCAACACCTTTGATATTCCGGGCTTCTATTTGAACCGCACGACCCAGGCACTGGACATTCTGGACGAGGTCGGTGCCAACAACGCCTTCGTGCAGTACGACATTTACCACGCGCAGCGCATGGAAGGTGAAGTGGCGGCGACGATACAAAAACATCTGGCACGCATCGCTCACATCCAGCTGGCCGACAACCCCGGCCGCAACGAGCCGGGCACTGGCGAGATCAACTACGCATTTTTGTTCACGCATCTGGACCGCCTTGGCTATGGCGGCTGGATAGGTTGCGAGTACAAACCTGCCAGCACGACGGATGCCGGGCTGGGCTGGCGCCAGCGCCTGACAAGCTGACCCGCACCACCTCACAAGGACTCCGTTTACATGACCTCCAACACCCTGAAAATCGGCTTCGTCGGCCTCGGCATCATGGGCACGCCCATGGCCGGCCACCTGATCAAGGCCGGGCACCAGCTGTTTGTCCATACCCTCGGCAAGATGCCCGACACGATTGCCAGTGGCAGCGCCACGCAATGCGTGAATGCCCGCGGCGTGGCAGAGCGCGCGGACATCATCTTCATCATGGTGCCCGATACCCCTGACGTGGAGGCTGCGCTGTTCAGCGAAGGCGGTATCGCCGCCGGTCTGAAGGGTTCGTCCGCAGACGCAGGTGAACGCAAGGTTGTCGTCGACATGAGCTCCATCTCGCCCATAGCCACCAAAACCTTTGCGCAGAAAATCAACGCACTGGGCTGTGACTACCTCGACGCACCGGTTTCCGGCGGCGAAGTCGGCGCAAAAAATGCGACGCTGTCCATCATGGTCGGGGGCCCGCAAGCCGTGTTTGACCGCATCAAGCCGCTGTTTGAATTGATGGGAAAGAACATCACGCTGGTAGGCGGCAACGGTGATGGACAGACCGCCAAGGTGGCCAACCAGATCATCGTGGCGCTCAACATCGAAGCTGTGGCCGAGGCGCTGCTGTTTGCCGCCCGCGCCGGCGCTGACCCCGCGCGTGTACGCCAGGCCTTGATGGGCGGCTTCGCGTCATCGAAGATTCTGGAGGTGCATGGTGAACGCATGGTCAAGCGCACGTTTGATCCGGGTTTTCGCATCGAACTGCACCAGAAGGACTTGAACCTGGCGCTCTCCACCGCGCGCCTGCTCGGCATCTCGCTGCCCAACACGGCCACCGCGCAGGAGCTGTTCAATTCCTGCGTCGCACACGGTGGCAAGACCTGGGACCACTCTGCCATGGTGCGCGCACTGGAGAAACTGGCCAACTTCGAGATCGGCCAGCAAGTCGGGTGATCGTTGCCGGAACGCGCTGCACAAGCGTGGATCCGGCGTCTTTGCGTTGCGTCCGTTTGCACCGGGAATTAACCGTCCCCAAAGTCGCTCCGCACCGCTCATGCAGCCGGCATTGGGCCTGTTATTGGTCCAGCCGAAGAAAAAAGTCTCGTGCGGCCGGATCGCATTCCGTGATGGAACTGCCGAAAAAACTCCAGCCTCCATTTCTCACCCCCACTTGTTCGGGATTGGCGTCCGCACGCAGGCGCGCCGGAAAGTCACTGCACTCTTACCCACCTGCGTGAACCACAACCCTTCGCGCCTGGCATTATTCATATATAACTCATAGATAATCATTTATATGAAATACTTTAACTATCATTAATCATCCATTCTTTCTACAGTTGTCTTAAGCCCGGTGCATCGCGCATCGAAAAGTGCCCCAGAGCATCCACCCATCAAAGGAGACCTCCATGCTCAACACCTCGCTTGACAACACGGCCGCCGACCGGACCGATCAGACCCGCCACGCCTACAACGCCGCATTCGAAGAGCTCGGCTTGACCTGGCACTGGGATGCCCCCACTTATGCCCGATTGCAGGCACAAGGCCAGGATGCCGTGCGTACCTATCTGGAAACCGAGCAGGCGCATCTGCTGCGAGCCTACGAAGCAGATTTCCTGGTTGAGGCCATCGAAGCGGCCAAGGCCCGCTGCCATGCCAGCATGGTCGCCAGCCGGGCAAACCCGGCTCCTTATGCCGGCTGGTCCAGCCATTCACTCACGCCAGCCAATAGCCGGCCAAAAAACACCACGCCAGCACCCCGGTTCACGCCGAGTGCGCTGTACACGTGAAGGGCCGGAATGTCTAACCGTTGGCTACGTTTCAGGGAAGGCAATTCAACCGGCTTCGGAACTCTCGAGGGAGAGAGCATCCGGGTTTGCCAGGGCAACATGTTCTCCGGTGCGACACCCACAGACCGAGCGTTGCCCCTGGCCAGCGTCGAACTCTTGATGCCGGTACGGCCTAGCAAAGTCATCGCGATGTGGAACAACTTCCACGCCCTGGGTCAAAAACTCAACCTGGCTGTGCCAGCCGAGCCGCTCTACCTGATCAAGGCGCCGAACTCCTACCTGGATCCAAACGGAACCATCCTCAAGCCCCCATGCAATGGCAAAGTAGTTTTTGAAGGCGAACTGGGCATCGTGATCGGCAAAACATGCAAGCAGGTTCCCGAGCACGATGCGATGGATCATGTGTTCGGCTACACCTGCGCCAACGACGTAACGGTCGCCGACATACTGAACCGTGATGCCTCGTTTGCCCAGTGGGTTCGCGCCAAGGGGCTGGATACCTTCTGCCCCTTCGGTCCCGTCGTGGCCACAGGTCTTGATCCGGACAAACTGGTAGTTAAAACCATCCTCAACGGCGAGATCCGCCAGGACTATCCCATCAGCGACATGCGCTTTTCAGTGAAGCAGCTGGTGAGCTTGATATCCCAGGACATGACACTCCATGCAGGCGATATCATCCTGTGCGGTACGTCAATCGGCGTGGGATCCATGAAACCGGGAAGCACGGTCGAGGTGGAGATTGCCGGTATCGGCAGGCTCAGCAACCGATTCGAATAACGTTTTTACCAGGAGTACGGGTGTGAAGATTGCGATCATTGGGGCCGGGGCCATCGGCGGTTATGTGGGTGTGAAATTGGCTTTGGCCGGTGAGGACGTGACCTTCATCGTACGGGGCGCCAACCTGGATGCTATTCGTAAAAAGGGCATGAAGCTCATCATGCACAATGGCACCGAACACGTTGCGGAAAATGTCAAGGCGACCAACAACTACACAGAAGCCGGCCCGCAGGATCTGGTGATCCTGGCCATGAAGGCACATCAGGTAGAGGCTGTAGCCAACGATCTTCCCAAGCTGTTTGGGCGTGACACTACAGTTGTCACCATGCAAAACGGCATCCCCTACTGGTACTTCCATAACCATGGTGGCCCGTTTGAAGGAGGCCAGATCCATAGCGTGGATCCCAGCGGTACGCTGTCAAAAATGATCCCTCCGCAGCGCGTCATCGGCTGTGTCGTCTACCCGGCCTCTGAACTTGTGGCGCCAGGTGTCGTGAAACATATCGAAGGCGACCGCTTTCCGGTCGGCGAGCTTGACGGCTCAATCAGCGAACGTGTCACGCGAATTTCAGAATGTTTTGGCAACGCGGGGTTCAAGGCGCCCGTTCTGGACAACATCCGATCGGAGATCTGGCTCAAGCTTTGGGGCAATCTCACTTTCAACCCCATCAGCAGTCTGGCCCATTCCACACTGGTGGACATCTGCCAGTATCCGCTGACACGCGAACTGGCCGCCAGCATGATGCGCGAGGCCCAGGAAGTGGCTCACAAACTGGGCATCGAGTTCCGCGTCACACTGGACAAGCGCATCGCCGGCGCGGAGAAAGTGGGCAAGCACAAAACATCCATGCTGCAGGACATCGAAGCCGGTCGAGCTCCGGAAATCGACGCCCTGGTGGGTTCGGTAGTCGAACTGGGACGCCTTACGCAAACACCAACACCGCACATCGACACGGTGTACGCTCTCGTCAAATTGCTCGCAAAAACCATGGACGAAGAGCGCGGACAGGTGCGTCTTCAGCTCGCGGCCTGATTGCCCGGTAAACGGCCGGGCTTGGGGCCTGACATCGACAGGACTGTGCCAGCCAATCAGGCCTCATCCAATTGCTGCGGCGCACAACGGTTTTCTTGTTGCCGCGACCTGCGGCAAGCCCCAGAAAACGATCCGACTCAAGGTCCAAAGGCCAACGATTTCTTCATAGCCTCAACCGCCGCGTCCGAAGGAGTGTCGAAATCGAACTTGGCCCCAAGGTCCAACGCCTTTAACAGAAGCGGGTTTGCGTTCTTGAGGGAGTCGAACAGAGTAGCCGCTTTTTTAGTCACATCTGCTGGAGCACTAGGGTGAACGTACAGCCCGTAGCCCCAACTCGCGTTGGCGGTCGGCACAATGACCAGTTGCGCCATATGGATGCGCTCATCGGTACCGTGGTGGCTTTTCATGGTGGCAGCCTGTGCGCTCTGTAGCCGGGTAATCAGGCCGGCCCACCGATCCGCTTGCCAATGAAATGCCGCTTTGGTCGGCAAGTAGCTTTGCCCCAGCCCTTGTTGAGGCAATATTTCGACCACCGTGCCGCAAAAATTCTCGGCTTTTACGAGCGATGTGGTCACACCGCTTTTCATGCCAAAGCAACTGGTCGTCTTGAGCTTGGCGAGCACTTTGGCTTGATCTGCGGGAGGGAGCGTCTTCAACTCGACCGGTTTGCCGTCCTTGACCGTTCCGATGTCAGCCAGAATCAGTACAGCCGACTGGATCGGGTCCATGTTGACAGCCACCGGCTTATAGCCTGAGGCAAGACCGACCACGGGGTTGCCATAGACCCAGCATGGTGGAGCCGGTTTCTTGACAGCTGTCAAAACATCCTGCGTCTCCCGGATGTTGAGCACCGGCGTGACCGACAGCCCCGTGGGGCGGATAAAGTCAACGAGTTCTTTCAGGGCACTTTCGGTTTGCGAGGCTCCCTCGCCACGGATCACTTGCGGATTAAGGTAAAGACCGCCCTCGCACTGCTGCGCCTGCGCGGTCAAACCAAAAAAAAACAAAGCCATCAGCAACAATGAGTTTTTCATGGCTATTACCTTTCAAAACATTTTTGTGTTCCAGTCATCGCCACGGAACGAAGCGCCAGCCCTTTTGAAATTCATGGTATCGGCGATGTGACACTTTCCTCCTAGGGAGATACGCTATCAAGCGCCCGCCATGGAGCAAAACAGCTCGGGAGAAACCCTAGAGGGCATCGAAAATCCCACAAACTTGACCCCTGTCAAGAGTTTTTCGTCCACTTGGTAAGACCATACGCGTGCAATATGCTCCGGCCAGGGAATCAGTAAAGAAGTTCCAAGCCCAAACAGAGTTACCCAATACAGGAGACAACGTGATGAAAACCAGATTTGCGAGCATCAGGAATAAATTGACTGCAGCAGGGACATGCGCCATCGCAGCAGCGGCGCTTATGGCCTTCCCGGCCCATGCAGCCTGGGAGCCAACCAAGCCAGTGGAGTTCGTGGTCCCTGCGGGTACCGGTGGCGGGGCCGATCAGATGGCCCGACTGATGCAAGGTATCGTCATCAAGCACAAGCTGATGAAAGAGCCACTGATCGTCGTCAACAAATCCGGCGGCGCAGGCGCAGAAGGTTTTCTTGAAGTCAAGGGCGCCAAAGGTGATCCACACAAGATCATCATCACGCTGTCCAACCTCTTCACCACGCCGCTGGCGACCGGTGTTCCCTTCAACTGGCGCGACATGACGCCCGTATCCATGATGGCGCTCGACCAGTTCGTGCTGTGGGTCAATGCAGAAAACCCCGCCAAGACCGCCAAGGACTACCTGGCAGCCGTGAAAACCGCAGGCCCCAGCAAAATTAAGATGGGCGGCACCGGCTCCAAGCAGGAAGACCAGATCATCACCGTCGGTATTGAGCAAGCTACAGGCACCAAATTCATCTATGTCCCCTTCAAGGGCGGCGGTGAAGTCGCTGTGCAGCTCGTTGGCAAACACATCGACTCTTCCGTCAACAACCCGATCGAGGCTGTTGCCCAGTGGCGCGCCAATCAGCTTCGGGCTCTGTGCGTCTTCGACGACAAACGAATGACCTACAAGACCAAAGTCACCGACACCCTGTCATGGGCCGACATCCCGACGTGCAAGGAATCCGGTGTGCCCACCGACTACACCATGCTGCGCGGCATATTCATGGCGCCTGGCGTATCGAAAGACCAGCTCGAGTTCTATGTCAACCTGCTCAAGAAAGTACGCGACACCCCTGAGTGGAAAGACTACATGGAAAAAGGTGCGTTCAACCAGACATCGATGTCCGGCGACGAGTTCGGAAAATGGCTGGGCAGCGCAGAGCAGCGCCATCGCGAGTTGATGAAGGAAGCCGGCTTCATCGCGAAGTAACGATAAAGAAAACCCGTTCGCCGGGTTTTCCCCTGCGGGCTGGCCAAGCGCCAGCCCCACAATCAATCAAGTTCGCCCTGGTGCAGGGCACTCAATCCAACGGAGTTGCTCATGGAGCCAAACCAAGAATCCGGCGCGGAAGTCCGCTCGGGCGTCGCGACCTATGTTGTTGAAGCGATCGTAGCCACCTGTATTGTCATCCTGGGTGGCGTGGTCATCCAGGGCAGTTGGGCACTGGGGTCCGGCTGGACCACCGATGGCCCCGGTTCAGGCTACTTCCCGTTTTACATCGGCATCATCCTGTGTATTTCAGGCATCGGCACCTTCTACCAAGCCGTGTTCGGCAAGAACAGGAATACCGAGGTATTTGTCGACGGCGAGCAACTCAAGCGGGTACTTGCCGTTTTGCTCCCCGCCATTGTTTATGTGCTGGCGGTCCAGTTTTTTGGCCTCTACGTGGCGTCCGCTGTATACATCGCGCTGTTCATGATCATCCTGGGGAAATTCTCCCCGATCAAGAGCGTGATCACCTCCTTCGTTGTGATTGCGCTGTTTTTCTTCATGTTCGAGGTCTGGTTCAAGGTTCCCTTGTTCAAAGGCCAGTTCGACTTGCTGAGCTTCCTCGGCTACTGAGTCCTCTATACCCGCATCGAGCCCACTGAACTTTTACCGGATATCGAAATGGAAGAACTAAACTCGCTTTTTCACGGATTCAGCGTCATCCTGACGCCGATGAACATCGTCCTGATGTTCGTGGGCATCATTCTGGGCGTGCTGATCGGCGTGCTGCCCGGCCTGGGCGGCGCCAACGGGGTGGCCATTTTGCTACCGCTCACGTTCACGATGTCGCCCACTTCGGCCATCATCATGCTGTCCTGCATCTATTGGGGTGCGCTTTTTGGTGGTGCGATCACCTCCATCCTGTTCAACATACCGGGAGAGCCCTGGTCGGTAGCAACCACCTTTGACGGCTACCCGATGGCTCAACAAGGCAAGGCGGGCGCCGCACTGACAGCCGCGTTCACTTCATCTTTCGTCGGTGCCTTTGTTGCCGTCGTGATGATCACCTTTCTGGCACCCCTGGTGGCCAAGTTCGCACTCAAGTTCGGTCCACCTGAGTTCTTTGCGGTCTACCTTCTGACCTTCTGTAGTTTCGTGGGCATGGGCAAAGGCTCTCCGTTCAAGATCCTCGCGTCCATGACGCTCGGCTTTGCATTGGCATCCGTCGGCATGGACACCGTAACCGGCCAGCTGCGCCTGACCTTCGGGATCCCGGACCTTATGCGCGGTTTCGATTTCCTGATCGCGGTGATCGGCCTGTTCGGCATCGGCGAGATTCTTCTGTCCATGGAAGAAGGACTGGCGTTCTCCGGCAAAAGCGCCAAGATCGACCCCAAGGTCGTGCTCGAGACATGGAAAAAACTGCCGAAGTACTGGATGACGTCGGTTCGCAGTTCGCTGATCGGCATCTGGATGGGTATCACCCCTGGCGGCGCAACCCCGGCCTCATTCATGAGTTACGGCCTTGCCAAGAAAATGTCGAAAAACGGCTCGAAGTTCGGCACCGGCGAAATCGAAGGTGTCATTGCTCCCGAAACCGCAGCCCATGCCGCCGGCACCAGCGCCCTGCTGCCCATGCTGGCACTGGGAATTCCGGGTTCACCCACCGCAGCTGTGCTGCTGGGCGGCTTGCTCATCTGGGGCCTGCAGCCCGGGCCACTGCTGTTCGTTGAGCAAAAAGACTTCGTCTGGGGACTGATTGCCAGCATGTACCTGGGCAACCTTGTAGGACTGATCGTTGTGCTGACCACGGTCCCGCTGTTTGCCTCCATCCTGCGCATCCCGTTCTCAATCATTGCCCCCATCATTGTGGTCATCTGCGCCATCGGCGCCTACACCGTCCACAACGCCATGTTGGACATCTGGTTCATGATGCTGTTCGGCGTGGTCGGCTACCTCTTCAAGAAACTGGACTATCCACTCGCACCGCTGGTGCTGGCGCTGGTCCTTGGAGACAAGGCCGAAGACTCGTTCCGCCAAGCGATGCTCGTGTCGCAAGGCGAAATGTCCATCATGTGGTCTAACCCGCTGGTAGGCGGCATCACGACACTTGCCCTGGTTTTGCTGCTGTGGCCACTGATCTCCCGCCTTCTGGCCAAAATTCGCCCGCCCAAAAAGAGTGAATTTGCAGCGGAACAGCCTGTGGACTAAACATTCGAGCTCATAACAAAAAAGCCGGGTATATCACCCGGCTTTTTTTATTCCCGCTTCGGTTTTCTGTCAGATCTTGCCGCGCTGCTTGAGTCGACTCAGGGTTTCTGCTGACAGGTTCAGGTAGGACGCCAATTCTTTCTTGGGAATGCGGTCAAACAGTTCGGGATGCTTGCGCTGAAACCGCTTGACGCGGCCCGGTGCATCCAGCAGATGCAGCGTAATGGTATGGGCCATGATTTCGCTCATCAAGCGCATTACGTAATACTCGAAAGACTGCTTGATTTCGTGATGACGCTCCAGAAATGCCACCCACTCCTGCAGCGGCAGCTTTGCCACCCGGACCTTGGTCACGCAAACGGTGCTGTAAGGCGTGGGCGTACCGAGGCGCCATGCGGCATAGCTGGTTTCCATGTCTCGTTCGTCGGCAAAACGAAGAATCATCTCCTTGGCCTGCTCATTGGTTACCACCCGCTTCAGGATGCCTTCAAGGATGAAATATTGCTCCATTTCATGCACCCCCTGATGCAGGAGCGAGTCACCCTTCTGACCATCAACAATCACTAGATGCGGTTCCAGTTCAGCACTCTGCTCCGTCGTAATTCCCTTCAGAACTATGTTCTGTGCCAGCTGAACACGAATGACATTTCTATCTGGATGGTTTTGTATGGACAACATGGGTTGGGAGGGTGCGGAACTGACACGTTTGTGCGGTCCAAATACAGAGAAAGTTGACCTCGGTCAAGGGTGAAACCTGAATCAATTCCTATGATAACCCGACGATGCAAATGACCCTCGTGCATGCCGATGGACAGCCAGGCCTGCTCAATTTTTACCCAAGTCAAACGAAGAGACATTTCAAATGACAAAAGACACCCAATCCGGAGAGCAGACAGATGGATTTCACCTGCTGATCGACGCGCTCAAGCTCAATGGCATTGACACGATCTTCGGCTTGCCCGGTATTCCCATCACCGACCTGACGCGTAAGGCGCAGGCTGAGGGCATCCGCATGATTTCGTTCCGCCACGAGCAGCATGCCGGTAATGCCGCAGCTGCCGCGGGCTTCCTGACGCAAAAGCCCGGCATTTGCCTGACGGTGTCGGCGCCCGGTTTCCTCAACGGTCTCACAGCACTGGCGAACGCAACGACCAACTGCTTCCCGATGATCCTGATCAGCGGCTCGAGCGAGCGCGAGATTGTGGACCTTCAGCAGGGTGACTACGAAGAAATGGACCAGCTGGCAATTGCCAAGCCATTGTGCAAAGCAGCATTTCGCGTCCTCCACGCCGAAGACATTGGCGTCGGCATCGCGCGCGCCATCCGGTCGGCGCTGTCCGGCCGCCCTGGCGGCGTCTACCTCGACCTGCCGGCCAAACTGTTCGGGCAGACCATGGATGCAGCAGCCGGCAAAAAGTCGCTCATCAAGGTTGTGGACCCCGCTCCCCGCCAGATCCCGGCGCCCGATTCGGTCAAACGCGCGCTCGACCTGCTCAAAGGTGCCAAACGGCCACTGATCGTGTTGGGCAAAGGCGCAGCCTATGCGCAGTGCGATGCCGATATCCGTGCCCTGATCGAAAAAACCGGCATCCCCTACCTGCCGATGTCCATGGCCAAGGGCCTGTTGCCTGACACGCACACACAGTCGGCCTCTGCCACCCGCTCCCACGTACTGGCGGAAGCCGATGTTGTGATGCTGGTCGGCGCGCGCCTGAACTGGCTGCTGTCACATGGCAAAGGCAAGACCTGGGGCGGCCCGAACGCCGACACCCGGCAGTTCATCCAGATCGACATCTCGCCGACCGAGATGGACAGCAACGTACCGATCGCCGCACCGCTGGTCGGCGACATCGGCTCGTGCGTCTCGGCATTGCTGGAAGGTTTAGGCTCAAAGTGGGCAAAACCACCGGTCGAATGGACTCAAGGGATCAACGAACGCAAGGACAAGAATCTGTCCAAGATGGCGGCAACCCTGGCGCTGAACCCGCCGACGATGAACTTCCACAGCGCGCTGAATGTCATCCGCAATGCGGTTAAAGAGCGCCCCGATGCCATCGTTGTCAACGAAGGCGCGAATACGCTGGATTTCGCGCGCAGCATTATCGACATGTACGAACCGCGCAAACGCCTTGACGTCGGCACCTGGGGCATCATGGGCATCGGCATGGGCTTTGCCGTTGCCGCTGCCGTCACTACGGGTAAACCCGTAATCGCGATCGAAGGCGATAGCGCCTTCGGTTTCAGCGGAATGGAAGTCGAGACGATTTGCCGCTACAACCTCCCCGTCTGCGTTATCGTCTTCAACAACAACGGCATTTACAAGGGCACCGACGTGAACCCTCGCGGCGGCGATGTGGCGCCCACCGTTTTCGTCAAGAACGCACGCTACGAGATGATGATGCAGGCTTTCGGCGGGGTGGGCGTTTTGGCCAACACGCCGGCCGAATTGGCGAAGGCGCTGGACGAAGCCGTTAAATCTGGCAAGCCGACCCTGATCAACGCCATCATCGACGAAACCGCAGGAACCGAAAGTGGTCGAATCACCAGCCTGAATCCGCAGAGTGCTGCAGCAAAGAAGTAATCCAAAGCCATCCCAAGGAGAAATCAAAATGAGCAACAAACCACTCGCAGGCATCAAAATCATCGACTTCACCCACGTTCAGGCCGGTCCGGCCTGCACTCAGATGCTGGCCTGGTTCGGCGCTGACGTAATCAAGGTCGAGCGTCCTGGCTCTGGCGACGTTACCCGAAGCCAGTTGCGTGACATCGAAGGCGCTGATGCGCTGTATTTCACCATGCTCAACAGCAACAAGCGCGGACTGACGCTGGACACCAAAAAGCCCGAAGGCAAGGAAGTGTTGGAGAGGCTCATCAAGGAATCCGACGTGATGGTCGAGAATTTTGGTCCCGGCGCACTGGACCGTATGGGATTCACCTGGGAACACATCCAGTCACTCAACCCAAAAATGATTCTGGCATCCGTCAAGGGTTTCTCTGACGGCCACCACTACGAAGACCTGAAGGTTTACGAAAACGTGGCCCAGTGCGCAGGCGGCGCAGCGTCCACCACCGGCTACTGGAAAGGCGAGAACTCAGGCCCCACCATTTCGTCTGCCGCTTTGGGCGACAGCAATACCGGCATGCACCTGGCCATCGGTATTTTGACGGCTTATATCGGCCGCCAGAAGACTGGCAAGGGCCAAAAAGTCGCCGTGTCCATGCAGGACAGTGTGCTCAACCTGTGCCGCGTCAAAATGCGCGACCAGTTACGCCTGGACAACCTTGGCTACCTGGAAGAGTACCCGCAATACCCGCATGAAATGGAAGCTTTCAAAGACGGCGTGGTACCGCGCGGCGCCAATGCCGGCGGTGGCGGACAACCCGGCTGGATTTTGAAATGCAAGGGTTGGGAAACTGACCCCAACGCCTACATCTATTTCACGGTCCAGGGTCACGCCTGGGAGCCGATCTGCGACGCATTGGGCAAACCCGAGTGGAAAACCGACCCGGCCTACACCACGGCCAAAGCACGTCAGCCGCACATCATGGACATCTTCGCGACGATTGAAGCATTCATTGCCGACAAGACCAAGTTCGAAGCCGTGGACGTCTTCCGAAAATTTGATATTCCTTGCGCGCCCGTGTTGTCGATGAAGGAGTTGTTGCATGACAAATCCTTGCGCGCCAGTGGCTCCATCGTTGAAGTACCGCACAAGGTGCGCGGTAGCTACTTCACCGTGGGCAGCCCGATCAAGTTCTCTGACACCAAGCCCGAAGTAACGGCATCACCCCTGCTGGGCGAACACACCGATGAGGTTCTGGCCGAACTCGGCTACAGCAAAGACCAAATCGCGGCCATGCACACTGCAAAAGCAGTGTGAGCGCAATCTTGAAGTAGCGGTCTTGATGGCCCAGAAAGACGGCGTTCAGATTGAGCGCCGTTTTTTTTAAGGCCTCAGTCAGCTTGTTTTCCAGCAACAGGAGTGGACATATGCAAACAACAACCGACCTGAAACAGCTCGTGGAAGCTGTTGGCGATGCCATCGTAGCTTCCGATGCCGACGGTGCAATTGTCTTATGGAATCCTGCGGCCCGGCGGATGTTTGGCTTCACGGAAGAAGAGGCGCTGGGTAAATCGCTGGACATCATCATCCCGCAGCGCCAGCAGCAGCGCCACTGGGACGGCTATCACAAGACCATGGCGACCGGGCAAACGCGGTATGGCAACGATGTCCTTCGTGTGCCCGCAGTGCACAAGGACGGGCATGGATTGTCCATTGCCTTTACCGTCGCGCTGTTACATACCCCGGATAACAAGGTATCAGCGATCGTCGCGGTGATCCGCGATGAAACCGCCCGCTTTGCCGAAGAACGCAACCTGAAAAAGCGCCTGACGGAGCTTGAGATGCAGCTTGCCCCTCAGGTTAATACACCCTAACCCAAACCGTACAGGCACACCACTGGAGCAGTGATTAACATAGGGGTGAACCGGGCACACGATGTCTCGGCCATGGCTCAAACCATGCGTAAACACCCAATTTTTCAACTTCCCGGCAGGAACTTTCATGAGCAAAGCGTTAGACGGCGTTCGCATCCTTGACTTCACCCACGTCCAATCAGGGCCGACGTGCACCCAATTGCTGGCTTGGTTCGGCGCTGACGTCATCAAGGTCGAGCGCGCAGGCGAAGGCGACGCGACGCGCGGGCAGTTGCGCGACATTCCCGGTGTGGACAGTCTGTACTTCACCATGCTCAACCATAACAAGCGCTCGATCACGCTGGACACCAAAAAGCCGAAAGGCAAAGAGGTTCTGGACACTTTGATCAAGGAATGCGACGTGCTGGTGGAGAACTTTGCGCCTGGCGCGCTCGACCGCATGGGCATCACCTGGGAACACATCCAGAAGCTCAATCCCCGGATGATCGTCGCCTCGGTGAAAGGTTTCGGCCCCGGCCGCTACGAAGATTGCAAGGTTTATGAAAACGTTGCACAGTGTGCCGGCGGTTCAGCCTCTACTTCCGGCTTCGACGATGGCCCACCCATGGTCACCGGCGCACAAATTGGTGACAGCGGAACCGGCCTGCACCTTGCCCTGGGCATCGTCGCAGCCCTCTATCAACGCAACACCACGGGGCGTGGCCAGAAAGTGCTGGCGCCCATGCAGGATGCCGTGCTGAACCTGTGCCGGGTCAAACTGCGCGACCAGCAGCGCCTGGAGCGCACAGGCACCATGCATGAGTACCCGCAGTACCCCGACGGCAAGTTCGGCGAAGCCGTGCCGCGCGCAGGCAATGCGTCCGGCGGCGGCCAGCCGGGCTCCATCCTGAAATGCAAGGGCTGGGAGACCGACCCCAACGCGTATATCTACTTCATCACCCAGGGCGCCGTGTGGCCAGCCGTGTGCAAGGTGATCGGCGAAGAAGGCTGGATTGACGACGAAGCTTTCGCGACGCCGGCGGCCCGGCTACTGCATTTGAAGCCCATCTTCGCGCGCATCGAGAAATGGACCATGACCAAGACCAAGTTCGAGGCCATGGAGATTCTGAACAAGTACGACATTCCCTGCGGCCCCATCCTGTCGATGAAGGAGATCTCGGAAGAACCCGGGCTCCGCGAAACGGGCACCATTGTTGAAGTCGATCACCCCACCCGCGGCAAGTACCTGACCGTGGGCAATCCGATCAAAATGTCGGACAGCGCCACAGAAGTCACGCGCTCACCCCTGCTAGGCGAACACACCGACGAGGTATTGACGCAATTAGGCTACGGCGCCGACTACATCGCCGAATTACGAGCCGAACGCGTCATCTAGGTCGGGCACCCCCAACGCCACCCACGCCAGCCATACAGCGAGCCCACACGCTTCATGAACCACCCCATCATTCCCATCGCCGTCATCGACGCCTCCAAGCAGCGAAAGCGTCAAGCACCCAAGGGGCGCCGCGTCGACCCGCACTCGCTGGCCGAAGTGCAGAGCCTGCTGGGCACCGAGTCGCGTCAGCCGGACCTGCTGATCGAACATCTGCACAAGATTCAGGATAAGTTCGGTCATCTGTCGGCCGCCCATCTGGCCGCACTGGCTCAGGAGATGAGGCTGGCGCAGACCGAGGTCTATGAGGTGGCAACCTTCTATCACCACTTCGACGTGGTCAAGGAGGGCGAAGCCGCTCCAGCCGCACTCACGGTGCGGGTCTGCGATGGCCTTTCTTGCGAGATGGCAGGCGCCAAGGACCTGCTGGCCAAGCTCCCTGCCCTGCTCGGCCGCGAAGTCCGGGTCATTGCCGCGCCTTGCATAGGCCGCTGCGAGCAGGCACCAGCAGTTGTGGTGGGACAAAACCCGGTACCCAATGCCAGCTGCGAAACCGTAATGGCGACCGTCGCAGCAGCAGCTGTGCAGCACGTTCCTGACGGCTTTATCGACCTGCCCACTTACCAGGCAGCCGGTGGTTACGCCTTGCTCAAGCACTGCATCTCAGGCGAACGCGATGTCGAGTCGGTTCTCAAGACCATGGAAGACTCCGGCCTTCGTGGACTGGGTGGCGCCGGCTTTCCTTCAGGCCGCAAGTGGCGCATCGTGCGTGCTGAAAAAGGCCCGCGCCTGATGGCGGTGAACATCGACGAAGGCGAGCCTGGCACTTTCAAGGACCGCGTCTACCTGGAGCGAGACCCGCACCGCTTCCTCGAAGGCATGCTGATTGCCGCCTGGGCCGTCGGCATCGAGAAGATCTACGTTTACTTGCGTGACGAGTACCACGGCTGCCGCAACATGCTGGAGGCCGAACTGGCCAGGTTGCGGCTAGACCCACTGATGGCCGGCATGCCGGAAATCGAACTGCGCCGCGGCGCAGGCGCTTATATCTGCGGTGAAGAGTCGGCCATGATCGAGTCCATCGAAGGTAAACGCGGCATGCCCCGGTTGCGTCCGCCCTATGTAGCGCAGGTAGGCCTGTTTGGCCGGCCGACGCTTGAGCACAACTTCGAGACGCTGTACTGGGTGCGCGACATCCTGGAAAAAGGCGGCGAGTGGTTCGCTTCGCACGGCCGCAATGGCCGCAAAGGCTTGCGCTCGTTCTCTGTGTCCGGACGGGTAAAGGAACCTGGCGTCAAGCTGGCACCGGCCGGCATCACCATCCAGGAGCTGATCGACGAATACTGCGGCGGCATGCTGGACGGCCAGAAGTTTTATGCTTACCTGCCCGGCGGTGCTTCAGGCGGCATCCTGCCCGCCACGATGAACACCATCCCGCTGGACTTCGACACGCTGCAGCCTTACGGCTGTTTCATCGGCTCGGCCGCCGTGATGATCCTGTCCGACAAGGACACGGCCACCGACGCGGCGCGCAACATGATGCGATTCTTCCACCACGAGTCCTGCGGCCAGTGCACGCCCTGCCGCGTCGGCACGGCGAAAGCGGCGCATCTTATGGAGCAGCCCAAGTGGGACCTCGCCCTGCTGGCAGACCTGTCCCTGGTCATGCGTGATGCATCGATCTGCGGCCTCGGCCAAGCGGCTCCCAATCCCATGGACTGCGTCATCAAGTACTTCCCACACGAGCTGGCTTGAGCACCGCGTCAACAAGACAAGAGGCACCACGATGAATGCAATTACCCGCCAGGAACTCGCCGAACTCGACGCACCGCTTGTGAGCTTCAGCCTCAACGGCCGCGAAGTCCAGGGCCGCGCCACCGAATCACTACTCCAGGTCGCCAAGCGCGAAGGCGTGGAGATCCCGCACCTGTGTTTCAAGGAAGGCATGGAAGCTGTCGGCAACTGCCGATCGTGCATGGTTGAAATCAACGGTGAGCGCGTACTCGCTCCCTCATGCTGCCGGGCACCTGCAGCCGGCATGAAGGTCGTCACCGACAGCGAACGCGCCGTGGCCTCGCAAAAGCTGGTGCTCGAGCTGCTGCTGTCAGACATGCCCGAAAAGGAATACACCCGTAACAACGAGGTAGACCAATGGGCTGCCAAGATCGGCGTGGGCAAGCCCCGCTTTGAGGCGCGCCAGCAGGTGCGCCAGGATGTGTCGCACCCCGCCATCGCTGTGAACCTAGACGCCTGCATCCAGTGCACACGCTGCCTGCGCGCCTGCCGTGACGAACAGGTGAACGACGTGATCGGGCTGGCCTTCCGCGGCGACCAGGCCAAGATCGTCTTTGACATGGACGACCCGATGGGCATGTCCACCTGCGTGGCCTGCGGCGAATGCGTGCAGGCCTGCCCTACCGGGGCCCTGATGCCGGCGCGCGAAGCTGCCCTGACGGTACCCGACAAACAGGTCGAGTCGGTCTGCCCCTACTGCGGCGTGGGCTGCCAGCTGACCTACAACGTCAAGGACGACAAGATTCTTTTTGTGGAAGGCCGCGACGGCCCTGCCAACCACGAGCGCCTGTGCGTCAAGGGCCGCTACGGTTTTGACTATGCCCACCACCCGCACCGCCTGACCAAGCCGCTGATCCGCCGCGAAGGCATGCCGAAAACCGGCGACTTCACGATGGACCCGGACCGCGTGATGGACGTCTTCCGCGAAGCGAGCTGGGAAGAAGCGCTGGAGTTCGCTGGCGGCAAGCTGGCAGCCATCCGCGACCAGCATGGCAAGAAATCGCTGGCCGGCTTTGGCTCTGCCAAGGGCAGCAACGAGGAAGCCTACCTGTTCCAGAAGCTGGTGCGCACCGGTTTCGGCAGCAACAATGTGGACCACTGCACGCGCCTGTGCCATGCGTCCTCGGTCGTCGCCCTGCTGGAAGGCATTGGTTCTGGCGCCGTCTCCAACCCCGTCATGGATGTCACCAAGGCCGACGTCGTTGTGATCATCGGCGCCAACCCGACGGTGAACCACCCGGTGGCCGCCACCTGGATCAAGAACGCCGTGAAAAACGGCACCAAGCTGATCGTGATGGATCCGCGCCGCTCGGACCTGACCCGCGTGGCGCACCGCCACCTGCAGTTCAAGCCCGATACCGATGTGCCCATGCTCAACGCGATGATGAATGTCATCGTGACCGAGGGCCTGGTGGACCAGGCGTTCATCGACAGCCGCACCATCGGCTACGAAGAACTGCGCAAGAACGTTGAGGGCTACACACCCGAGCTGATGGCGCCGATCTGCGGCATCGACGCCGACACGCTGCGTTATGTGGCCCGCCTGTTCGCCACTTCCAAAGGCTCGATGATCTTGTGGGGCATGGGTGTGTCGCAGCACGTGCACGGCACCGACAACGCGCGTTGCCTGATCGCCCTTTCGCTGATGACCGGCCAGATCGGCCGTCCCGGTACCGGCCTGCATCCCCTGCGCGGCCAGAACAACGTGCAGGGCGCGTCCGACGCGGGCCTGATCCCCATGATGCTGCCAGACTACCAGCATGTGTCCAAGCCCGAGGTCCGAGCCAGTTTCGAGAAGGCCTGGAAGCTGGCCCCCGGCACCCTGGACGACCAGGTCGGCCTGACGGTGGTCGAAGTGATGCACGCCATCAAAAAAGGCGGCATCAAGGGGATGTATGTGCAAGGCGAGAACCCGGCCATGTCCGACCCGGACGCCAACCACGCGCGCGAAGCTCTGGCGGCACTCGATCACCTCGTGGTGCAGGACATCTTTCTGACCGAAACGGCCTATCTGGCGGACGTGATTTTGCCGGCCAGCGCCTTCCCGGAAAAAGACGGCAGCTTTACCAACACCGACCGCCTCGTGCAGATGGGCCGCAAGGCGATCAACCCGCCCGGCGATGCACGCCAGGACCTCTGGATCATTACGCAGATCGCCAACCGCATGGGTTGCGGCTGGCACTACAACCATGTCAGCGAAGTCTTCGACGAGATGCGCCACACCATGCCCAGCATCGGCGGCATCACCTGGGAGCGGCTTGACCGCGAGCATTCGGTCACCTACCCCTGCATGAAGGAAGGCGATCCCGGCCAGTCGGTGGTGTTCGTGGACGACTTCCCCCGCGAAGGCGGCCGCGCGAAGTTCGTGCCGGCCGACATCATCCCGGCCGACGAGCGCCCGGACACCGAATATCCGATGGTGCTGATCACCGGGCGCCAGCTGGAGCATTGGCACACCGGCAGCATGACACGGCGCGCGACGGTGCTCGATGCGATCGAGCCGGATCCGGTTGCGTTGGTGCACCCCCTGGATCTTGCGGCCTTGGGCGGCAAACCGGGCGATGTCGTGACCATCGAGTCACGCCGCGGCAAGGTGGAGCTGTATGCCCGCGCCGACGAAAGCTCGCCACGCGGCGCGGTTTTTGTACCTTTCTGTTACTACGAGGCAGCCATCAACAAGCTGACCAACGCCGCGCTGGACCCGTTTGCGAAGATCCCGGAGTTCAAATACTGCGCGATCCGCGTGTCGCTGGGCGGCGTGCCACCCGAGCAGGATAGCTACGGCGGTGGGCAAGCGCTGAAGAACTCGATCGCTCTTGCGGGATTCTGAGTATTTTTGGCAGCAATGAGAAGCAGGGCATGAGCGGCCCGCCTCTGCTGCTCGAAGACAGCGCGTGAGTGCTATTAAATTTATAGCTGCTTACGCCCTTGCTTATTGGGGTTGAGGCCGATTTTTCCAATAGTTCATCCAGCGCCCCCGCTGCAAACCTCTGCGCCCAGCGGTAGAGCACCTGGATTGCAAGCGCCCTGCGTCTACGCTTGCGCAGGCGCCGGCATCACCACCACCCCATCCTCGTCGGCGTAGAGCCAGTCGCCCGGCCGCACCCAGACGCCCTGTATCTGCACAGCGATATCACGCAGGCCCGCCTGGCGCCTTTCCGTGGGCAGCGGCATGCTTGCCAGGGCGCGGATGCCGGTCTGGCATTGCGCCAGCTCCGCCACATCGCGCACGCAACCGTCAATCAGCACCCCTGCCCAGCCGTTTTTGGCGGCGGCGGCGCCCAGATTGCCGCCCAGTAGCGCGCGGCGCAGCGAGGCGCCCCCGTCCACCACCAGCACGCGCGCCTCGCCGGGCGACTCCACCGCCGCCTTGACCGGCGAGTTGTCCTCAAAACACTGAACGGTGACCACAGGCCCGCTGAACTTCTGGTGGCCGCCATAGCTTCTGAAAACCGGCGGAAGCACCCTGAAGCGGCCCGAGGTGTCGCCTTTGTGGAGGTCGCAGAGATCGCAGGTGGCGAAGGAGGCGAAGGAGGCGAGATTGTCCTGGCTCATTTTCCGGTGACTTTCTTGATGACGGGTTTGATGTCTTCGCGCCGGGCGGGCAAGACCACCGCATTCTCGCGGGGGGCGTTCAGCACGATGGAGGTCGAGGTCTCGGTGAGGATGCAGAATTTGGTCACCACCGCATCCAGGTGTGCCACGTCGATCACTGCGATTTCCAGCACCCAGCTGTCCTCGCCGGTGACGTTGTAGGCATTGATCACTTCGGGCGTCTGCTCGATCAGCTTGACCACCCGGGCGTACTCGACCCGCCCTACCCGCGCGATAGCGCGTATGCCGTAACCCAGCCGCCCTAGGTCAACCTCGGCCCGGTAACCTTTGATCACGCCGCCCAGTTCGAGCTTGCGCACACGCTCCGTGACTGCCGGCTGGCTCAGGTGAACACGGCGGCCCAGCTCGGCCATGGTGATCCGCGCATCGCGCTGCAGTTCGCCGAGGATGCGGCTGTCGTAATGGTCCCATTCGGTGGTTTCGGTCATGTCGCTTTTCAAGCTTTAAATTTAAAGGCCAGCTGCAGTTTTGCCGTTAGTTTTGCATAGTCTGAAGGCGTTTGGCAACCTACCATGCAGGCATGACCTCCGCACTCATTTCATCCTCCGCCACCGGCAAAGCGCCGGCGCTTTTGATCCCTGCCCTGCTCGCCTGTTACCTGGTGTGGGGCTCCACTTACCTGGCAATCCGCTTTGCCCTGATCAGTTTTCCGCCTTTCTTCCAGATGGGCACGCGTTTCCTGGCGGCCGGCCTTCTGATGATGGCTTGGGTGCTGGTACGCGGGCACAAGCTGCCCAGCTGGCGCGAGTGGGCCAACGCCGCCGTCATCGGCACCCTGATGCTGGGCGGCGGGATGGGGCTGACAGCATCGGCTGAAGTTCACATCGGCTCCGGACTGATCGCCACCTTCATCGCGGTGGTTCCCATGATGGTGTCGGCCTGGGGCCTCCTGCTGGGCCAGCGGCCCAGCAGGCTGGAGTTCCTGGGCATGGTGGTGGGGCTGGCAGGTGTGCTGATGCTGGTGCAAGGCGCCAGCTTTAGCGCTGCTCCGGTCGGCATGGCGTGCATTGCGGGGGCGACCTTGCTGTGGTCACTCGGCTCGGTGCTGTCCACCACCCGGCTGCCGCTGGCGAATGGCCCCGCGGGTTTTGCCAGCGAAATGTTGTGTGGCGGCGCGGTGTTGATGGCGATTTCTCTTGCATTGGGTGAGCACCGCGAAGCCGCTGCCAACTGGCCCGCGCAGCCTGAAGCCGTGCTTGCGTGGCTCTATCTCGTGGTGTTTGGCTCGCTCATCGCCTTCAGCGCCTACCTCTATTTGCTGGCCAATGCCTCGCCTGCAGTAGCCACGAGCTATGCCTTTGTGAACCCCTTGATCGCGATTTTTCTGGGTGCATTCTTCGCCGGAGAGCACGTCACTGGGGGCGAATGGGCCGCTTGCGGCGTGATTCTCATGGGCGTTTTCCTGATTTTCAGAGGTAAATCTGCAACATCCAGGCGCAAATAAAGTGCGTTTGCACTAGGAAACTGCGTTTTTCTCCAGTAGCATCCGCATTGCCACAAGGAAGAGTAGTTATCCGTGTGGTGATTTATCAACTTCTAGAAGGAAAATCAATCATGGCAACTGCAAAAAAAGCACCGGCAAAAAAAGCGCCTGCTAAAAAGGCTGCTCCGGCAAAGAAAGTAGCTGCGAAGAAAGCAGCTCCTGCGAAGAAGGCTCCTGCGAAGAAAGCAGCTCCTGCAAAGAAGGTAGCCGCGAAGAAAGCAGCTCCCGCCAAGAAAGTTGCGGCCAAAAAGCCAGCAGCGAAAAAAGCGCCTGCCAAAAAGCGCACTCCCAATGCAGCGTTCATGAAGGCACTGACCTTGAGCCCGGCACTGGCAGCTGTGGTGGGCGACAAGCCTCTGCCACGTACCGAGATCGTCAGCAAGCTGTGGGTTTACATCAAATCCAAGGGCCTGCAGGACAAGGTCAACAAGCGCATGATCAACGCCGACGAAAAACTGCGTGCCGTTTTCGGCAAGGCGCAAGTGTCGATGTTCGAGATGGCTGGCCTGATCGGCAAGCACGTCAAGTAATCGGTTCTTACCGATATCAAAAGGCCGGTTTCTACCGGCCTTTTTTTATGCGCACGTGCTGCAGAGCCTATGTCATGCCCCCAAACCGCTGGCACGCTTCCTGCGTTACTCCGGCGCTCTTCCACCCGCTTCCATTAACGCCCAAAACAACCTGAAACGTCTGCTAATGCCATAGGGTTACTCGGTAGCCTGCCACCAACGGCACAGTCGAAAAACGACGCTATTGTTGCTAAGATAAAAAATTCCCTGCGGCACCGCCCGCACCAGACTTAACAAAACAAGACTCCATGTTGATGCCACTGCAGCTACTGCATTCAAAAACCGAGGCGGCGAAAAATTTCGCGCGCCCTGCCTGTCACCAGCGCGACGGTTTTTCCACAGCCCGCTCCAAGACCTGCCTTAGCATCCCGCGATAATGTTGCGCTTTATTTTTACCCGATTGAGCCTGATCATTCCCACCTTCCTGGGAATGACGCTGCTGGCCTTCTTCCTGATCCGAATGGTGCCGGGAGACCCGATTGAAACCATGGCGGGCGAACGCGGCATCGATCCGGTGCGCCACGCCCAATTGCTCAAGGAATTCGGCCTGGACAAGCCCGTTATGGTGCAGTACGGCATCTACATCGTCCGCGTGCTCAAGGGCGACCTCGGCAAGTCCCTCATCACACAGGAGCCCGTGCTGCGCGAGTTCCTCACGCTGTTTCCGGCCACCATCGAGCTGGCTGTCTGTGCCATTTTGTTTGCCTTGCTGATCGGTATCCCCGCCGGCATCCTGGCGGCGGTGAAACGAAACTCGATACTCGACCACGGCGTCATGGGGGTGTCCCTCACAGGGTATTCCATGCCGATTTTCTGGTGGGGGCTGCTGCTGATCCTGCTGTTCTCGGTGCAGCTCGGCTGGACACCCGTGTCGGGCCGGCTGTCGGTGCAGTACTTCATTGAGCCCACCACCGGCTTTCTGCTGATCGACTCGCTGCTGTCAGACGACAAGGGCGCGTTCTGGTCGGCCGCTTCCCACCTGATATTGCCCATGATCGTGCTGGGCACCAACCCGCTGGCGGTGATCGCACGCATGACGCGCTCGGCCATGCTGGAGGTGCTGGGCGAAGACTACATCCGCACCGCGCGCGCCAAAGGCCTTTCCAACCTGCGCGTGGTGGCCCTGCATGCACTGCGCAACGCGCTGATCCCGGTGGTCACCGTGATCGGCCTGCAGGTCGGCGTGCTGTTCACGGGCGCCATCCTCACTGAAACCATCTTTTCCTGGCCAGGCGTCGGCAAGTGGTTGATCGAAGCCATCAGCCGCCGCGACTACCCCGTGCTGCAGGGCGGCATTTTGCTGCTGGGCGCCATCGTCATGGCCGTCAACCTGCTGGTGGACATCACCTACGGCATCATTAACCCACGCATCAGGCACCAGCGATGAGCACGGCCACCTTGAAATCCGCCACCCCGAAACCGGGCACGCCCCCGGCGCCACCGCACCCTCTGCGCGAGTTCTGGAACTACTTCAGCGCCAACAACGGCGCCGTGATCGGCCTCGTCATTGTCATTGGCGTGTTGCTGATCGCGCTGTTCGCGCCGCTGCTGGCGCCGCACGCGCCCAATATCACCAACAATGCGGTGTTCCTCAAACCCCCAGCCTGGCAAACCGGCGGGTCATGGACTTACCCCCTGGGCACCGACGCCATCGGCCGGGACATCCTGACCAGGTTGATGTACGGCGCCCGCCTGTCGCTGGTCATCGGCCTGGCCGTGGTGGCACTGTCGGTGGTCGTCGGCACGGTGCTGGGCCTGCTGGCAGGCTTTTTCCGCGGCATCTTCGAGATCGCCGTGATGCGCCTCATGGACATCATCCTGACGCTGCCCAGCCTGCTGCTGGCCATCGTCATCGTAGCCATCCTCGGCCCCGGCCTGATGAACGCCATGCTGGCCGTGGCCATCGTCGTGCTGCCGCACTACGTGCGCATCACGCGCGCCGCCGTGATCGCCGAGACTTCGCGCGACTATGTGACGGCCGCGCGCATGAGCGGCGCCAGCCGCATCCGCCTGATGTTCAGCGAAATCCTGCCCAACTGCACGGCACCGCTGATCGTGCAAGCCTCGCTGGGTGTCTCGACCGCCATTCTCGACGCCGCCGCCCTGGGCTTCCTTGGTCTGGGCGCCCAGCCGCCCTCACCCGAATGGGGCACCATGCTGGCCGATGCCCGCGAATTTGTCTTGCGCGCCTGGTGGGTGGTCACCTTCCCCGGCCTCGCCATTTTGATCACTGTGCTGGCCTTCAATTTGCTCGGCGACGGACTGCGCGACGCGTTCGACCCGAAGTTAAAACGATGACCCCCGTTGCGGACTCACTTCGTGTAGCCGCCTCCCCCCCTTCCAGGGGGCGGCCACTGCGGCCCGGCAAAGCCGGTTCCGCGCGGCCACTGGCCATACCCTTGGACCGCCGCCAAAAGCAGCTTGTTGTCCAAATTTCCTCACTGTGAAAGGACCTAACCATGGCCCTTCTTGAAATCGAAAATCTTTCTGTTGAATTTCCCTCACAAAACGGCGTGATGCACGCCGTTGACGGCATCAGCCTGTCTCTGGAAGAAGGCGAAGTCCTCGGCATCGTGGGCGAGTCCGGCTCCGGCAAAAGCGTCACCATGATGGCCTTGATGGGCCTGGTGGCCTACCCCGGCCGCGTGAAAGCCGACAAACTGCGGTTTGCCGGCCACGACCTACTCAAGCTCTCGCAAGGCGAGCGCAACAAGCTCATCGGCAAAGATGTGGCGATGATCTTCCAGGAGCCCACGACCAGCCTGAACCCCTGCTTCACCGTCGGCTTCCAGATCACCGAAACCCTGCGTCTGCACCTGGGCATGGATAAAAAGGCCGCCACACGCAAGGCCATCGAACTGCTTGAGCAGGTCGGCATCAATTCACCCGAAAGCCGCCTGAAGGCCTATCCGCACCAACTATCGGGCGGCATGAACCAGCGCGTGATGATTGCCATGGCGATTGCCTGCAACCCGCGCCTGCTGATCGCCGACGAACCCACCACGGCGCTCGACGTGACCATCCAGGCGCAAATCCTGGACCTGCTGCGCAGCCTGCAAAAGGAGCGCGGCATGGCCCTGGTGCTGATCACACACAACATGGGCGTGGTGTCCGAAATGGCGCAGCGCATCGCGGTGATGTACGCCGGCCAGATCATGGAAGAGCAAAGCGCACACGCCCTCTTCAACACGCCCCAGCACCCCTACACCGAAGCCCTGCTGTCGGCCCTGCCTGAGCGCAGCGACGGCAGCTCCCGCCTGGCGACCATTCCCGGCATGGTGCCCGGCCTTTACGATCGCCCGGCTGGCTGCCTGTTCGCCCCGCGCTGCGCCTATGCCACCGAACATTCCCGCAACGAGCGTCCACTGCTGCGCGCCTGGAAAGACGGCATGGTGCGCTGCCACTACCCGCTGGGTGATCCCAGCCGCGAGGCCAACATCGAACGCGACACCCCGGTGATGGAGGCCGCGCAATGAGCACCGTCGCCATCACCCCCAATGCTGTGCCGTCAGGCCCTGTCGTCGAAGCCAAAAACCTCAAGCAGGTCTATGAAATCCGCCGCGGTTTCATGCGCAAGTCCGACCATCTGCAGGCCGTCGGCGGCGTTTCCTTCTCGGTCCACGCCGGCAAGACGCTAGCCGTTGTCGGCGAATCGGGCTGCGGCAAATCCACGCTGGCCCGCATGGTCTCGCTGATCGAAACCCCCACCGGCGGCGAATTGCGCATCACCGGCATCGACGCGGTGAACGGTGGACAGGAAGAGCGCCAGGGCCTGCGCAAGGCCGTGCAGCTGGTGTTCCAGAACCCCTACGGCTCACTCAACCCGCGCAAGAAAATCGGCGCCATCCTTGAAGCGCCGCTTGAAATCAACACCACCCTGAACGCTGCGGAGCGCGCCGAAAAGGCACGCGCCATGCTGGCCATGGTGGGCCTGCGCCCAGAGCACTATGACCGCTATCCCCACATGTTTTCAGGCGGCCAGCGCCAGCGCATTGCGATCGCGCGTGCGCTGATGCTCAACCCCACCGTGGTAGTGGCCGACGAGCCCGTTTCGGCGCTGGACGTCTCCATTCAGGCCCAGGTGCTCAACCTGCTGGCCGACCTGCAGCAGTCCATGGGTCTCGCCTATCTGTTCATCTCGCACGACCTGGGTGTGGTGCGCCACATCGCCCACGACGTGTTGGTGATGTACCTGGGCCACGCCGTTGAACAAGGCGAGAAAAATGCCCTGTTTAACCGGCCCCTGCACCCCTACACCCAGGCCCTGCTGGCCTCCACACCCGGCTTGGCCGGCACCGGCGTCAAACAGCGCATCGTCCTCAAGGGCGAGCTGCCCTCGCCGCTGAACCCGCCCACCGGTTGCGTGTTTTCCACCCGCTGCCCCCACGTCACCGACCGTTGCCGCGCCGAAAGGCCGCAGCTGCGTGAAGTTGCAGAGCGGCAGGTTGCGTGCCACTATGCTGAAAACTTTCTCACTGCGTGACCTGAAACCATGCGCTCAAGCACCGGTTTCAGGCCACGTTTTTCAATGACCAGGGCGCACAACGTCACAAATGTTGTGCAATCTGGCCGCAAGCCCCGCTGCAAAAGCAGCATTAACCTCCAAAGGGATCGTCCATGATTCAGACCAAACCAAGTGCAAGCCCCCGCGCAAGCAAGTTGCGCCCGGTCCAGCGCGCATTGCTGTGCGCTGTCGCCCTGCCAGCGCTGCTGGCACTTTCACCCGTCTCCGCGAAGACGCTGGTGTTCTGCTCTGAAGGCAGCCCCGAAAACTTCTACCCCGGTGTCAACACCACGGGTACGTCGTTTGATGCCAACGAACCCGTCTACAACCGCCTCGTCGAATTCGAATACGGCGGCACCAAGGTCGTTCCCGGCCTGGCCGAAAAATGGGACATTTCCGCCGACGGCCTGACCTACACCTTCCACCTGCGCAAGGGCGTGAAATGGCATGCCAGCAACAAGGCCTTCAAGCCAACGCGCGACTTCAACGCCGACGACGTGCTGTTCATGTTCGAACGCCAGTGGAAAGAAGACAACGCCTTCTTCAAGGTCACCAGCCCCAACCACTCCTACTTCAGCGACATGGGCATGCCCAAGCTGCTGAAATCGGTCGAAAAAGTCAACGACCTCACCATCAAGATCACGCTGGACAAGCCTGAAGCGCCTTTCCTCGCCAACCTGGCCATGCCTTACGCTGCCGTGCAGTCCAAGGAATACGCCGACGCCATGCTCAAGGCCGGCACGCCTGAAAAAATCGACCAGGACCCGGTCGGCACCGGCCCCTTCTATCTGGTGCAGTACCAGAAAGACGCGGTCATCCGCTACAAGGCCTTCCCGCAATATTGGGGTGGCAAGGCCAAGATCGACGACCTCGTGTACTCGATCACGCCTGACGCTTCGGTCCGCTGGGCCAAGCTGCAGAAGAACGAATGCCACGTCATGCCCTACCCCAACCCCGCCGACCTGGACGCGATCCGCAAGGACGCGAACGTGACGATCGTCGAGCAGGCTGGCCTGAACGTGGGCTACCTCGCCTACAACACGACCAAGAAGCCGTTTGACGACGTGCGCGTGCGCAAGGCCATCAACATGGCCATCAACAAGAAAGCCATTGTCGACGGTGTGTACCTGAGCACCGGCGTCGCCGCCAAGAACCCGATCCCGCCGACCATGGCCGCGTACAACAACGCCATCAAGGATGACGAATACAACCCCGAAGCTGCCAAGAAATTGCTGGCCCAGGCCGGCTTCCCCAACGGATTCACCACCGACCTATGGGCCATGCCTGTGCAGCGCCCGTACAACCCGAACGCCAAGCGCATTGCCGAGTTGATGCAGGCTGACCTGGTCAAGGTCGGCGTAACCGCCGAGATCAAGAGCTTCGAATGGGGCGAGTATCGCAAGCGCCTGCAGGCTGGCGAACACCAGATGGGCATGCTGGGCTGGACCGGCGACAACGGCGATCCTGACAACTTCATGTACACCCTGCTCGGCTGCGCTTCGGCCCAGTCCGCCAGCGGTTCCAACATCGCCAAGTTCTGCTACCAGCCTTATGAAGACCTGGTCCTGAAAGCCAAGACCGTGACCAATCCTGCGGAGCGCATCAAGCTCTACCAGCAGGCCCAGGTCATCTTCAAGGAACAGGCTCCCTGGTTCACCATCGCCCACGCGGTGCAGCTCAAGCCCATTCGCAAGAGCGTGATCGGCTACAAGAACAGCCCGTTCGGTCGCCACAACTTCTACGCTGTGGACATCAAGGAGTAATCCTTCATGGCTTGAAGCGGCTTTGCCATAAAGCCGCCTCCATTCAAAACCCTCCCTCTTCAAGGAGGGTTTTTTCATTGTGGCGCCTTGTTTTTCGCGAGCCGCTGTACGTCTTTACAGGTCTGCACTAACCCGGCTTGTGAAGTCTCCTCCGACTGGAGGGTGCATTTTTCCGTGGAATGGAGGAATATCCATTTCCCCGAATTCTGCAGGCCGAAGGCCGGCGAAGGAACAAGAAATGGGACTGACACTCGGAGCGGTCAAGACGAGGCAACAGGGCATCCTGACGGATGCGGCCCGGCGTTGGGAAGAGCGCATGAAGCAGCGCGAAACCGGCCTTGAAAAAATCCGGAACCAGGGCCCGGGCGCCGCCGACACACCCAAGCGCCAAGCGGAATGGACAGCCCGCCAATTGACCAGGGCCGCGGGCGGCTTTCCCCTTTTCCCCGAGCGTGTCATTGGCGCGTGGAATCCCGTGGAATACGCACCCAGCGTCCAGGCCTCGGACGCTGCGAAACCCGTGGCCCGCATCGTCCAGCAGCGCAGCGCCGGCCATACGCCCATCGGCGTGGCCACGGGCCTGCTGATCGGGTTCGACCTGCTACTGACGAATCATCACGTGTTTCCTTCGAAGATCGACGTTGACGGCCACGCGGCGAATTTTTTCTACGTGCGCGATGAGTACGGCATCAACAACGGCAAGTACTACGACTTCGATCCAGACCGTTTCTTTGTTACCGACCCGGACCTCGACTTCACCATCGTGGCGGTGCAGCCCCGCAGCCGCGAGAGCGACCAGATTGCCTCATGCGGCTGGACGCGGCTGATCGAGGCAACGGGCAAGGTGTTGACGGGCGCTCCGGTCAATATCATCCAGCACCCCGCCGGCGGGCCGCGGGCCTTCGCCATCAGCGACAACAAGTTGATGGACATCCTGCCCACTGGCTTTCTTCACTATGAGACGGACACGCGGCCGGGCTCCTCCGGCTCCCCGGTCTACAACACCGACTGGGAACTGGTGGCGCTGCACCACTGCGGCGTGCCGGCGATGCGGGACGGCCGGATCCTGGACAAACGGGGCGCCCCCTGGGACCCGGAGTCGCAAAGCGACGACGACATCCAGTGGATCGCCAATGAGGGCGCGCGCGTCAGTTTCATCGTTGAAAGGCTTAAATCCATGTCGATTCCAGAATCCATGCGCATGATCGCCCGGCAATTGCTGGCGACGACGGCAGACCCGCTCACCGGCACAGAGAGCGTGCCGGCCGGCACCGCCTCGTCATCCCTCTTACCTCTCGCCTCACGGGCCGGCGGCGGCAACACCTTCAATTTCTCGGGGCCTGTCACCCTGCACGTCTATGGCGGGCAGGCGCTTCAGCCCGGCGTGCCTGCCGCCGCTGCGCCCGTGTCGGTGCCTGCACCCGCGGCGCCCGCGCAAGTTCGTTTGCCTGATGGTTCCGGTGCGCCTTCGGCGGATGGCCTCTTCACCGCCTTTCAGGAAAAGTCCCTGGTTTTCGACGAGGACTACGCGGGCCGCAAGGGATACAACCCGAAATTCCTCGGCCAGGAGGTTCCAGCCCCTGTGGCCCAGTCGCGATGGGATGGTGCCCTCTATTCGGTTGCCGATTATGAGGAATTCAATGCCGGTGTGGACGACGTGCCCGCAGTGAAGACAAGCCACCTGGCGCCGGCCGATCCCCTACCGCTTGACTACCACCACTTCTCCCTCGTGATGCACAAGCCGACACGCATGTGCCTGTGGACCGCCTCGAACTACGACTACCGCCCCAAATCGCGGACCGACCCGCGCAAGCGGGCGGATTTCGGAGGGGAAAACTGGCGAGAAGACCCGCGGCTGCCGCTGGAATACCAGTTGCTCAACAAGGACGTCTACGGCCCGGCCAAACGGATTGACCGCGGGCACATTGTCCGCCGCGAAGACAACTGCTGGGGCGCCGACGCAGACGAAACCGAATTTGCGAACGCCGACAGCTACCACTGGCCCAACTGCACGCCGCAGCATGAGGCCTTCAACCAGGAGAACCCCAATGACCGCAGCGGCCAGCGCGTCTATGAAGGCGGGGTGGTTGGTATCTGGGGCCAGTTTGAGCGCCTGCTCACCGACCAGGTTCAGGAGTCGGGCGGGCGCGCCGTGCTGTTCGCGGGGCCGGTGCTCACTGAATTCTTCGAGTCCAAAAACTGGGGAACCGGCAAGGTCAAAATCCCCAAAAAATTCTGGAAGGTTGTGGTCGTGCCCGAATCGCAAAAACGCGGCGCGAAGCTGCTGGCCTATGGTTTCGTCTTCAGTCAGGAAAAACCGATCAGGCAGTTCGGCGACACCTATGAGTCGATAGACATGCCGGCCTTCGAACGCAACCAGGCCGCCATCGCGGAGATCGAGGAACTGGCCGGCTTGAAGTTCGACCCCAAAATCGTCGCCGCGGACCAGTACGCAGGCCAGTAGCTATCCGGCAGCGGGCCGCGTTGCTGCAATGATTACGGCGCCTTGGCGAGCGCGTTTTGCGTAATCGTCGACAAGGTGCCGCGTGTGGTGATGACTTCCGGATCCAGCGTGACCTCAATCACCGTGCCCTCCTTGCGAGCCAGCGCCGCAAGCAATTCCGCCTCAAACTCCGCGGTGCACGTGATGCGCACGCCGGCGTAACCGTAGGCACGCGCCAGCGCCGAAAAATCCGGGTTGTTCAGGCTTGAGCCACTTTGATGTGTTGGATACTCCCGCTCCTGGTGCATTCGGATCGTGCCGTACATGCCGTTGTTGAGCAGCACGATGATGCTTTTGGCGCCGTGCTGCACGGCAGTGGCCAGCTCCTGGCCGTTCATCAAAAAGTCGCCGTCACCCGCGATGGTGAAAGCCACCCGTCCGGTCGTGATGGCCGCAGCAATACCGGCCGGCACGCCATAGCCCATCGCGCCCACGGTAGGCGCCAGCTGCGTCTTGTGGCCTTTGACGAGACCGTGATGCTGAAAGAAGCGATGCACCCAGCTGGCAAAGTTGCCGGCGCCGTTGGTCAGCACTGCATCCGCCGGCAGATGCTTTTGCAGCAGGCCGACGATGGCCGGCATGTCGATATCACCCGGCAGGTTGGCGGAAGGTGTCGGCTTCAGGTTTTCCAGGTAGTCCTCGTTCGCGGATAGCGTCCAGGCTTCCCAGGCCACAGACACCGGCGCCGTGAGGACCTCCAGCGATCGCGCAGCCGCGTTCATGGTGGCATTGATGGCCAGATCGGCCTGGTAGACGCGGTTGAGCTCCTCGGCGCTCGAATGGATATGCACCAGCTTTTGCTTGGGCCGGGGCGCCTCCAGCAGCGTGTAGGTACCGGTCGTCATTTCACCCAGGCGCGGCCCGATGGCGATGATGAGGTCGCTGGCCTTCACGCGCGCGGCCAGCTTCGGGTTCAGGCCGATGCCCACGTCGCCCGCATACAGCGGATGGTGGTTGTCAAAGGTGTCCTGAAAGCGAAAGGCATTGCCCACCGGCAGCTTCCAGTTTTCGGCAAAGCGCTGCAACGCCTGCGCCGACTGCGGCGTCCAGCCGCCGCCGCCGGCGATGACGAGCGGGCGCTCGGACTTGAGCAACATCTCGCGCAGCGTACGCAGCGAGCCCGGGTCGCTCCAGGCCTGCACGGCCTCAACACGCGGCAGCGGCTGCGCGGCCGTCATGCGCGTCAGCATGTCTTCAGGCAAGACCAGCACCACGGGGCCAGGCCGGCCGTTCATGGCGGTAGCGAAGGCACGCGCCACATATTCGGGGATGCGGTCGGCCTCATCAATGCGCTCCACCCTCTTGGCAAAGCCCTTGGTGCTGGGCCCAAAGAAACTGGCGTAGTCCACCTCCTGGAAGGCTTCACGGTCGCGGCAGTCGCTGGCCACGTCCCCCACCAGCAGCACCATGGGGGTTGAATCCTGGAAGGCCGTGTGCACGCCGATGGACGCATTGGTGGCGCCCGGCCCGCGCGTGACCATGCACACGCCCGGCCGCCCTGTCAGCTTGCCGTGCGCCTCGGCCATGAAGGCCGCGCCGCCCTCTTGCCGGCAAGTGACGAACTGAATCTTGTCCTGACGCGCATGCAGGCCGTCAAGCACCGCCAGGTAGCTTTCGCCGGGAACGCCAAACGCATGGGTAACGCCCTGGGCCAGAAGGCAATCGACGAGAAGGTGGCCGGCGAGTTGGGAATTCATGAAGCCTATTGTGCCGCTGGAACAGACACTGGCGCAGCGACTGAATATGGGGCTCTTCAATCAAGCAGGGGCCGCGGAACCGGCTTTGCCGGGCCGCAGGCGCCGCCCCCTTGAGGGGGGAACAGGCTACACGCAGTGAGCCTGGACGGGGGTGGAACAATTATTCAGGCGTAGCCGCGTCGCCGTCACCACCGCCGGCGGCGAGGGCTTGCCGCGCCAGCTCTTCGTCACTCAGCGGTGGCGCTCCTTCAAGGGCCCTGAGTTCTTCGAGAAACTCTTCCGTGGGCTCCTCGTGTTCGAGCAGTACCTCTTCGAGCTTCTGCCGGCCGGTCTCCACATGCACCGAGGGAGAATGCAGTTCGGACGGCGGCACCGGGAATTTTTCACCCAGTTCAAATTTGAGCGCCTCGGCCTTCTGGTCTACCCAGTTTGCGAAGTCACCGTCTTTTGGCGTGTCTGAATTGTTCATGACCATCTCCTTTGCATACGGGTGCCGGCGCGGACGGCCGGTACCTGCTTCATTATGGAGGTACCCTTGGCCGCTATGTGTCATCCAACGGCGCTATCGCCGCGGATTCTTGCTTTAATTCACCAAACAGTTAAATTCTCGCCATGCCGACCCCAAAAACAAAGCCCGCCGAACCCCGCTCGCGCGATGCCGACCGCTCCCAGCTGGCCATCCTGCTGGCAGCCCGCGACGAGTTCGCGCAGCACGGCCTGGGCGGCGCCCGGGTAGACCGGATTGCCGAACGCGCCGACGTCAACAAACGCCTGATCTACTACTACTTCAAGAGCAAGGACGAGCTCTTCCTGGCGGTGCTGGAAAACGCCTATGCCGACATCCGCGCCGCGGAAACAGAACTGCATCTGCGCGACATGGATCCGGCACAAGCCATCCGCCGCCTGACGGAATTCACCTGGGAATACTACATTGCCCACCCCGAGTTTTTGACGCTTCTCAACAGTGAAAACCTGCACCAGGGGCGGCATCTGGCCATGTCCAGCCGCGTGCAGGAAATGAACTCACCCCTGGTTCAGACGCTGGCGGAAATCCTCGAACGCGGGCGCGCCGACGGGCTGTTTCGCGGCGGTATCGACCCGGTGCAGCTTTACGTATCCATCGCCGGGATGTCGTACTTCTACCTGTCGAACAACCACACGCTGTCGGCCATTTTCGGGCGTGACCTCATGACGCCCAAAGCCCGCCACGAGCGGCTCTCACACATGTGCGAGGTCATCCTAGGGTATGTCCTTAGAAACTGATCCTGAGCGGTCATTGACGCAGCGACGAGGCCATTTTTACAATTCGTAATTCACTTAATGGTGAATTACGAGTAAACTGCATCCCGGTACCCCAACAACACCGGCGGCATGCACAGGTCTTTCGCAGTCCTTCAATGACCCCTTTCAGGAGACAAAGCACATGAAATTCACACGTCGCGCCTCGCTGGCCTGCCTCACCTGCCTGGCCGCGCTGTCACCCCTGGTGGCAGGCGCCCAGGGCGCTTACCCCAACAAGCCCATCCGTGTCATCGTGCCTTTTGCCGCAGGCAGCACCACCGACATCATTGCCCGCGCCATCACCGACAAGATGAGCCAAAGCATGGGCCAGACACTGGTGATCGACAACCGCGGCGGCGCCAGCGGCACCATCGGCCAGCAGGCCGTGGCCACGGCCGCGCCGGACGGCTATACCGTCATGATCCACTCGTCCTCGCACACGGTCAGCCCCTCGACCTTCGCCAAGCTGCCTTTCGACACCGTAGGCGACTTCACGGGTGTGACGCCGATTTCGAGCACGCCCAATGTGCTGGTGATGTCGCCCTCGAAGAACATCAAGACGCTGCAGGAACTGCTGGCCGCGGCGCGCGCCAAACCCGGCAGCATGAACTTTGCCTCGGCAGGCCAGGGCAGTGCCACCCACCTCAACGCCGAGAAGTTCAAGCTCGCCGCAAAAATCGAAGCCACCAACATCCCCTTCAAGGGATCCGGCGAAGCCGTGACTGAAGTCATGTCCGGCCGCGTCGACTACTACTTCTCGCCGATCGCACCTGTCATCGGCCAGATCAAGAACGGCCAGCTCGTGGCTCTCGCGGTCGGTTCGCCCAAACGCGCCAGCGCCCTGCCCCAGGTTCCCACCACGGCAGAAGCCGGCGTTCCTGGCTCGGAGTTCAACTTCTGGATCGGCATGATGGCCCCTGGCAAAACGCCGCGCGACATCGTCAACCGCCTGCACGACGAAGTGATCAAAGCCCTGAACACGCCCGAAGTCAAGGAACGCTTCGCCGCCCTTGGCGCCGACGCCTGGACACTCTCGCCCGAGCAGTTCGACGCCTATATCAAGGACGAGATCAAGAGCAATGCCGTGCTGGTCAAGGCCGCCGGCCTGCAGCCCATTCAATAACACCCGCCTAGTTTCCCGCAGCGTCCCTCCCTCTCATACCCCTGGCCGGACCAAGGTGAGGCCGCCGCATTTTTCACCTCCTCAAAGGACCTCATGGCTACTCAACGACTAGGACTCATCATGCACGGCGTCACCGGACGCATGGGCATGAACCAGCATCTGATCCGCTCCATCGTCGCGATCCGCAAGCAGGGCGGCGTTACGCTCTCCAACGGTGACAAGGTGATGCCCGACCCGATCCTGATCGGCCGCAACGCCGAAAAGATTGAAGCCCTGGCCAAAGCCCATGGCCTCGCGCGTTGGGGCACCGACCTCGACGAGGCGCTGAAGAACAAGGACGACACCATCTTCTTCGACGCCGGCACCACGCAGATGCGCCCCACCCTGCTGGCCAAGGCCATCCGCTCCGGCAAACATGTCTACTGCGAAAAGCCGATTGCCACCAACCTCAACGAAGCCGTGGAAATTGCGCGCCTGGCTGAAAAGTCCGGGCTCAAACACGGCGCCGTGCAAGACAAGCTTTTCCTGCCCGGCCTGCGCAAGCTCGACATGCTGCGCCGCGCAGGCTTCTTCGGCAAGATGCTCTCGGTGCGGCTTGAGTTCGGTTACTGGGTGTTCGAAGGCGACCTGCAGCCCATCCAGCGCCCGAGCTGGAACTACCGCACCGAAGACGGCGGCGGCATGATCCTGGACATGATGTGCCACTGGCGCTACGTGCTGGACAACCTGTTCGGCGAGGTCAAGTCCATCTCCTGCATAGGCGCCACCCACATTCCCGAGCGCTGGGACGAAGTCGGCAAGCCCTACAAGGCCACCGCCGACGACGCGGCCTACGCCACGGCCGAACTGGTCGGCCACAGCGGCGAGCCGGTGATCGCGCAGATGAACATGTCCTGGGCGACCCGCGTGAACCGCGAAGACCTGGTCACCTTCCACGTCGACGGCACGCACGGCTCAGCCGTTGCCGGCCTCTCCTCCTGCAAGGCCCAGTCGCGCGTCAACACGCCACGCCCGGTCTGGAACCCGGACGAGAAGCAGACGATGAATTTCTCTGACCAGTGGCAGGAAGTGCCGGACACCCAGACCTACGACAACGGTTTCAAGATCCAGTGGGAACACTTCATCCGCCACGTGGTGGAAAACGAGCCCTACAAATGGACACTGCCCGAAGGCGCCAAAGGCGTGCAGCTGGTCGAAGCCGCACTCGAAAGCTGGAAAGAGCGCCGCTGGGTGGACGTGCCGGCGCTACAAATTTAATAGCTGCTCGCGCCCGTCAGATAAGGGCTAGAGGCAAATTTTTCATACAAAAAAGGTAGATTCATGGCTTTAACCCTTTCGCTGCCTGTCGCCGTGGGCGGCCTGCGGCCTTACACGTTGCAAGGCAGCACACCGGTGAAGCCGGCACCGGGTATCAAATTCAACCGCATCGCCTATTCGGCAGCTCACGTGGTGGCCGACCCGTTGGCCGCAGTGGATCCCTGGGTCAACTGCGCGATCGACTGGGACACGACCATCGCCTACCGCCGCCACCTGTGGTCGCTGGGCCTGGGTGTGGCCGAAGCCATGGACACGGCGCAGCGCGGCATGGGTCTGGACTGGCCGACTTCTCTGGAGCTGATCCGCCGCTCACTCGACGCCGCCAAGGACGTGCCGGGCGCGCTGGTCGCTTCCGGTTGCGGCACCGACCACCTGGTGCTGGAGAACGTCAAAACCATCGATGAAGTCATCGCCGGTTACGAAGAGCAGATGGCTGCGATTGAAAAACTCGGCGGCAAACTCATCGTGATGGCCAGCCGCGCGCTGGCCCGCGTCGCCAAAAGCCCCGCAGACTATGAACGCGTCTACGACCGTATCCTGAGCCAGGCCAGGCAACCCGTGGTGCTGCACTGGCTGGGCGACATGTTCGACCCGGCGCTGGCGGGCTACTGGGGCAGCAGCGATGTTGAGAAAGCCATGAACACGGCGCTCGGCATCATCAACGCCCATCCCGACAAGGTTGACGGCATCAAGATTTCGCTGCTCGACAAGGACAAGGAAATCGCCATGCGCCGGCGCCTGCCAGCGGGCGTTCGCATGTACACCGGCGACGACTTCAACTACGCCGAGCTGATTGCCGGCGACGGTTTCGGCAAGGAAGCCATACACGGACAAAGCGATGCCCTGCTGGGCATCTTCGACGCCATCGCACCGGCCGCGAGCGCCGCGCTAGGCGAACTCGCGCAAGGCAATGTCGAAAAATTCCATGCCATCCTCGGCCCCACCGTGCCGCTGTCGCGCCACATTTTTGCCGCGCCCACGCGTTTTTACAAAACCGGCGTGGTCTTCATGGCCTGGCTCAACGGCCACCAGAAGCACTTCACCATGGTCGGCGGGCAGCAGAGCACACGTTCGCTGCAGCATTTTGCCGAGCTGTTTCGCCTGGCCGATGCGGCCAACCTGCTCGAGCACCCCGATCTCGCGACACAGCGCATGAAGACACTGCTGGCGCTACACGGCATGTAATGGTTCCCCCCCGTTGCCGACTCACTGCGTGTAGCGGCCTCCCCCCTCAAGGGGGCGGCGCTGGCGGCCCGGCAAAGCCGGTTCCGCGGCGCCTGCTTGAAAAAACCGTCGCGATATTCCTGTCAGATCGTTCATAAATAAATTCACCTGGAGACAACCATGAAGACACGCACTTTCCTCAAGGCCACCCTGGCCACAGCCCTCGCAGCCGCCGCCTTCGGCGCCGCGGCGCAGGCTTATCCCAGCCGCCCGGTCAAGGTCATCATCCCCTTTCCGCCCGGCGGCACGCTGGACGCGGTGGGCCGGCAGCTGGCGCAGAAGCTCGGCGAGCAGATGGGCCAGCCCTTCGTGGTGGAAAACCGTGCGGGCGGCAACGGCACCATCGGCGCGCATGTGGTCGCGCAGGCGGCTGCGGACGGCTATACCCTGCTCTTCAATGCCTCCACTTTCACCACCGCACCCATGACCATGAAGTCCGTGCCCTACGGTGTGGTGAAAGACTTCACGCCCGTCTCGCTCGTTGCCAAGGCGCCCTTGTCGATTGCCATCAACAAGAACCTGCCGATCACTGACGTGAAGTCGCTGATTGCCCACGCCAAGGCCAATCCCGGCAAGATGACGTTTGCGGTCGGCTCCATTGGTTCGGCCGGCCACCTGTCAACCGAATTGCTCAAGCGCGCCGGCGGCATCGAATACACCGTGGTGCCCTACAAGGGCACGGCGCCGGCGTTCCAGGATTTGATCGGCGGCCAGATCGACGGCTTTATCGACCCCATCCTCGGCTCGTTGCAGTACCACAAGAGCGGCCTGTTGCGCGTCGTTGCCATCACCGGCGACAAGCGTGTGCCCAACCTGCCTGATGTGCCGACCGTGGCAGAGACGATTCCCGGCTACGAGTTTTACAGCTGGTACGGCCTCTGGGGCCCGGCAAAATTGCCGGCAGACATCACGCACAAACTCAACGCCGAAACCAACAAGGCGCTGGCCAGCGACATGCGCGAGAAACTCCTCCAGCAAGGCCTGGTGCTGACACCCGGCACGCCCGAGGACTTCGCCAAATTCCAGAGCAGCGACATGGCGCGCTCGCAGAAGATCATCACTGACGGGAATATCCGTGTTGAGTAACATGCACAACCATGGCCACTGAAGATGTGAAACGCGCACTTGTCACCGGCAGCAGTTCGGGCATCGGCCTGGCCATTGCACAAGCGCTGCTTGACCAGGGGTGGGACGTCGTCGGCCTGGACCTGGCGCCTGCACGCATCGTGCACCCGGCGTTCTCATCAACCGAAGTCAACCTGTGCAACGCCGAAGCCACAGAGCGTGCCGTGCGTTCAGCGGGCGGGGTACAAGCGCTCATCCACGCCGCCGGCGTGCTGCGCGTGGGCCCGCTTGGTGCGCTTTCCGGTGAAGACTCGGCGCTGATGTGGCAGCTCCACGTGGATGCTGTCACGCGCATCGCCAACCTCGTGGTGCCCGCCATGGCGCAGGCGGGCGCAGGCCGCGTGGTGTTGGTCGGAAGCCGCGTGGCACGCGGCATGGCAGGCCGCAGCCAGTACGCGGCCACCAAAGCCGCGCTGGTGGCGCTGGCGCGCAGCTGGGCTGCTGAAACCGTGGCTTCGGGTGTCACCGTCAATGTGGTGTCCCCGGCCGCCACCGAAACAGCCATGCTTGCCGACCCGGCGCGAACGACGGTCCCGCCGAAGCTGCCGCCGCTAGGCCGGTTGATTCAACCGCGAGAGATTGCCGCGCTGGTCACCTTCCTGCTGTCGCCCGACGCCGCGGCCATCACCGGCCAGGAGATCCAGATCTGCGGAGGCGCGTCGCTTGCGGCGTGAAGGCATGGCCGCAAACGCTGTCGGCATTGTCGGCCTGGGCCTGGTCGGTACCGCGCTGGCGCAGCGCCTGACGGCCGCCGGCTTCCAGGTCACCGGGTTCGACCTGCGCGAAGAAGCCCGCGCGGCCCTCACCGCCCAAGGCGGCCGCGCTGCCGGCTCCCTGGCCGAAGTTGCCAATGCGGCTTCCTGCATGGTGCTGGCGGTCTTCAATACCGATGATGTGCTCAAGGTGGTCGAAGGACCGGGCGGCCTGCTGTCCGTCTTCGGCGTTCGCAGCATCATCGACTGCTCCACCGGCACACCTCACGAACTCGCGGCCCTGGCCGCGCGGCTCGCAGCACGCGGCATCAACTTCATCGAAGCGCCGCTCTCGGGCTCCAGCCAGCAGATAGCCGCCGGTGAAGCCACTCTGCTGCTGGGTGGCGAGGCCGGGGCATTGCAGGCATGCGAATCCGTTCTGGCCACCATTTCAGACAAACGCATCCACGTCGGCGGCGCCGGCATGGGTGCCAAGGCCAAGCTGGCCACCAACCTGGTGCTGGGCCTGAACCGGGCGGCGCTGGCTGAAGGCATGGTCTTCGCCGAAAACATGGGCATTCCCCCCGAACAGTTCCTGGCGCTGGTGCTGGCCAGCCCGGCCACGTCAGGCGCGGCGGAGGCCAAGGGCCGGATGATGGTGGACGGGGACTTTACGCCGCAGTCGCGCATTCACCAGCACCTCAAGGACGTCAAGCTGATGATTGACAGTGCCGCGGCCGAAGGCCAGAAACTGCCATTATCCGAAGCCCATGCAGCGCTGATGCGCGCAGCTATCACCGCCGGCGACGGCGAGCTCGACAACGCGGCCATCATCCGCGAACTGCGCCGGCAGAAAACCACGCCACCGTCCAACTGACTTCGCTAAAACTACACCCCTACCTTGACCGCATGCGTAATTTTTCCCAAGACCACCGCTGGCTCTCCATCAACACCGCGACCGTGCGCAAAAGCCGCGGCGTCGAGCAGCCGTTGACCACTATCATCGAAGCCTGCGTGCAGCGCGGCATCAAGGCGATTTCGCCGTGGCGCGACCAGGTCGCGGCCGCCGGCCTGCCCGCTGTTTCGAAACTCGTCAAAACCCACGGGATTGAACTCTCCGGCTACTGCCGCGGCGGCATGTTCCCCGCAGCCGATGCTTCCGGCCTGCAGGCTGCCCACGACGACAACCGCCGCGCCGTCGATGAAGCCTGCGAACTCAAGGCCGCTTGCCTGGTGCTGGTGGTGGGCGGTTTGCCCGGCGCGCTGGCCGGCAAGGCCGCACACAAAGACCTGGCGCTGTCGCGCAGCCAGGTCACCGACGGCATTGCCCAATTGCTCGAGTACGCCAGAAGCTGCAACATGCCACTGGCCATCGAGCCGCTGCACCCCATGTATGCGGCAGACCGCGCCTGCATCAACACCATGGAGCACGCGCTCGACGTCTGCGATGCCCTTGACCCCTCAAAAAGTGGCGCACTCGGTGTGGCAGTAGACGTGTACCACGTGTGGTGGGACCCGAAGCTGCAGCCGCAAATCGAACGGGCAGGCAAGGAACGCCTGCTCGCCTTCCACGCCTGTGACTGGCTGACACCCACGGCCGATTTGCTGAACGACCGCGGCATGATGGGCGACGGTGTGATCGACATCCCGAAAATCCGCGGCTGGATGGAAGCGCAAGGGTTCGCGGGTTACAGCGAGGTGGAGATCTTTTCCGCCAACAACTGGTGGCAGCGCGAAACAGGCGAGGTGCTGGACACCTGCATTGCCCGGCACCGCAGCGCGGTATAGAAACCCCCTCAGCTCTGCCAGCGAATGGGCTACCTGAGAGGAGCCAGGATAAGCCGTTGACAGCCAGGAATTTTCCCTAGGGAGCTCCTGCTCATCACACGGCGGGCACAGAAATTTTTCCCAAAAAGTTGCTGTCAATGAGTTCGTTGTAGTCGCGCACGCTGGCTATCACGTGCGGCCCCGAGAGCTCTTCGGCGCTGTGGCTGGTGCAGATTGCCACGGCCCGCATACCAGCGCGGCGCGCGGCCTCTATGCCAAAGGGCGCATCTTCAAAGACGATGCAGGCGTCTGCGGCCTTCCCCATGCGGCGCGCCGCTTCCAGGAATATGGCGGGTTCGGGTTTGCCGGGCAGGCCTTCGTCGCCGCCCACAACGGCATGAGGCGGAGACGCCATGGCAAGCCCGGCCATGACAAATGCGATGTTGTGCTGGTCACCGGCGGTTCCCACACCCACTTTCAGCCCCTGCGCCTTGGCCAACGCGGCAAACGCCTTGAAGCCCGCAACCTCGGCGAACACCGGCGCGAACATTTCTCGATAAAGACCTTCTTTTTCAGCCACCAGCAGCAGTGCCTCGGAAATTTCAATGTCCCGCTGGAACAATACGTTCATGCACTCCACGCAGGTGCGCCCGGTAGTACGCCTGAGGATGTCGTCGAGCGCCATCTCAATGCCGTGCCGCCTGGCGAACTCACCCCACGACCTGGCATGCCACGGCATGGAGTCGACCATGGTGCCGTCCATGTCAAAAATGAGTGCGTCGGTCCTCGGGCCGCTGAGCTGGGCTTGCCGGGTCATCAAACGCCCCGCCTCAGAGACGCCTTGAGAAATGGGTCGATGGCATCACCATAACGCTTGCCCACATTTTTGAAACCGGTGCCTGCTGAAGTCATTGATATGTCCTTGTTTACGTAAAGGGAGGGAACTCGGGGTCAGCTGATGGTAGGCTGCGTCGCCTCAGCTGGCGCTCATCGGCAAACAACTGGATCAATGCCGCAGCCAGGGACAATCAGGGCCATACAGTGCGCGAGCGCCACTCCGTAGTCGCCGGTCCCCATCCACTCATGATAAGTGGTGGCCAATTCGTAGTAACGTCCGCTAGAGCGGCTTGGCCTGAGGCAAGCCGCTCTAGCGGAAGCGGTACGACACGGCGATAAACCCGGTGTCCTGCGTCCGGCGGCTGACCAGGGGACTGCCCTGAACCGAAGACCCCAGCCACTTGCGGCGCAGCTGCATCGTCAACACCCAGGGGTCACCGAGCGGCACATCGACCCCCAGGCCCAACGTGGGCGCTGTCGAGGCGCCGGCGTTGTAGGTTGAAAACCCGCTGGCGGCCGACTCGGCCAAGGTCACGCCGTAGAGGTAGTTGTTGTATTTGGCGCTGGCATGCTCCAGCCCCACCTGCGGAAAGAACGACCAGCTGCCGACCTTGAACTCCGCCGCGTAAGTGGCTTCCAGCAATGCACCGTGCGACTTGTTGGCGTCCACAAACGCGTTCACGAAAAAACCGCCGTATGGCGTCTCCTGAAAGGTCCCTATGCCCAGCGGAATCGGCCGCTTGCGGTCCTTGAGTCCCGACAGCGCGGCGGTATCGGCGCGCCAGCCGTCCTGGCTGATACGGCCGGAAAACTCCAGGTAGCCGTAGCCCATCCTTGCGGTTTTGATGCCCAGCGTGTCGACACGCGCAAAGAAACGGCCATAGTCCGCATAGGCATAGGGCAGCAAGGCGGTATCGTTGCTCTTGCTGCGAATCACGCTTTGCGTGCCATACATGGCGCCGCCGATGTCGCCCGTCAGCTGGTATTTGAGCGGGGTGGGTTGTGCCTGCGCGATGCCCGTAAACACCAACCCGGTGAAGATCACAGCGGACGGCAAAAACCAGACGCCCTGAGATGCAGGAGAAGAAGCCCGGGTGAGACGTTTCATCGCATGCCTTCTTTCCGCAAAATGATGCGATCCAGTATAGGACCGGGCAGGAAAAACTACACACCTGTCCTGCAGACGCGTCGCGGGGCCGCGACACTCAAGCCCCGGAACGCTCAGGCCGTGGCGAGTACTGTGCGCCGCACCCGGCGCACATTGAAGGCGCTGGCGATCAGCACCGCCTGCATCAGCGCCAGGCCCAGCAGCACGCCGCGGTAGTAGCCGTGGTCCATCATCGCGCCGAAGATCAGCGGCGACACGGCCTGGCCGATGTCCAGGCCCGCATACACCACGCCGTAAACCCGGCCCGAGGCGTTTTCGGGGGTTGATCGCTTAACCAGCAGGTCACGCGACGGCCCGGCGATGCCGGTGGCGAAGCCCATGATGCCGAACAGCACAGGCACGACCCATGCGGGGTAGCTGCCTGCGGCCAGCAGCACCGCCACGGCAGCCGCCGCACCAAACCCGATGCCCACAATGCGCTCGCAACGCGCGGGATCCGATGCCAGGAAGCCGCCAAAAACCATGCCGCCCGCGCTGCACACCATATAAACCGTCAGGCAGATAGCCACCAGTGCGAGCGGCACGTTATGCAGGTGGCGCGCCGCTTCAGGTGCAAAAGCCTGCACCACGCTGAGGACAATGGCATACCAGAAGAAGAAAGAAAAACACATCCAGACGGCCGGTATCTTCAGGAAACCCAGACTGCTGTCGGCCGCGGGCGCGCCCTTGACCGGCGCCGCCATCGTGAGGGTGAGCTTGTCGCGGTTCATCACCAGCACCGCCAGCACGGCAAAAGCCAGCACGCCGGCCGCGGCCAATGCCACGCGCCACGAATAGGCAAACGTCAGCGTCACCACCACTGCGGGGGCCAGTGCCCAGCCCAGGCTGCCGGTGATGCCGTGCACGCTGTAGGCGTGGCCCAGGCGCGGCGCGCTGACCTTGCGGTTCAGCAGCGTGTAGTCGACCGGATGGAACACACCATTGCCGACACCGGCAATCACGGCAAAGCCGGCCAGCATCCAGTAGCTGGTGCTGATGGAATAACCAAAAGCCGCCACGCCCAGCAAACTCAGGCCGGCGAACAATATGGGGCGCGGGCCGAAGCGGTCGACGACAAAACCCGAAAGCGCCTGCACCGCGCATGACACCACAAAAAAGATCGTCATCAAAAAGCCCAGCTCCGCATAGCTGACGCTGAATTCTTCCTTGAGCCAGGGAAACAGCGGCGCCAGCAGCAGCTGGCTGAAATGGCTGATCATGTGCGCCAGGCCCACCAGGCCGATCACGCTGGCGTCGGTGCGAAAAGGGACTGCGGCGGGCGCGTTCAGGGTCGTACTTGAAGTATTCATGGCGCTATCGTAGTATTGGCCAGGCCTTCTGAAATGCGACATAAAGCCATGTTTCATCGAATTTCGGACAAACCGCTTTGATGGCATTCGCCCCACGATCACATCCAGATTCAGGTGAACAGAATCTCCAACCATGCCGCAACGTAAAGCCCCGCTCCATTTCGTGCCGGTGGGCGACACCGACAACTTCACTCCCACTCGCCAGCGGCCGGTGCGCGTGCGGGCGCGGACGCTGGAAGCCGATACCCATTTCAAGCCCCATTCCCATGCCTGGGCGCAGCTGGCTTACTGCTCCACGGGGGTGCTGCAGGTCACGGCTGAGCAGTCGGGCCATGCGGGCGGCGAAGTCACCTACATCGTGCCGCCCTCCCGCGCCGTGTGGATCGCGCCAGGGGCGCAACACCATGTCACCGTGCTGGAAGCGGCCGAATTCCGCACGCTGTACCTCGACGCCAGCGCCACCCCAAAAGGCTGGACTGGTTGCCGCGTGATGGTGGTGTCGCCGTTGCTGCGTGAGTCCATCCACGCGCTCGATTCAGCTACCCCAGAGCACCCGCTGCCGACCGCCCGGGAACAGCTTCTATCCAGCCTGGTGCTGGACGAACTTGCGCGTGCCGACACCCAGGCACTCGGCGTGCCCATGCCGCATCCGCAAACCGGGGACAAGCGGCTGCGCGCGCTCTGCGAAGCCGTGCTGCGCGCACCGTCAGAGCGGGCTACGCTGGCCGAGTGGGCCGCCGATACTGGCGCCAGCGAACGCACGGTGGCCAGGCTTTTTCGCGACGAACTGGGCCTGAGCTACCAGCAATGGCGCCAGCAGGCCATCCTGGCCCACGCCCTGCCCCTGCTCACACGCGGGCAATCGGTCAGCACCGTGGCGGCAGCCAGCGGTTATGCCAGTGACAGCGCCTTCACCGCGATGTTCAAAGCCGCCATGGGCCAGCCACCCAGCCATTTTCAAAGTAAATAGACCTACCCCCGTCCGGGCTCACTTCGTGTAGCCCGTTCCCCCCTCAAGAGGCCGGCGCCTGGAGCCGGCAAAGCCGGACCCTCGGCCCCTACTGGTGAAATACCTCTCGCTGGCTATCATGGCTTGATGCAACTCCCCGCGACAAAGAATACCCAGCAAGGCCAACGGTGGCGTGCCGCAGCATGCGTGGCACTGACCACCTGGCTGGCCGCGGCCAGCCAGGTACACGCACAGCCAGCCCCCTCAAACCACCCAACCCTGCTGCGCGAGCTGAACCGGGTCCGGGAGGACGGCTGCGACGGGCGCGGCGCCAAGGTTTCCCTGCTGCGTGAAAACAGCGCCCTGTCGCGGGCGGCGCAGCTCATGGCCGGCGGCCGCACGATGGACGAGGCGCTGAAAGCTGTCGACTACCGCGCGGTGCGGACCGCGCAGATTGCCGTACGCGGCGCGACGGGCCCCTCAGCACTCGCACGCAGGACCCTGGGCAAATCATGCAGCGCAGTGATGCACGCCGAGCTCGCTGAAGCCGGCTTCTACCAACGCGGAGCGCAAACCTGGGTGGTGCTGGCCGCGCCCTTCTCGCCCCCTGCTGCGGCCCAGGCCGGCGATGTACAGGCACGGGTGCTGGCACTGGTCAACGAAGCGCGCGCCAGGCCACGCCGTTGCGGTACGCAGTCCTTTGCGGCCGCAGGGCCGCTGCAATACAGCCCCATGCTGTACAGCGTCGCCGGGGTGCATGCCGCGGACATGGCGAGGTACAGCTACTTCAGCCACACCGGGCGCGACGGCAGCGATGTGGCGAGCCGCGCCACACGCGCAGGCTACGGCTGGAAAGCCATCGGGGAGAACATCGCCGCGGGCCAAATGCAGGCCGATACCGCAGTGCAGGGCTGGCTGAACAGTCCCGGCCATTGCGCCAACATCATGGCGCCGGCGTATACCGAAATGGGCACGGCCTTTGCGGTCAACACCCAAAGCAGCGCCGGTATTTACTGGGTGCAGGTATTCGGGGCGCAGCGGTAAGTCACCCTTGCCCGGGGCCCCCTGCTTTCAGCGTTTTTCAAACGCCGCGTTGAGGCGGCGCAGCAAAGGCTTGTTCAGCTCACGTGTGTGCCTGTTCCAGCGTTCCATGGACCGCTGCAGCTCAATCTGCAGGCGCGCGCTGGTGGCGGTATCCCCGTTCATCGCGGCCCAGATGGCGTATTCAGCGCGGCTTTCAAAGCTGCCGAAACGCTCCACGGCGGATTCAAACTCCGCTTTCGCGTCCACACCCCTGCCGGCGCCGCCCAGCGCCTGGGCAAGCAGCAGCGACACCAGCTCCGCGCGAAAGGCGGGGTCGGTCTTGCGGATGAATTCAAGGTGGGTGATGGCCTCGGGATAACGCTCGCAGGCGAAATAGGCCCTTGAGGCGCCCAGCCGGATTTCCAGGTCGGAGGCGAACGGGCCCTTGAGGCATGCGTCGTAACTCTGCGCAGCTTCCAGCGCCTGGCCGGCTTCGAGCAGCGCGGAGGCCAGCCGCATCTGGTTCTGCGCGGTGGGCGTGTAGTCAAACGCGGCGTGCGCTTCCCGCAGCTCGCGCGTCGGGTCCAGTGTTTTTGCGGCTGCGGCCACGACCTTGCGCGCGCCGCGCTCCAGCCGCGAGTCCGGCAGATAGACCGCCAGGAAGTAAACGAGGCTGCCCAGCATGGGAAACGAAAACAGGATGATCAGCCAGTACATCTGCTGGCCGCTGCGCAAGGCATGGACGGCAAAGAACACCGCCACAATGAAATGAAGTCCCAATCCGACAAAAGGCATGGCCCATCCCTCCAGTTATTTTTGGGGGATTCTAAAGGGGCGTCAAGGAATGGGCCAGGCCTTTCAGTTACCAGCAGGAAGCGCCGTCTCGTCCCCGTCGCCATCAAACAGGCGCAAGGCGAGCAGGCCGTGCCCCACGCTGGCGCCTGCCCGCACAGCCGCCGCAACCAGGACCACTTCCGCCAGCTCCTCGCGCGTCACGCCCAGCCGCCTGGCCGCACGGGTGTGCACGTCCAGGCAATAGCCACATTGGGTGGTAAGCGCCACCGCCAGTGAAATCAGCTCGCGCACACGGGGCTCAAGATGGCCGCCTTCGCGCTTGGCCGCATGGTCAAACGCGAGGAAAGCCTGGGCCTCTACAGGTGCCAGCCGCACGAAGGCTGGCGCCCGTTGCAGGTCTTGGGGTAACTGATAACTGGTACTCATGGCTGGCCTTTGCTGTCAGCTGGCCTGCGGCGCCTTGCGATGGTTTCAAACAGACCCACCAGCCAGCACATCGGGCAGCCACGCATCAACACCAGCGCACCCGCCAGAGGAAGCAGCGCCCACAGGGGATGCACCTGGAAAACCAGGGCGGCACATGCGAGCAAGGCCAGCGCGCCTATCCCGCGCAGCACATGCTGGGTGACCGAAGTGCTACAGAACACGGGCGCCTCCGGTGGATGTGGTGCCACCCATGGCGCCGCCCGGCGCACAGGCGGGAAGATTTCGTTGCGGGAAAAACATCAGGAGCTCCTTGTCGGTGGTTGATACCGGCAAAGAGGCCCGCATTCAGCAAAAGGATTCAGGTTTCCTCAAAGAAATTTGAACGGCGCCGTCACCAGAACGCCAGCCCTTCAGGTCAAACCTCAGATCAGGCGCTTGAGCAAGCCCATCACCTGGTCAAAGCGTTTGCCATAAGGGGGATAAAACAGGTCTCCCCTCGCCCACTTTGACTGCACCATCACCGGCTTTTGCTGCGTCAGCCGCAGGAAACCGGTTTCGCCGTGGTAGCTGCCCCAGCCGCTTTCGCCCACGCCGCCGAAAGGCAGGTTCTCGTGCGCGATGTGCATCAGCGTGTCGTTGACGGTGACGCCGCCACTCACGGTGCGTGCCAGCACATGGTCGCGAGAACCGGTATCGGTACCGAACCAGTACAGCGCCAGCGGCCTGGGGCGGGCGTTGACATAGCCAATCGCGTCATCGATCGACGCATAGGGAATCACCGGCAGGATGGGGCCGAAGATTTCCTCGCTGAGCAGTTTCGAGCCGGCGGGTACATCAAACACCAGCACCGGCGCCATCTGGCGCGACGCCGCGCCCACGCCGGGCGCACCGGCCTGGATGGTTTGCAGGCGCGCGCCCTCACCTTCGGCCTGGGCCAGCAGCGCTTGCAGGCGTTCGTGGTGGCGCGGGCTGATGATGGCGGCGTAATCGGGGTTGCCAGCAATGGTGGGGAACAGCGTGGACACGGCGCGCGCAAAGGCTTCGCCAAAGGCCGTCTCGCTGCCTTTCGGCAGCAGCACGTAATCGGGCGCGATGCAGGTCTGGCCGGCATTCAGCAGTTTGCCGTGGGCAATCTTGATGGCGGCCTTGTCGATGTCGCAGGACGCGTCGATGATGCAGGGTGACTTGCCGCCCAGTTCCAGCGTGGTGGGCGTAAGGTTGGCGGCGGCCGCTTCGGCGACCTTGCGGCCCACGGCGGTGGAGCCGGTAAAAAACAGGTGGTCAAACGGCAGCCCGGCAAATTCGGCGGCCAGGGCGCCGTCGCCCTGCACCACGCAGAGTTCATCAGGTGCGAAGGATTGTTCAATCAGGGCCGCCAGCAAGGCCGAAGTTTTCGGCGTCAGCTCACTGGGCTTAAGCATGACGCGGTTACCGGCTGCCAGCGCGGTGATGACTGGCCCGAGCGACAGCTGCACCGGGTAGTTCCACGGCGACACTACGCCCACCACGCCCAATGGCTGGCGCTGCAGGTAGGCCCGCGCGGGCTGCAGGTACAGCGGCGTGCGCACCTTCACGGGTTTCATCCACTTCGGCAAATGCCTGAGCGTGCTGGACAACAGCGAACGCAGCACAAAGATGTCGGCGATTTCCGTCAGCTGCGCAGAACGCACGCCGAAGTCGGCATTGACGGCCTGGGCCAGCGCGCTGCCGTGCTCGTCCAGCAAGGCGCGAATGCGCAGCAGGCGTTCCCGCCGCAGGGCCAGCGGCACCTCGGCCTGCGCGCGGCTGGCCTGGTGCTGGGCTTCAAACAATGTTCGAAGGACGGACGGAGGTGGGCTGGAACTCATGCGGCCATGATAGGGGCCACAGGGGCAGAGCAGTAGGGACGCAACTCCAGCAGCACTGCGGGTTGACCCTGAGGTACTTGACCCCATTTGCAGACCTGATGCAGAACCTGTTGACGGTCTAAACGGGTTCTCAGGCATTTGACTGACAATCGCGCCGGCACTTATCCGCTATGGTGGTTGGCAGGTAAACCATCCCTGATGAAAGTGTTTCATGGAATTCAAGGATTACTACAAGGTCATGGGCGTAGAGCGCAGCGCCACGCCCGACGAGATCAAAAAGGCACACCGCAAGCTGGCACGCAAATACCATCCCGACGTCAGCAAGGAAAAAAACGCCGAGGCACGCTTCAAGGAAATCGCCGAAGCCTACGAGGTGTTGCGCGATCCTGAAAAACGCACCGCTTACGACCAGTTGGGCGCCAACTACCAGGCCGGGCAGGACTTCCGCCCGCCGCCGGGCTGGAACCCGGGGCAGGCCTCCGGGGGTGCCGCCGGCGCTCCCCATTTTGGCGGAGCCGAAGGTTTTGACCACAGCGACTTTTTCGACGCGATCTTCCGCGGCATGGGCGGAGGGCCGCAAGGCCGGGGTGGTTTTGACGATATGCGCGGCGGCCGCAGCTTTGACATGCATGGCCAGGACCAGCACGCCAAAATCCAGATCGACATCGGCGACTCCTACAGCGGCGCGACACGCAAGCTGCAGTTGCGCATGCCGGTGGAGAGCGAAGCCGGCGTGACGATGCAGGACCGCAGCATCGAGTTCGTCATCCCCAAGGGCATACGCGCAGGCCAGCACATTCGCCTGGCGGGCCAGGGCTCTCCCGGCATGGGTCAGGGCAGCCCGGGCGACCTTTACCTGGATGTTGAATTTCTGCCGCATGCCCTGTACCGTGCCGAGGGCCATGACGTGTACATGAATCTGCCCGTCGCACCATGGGAAGCCGCGCTGGGCGCAGAGGTGGAAGTGCCCACGCCCACCGGCGAGGTGGAGCTGAAAATCCCGGCGGGCTCTGCCGGCGGGCGCAAGCTCAGGCTCAAGGGGCGCGGGCTGCCGGGCAAGACCCCGGGAGATTTTTATTTTGTGCTGCAGGTGGTCCTGCCAGCCGCGGACACGGATGCGGCAAAGAAAGCGTACGAAGACATGGCGGTGGCATTCAAGGCTTTCAAGCCGCGCGCCGCCCTGCAAACCTCCGGAGCCAAGGCATGAACACCCCCACCAGCTACCTCGCCGGCTTCATCCTGGAAGACCAGGATGAACTCACCCTTGACGATCTCTGCCGGGCCTGTGCCGCGCAGTCGGAGCTCATCGTGGACCTGGTACACGAAGGCGTGCTGGCGCCGATGGGAGAGGCGCCTGAGGTTTGGCGCTTCACCGGCGTGCACTTGCACCGCGCCACCGTGGCCGTGCGCCTGCAGCGCGACCTGGGAGTGAATCCGGCCGGTGCGGCACTGGCACTGGAACTGATGGACGAACTGGACAGCCTGCGCCGACAGCTGCACCGTCTGCAGGACAACTGACCCACTGGCGCGGGCAATCTTTTATATAGGACAGGTGATGGCGCTCGCTGCCAAAGCAGCATGGGAGAATTCGCGCCATGTCCACCGAAGCAGCGCCCGCCCTGAAAAACATCTTTGACAAGGCGCGCTACCACCACATCGCGGCTGAAACCGCCGTGGTCTACCCGCGTTTTGACGGTAAAAAGTTTCTAGCGCTCGCGCTGCCCGGCCTGGACGACCTTTCGCTGATGCAGCGCCTGCGCCGCACCAGCGAGTGCCTGCATGCAACACTGCCCGACGACTACAGGAAAAGCATCGCCATCCTGCGCAAGCTGGCGCCACGCATCAACAGCGGTTTCGTCACCCTGGTGCTGCCGGATTATGTGGGCCTGTATGGGCGCGATGATTTCGACACCTCCATGGAGGCGCTAAAGTTTTTCACCGCCTTCGGGACCTCGGAGTTCGCCATCCGCGAATTCATCCGCCAGGACCCTGCGCGCACGCTGGCCGTGATGAAGGCCTGGGCCAAAGACGAGAGCGAGCATGTGCGGCGCCTGGCCAGCGAAGGCAGTCGCCCTCGCCTGCCCTGGTCTTTCAGGCTGGATGCGCTGATGGCAGACCCCGAACTTGCCGCACCCATCCTGGAATCGCTGAAGTCCGACGGCAGCCTCTACGTACGCAAGTCGGTGGCCAACCACCTCAACGACGTCACCAAGCTGCATCCCGACTGGGTGCTGGGGCGCCTGAAGAGCTGGCCGCTGGACAACCCGCACACCGCGTGGATTGCCCGGCACGCGCTGCGCACACTGATCAAGCAGGGCGACAGGCAGGCGCTGGGTGTGATCGGCGCCGGTAAAAAGGCGGACGTCGGCATCACCGGTTTGTCCATCACCCCCAAGAAACTCACCCTGGGCGAGCGGATGTCACTGTCGTTCACGCTGCAATCCACCTCGCGCCAAAGCCAGCGGCTGGTGGTGGACTACGCGGTGCACTACGTCAAGAAATCGGGCAGCAGCTCGGCCAAGGTATTCAAACTCAAGGAGTTGACGCTGGCCGCCGGCGAAAGCGTGCAGCTGTCGCGCAGCCAGGTCGTGCGCGACTTCACCACCCGTGTGCACCATGCCGGGCGGCACGCGGTGGACATCATGGTCAATGGGGAACGCCTTGCGAGCGGGCATTTTGACCTGGTGAAGACCTGAAATGGCTACAGCCCAATAAGAACGAGCGCCAGCAGCTATAAAATGTATAGCATCCAGATACGGCACCCTCATGTCGGGACCTCGTTGCCCAGGCACCTGACAGCAAGCTTTGTACAGTAGCTACCTGACGCCCTCTCGCCGCCCCTTCCGATTCCCATACCAAGCACCAAGGACATGTTCATGCGCCCACTCACCCTGCAACGATTCAGCCCCGCCTATTGCGCCCTCAGCCTGGTGCTGCTTCTGTCCGCCTGCGGAGGCGCCGGCGGTGAAGAGATCGGCGCAGTCGACACGGTCTTCAAATTCATCGGACCGGACCATAAAATCGTAGTGGAAGCCTATGACGACCCCAAGGTGAGCGGCGTCACCTGTTATGTCTCGCGCGCCAAGACGGGCGGTATCAAGGGCGCATTCGGCGTGGCCGAAGACAAGGCCGAAGCCTCGATAGCCTGCCGGCAGACCAGCGTGATCAGTTTCCCGGGAGGCAAACCGATCGATAAGCAGGAAGAAATGTTCAGCGAACGCATTTCGCTGGTCTTCAAAAAGCTGCGTGTGGTGCGCATGGTGGACACCAAACGCAACACCCTCGTCTACCTCACCTATTCCGACCGTGTGATCGAAGGTTCGCCGCAGAACAGCGTGACAGCGGTTCCGGTGCCGGCGGGCACGGTGATTCCGGTGAAGTAAAGGCCCGGCTACGGTCTTCGCGGCTGGTGGGCCTGAATACCCCCGCTGGCCGGCGGGACTAGCGGGCTGTGCCGTCGGCGTTTTCGCTTTTGACAACAGAATTTCGACCCATGACCCAACCCACAAACACTTCCCTTGCGGATTTCCCCATCACCCGGAAATGGCCTGCCCAGCACCCTGACCGCATCCAGCTGTATTCGCTGCCCACGCCCAATGGCGTCAAGGTATCGATCATGCTGGAAGAGTGCGGCCTGCCCTACGAGCCGCACCTCGTCGACTTTGGCAGCAACGACCAGATGTCGCCGGCATTTCTGTCGCTGAACCCGAACAACAAGATCCCGGCCATCCTCGATCCGAACGGTCCTGGCGGCAAACCGCTGGGCCTATTCGAGTCCGGCGCGATCCTGATCTACCTTGCCGAGAAGACCGGTAAATTCCTGCCAACGGACGCAGCTGCCCGTTACGAAACCATCCAGTGGCTGATGTTCCAGATGGGCGGCATCGGCCCGATGTTTGGCCAGCTCGGCTTTTTCCACAAGTTCGCCGGCAAGGACTATGAAGACAAGCGCCCGCGCGACCGCTACGTCGCCGAATCCAGCCGACTGCTTGGTGTGCTGAACCAGCGGCTCGAAGGCCGCAGCTGGATCATGGGCGACGACTACACCATTGCCGACATCGCCACCTTCGGCTGGGTGCGCAACCTGATCGGGTTTTATGGCGCCGGTGAACTGGTGGAAATCCAGAAATTTCCCAACGTGACGCGCGTGCTCGACGCGTTTGTGGCGCGCCCTGCGGTCGTCAAGGGGCTGGGCATACCCGCGCGCGGCTGACGCTCCCACGCGAATACGGCGGACAGGCCGGGATGGTCAAATTGGCTATCATGGCGGGCATGTCCGCCCAGCCAGCTCCTAGCCCGGAACAGATTACAACGGATCGCTTTCGCCTGCTGGTGGATGCGGTGCAGGACTACGGCATCTTCATGCTCGACACCGCGGGCAACGTGATGTCCTGGAATATCGGCGCCCAGCGCATCAAACAGTACCGGGCCGACGAGATCATCGGCCGCAATTTCTCCACCTTTTACCCCCCAGAGGCGGTCGCCGCCGGGTGGCCCGCCGAGGAGTTGCGCCGGGCGGAAAGAGATGGGCGCTTCGAGGAAGAAGGCTGGCGCATACGCAAGGACGGCAGCCGTTTCTGGGCCAATGTCGTCATTACCGCGCTCAGGGACGAGAACGGAAAACTCGCCGGCTTCGGCAAGGTCACACGCGATCTCACGGAACGCCGGGCTCATGAGGAAGCGCTGCGCGAGAGCGAGGAACGCTTCAGGTTCATGATCGAAGGGGTGCGGGACTACGCGATCTTCATGCTCAGCCCCGACGGCGTGATCGAGAGCTGGAACAGCGGCGCGCAGCTCATCAAGGGCTACAGCCCGAGCGAAGTCATCGGCAAACATTTCAGCCTGTTTTACCGTCCTGAAGACCTTGAGGCCGGCAAACCCCAAGCCGAACTGAAGGCAGCCCTGGAACATGGCCGGGCTGAGGAAGAAGGCTGGCGCGTTCGGCGGGACGGCTCGGTGTTCTGGGCCAATGTGGTGATTGCCCCGGTGTATGACACAGGCCGGCAACTGCGCGGCTTTGTCAAAGTCACACGCGACATGACCGAAAGGCGGCGCCTGCACGAGCTGGAAAAATCCAGCAAGCGCATGAGCGAGTTCCTGGCCATGCTGGCGCACGAGCTGCGCAACCCGCTGGCCCCCATCCGCAACGCCATCACCATCCTGCAACTGGAACCCTCCCCCAGCCCGCTGGTTCGAAGCAGCCGCGACATGATCGACCGGCAGCTCACGCACATGACACGCCTGGTCGACGACCTGCTAGATGTCGGGCGGCTTACCACCGGCAAGATCCGGTTCAAGGCGGAGCAAGTTTCCTACAACCAGGTGGTGGCCCGCTCCATTGAGGCCGTGCGCCCCTTGTTTGATGCGCGGCGCCACCGCCTGAAGGCAGACATCCCGGCCGCATCGCCGCTGGTGCAGGGAGACGCCACACGGCTTGCTCAGGTCCTGCAGAACCTGCTGGTCAATGCCGCAAAGTACACCCCCGAGGCGGGCCTGATCGAGCTGAAAGTCTGGCAAGAGGGCACGCAGCTCTATACCTCGGTCCGCGACAACGGGCTGGGTCTGTCGTCCCAGGCGCTCAGCCAGATCTTCGAGCTGTTCTCCCAGGGCGACGCGCAGACAGCCGCGCGGGAAAGCGGGCTGGGCATCGGCCTGACGCTGGCACGCTCCCTGGTGGAAATGCACGGCGGCGCACTGCATGCTGAAAGTGAGGGCCCAGGCCGCGGCAGCACATTCACTTTTTTCCTGCCCAATGCGCAGATAGGCGTGCACGGCACCGATGACGCAAGCGGTCCGGGCGCGGCCATCCTGGTGGTGGACGACAACCGCGACGCAGCCAACAGCCTGGCGGAGATTCTCAGGCTGATGGACTACCAGGTGAAAGTGGCCTATGACGGCCCCGCTGCGCTGGAGATGTTTCGCCAGCAGGCACCCCAGGCCGTTTTGCTGGACCTCGGCATGCCGGGAATGAACGGCTACGAGGTGCTGGCAGCCCTGCGCGCCCTGCACGGCGGCGAGCAGGTGACGGTCGCGGCCCTCACCGGCTTCGGCACGGACGAAGACAAAAGCCGCGCGCTGGCCGCCGGGTTCGACGAGCACCTCACCAAGCCGCTGGACTTTACCGCCCTGCAGGCATTTCTGCAGACCGCCGGCGTGGTGGTTTGAGCGTTTGGGCGGCCAGGAAGGCTGTTTTTGCCCCTTTTCAGGCATCAAAAAGGCCTGCAACCTAATAGCAACGAGCGCCAGAAGCTATCAAATAGATAGCAACTCCAGAAACGCCAATGTGTCTGGCCCGCCCGCAAGGCCCGCCGGCCGGCCACCGCGATCATGGGTGTATAACCAGAGCCCTCGGTCCCGCGCTTTTCCCACCCCGCGCGTGGCCGCTCACCTCACATCAATAAGCATCAAGCCGGACGCATGAAGCGTCACGGCATACCAAGGAAGATCAAACATGGGCGCGCAGTGGAAAGCAAAAGGCAAGGAACTGGCCGCAAATGCCAAGGGCAAGGTATTTGGAAAACTGGCCAAGGAAATCATGGTGGCCGCGCGCAGCGGTGCCGACCCGTCATTGAACGCCCGCCTGCGGCTGGTGGTGGAGCAGGCCCGCAAGGTCTCCATGCCCAAGGACACGCTGGAGCGCGCCATCAAAAAAGGGGCCGGCCTCACGGGCGATGCGGTTCATTTTGAACACGTGATCTACGAAGGTTTTGCCCCCCACCGCGTGCCGGTCATGGTCGAATGCCTGACCGACAACCTGAACCGCACCGCCTCCGAAGTTCGCGTGCTGTTTCGCAAGGGGCAGCTGGGCACTTCCGGCTCGGTGTCCTGGGATTTTGACCACGTGGGCATGATTGAAGCCGAACCCGCTGCAGCAGCAGGCTCCGACCCCGAGCTGGCCGCCATTGAAGCAGGCGCCCAGGACTTTGAGCCGGGTGAAGAAGAAGGCACCACCCTGTTCCTGACCGACGCAGTCGACCTGGACCTGGTGAGCCGCGCATTGCCGGCCCAGGGTTTCAGCGTGCTGTCGGCCAAACTGGGCTACAAGCCGAAAAACCCGGTCGATCCGGCAACCCTCAGCGCCGCCGAACTCGAGGAAGTCGAAGCCTTCCTGGCCGCCATCGATGCCAATGACGATGTGCAGACCATTTATGCGGGCTTGGGCAGTTAGGGCTGGGTTGTTTGCGTTCCGCGGGCGCGCTCCCGAATCAGTTGCCCATCAGCGCGCGCACATGCGCCGCCGTGCCGCTGGCCAGGCCCTCCAGGCTGTAGCCTCCCTCGAGGACGGAAACCACACGGCCCTTGGCAGTTTCATCGGCCACCTTCATCAACTCCCGGGTGATCCAGTGGTAATCGTCGTCCGTGAACTTCAGGCCGCCCAACGGATCCAGATGATGGGCATCGAAACCCGCGGAGATGATCAGCAGCCCGGGTGCGAACCTGCGCAGGGCCGGTAACAACTGATCGGTCATCGCGGTGCGGAAGGCGGCGGAGCCGGTGCCCCGCGGAAACGGCACATTCACGATGTTTCCGGCCACGCCGGTTTCATGGCGCGCGCCGGTGCCGGGGTAAAACTGGGACTGGTGGCAGGAACCGTAGAACAGGTCCGGGTCGTCGTAGAACGAGTTCTGCGTGCCGTTGCCGTGGTGCACATCGAAGTCCACCACCGCAACACGCTGGATGCCGTGCCGCTCGCGCGCATGCAGCGCTGCAATGGCCGCCTGGTTGAACACGCAAAAACCCATGGCGTGGTCTGCCTCGGCATGATGTCCGCAGGGGCGGGTAGCGCAAAAAACGTTGCTCGCCTCCCTTGTCACCACATCGTCCACGCCGGCACAGGCCGCGCCCACACAACGCATCACCGCCTCCAGCGAGCCCGGTGACAGGATGGTGTCACCGGCATCGAGCGCGCGGTAGCCCTCGGCCGGCGACACCGCCTGCACTTGCTCCACATAGCCGGGTGTGTGCACGTGGAGCACCTGATCGAACGAGCCCAGCGGCGCATCGCGCCAGAGCGCCTTCGCAAACTCCGGTGTCTTCAGTGCCTGCAGCACGGCTTCAAGACGCTCGGGCGACTCCGGGTGGTGCGGGCCGGGACGATGGTCGAAACAGGCTTCGTGGGTGTAGATCAGGGTGCTCATGGGCGTTTGTCTCCTTTGCAGCGCCGGCGCCGCCATGCAGCCGATGGCTTTCATGGCTGCGGGTTTTGTACGGCCTCGTGAATGACTTTAACGGATCATGGCGGTAAGCGGCTCCGCTTGCCGCCTCAGAGGGCGAGCAAGAAAAAGCCCGTTGCCTGCATGCGCAGGAACGGGTTTTCGTATTTTTCACATCAAAAATGGCCGCCAGCCCCCTGCTGGCGAGCGCGGGCAGCTATCAATCCGATAGCAAGCTGCAGGCGCCGCTCAGCCCGGCCTCATCCAGCCGACGCTTCGAAGCTGAACACCCCCGGATTCTGGATCGGGTCCACATCCACCGGGATGGTGCTCTTGGGCGGGAACTTGCCCTCAAGCAATAACTTCGACAGCGGGTTTTCAATGCGCTGCTGAATCGCACGCTTGAGCGGACGCGCGCCAAATACCGGGTCGAACCCGACCTTGGCGAGCTCGGCAATCGCCGCTTCCGACACCTCCATGTTGAGGTCCATCTTCTGCAGACGCGCTATCAGCGTACGCAGCTGGATGCGGGCGATGGACTCGATGTTTTTCGCGTCGAGCGAATGGAACACCACGGTCTCGTCGATACGGTTCAGGAATTCGGGCCGGAAGTAGTTCTTCAGCTCACCCTCCACCGCCTCTTTAATATCCTCATAGGGCTGCCCCACCATGGACTGGATGATGGGCGAGCCGATATTGCTGGTCATGACGATCACGGTGTTCTTGAAGTCCACGGTGCGGCCCTGGCCGTCGGTCAGGCGGCCATCGTCCAGCACCTGCAGCAGCACATTGAAGACGTCGGGGTGGGCTTTTTCCACCTCATCGAGCAGCAGCACGCTGTAGGGCTTGCGGCGCACGGCTTCGGTCAGGTAGCCGCCCTCCTCGTAGCCCACGTAGCCGGGAGGCGCGCCGATCAGGCGGGCCACGGAATGCTTTTCCATGAACTCACTCATGTCGATGCGGACCAGGTGGTCTTCGCTGTCGAACAGGAAACCCGCCAGCGCCTTGCACAGTTCGGTCTTGCCGACACCCGTAGGGCCCAGGAACAGGAAAGACCCTGTGGGCCGGTTGGGGTCGGAAAGACCCGAACGCGAGCGGCGGATGGCATTGGCCACGGCGCCGATGGCTTCGTCCTGGCCGACCACACGCTCGTGCAGCTTGCCTTCCATGAGCAGCAGCTTGTCGCGCTCGCCCTGCATCAGCTTGCTGACGGGAATGCCGGTGGCGCGCGCCACGACTTCGGCGATCTCTTCAGCGCCGACCTGGGTTCGCAGCAACGTGGGGGCGTTGGATTTCCCCTTGCTGGCTTCACTGTCCTGCGCTTCTTTCAGGCGTTTTTCAAGCGCCGGCAGCTGGCCGTATTGCAGCTCGGCGACTTTGTTGAAGTCGCCCTTGCGGGTGAATTCCTCGATCTGGAAGCGGATGCGGCCGATCTCTTCCATCACGTCCTTGGAGCCGAGCGCCTGGGCTTTTTCGGCTTGCCAGATTTCATCGAGGTCGGAAATCTCTTTTTGCAGCTTGGCGATCTCCTCTTCAATCAGGTCGAAGCGCTTTTTCGAAGACTCGTCTTTTTCGCGGCGCACGGCTTCGCGCTCGATCTGCAGCTGGATCAGGCGGCGGTCGAGCTTGTCCATGACCTCGGGCTTGGAGTCCATCTCGATCTTGATCTTGGCCGCGGCTTCATCGATCAGGTCGATGGCCTTGTCGGGCAGGAAACGGTCGGTGATGTAGCGATGGCTCAGCTCGGCCGCGGCCACGATGGCCGGGTCGGTGATCTGCACGCCGTGGTGCTCTTCGTATTTCTCTTGCAGGCCGCGCAGGATGGCAATCGTCGCCTCCACGCTCGGCTCGCCCACCAGGATTTTCTGGAAACGGCGCTCCAGCGCGGCGTCTTTTTCGATGTACTTGCGGTATTCGTCGAGCGTGGTGGCACCCACGCAATGCAATTCGCCGCGGGCCAGCGCGGGTTTGAGCATATTGCCCGCATCCATGGCGCCTTCTGCCTTGCCGGCGCCCACCATGGTGTGCAGCTCGTCAATGAAGACGATGGTCTGGCCTTCGTCTTTGGCGAGTTCGTTGAGCACGGTTTTCAGGCGCTCTTCAAACTCACCGCGGAACTTGGCGCCGGCCAGCAGCGCCGCCATGTCCAGGCTCAATACACGCTTGCCCTTGAGCGACTCAGGCACCTCACCCGCGACGATGCGCTGGGCCAGGCCCTCGACGATGGCGGTCTTGCCGACGCCGGGCTCCCCGATCAGCACGGGGTTGTTTTTAGTGCGGCGCTGCAGCACCTGGATCGCGCGGCGGATTTCATCGTCGCGGCCGATCACCGGGTCGAGCTTGCCCAGGCGGGCGCGCTCGGTAAGGTCCATGCAGTATTTTTTCAGGGCTTCGCGCTGGCCTTCGGCGTCGGCGCTGTTCACACCCTGCCCACCGCGCACGGCGTCAATCGCCGCTTCCAGCGCCTTGCGGGTCAGGCCGTTTTCTTTGGCCAGCCGGCCCACGTCGCTCTTGCTGTCGGCCACAGCCAGCAAAAACAGCTCGCCGGCAATGAACTGGTCATTGCGCTTGATGGCTTCTTTTTCGGTGGCCTGCAGCAGCCTGGCGAGATCGGGGCTGACCTGGATCTGGTCCTGGCCCTGCACCTGCGGCAGTTTTTTAACGGCCGCATCAGCTGCCTGCGTGAGGCCGCCGACGTTAACGCCGGCTTTTTCCAGCAGGGCACGCGGGCCGTCTTCCTGGCGCAGCATGGCGGCCAGCAGGTGAACCGGCTCGATATAGCCGTTGTCATTGCCCAGCGCGAGGGACTGCGCATCGCTCAGGGCTTCCTGGAATTTGGTGGTTAGTTTGTCTTGTCGCATTGATTTGACTCCGCAAAGGGGCTCCGGGGCTCACGAAGGAGCGGTTATTGCCGAGTTTGGGGCTTTTGCGCGCCTTTTCAAGTCATTCAGCCGCAAGCACGGCAAGCCATTGGGCCGCGTTTGATGTGCGTCAAGCCCGCACCCGGTTCAGGCGTTGCCGGCGTTGATGCCCCATTTCGCCAGCGCCGCGTCGTCGCTGACCCGGGCATCCACCCAGCGGGCGCCTTCCGGCGTTTCTTCTTTCTTCCAGAACGGCGCCTGGGTTTTCAGATAGTCCATCAGGAATTCGCAGGCCTTGAAGCTTTCGCCGCGATGGGCTGACACTACGGCCACCATCACCACCTGGTCCAGCGGCTGCAGCAGGCCGACGCGGTGGATGACGCGGGCGCCAAAAATATCAAAACGCGACATCGCCTCATCGATCATGGCCTCGATGGCTTTTTCGGTCATGCCCGGGTAATGCTCCAGTTCCATGGAAAGTACTTCTCCCGCGCCGGCCGACGAACGCAGCGAAGGGCCGCCCCGAGCAAGTTCAGCCCCCTCGGGGGGCAGCGAGGACACGCCAGTGCCGAGCGTGGGGGCCATATTGCGGTCCCGAACCGTGCCGGTGAAGGTGCAGACGGCGCCGACGCGCTTGTCGTTTGAGCGCAGCGCGGCAACTTCATCGGCGAGGTTGAAGTCATCGGTGGTGATCAGGACGCGGGGGGAAGACTGGGCCATAGTGGCAATTTTGCCACTGGGCCACGCAGGCCGGTGCATATTCAATGCCGAAACAGTGCCACAGCCCGGCCCCTCAAGTAATATGGCAGCATGACTGGCCACATTCACCTTCTTGCCAACCGGACGCACGACAGCGCCCGCGGGTTTGAGGCGTGCGCCAGCAAATCAAAAAAACCGTTGCTCATTTGACCGGGGCTGCGGTTCCGTCGTCGAATGAGCGATGGAACCGCCGGTTACTTTTCCAGAGTCTTTTGCGGACACCTTCACTTGTTCTGATGACGGCCTTTTTAGCCGGTCAGTTTTTTGGGATGTGTCTTCATGCAAACAGCGCTCAATGCCGATCAGGCAAATCAAGCCACTCAGGCAACTCACGATTTCTCGGGACTCTGGATCCCGCTCGTTACCCCGTTTGACCAGGACAAGGTCGACTACGGTGCCTTGAAGCGCCTGGTAGCGCACTACCAGGCCAGCGGCATCGCCGGGCTGGTGGTATGCGGCTCTACGGGTGAAGCTGCCGCGCTCAGCGATGAAGAGCAACTTGATGTACTGCAAACCGTGATGGCCGAAGCCCCTGACCTGCCGGTGATCATGGGTTTGTCTGGCTACCACCTGGGTAAAACGGCTGCGCGCGTTCGTGCTTTGAGCCCACTGAACCTCGCGGGCATCTTGCTGCCGGCGCCCAGCTATATCCGGCCCTCGCAGGCGGGTCTGATCGACTGGTTTACCACCCTGGCCGATGCCAGCGCGGTGCCGGTGGTGCTTTACGACATCCCTTACCGCACAGGCAGCCAGATGGCGCTTGAGACCATCCGGGCGCTGGCGGCGCACCCGCGCATACAGGCCGTCAAGGATTGCGGGGGTGACACGGCGAAAACGCGGGCACTGATCGCCGATGGGCAATTGCAGGTGCTGGCCGGTGAGGATGCGAACATCTTCACGACCGTGGCAGCAGGCGGCCGGGGCGCTATCGCGGCAGCGGCGCATTTGCATACGTCGCGATTTTCGGAAATTGTTCAGCGCCTTCGGGCGGGTGACGTGGCCGGGGCCGAGGCTTTGTGGAGACCGCTGCCGCCGCTGATTGAAGCCCTGTTTGCAGAACCCAATCCGGGCCCGCTCAAGGCATTGCTGGCGCGACAAAATTTGCTGCGTGAGGAGTTGCGCAGCCCGATGACGCGCGCATCTGCGGCGCTGGTGGAGCGGCTTGTGAAGCTGGATGCGCTGGTGGTTTGAGCCGCCGAGTTTGAGCCGCCGAGAGTGAGTGGATCAGCCGCCGGTGACGGGGGGAAAGAAGGCGACTTCGCAGCCCTCACTGAGTACGGCCGACTCATCGCTCATGACCTGGTTGAGCGCCATGCGCACCGATTTGCCACGCGCAAGCGCCGCAGCGTGCGCGGGCGTGGCCGCCAGCAGTTCGTCGCGCAGGGCGGCCAGCGTGGTGGCGGAGGTGTCGCGCACCTCGCTGCCCTGCCCTATGGCTTCGCGAATCGAGGCAAAGTATTTGACGGTGATTTTCATGTGGAGCCTTGCCGAAGAGCCTCTACGACATCAACGCTGAAAACGGGATGAACTGCACCACGTCGCCGTGCGCGATGGTCTGGCCTGCCGGGTTGTCGATCACGCCGTCGCCCCAGACCGCCGAGGTCAGCACGCCGGAACTCTGGTTGGTGAACAGTTCCAGCCCGCCGGACGCGTTGCGCCTGACGCGCAGGAATTCGCGGCGCTTGTCGGCTTTGGGCCAGTCAAAATGCGCCGTCGCAGCCATGGGACGAACGGCAGGTTCGACAGAGCCCTGCAACTTGAGCAGGAAGGGCCGCACCAGGACCAGGAAGGTCACAAAACTGGACACCGGGTTGCCAGGCAGGCCGATGAAGTGAGAGCCTGCAATCTTGCCGTAGGCGAAGGGCTTGCCCGGCTTCATGGCGATCTGCCAGAGCGCCAGTTCGCCCAGCGCCTGCACGGCGGGCTTGATGTGGTCTTCTTCGCCCACCGACACGCCACCGCTGGTGAGGATCAGGTCGTGCTGCTCGCTGGCGCCCTTGAGCGCGGCGATGGTGGCGTCCAGGCGGTCGGGCACGATGCCCAGGTCGGTGACCGTACAGCCCAGACGCAGCAGCAGGGCGCGCAAAAAGAAACGGTTGGAGTTGTAGATGGCGCCGGGCTTCATGTCAGCGGGTGCAACCTCGCCGGGCATGACGAGTTCGTCACCGGTGGAAAAAAGCGCCACGCGCACGCGGGGCGCGACCTGCAATTTGTCGAAACCGATGCTGGCGGCCAGGCCCAGCGAGGCCGGCGTCAGACGCTCGCCACGGCGTAGCACCACGGCGCCGGCAGCGACGTCTTCGCCCCGACGGCGAATCCACTGGCCGGGCTGCGGCTGGACCCTGATGCGCACGCCCGTGTCCCCCGCCTCGCAATCTTCCTGCATCACCACGGCGTCAGCGCCCGGCGGAATGGGGGCGCCGGTGAAGATGCGCGCCGCAGAGGCCGGCGTGAGCATGTGCCCGCTGCTGCCGGCTGGAATACGCTGGTTGACTTGCAGCACCGCATCGGCTGACCAGTCGGCAGCACGCACCGCATAGCCGTCCATGGAACTGTTGTCGTGTGCCGGCACATCAAGGCTGGACACCAGCTCCTGGGCCAGCACCCGGCCGTCGGCATCGAAGGTGGAAACCGTCTCGGCACCGGGCAGCAATGCCGCGCGGCCCAGCAGCTCGGCCAGCGCCTGGTCCAGCGGCTTCAAGGGGGCCCGGCCGGGCTGCGGCGCAAGCGCCGGGCCGGCGGGCGCGGAGGAAACAGAACTCATGGTCGGGGTGTCCGGAACAAAAACATGAACGGAACGAAAAAAGCCTGCTTTGGCGAACGCTTAACCGAAACGGTCTTCAAACGAATAGGAGAAGCGTTCCTGATTGTTGACCAGGTACTCTGCCACGGCGTCGGCATCGTCCAAATCCAGCACCGGGCGCAAGGTTGCTTGGGGCAGCTTGCCGGGGGCATCCGTGGCGACGGCGACGATGAAGTCGTCGTCCGGGTAGAGCGGGGGCTTGCCGGCGTAGTCGGCCGAAGGGGCGCGCCAGACTTCGATCTTGAGGAGGTCGCTGCTCTTGAAGCCCTCCACCAGCACCCAGTCCACGCCGCCGTACAGCTCGGCGATCAGCTGGTGAACGGTGAGCTCGGACGGCTTTTCAAATTCACGCATGAGCGCAAGCCGGTTTGGCGAGGCCACGACCACTTCAAAGGCACCGGCCTGGCGATGCCGGAAAGTGTCTTTGCCGGGATGGTCTATGTCGAACTTGTGGTGCGCATGCTTGACCACCGACACGCGCAGGCCTCTGGCCTTCAGTGCCGGGATCAGCTTTTCGACCAGTGTCGTCTTGCCCGAACCGGAATACCCGGCAAATCCGACCACGTTCATGATGTCGCTCTCACAGAAAGAAAGGCCGGAAGACGCCCAGGTTGCTATTAAAAATATAGCTGCTTGCGCCCGTCAGATAATGGCTACAGCCCGATTTAATGCACATTTTCGGCGATGTAGCGTTTGATCACAGCTGCATCGGCCGGCAGCACCTTGACGCGTTTCGGCAAAGCCTCAATGCCTTCGAACTTCGCCGGCCGCGTGGGCAATTGGCCCAGGGCTTCTTCAATGGTGGCCGCGAACTTGATGGGAAGCGCAGTCTCCAGCACGATCATGGGAACGCCCGGCTGGAGCTGCTCGCGCGCCACCTTCACGCCGTCGGCAGTGTGGGTGTCGATCATGGTGCCGAAGCGTTTGTAGGTGTCGCGGATGGTGGCCAGCCGGTCGGCATGGGTGCTCTTGCCGCTCGCAAAACCGTAGCGCTGCGCGGCCGACTTGAAGGCGGCCTCAACGCTCAGGTCAAAGTAGCCCTGGCTGCCGATCTGGTCATGGAACAGCGCCTTCGTCTTGTCACCGTCACGGCCCAGCAGGTCAAACACAAAGCGCTCGAAGTTCGAGGCCTTGGAAATGTCCATGGAAGGACTGGAGGTTTCGTGCGTGTCGGCGCTGCTGCGCACGCGGTACACGCCGGTGCGGAAGAACTCGTCGAGCACGTCGTTCTCGTTCGTGGCGACCACCAGCTTGGCGATGGGCAGGCCCATCATACGGGCGACGTGCCCGGCGCAGACATTACCGAAATTGCCTGAAGGGACCGTGAAGTCGACTTTTTCAGTGTTGCTGCTCGTGGCTTGAAAGTAACCCGCAAAGTAATACACCACCTGCGCCATCAGCCTCGCCCAGTTGATGGAGTTGACCGTGCCGATCTTGTACTGGCGCTTGAAGGCGAGGTCGTTGGACACGGCCTTGACGATGTCCTGGCAGTCGTCGAACACGCCTTCAACCGCGATGTTGTGGATGTTCTCATCCTGCAGGCTGAACATTTGCGCCTGCTGGAAGGGGCTCATGCGGCCGTTGGGTGAGGTCATGAAGACGCGCACGCCCTTTTTGCCGCGCATGGCGTATTCGGCCGCGCTGCCGGTGTCTCCGCTGGTGGCGCCCAGGATGTTGAGCTCTTCACCGCGGCGCGCCAGTTCGTATTCGAACAGGTTGCCCAGCAGCTGCATGGCCATGTCCTTGAAGGCCAGCGTGGGGCCGTTGGACAGGGCCTCGAGGTAAACGCCGTCTTCAAGCTTTTTCAGCGGGACGATGGCTTGGGTGCCAAACACTTCTTCGGTGTAGGTCTTGTTGCAGATGGCCTTAAGGTCGACGGCTGGAATATCGTCGACATAGAGCGAGAGGACTTCGAACGCGAGCTCGGCGTAAGACAGGCTGCGCCACTTCTGCAGCGTGGCAGCATCCACCTGCGGGTATTGCTCGGGCAGGTAGAGGCCACCGTCGGGCGCGAGGCCTTCGAGCAGGATTTCACAAAAACGCTTGCGGTCGGCGTGGCCGCGAGTGGAGATGTACAACATCAGGCCAGCTCCTCCTTGCGGATGCGCGTAATGGGCGCAAGCACCGTGGGCAGCGCCTGCATCTGGGCGATGGCCTCGTTCATTCTGGACTCGACACAATCGTGCGTCAGGATGACGAGATCCGTCTGGGTGGAGCCTTCACCACCCACATCGTCAGCTTCGCGCTGAAGCACGGCGTCGATGCTGATGTCGAACGATGCGAGGATACCGGTGACTTTTGCCAGCACACCAGCCTCGTCGGCAACTTTCAGCCGCAGGTAGTAGCTGGTGACGATGTCGCCCATGGCCAGCACCGGCGTATCGCTCACCGCGTCGGGCTGGAAGGCCAGGTGCGGCACACGCTGGGCGGGGTCCGCGGTATGCAGGCGGGTAACGTCGACCAGGTCTGCAATCACGGCTGAGGCCGTTTGCTCGGAACCCGCACCTGCGCCGTAGTACATGGTGATGCCGGCCGCGTCGCTCTTGACCATGATGCCATTCATCGAACCCTCGACATTGGCCAGCAGCCGCTTGACGGGAATCAGTGTGGGATGCACGCGCAGCTCGACACCGTTTGCCGTGCGTTTGGCAACGCCCAGCAGCTTGATGCGGTAGCCCAGCTGGAAAGCGTACTGGATATCGATGGCCGCCAGCTTGGTGATGCCTTCGACATAGGCGCGGTCATACTGCAGGCGGATGCCGAAAGCGATCGCCGCCAGGATGGTGGCCTTGTGGGCCGCGTCCATGCCCTCGATGTCAAAGGTCGGGTCGGCTTCTGCGTAGCCCAGGCGTTGCGCCTCTTTCAGCACCTCGTCAAATCCGAGGCCCTTGTCGCGCATCTCGGACAGGATGAAATTGGTTGTGCCGTTGATGATGCCGGCGACCCATTCGATGCGGTTGGCCGAGAGGCCTTCACGCAAGGCCTTGATGATGGGGATGCTTACCGCAACTGCACCTTCGAAAGCCACCATCACACCGCGCGCCTGGGCAGCGGCGAAGATTTCGTTGCCGTATTCGGCCAGCAGCGCCTTGTTGGCCGTGACCACATGTTTGCCATTGGCAATGGCCTTGAGCACCAGTTCACGGGCCAGTGTGGTGCCGCCGATGACTTCCACCACAATTTCGATGTCCGGGTGGTTGACGATTTCAAAGGGATCGGCGAGGACCACCACCCCCTCGCCGGCAATCTTGCGGGCGCGATCCAGGTTGCGGGCGGAAACCATGGTGATCTCAATGCCGCGGCCGGCACGGCGTCGGATTTCTTCCTGGTTGCGCCGCAGTACGTTGTAGGTGCCGCTGCCCACGGTGCCGATGCCCAGGAGGCCTACGCGGATGGGGCTCAAATTCGTCGGTTTCATAGTCGCTGAGGTCTTGCTTTTCGTTGATCGTGGATGCTCGCGCTCAAAAGAGGTGCGCAAAAAAAAGCCGGATACAGGTCAAATCCGGTTGTTGCGATAGTTCTCGAGGAACTTCGCAATACGGCCAATGGCTTCGCGCAGGTCTTCCTCATGCGGGAGGAAGACGATGCGGAAGTGATCCGGCTCGGGCCAGTTAAAGCCCGTGCCCTGCACCAGCATGACCTTGGTCTCCTTGAGGAGCTCCAGGAAAAACTGGCGATCGTCCTTGATCGGGTAGACCTTGGGATCAAGCCGCGGGAACATGTAGAGCGCGGCGCTGGGTTTGACACAGGTGACGCCGGGTATGGCGGTAATCAGTTCGTAGGCCAGGTCACGCTGGCGGCGCAGGCGGCCGCCCTCGCAGGTCAGGTCGTTGATGCTCTGGTAGCCGCCCAGCGCAGTCTGGATGGCCCACTGGCCGGGCACGTTGGAGCACAGCTTCATGTTGGCCAGCATGTTCAGGCCTTCGATGTAGTCCTGCGCCTGCTTCTTGGGGCCGGACACCACCAGCCAGCCGGCGCGATAGCCGCAGGAGCGATAGCTCTTGGAAAGCGAATTGAAGGTCAGCGTGAGCACGTCGGTGGACAGGCTGGCGATGGCCGTATGTTTGACGCCGTCGTAAAGCACCTTGTCGTAGACCTCGTCCGCGAGGATGACCAGGCCGTGCTCGCGCGCGATGCCGATGATGCCTTTGAGCAGTTCATCGGAATACAGCGCGCCCGTCGGGTTGTTGGGGTTGATGACCGCGATGGCCTTGGTCTTTGGCGTGATCTTCGCGCGGATGTCGTCCAGGCTGGGCATCCAGCCATTGCTTTCATCACACCGGTAGTGCACCGGCGTGCCGCCCGAGAGGCTGGTGGAGGCCGTCCACAGTGGGTAGTCAGGCGCGGGCAACAGCAGCTCGTCGCCGTCATCGAGCAAGGCATTGGTGGCCATCGAGATCAGTTCGCTCGCGCCGTTGCCGAGGTAGATGTCGTCCAGCGTCACGCCCTTGATGCCCTGCTTCTGGGTTTCATGCATCACGGCCTTGCGTGCCGCAAAAATACCCTTGCTGTCCGAATAACCCGCCGAGGCAGGCAGGTTGCGGATCATGTCCTGCTGGACTTCTTCGGGCGCATCAAAACCGAACACCGCCAGATTACCAATATTGAGCTTGATGAGCTTTTGGCCTTCTTCTTCCATCTGCTTGGCGGCATCCATGATGGGGCCGCGGATGTCATAAAGGACATTGGCCAGCTTGGCAGATTTGGTGATCGGTTTCATGCGGTTTTATCGGTATGTGGGCAGGGCCTCGGGCCCCACCATGCTGGCAACGGGGAAGAAGCATCAGCACTGCGGCGGGAAATTCGGGCGGAATCTATAATTTGACCACATAAAAGAGGGTTTTCGCCTCCAAAACCCGTCAAACGCCCCCGTGCACCGGCGTCCTCCGCGCCATCGAAACGCCCAAATAATCCCGTATGAAACTTCAACCAGACCGTCTCGATGTCCAGTCCATCCTTGGCTACGGTCCAGGCTGGGTCGGCCTGGGAAGCAATGGTGTCGCGGAGAAAATCGAACACAGCATCGTGATTGGCTCAAGGGGCGAGAAGTTTGACTGGAACTGCACGCGTTTTGAGCAACTCACGGCAGAGCATTTCGCCCTGCTTGCCGCGACGCAGCCTGAACTTGTGATTTTTGGCAGCGGCTCCCGGTTGCGCTTTCCGCCTCCGGCCTTCCTGCGCACGCTGATGGAGCGCCGCATCGGCATTGAGACCATGGACACATTGGCAGCATGCCGTACCTACAACATCCTCGCGGGAGAAGGCCGGCAAGTAATTGCTGCCCTGCTGATTGAAACAGAAGGAACAGAAGGCTGAAATGCCCTCTCTTTCAGGGTAAAATCTAGGGTTGCACTTGGCACCACATCCAGGACTCGCGTCCCGGGCCGGTTGCCAAAAGGCGCGGCTAATTACAACTACTTTCGTCAGGGTCTACTCAGTATGGCAGTCGTCGTCAATAAACCACTCCCCGAATTTGAAGCGATCGCCACAGGCGGCATCAAGGTTTCCAACACATCCCACCTCGGCAAAGTCGTTGTGCTGTACTTCTATCCCAAGGACAACACACCGGGTTGCACCACGGAAGCCATGCAGTTCCGTGACCGCTACAAGGACTTCGTCAAGGCCGGCGCAACCGTGTTCGGCGTGTCCCGCGACAACATGAAGTCCCACGACGAGTTCAAGTCCAAGCTTGAACTCCCGTTCGAACTCATTGCGGACACCGAAGAAAAAATGTGCCACATGTTCGGCGTGGTCAAAAACAAGATCATGTACGGCAAGAAGGTCAAGGGCATCGAGCGCAGCACCTTCCTGGTGGGTGCCGACGGCCAGCTGAAAGAAGAGTGGCGCGGCCTGAAGGTGCCTGGCCATGTGGACGACGTGCTCAAGGCCGTCAAGGCGCTCAAAAAGGCTGCCTGAAACAGCCCTGACGCCAGTTAGCAACAAAGAATTGCAAAGGATTGCCCTGTCACGCGAGTTGTGCATAATGAACTCATGCTGTTGACCTTCGCAACTGCGCCAAAAGAACAAGCCGCCCTGGTTTCAAGGCGGCTTTTTCGCTTCTGGAACCCTTCTTTTTTAGAGAGTTTTAAGCACTATGCCCCTGCCCCCCGCCCCGACCAAACGTGCCGCCCTGCTCTCCCCCGACGCGCTTGATGCGCCCGCCCGCTCGCCCTCCAAAGCACGAAAGACGGAAAGTGCCGAATCCGCCCAGAAACCCCCGGTGATGGACCTGTTTGACAGCCGCGCAGCAGGGGATGGCAGCCAGCATCCGTCAGCGTTTCAAGGAAAAGAGCCTGCCAACCCTTCAAGGACGAGCGCAAGCAGCTATAAAAAAGAGAGCATTCCACTGCCCCAGCCGGCAGCCAAGCCCAAAAAGGCCAAGCGCACCGGCCCCACCAAGCTGTTTGTGCTCGACACCAATGTGCTGATGCACGACCCAATGTGCCTGTTCCGGTTTGAGGAGCACGACATCTTCCTGCCCATGATCGTGCTTGAAGAGCTCGACGGCCACAAAAAGGGTATGACCGAGGTGGCGCGCAACGCCCGCCAGACCAGCCGGACGCTGGACGCGCTGGCAGGCACCCAGGGCGCCGATATCGCCAAGGGCCTGAAACTGGACACCACCGGCCACCCTGAAGCTGGTGGCTGCCTGTTTTTCCAGACCAAACCGCTGGATTACACCCTGCCCATGAGCCTGCCGCAGGGCAAGGCCGACAACCAGATCCTGGGCGTGGTCGAGGCCTTGCGCAAGGAATACGCGCCGCGCGAGGTGGTTCTGGTGTCCAAGGACATCAACATGCGCGTCAAGGCACGCGCCCTGGGTCTGGCCACCGACGACTACCAGAACGACAAAACCCTGGAAGACGGCGACCTGCTGTACTCGGGCTCGCTGGCCCTGCCAGCTGACTTCTGGACGCGCCAGAGCAAAACCGTCGAAAGCTGGCAGCAAGGCAGTCACACCTTCTACCGCATCACGGGCCCCATCGTAGGCAGCCTGCTGATCAACCAGTTTGTGTTTTTTGAAGCCCCCGGTGAACCCCCGCTGTATGCCCGTGTGACGGAAATTCGGGCGAAAACCGCCGTCCTGAAGACCCTTAAGGACTACAACCACCTCAAAAACGCGGTCTGGGGCGTCACCACGCGCAACCGCGAGCAGAACTTCGCGATGAACCTGCTGATGGACCCGGAAGTGGATTTCGTCACGCTGGCAGGTACCGCAGGTACGGGCAAGACGCTGATGGCGCTGGCCAGTGGGCTCACGCAGGTGCTGGATGACCGTCGCTACACCGAAATCATCATGACGAGAGCTACGGTGAGCGTGGGCGAAGACATCGGCTTCCTGCCGGGTACTGAAGAGGAAAAAATGGGCCCCTGGATGGGCGCGCTGGACGACAACCTGGAGGTGCTGGGCAAAACCGACAGCGGCTCGGGCGAATGGGGGCGCGCCGCCACCAACGAGCTCATCCGATCACGCATCAAGGTCAAGAGCATGAACTTCATGCGCGGCCGCACCTTCCTGAACAAGTACGTCATCATCGACGAAGCGCAAAACCTGACGCCCAAGCAGATGAAAACGCTGATCACGCGGGCCGGCCCGGGCACCAAGATCATCTGCATGGGTAACCTGGCGCAGATCGACACGCCGTACCTGACCGAAGGCTCATCGGGCATGACCTTTGCCGTCGACCGCTTCAAGGGCTGGCCGCACGGCGGCCACATCACGCTCGCGCGCGGCGAACGTTCGCGGCTGGCTGATTTCGCGAGCGAAGTGCTCTAAGCAAGACGGCGAAAAACGGCGCTTATTGGCGCTTATCGGTGTTTACGGCGCCGAAATGAAAAAAGGCCAAGTCGCAAGACTTGGCCTTTTTTGTTCTTCAAATTCTGGTGGGCGGTGCAAGTTTCGAACTTGCGACCCCTGCAGTGTGAATGCAGTGCTCTACCCCTGAGCTAACCGCCCTATTGGTCAGCCTAAGATTATATGCTGTTTCGTGCTGCTTTATGGCCTAGGCCGCCAAAACACGCCAAACCGTTTTACCCTTGCTGGCCTTGTCAATATCTACCAGCAGCTTTTCATGGTCGGCGATCTCCTGATCGTTGGCAGCGAGCAGCGGCAGGTCAAAGGTGCTGAGATCAATCTGGGGCATGTCACTATCGCCTTCCCGGGCGCTATCCCCAACATCCATCACCAGCGCATTCTGGCCACGGGTCAGATTGATGTAGACATCGGCCAGCAGTTCGGCGTCCAGCAAGGCGCCATGCAAGGTCCGGCCCGAATTGTCGACCTCGAGCCGGTCGCACAAGGCGTCCAGCGAGTTGCGCTTGCCCGGGAACAGCTCCTTGGCCATCATCAGGCTGTCGGTGACCTTGGCCACACAATGCTTGATGGGCGGCCTGCCGATGAGTTCAAGCTCCTTGTTCAGGAAGCTCACGTCAAAAGGCGCGTTGTGGATGATGATCTCGGCGTCCTGCAGGTATTCCAGCAGCTCATCGGCCACGGCCGAGAACTTGGGTTTGTCTTTCAGGAACTCGTTGCTGATGCCGTGAACCTTGAGTGCGTCTTCGTGGCTGTCGCGCTCGGGGTTCAGGTAGAAGTGTCGGTTGTTGCCGGTGAGCTTGCGGGCCACCAGTTCGACGCAACCGATTTCGATGATGCGGTCGCCGTTTTCAGCGGAAAGACCGGTGGTTTCGGTATCAAGGACGATTTGGCGCATGGCTGGATTATCGCCTCCGCACAGGGGGAAATCCGTCTTGAACTACCCCAAAAATTCAGTGATTCTCTTTTGCGTGATTGATGGAGTATTTGGGTATCTCCACCGTCACATCAGCCTGGGCCAGAAACGCCTGGCAGCTCAGGCGCGAATTGGGTTCCAGGCCCCAGGCGCGGTCCAGCAGATCTTCTTCGCTCTCGTCGAGCTCGTTCAGTGATTTAAAGCCTTCACGGACGATGACATGGCAGGTCGTGCAGGCGCAGCTGAGGTCGCAGGCGTGTTCGATGTTGATCTTGTTGTCGAGCAGGGCTTCGCAAATAGATGTGCCGGCAGGCGCGCTGATTTCAGCGCCTTGTGGGCAGTATTCGGGATGAGGCAGTATTTTGATGATGGGCATGTTGTCAGTACGGTTCAGACCGCCTCGATGTTTTTACCGGCCAGGGCTTGCTTGATGCCCCGGTTCATGCGCTGGGCAGCAAAGCCTTCGGTGCCTTTGGCCAGCGCCTGGGTGGCCGCTTCTATGGCGGCTGCATCGCCATGTGCACGCGTGTCGGCCAGGCCGACGATCAGGCTGTCGATCTGCGCTCGTTCATTGGGACTCAACAGGTCGACATCCGCTGCCAGGGCGCTTTGCGTGGCCAGGATCATTCGATCGGCATCGACCTGGGCTTCTGCAAGGGCGCGCGCCTGCATATCTTGCTGGGCGGTTGAAAAGCTGTCTTGCAACATGCGCGCAATATCGTCGTCCGACAGCCCGTAGGAAGGCTTCACGTCGATGCGGGCCTCAACGCCGCTGACCTGTTCTTTCGCATTCACGCTAAGCAGCCCGTCGGCGTCGACAGTAAACGTCACGCGGATGCGCGCGGCACCCGCCACCATGGGCGGAATGCCGCGCAGCTCGAAACGGGCAAGGCTGCGGCAGTCGGCCACCAGGTCGCGTTCACCCTGCACTACATGCAGCGCCAGCGCGGTCTGGCCGTCCTGGTAGGTGGTGAAGTCCTGCGCCATCGCCGTGGGGATGGTCTGGTTGCGCGGCACGATGCGCTCGACCAGCCCTCCCATGGTCTCGATGCCCAGCGACAGCGGGATCACGTCGAGCAGCAGCAGGTCTGTGCCCGTGTTGTTGCCAGCGAGCTGATTGGCGGAAATGGCCGCACCCAGCGCCACCACTTCATCGGGGTTGAGGTTAACCAGCGGATCACGCCCGAAGAAACTGGCAACCGCCTTGCGCACTTGCGGCATGCGCGTGGAGCCACCTACCAGCACTGCGCCCTGAATATCTTCTTTCGCCAGCTTGGCATCGCGCAACGCCTTGCGAACAGCAGCAAGGGTACGCTGGGTCAGGTGGGCGGTGGCGGTTTCAAAATCTTCCGCCTTCATTTCGAAATTGACGAGGGCCTTGGCCAACTGCACCGAAAAAGGCACGGGGTTCGCAGACGACAACGCCTCCTTGCAGTTCCGGGCGGTACGCTGCAAGGCCGCCTTATCGGACGGCGTGAGCGTGTCTGCTGCGAGCCCGGCTTTGGCCAGCACCCAGTCAACCAGCGCACGGTCGTAGTCATCACCGCCCAATGCGGAATCGCCACCGGTAGCCACAACCTCGAAGACGCCTTGCGTGAGGCGCAGGATGGAAATGTCAAAGGTGCCACCACCCAGGTCATAGACGGCATAGACGCCCTCGCTACCGTTGTCCAGCCCGTAGGCAATGGCAGCAGCCGTGGGTTCATTGAGCAGGCGCAATACATTGAGGCCAGCCAGTTGCGCGGCGTCTTTGGTGGCCTGACGCTGGGCGTCGTCAAAGTAGGCGGGCACCGTAATGACTGCTCCGTAGATGTCCTCGTTGAAGGTGTCTTCGGCGCGGTAACGCAGCGTGGCCAGAATCTCGGCGCTGATTTCCACAGGGCTTTTCTCGCCAGCTACAGTCTGCAGCGTGACCATGCCAGGCTTGTCATTCAACTCGTAAGGCAATTGGGCGCGGCTGCCAATGTCGTCAATACCGCGGCCCATCAACCGTTTGACCGAGGAAATGGTGTTGCGCGGATCTTCTACTTGCGCCGCCAGGGCCTCATAGCCGATCTGACGCTTGTCGCCTTCAAGGTAACGGACCACGCTGGGCAACAGCACCCGTCCCTGCTCATCTGGCAGGCATTCGGACACGCCGCTGCGCACACTGGCGACCAGTGAGTGTGTAGTGCCCAGGTCTATGCCCACCGCGATGCGTCGCTGGTGCGGGTCGGGCGTCTGGCCGGGTTCGGAAATTTGCAGGAGTGCCATGCGCGGTTGTCGTACTTTTTCTGTAATGCTTTATTGTCCCAGCTGGTCGATGCGTGCATCAACCTCACTGGCAAAGCGCTCAATAAACATAAGGCTTCTGACCTGCTGGGCTGCGGCAGGAAAGTCCTTGTCCACGTCCAGCAGTTGCTCTATTTTTGATAGCTGCTTGCGCCCGTCAGCTGTGGCTTGGGAGGCTATTTCTTCAAAATCTTCGCTTGTTTCGGCATCATCGAGCGCTTCACGCCACTGCATCTGCTGCATCAGGAAATCGTGCGGCATCGCGGTGTTGTTCTCGGCATTGATGGGCGCGCCATTGAGCTCGCACAAATAGCTCGCCCGCTTGAGAGGATCCTTCAGCCGTTGATAAGCTTCATTGATGCGCACCGACCACTGCATGGCCACGCGCTGGGCGGCCGCGCCTTGGGCCGCGAACTTGTCCGGGTGCGCCTCGCGCTGCAAATCCTTCCAACGGGCATCAAGCGCTGCGCGGTCTTGCGCGAAACGCTGGGGCACGCCGAAAAGTTCGAAGTCGTTGGATTGGAGATTCATGCCGAGAAAAAGCCGCCAGCACAATCAGTGGAGGCGGCTTGGGTAAGGGTGCAGCACAGGGTGGACCGCTCGCCCGTTAAACCCGGAAGCTTTCGCCGCAGCCGCAACGATCACGTTCGTTGGGGTTGATGAACTTGAAGCCTTCGTTCAGGCCTTCGCGCACAAAGTCGAGCTTGGTGCCATCGATGTAGGCCATGCTTTTCGGGTCAACCAGCACCTTGACACCGTTGTCTTCAAACACGACATCTTCCGGTGCGATCTCGTCGGCGTATTCCAGCTTGTAAGCCAGGCCGGAGCAGCCGGTGGTCTTCACGCCAAGGCGAACGCCCACACCCTTGCCGCGCTTGGTCATGTAGCGGGTCACGTGTCGGGCAGCAGCATCAGTGAGGGTAACGGACATTTAAATCACTCGAAAATAAAACAGGTGACGGGTGATGCTTAACGCAAGCTAATCAGTGCGCGTGCTTTTGCTTGTAATCGTTCACGGCGGCCTTGATGGCGTCTTCCGCCAGGATGGAGCAGTGAATCTTCACAGGCGGCAGCGCCAGCTCTTCAGCGATCGCGCTGTTCTTGATGCTTGCAGCTTCGTCCAGCGTCTTGCCCTTGACCCACTCGGTCACGAGCGAACTGGAAGCAATCGCGGAGCCGCAGCCGTAGGTCTTGAAACGTGCATCCTCAATCACGCCGGTGACCGGGTTGACCTTGATCTGCAGCTTCATCACGTCGCCGCAAGCCGGCGCACCGACCATGCCGGTGCCTACCGATTCATCGCCCTTTTCAAAGGAACCGACGTTGCGGGGGTTTTCATAGTGGTCTACCACTTTTTCGCTGTATGCCATTTTGTTTACCTCTTTAACTGTTCGACGCGCTGCCTAGTGGGCAGCCCACTGGATGGTGGACAGGTCCACGCCATCCTTGAACATCTCCCACAGGGGAGACAGTTCGCGCAGTTTGGCCACGTTTTCCTTGATGGTGGCGACCGCGTAGTCAATTTCTTCTTCGGTGCTCCAGCGGCCAATCGTCATGCGCAAGCTGCTGTGCGCCAGTTCGTCGCTGCGGCCCAGAGCGCGGAGCACATAGCTGGGCTCCAGGCTGGCCGACGTGCAGGCCGAGCCGCTGGACACGGCCAGACCCTTGATGCCCATGATCAGCGATTCGCCCTCGACGAAGTTGAAGCTCATGTTCAGGTTGTGCGGCACGCGCTTGTCGGCATGACCATTGAGGAACACTTCTTCCACATCCTTGAGCCCGTTGAGCATGCGCTCGTGCAGGGCAAGGATGCGCTTGTTCTCTTCATGCATCTCGGCCTTGGCGATGCGATAAGCCTCGCCCATGCCAACGCACTGGTGCGTCGGCAGCGTGCCCGAACGCATGCCGCGCTCGTGGCCGCCACCATGCATTTGCGCCTCAAGGCGCACGCGCGGCTTGCGGCGCACATACAGGGCGCCAATGCCCTTGGGGCCATAGGTCTTGTGCGAGGTCAGGCTCATCAGGTCGACCGGCAAGGTCGCCAGGTCAATATCAACACGGCCCGTAGCCTGCGCGGCATCGACATGGAAGATGATGCCTTTTTCACGGCACAGTGCGCCGATGGCCGGGATGTCCTGGATCACGCCGATTTCGTTGTTGACGAACATGACGCTGACCAAAATGGTGTCGGGGCGGATAGCGGCCTTGAGCGCCTCCAGATCAAGCAGGCCGTCGGCTTGCACGTCCATGTAGGTCACTTCAAAACCCTGGCGTTCCAGTTCGCGGCAGGTGTCCAGCACAGCCTTGTGCTCGGTCTTGACCGTGATGATGTGCTTGCCCTTGGTCTTGTAGAAATGGGCCGCGCCCTTCAGGGCCAGATTGTTGGACTCGGTCGCACCGCTGGTCCAGACGATCTCGCGCGGGTCGGCGCCAATCAGGTCGGCGATTTGCTCGCGCGCCTTTTCGACGGCGGCTTCTGCTTCCCAGCCCCAGGCATGGCTGCGCGAAGCAGGGTTACCGAAATGCTCGCGCAACCAGGGAATCATGGCGTCCACCACCCGCGGGTCGCAGGGGTTCGTGGCGCTGTAGTCCATGTAGATGGGAAAGTGTGGGGTGTCCATGTGGCTAGCTCTTTAAATTCACAGGCTGGCTGGCAGCGCGATCGATGAAGTCAATGCAGTCGGTTCACAAAAGGATGGTGCCGGGCAGACGCCCGGCATCGCTCCATCAGGATTTGGAAAATGCATTGCCCAGTGCGAAGACCGAATTCGGCGCATTCACGCGGATCGGCTTGACAACCGGCGCTGTGAAAATGGCTTTTTTGACCTGCGGGGTGTTCTCGATCACCACGCCCTTGGCGAGCTGGTCTTCCACCAGTTTTTGCAGGGTCACGGAGTCCAGGAACTCCACCATGCGGCTGTTCAGTGAAGCCCACAGCTCGTGCGTCATGCAGCGGCCGCCTTCGCCCAGGCAGTTTTCCTTGCCACCACACTGGGTGGCGTCGATCGGCTCGTCCACCGACACGATGATGTCCGCCACGGTGATCTCGGAAGCCTTGCGGCCCAGCGTATAACCGCCGCCGGGACCACGGGTGGATTCCACCAGTTCGTGACGGCGCAGTTTGCCGAACAGCTGTTCGAGGTAAGAAAGGGAAATCTGCTGGCGCTGGCTGATGGCGGCCAACGTGACCGGGCCGTTGTTCTGACGCAATCCCAAATCAATCATCGCGGTGACCGCAAAGCGGCCTTTGGTCGTGAGGCGCATAACAAGCTCCTTTAAATGGCTTGACTGTCGTTTTCACCCTGAAAGCTTGTGGCTTACAGGGAACTCTTCCTCCAGCCGCCCAGGTCAGTCAACCGGTATCGCGGGGGCTTTTTGTTGTTCTGGTATTGTTCTTGACTGTTTTCGTCAAGTATAACACAAGCGGGGTTTTTCCCGCTGAGACGGCCCAAAACATGGGGACTAACCCGTAGGCAGAGCCATTTAACGCACCATTTTTGTGCATTAAATGGGCCCAAGGGGGTTGCCGGGTCTAGGCGCGGGCTTGGCCTGCAGAGGTCAGCGGCACGACATTATCGGTGCCAGGCGCACCAAAAGCCTGTTCCTTGAGGATGTGCAGCTGGTCCCGGACCCGCGCGGCTTTTTCAAACTCGAGATTCTTGGCGTGTTCGATCATCTGCTTTTCCAGGCGCTTGATTTCGCGGGCAATGTCCTTCTCGCTCATGTCTTCCACCAACGCCTTCTGCATCTCGATCTTTTCGGCTTCCTTGCCGGATTTCTCGCTGTAGACGCCGTCGATCAAATCGCGGATGCGTTTGACCACGCTGCGCGGCGTGATGCCGTGCTCCAGGTTGAAGGCAATCTGCTTGTTGCGCCGCCGTTCGGTTTCATCCATGGCTTTTTTCATGGAGTCCGTGATGCGGTCTGCATACAAAATCGCACGGCCGTTCAGGTTGCGGGCCGCCCGGCCAATGGTCTGGATCAGGCTGCGCTCGGCGCGCAAAAAGCCCTCCTTGTCGGCGTCCAGGATGGCCACCAGCGACACCTCCGGAATGTCCAGCCCTTCACGCAGCAAATTGATACCCACCAGTACATCAAAGGCCCCCAGCCGCAGGTCGCGCAGGATTTCCACGCGCTCGACCGTGTCCACGTCACTGTGCAGGTAGCGCACCTTCACACCGTTGTCGCTCAGATAGTCCGTCAGTTGCTCAGCCATGCGCTTAGTCAGCGTAGTGATCAACACCCGCTCGTTTTTCTCGACCCGGATGCGGATTTCCTGCAGCACGTCGTCGACCTGATGGGTAGCCGGCCTCACTTCCACCTGCGGATCCACCAGCCCGGTGGGCCTGACCACCTGCTCCACCACCTTGCCGGCGTGCTCTTTCTCATAATTTGCCGGTGTGGCCGAGACAAAAACGGCCTGGCGCATCTTGGCTTCAAACTCTTCGAACTTGAGCGGCCGGTTGTCCAGCGCGCTCGGCAGGCGAAAACCGTATTCCACCAGCGTGGTTTTGCGTGCGCGGTCGCCGTTGTACATGGCGTTGAGCTGACCGATCATGACGTGGCTCTCGTCGAGAAACATCACGGCATCCTTGGGCAGGTAATCGCACAGCGTCGAAGGGGGCGAGCCCGCCGGCGAGCCACTCAAATGACGGGTGTAGTTCTCGATTCCCTTGCAGTGGCCGATTTCACTGAGCATCTCCAGATCGAACCGGGTGCGCTGCTCGATGCGCTGGGCTTCCACCAGCTTGCCGTCGGCGACAAACTGGGCCACCCGCTCGGACAGCTCCAGCTTGATGGTTTCCACGGCGGTCATGACCTTGTCGCGCGGCGTGACGTAGTGGCTCTTGGGGTAGACCACAAAACGCGGAATTTTCTGGCGGATGCGGCCGGTCAGCGGGTCGAACAACTGCAGCGACTCGATCTCGTCGTCGAACAGCTCGATGCGTATGGCCAGCTCGGAATGCTCGGCCGGGAAAATGTCGATCACGTCCCCGCGCACCCGGAACGTGCCGCGCGCGAAGTCCTGCTCGTTGCGTGTGTACTGCATGCGGATCAGCCGGGCGATCACGTCGCGCTGGCCCATCTTGTCGCCGATGCGCGCAATGAACCGCATCTGTGTGTAATCCTCGGGCGCGCCTATGCCGTAAATAGCGCTGACCGTGCCGACGATGATGGTGTCGCGCCGCTCCAGCACGCTCTTGGTGGCCGACAGACGCATCTGCTCGATGTGCTCGTTGATGGCCGAGTCTTTTTCAATGAAAAGGTCGCGCTGCGGCACATAGGCTTCAGGCTGGTAGTAGTCGTAGTAGCTGACGAAATACTCGACCGCGTTTTTCGGGAAGAACTCGCGGAACTCGCTGTAAAGCTGCGCGGCCAGCGTCTTGTTGGGCGCAAACACAATGGCCGGCCGGCCCAGCCGGGCAATCACATTGGCCATGGTGAAGGTCTTGCCGGAGCCGGTCACGCCCAGCAGTGTCTGGAACACCTCGCCGTCGTTGATGCCCTCGACCAGCTGGTCAATCGCCGTGGGCTGGTCGCCCGCAGGCGGATAGGGCTGGAACAGCTCGAACGGCGAATCCGGGAAACGGACGAACTGGCCCACAGTGGGGTCGGTGTTGACTGAATCAGTTATGACTTCCATAGCTTCTGGCATAAAACCTCGATCAGGCCCCGTTAAAATTCAGGGCAACCAAACAGAATACGACATTCGGCCGAAAATGGAAATTGCAATCCCCATTCGCCTTGTAGTTGCCCCGCTATCGCCTTTTTGACACCTCTTGTAGCCTTTTTTCCGGTCAGCTTGTGACCTAAATCCGTGACCTGAACCCCCTATCGTCGCTTTCGCCTTCTTTTCACTTCTCTGAGGATATTTCATGTCTTTGTTTACCGCTGTCGAAATGGCCCCGCGTGACCCCATCCTGGGCCTGAACGAGCAGTTCAATGCCGACCCCAATCCCGCCAAGGTCAACCTGGGCGTAGGCGTGTACTACGACGATAACGGCAAACTCCCCCTGCTGCAGTGCGTTCAGGCGGCTGAGAAGCAGATGATGGCCGACCCCAAGGCCCGCGGCTACCTGCCCATCGACGGCATTGCCGCCTACGACGCGGCCGTCAAGGGCTTGGTCTTCGGCGCGGACAGCGAGCCCGTCAAGAGCGGGCGCGTCGCCACCGTACAGGGCATAGGCGGCACGGGCGGCCTCAAGGTGGGCGCCGACTTCCTCAAAAAGCTCAGCCCCAATGCCAAGGTGCTGATTTCCGACCCAAGCTGGGAAAACCACCGCGCGCTTTTCAGTCAGGCCGGTTTCGTGGTTGAAAGCTACCCTTACTATGACGCAGCCAAGCGCGGCGTCAACTTCGACGGGATGCTCGCCGCCCTCAATGCCGCCGCCGAAGGCACCATCGTCGTACTGCATGCCTGCTGCCACAACCCGACCGGCTACGACATCACCGCGGCCCAGTGGGACCAGGTGATCGCCGCCGTCAAGGCGCGCAAGCTCACGCCTTTCCTCGACATGGCCTACCAGGGCTTTGGCCACGGCATTGCGGAAGACGGCGCCGTCATCGGTAAATTTGTGGCTGCCGGCCTGAGCTTTTTCGTGTCGACGTCCTTTTCCAAGAGCTTCAGCCTCTACGGCGAACGCGTGGGCGCCCTGTCGGTGCTTTGCGAATCCAAAGACGAAGCCGACCGCGTGCTGTCGCAGCTCAAGCTGGTCATTCGCACCAACTACAGCAACCCGCAGATCCATGGCGGCATGGTGGTGGCCACGGTGCTCAATACCCCCGCGCTACGCACCCAATGGGAGCAGGAACTGGCGGAAATGCGCGTGCGCATCAAGGCCATGCGCCAAAAGCTCGTGGACGGCCTGAAGGCCGCCGGCGTCAAGCAGGACATGAGCTTCATCACCGCGCAAATCGGCATGTTCAGCTATTCCGGCCTCAACAAGGACCAGATGGTGCGCCTGCGCAATGAATTCGGCGTTTACGGCACCGACACCGGCCGCATGTGCGTGGCCGCCCTGAACAGCAAGAACATCGACTACGTCTGCGCGTCGATTGCCAAGGTCGTCTGATCCCCTCTGACGCCATAAGCCCGGACGAATTCATCCGGGACGCGCTGAAAAACCGCCACAACCGGTTCATTCTGGAACACCTGCCTGCGCTGGGACTGCCCGACGCATGGCTGGTGGCGGGATGCCTCTTCCAGACAATCTGGAACCTGCATTCGGGGCAGCCGCCCGAAGCCCACATCAAAGACTACGACCTGTTTTACTTTGATCCTGCCGACCTTTCAGGCGCGGGCGAAGCAGCCGTCAATGAACGTGTCAGCGCCCGCTTTGCGGGCCGGGGCATTGTGGTGGAAGCCAAAAACCAGGCCAGGGTCCATACCTGGTATGAGGAGTATTTCGGTTTCCCCTACCCCGCCCTGCAAAGCTCCCGCGATGGTATTAACCGGTTTCTGGTGAGCTGCACCTGCGTCGGCTTGAAGGCAAATACTGCGGAGCTGGCGGATGTAGAGCTTTATGCGCCCAACGGACTGGCGCAGTTGTACCAAGGCAAACTGAGCCCCAACCCGCTGTGCAACCACCTGCCGTTGTTCGAGCAAAAAGCGAAGGCTTATCAGGATCGCTGGAGCTGGCTGCAGGTTATCCATCCGCAAGTGGCCTGACTGGCCCAAGACGCGGCAACGGTAAAACCCAAATATTTCTCAGTCAAAACAGGTTACAGCCCATGACTGACGGGCGCAAGCAGCTATCAATTCAATAGCGCCTCAAGCTACCTGACACTCCGCTCCAACAGACTCATCCCCAAACAACCGACCGCATGGAAATCGAGCCGGCCTGGAAGCTGGTGTTGAAAAACCGTATCGGCTCCTTCGCATCCACCGCGCCCGCCGTGTACAGCAGCGGAAGGTAGTGCTCATGGGTGGGGTGCGCCATCTTCGCCACTTGCCCCAGCTTCTGGAAGTTCTGCAGTGCGTCCAGGTTGCCCTGCTGCAGATAGCCACCGATCGTCTGGTCGAACTCCAGCGCCCAGTCGTAAGCCTGGTTGCCCGCAGCCCCACGCTGCATCTGGCGCAGGTTGTGCACGATATTGCCGCTGGCCACGATCAGCACGCCGCGATCCCGCAAGGCCTTCAGCTGCTTTGCCAGCGCATAGTGCTCGTCGGGCGCCCGGCTGTAATCCATGCTGAGCTGGATGACCGGAATGTCCGCATCGGGAAACATGGGCTTGAGCACCGACCAGGCACCGTGGTCCAGCCCCCATTCGCCTTCGTCCAGGCCGAGCGGCGCCGATGCGCGCTGCCTGACCAGCTGGCTGATCACCTGCGCCGCCGCCGTGTCGCCGGGCGCGGGGTATTGCTGGTCGAAGAGCTCCTGCGGAAAGCCGCCAAAGTCGTGGATGGTTTTAGGCTTGTCCATGGCCGTAAGCCACCAGCCTTCGGTCAGCCAATGGGCGGAAATGCACAGAATCAGCTGCGGCCTGGGGAATTTCGACCCAAATTCGGCGCCCAGCGCCTGCCAGCTGCGCCGGTACTCGTTGTCGCCGATGGCGTTCATCGGGCTGCCGTGGCCCACAAAAAGCACCGGCATACGGTCTGATTTCTTCAGGGAGGCCAGCTGGTCCAGCGCGGAGACGTCAATCGGGGGAAGCATGTTGTTTTTCCTGTTGAAGGGCTGCAGCTTCAGGGCGGGCAAAAACCACCGGCTGCAGGCAGAATGGTATGTGTTCTTTCAATCCCGCAGGTGGTGGCGGTTTCTCGGTTCGCAAGCCAGGCCAGCACCATCGTGGTGCTTTTGGCGTCAACAGTGTGAAAACCGCCCGGTATTGGTGGTTATCCTCAAATCAGTGCGGCAACCCCCTGTTATATTGCACTGCAACATATTACGATTTACCGAAGTAACCCTAAACCCAAGGTCGACCCCGATGCTGTACCAAGTCTATGAAGCCCAACGCACCTTGATGGAGCCTTTTGTCGACTTTGCGCAAGCCGCTGCAAAGCTCTACGGCAATCCCCTGTCGCCCATGGGCCAAAACCCGTTTGCACAACGCGTCGCTGCCGGCTACAGCCTGATTTACCGATTGGGCAAAGACTACGAAAAACCGGCTTTTGACATCCGGACGGTGGATGTCAACGGCACCGAGGTCAGCATCCACGAACGCGTGGAAATCGACAAGCCCTTTTGCGAGCTGCGCCGCTTCAAGCGCTTCACCGACGATCCCGCCACGCTGACAGGCCTGAAGGGCGAGCCCGCCGTGCTGATCGTGGCGCCGCTGTCGGGCCACTATGCCACCTTGCTCCGGGACACAGTCAAGACCATGCTCAAAGACCACAAGGTCTACATCACCGACTGGAAAAATGCGCGCACCGTGCCGCTTTCCGAAGGTTCATTCAACCTGGACGACTACGTCAACTACGTCCAGGAATTCATTCGCCACCTCCAGGGTATTTACGGCAATTGCCACGTCATCAGCGTCTGCCAGCCCACTGTGCCGGTGCTCGCTGCCGTGTCGCTGATGGCCTCCCGAGGCGAAGCGACGCCCCTGAGCATGACCATGATGGGCGGCCCGATCGATGCCCGAAAATCGCCTACGGCCGTGAACAACCTGGCCATGAACAAGAGCTACGAGTGGTTTGAAAACAATGTGATTTACCGCGTACCCAGCAACTTCCCGGGCGCTGGCCGGCGCGTCTACCCCGGCTTTTTGCAGCACACCGGCTTCGTCGCGATGAACCCGGACCGCCACGCCAGCAGCCACTACGACTACTTCAAGGACCTGCTCAAAGGTGATGACGCCAGTGCCGAAGCGCACCGCAAGTTCTACGACGAGTACAACGCCGTGCTCGACATGGACGCCGACTACTACCTCGACACCATCAAAACGGTGTTCCAGGAGTTCAAGCTGGTCAACGGCACCTGGGACGTCAAGGGCGTGGACGGTCAGGTCGAGCGTGTGCGGCCCGAAGACATCAAGACCACCGCCCACTTCACGGTCGAAGGCGAACTGGACGACATCTCGGGCTCCGGTCAGACCGAGGCGGCACACGGTCTTTGCCACAACATCCCCAAGGCGCTGCAAAAGCACCTGGAAGTCAAGGGTGCGGGCCACTACGGGATTTTCAGCGGCCGCCGCTGGCGCGAGATTGTCTATCCGCAGGTCAAGGCATTCATTCTTGAGAACAATCGGGCTCCAGCCCAGGCCAAGCGTGCGCCAGCAGCTACCAAAACGATAGCAAAACCAGTGCGCACCGCAGCAGCAAAGCCTGCCGCCAAAGCCGCCCCGAAGGCCGCAGCAAAGCCGGCGGCAAAAAAAGCAGTGCGCAGCAAGAAGGCTTGAAGGCGGCGGCAAGCAGGTAGAGTGGGTCATGACTGGTAGGACAATAGGCGGGTGATCTCCCCCTCCGACTCCAGCCTTTTCGAGCGCATCAACGCCGCCCTGCCCCAAACCCAGTGCACCCGCTGCGGTTATCCCGATTGCGCGGCTTACGCAACGGCCATTGCTTCAGCTGGCGCCGCCATCAACCAATGCCCGCCGGGCGGCACTGAAGGCGTGCAGCGCCTCTCAAGCATCACGGGCCAGCCCGTGCAACCCCTTAATCCTGCCAACGGCACCGAAGGCCCGCGCGCTGTTGCCTTCATCGATGAAGACTGGTGCATAGGCTGCACCTTGTGCATCAAGGCCTGCCCGACCGACGCCATCATGGGCAGCAACAAGATGATGCACACCGTCATCGAGCCCTGGTGCACAGGCTGTGAGCTATGCATTCCGGTTTGTCCGGTGGACTGCATCAGCCTGGAAAACGTCACCGGCACGCGCACTGGCTGGAGTGCCTGGTCTCCAAAAGAGGCCGACACAGCCAAAGCACGCTATGAATTCCATCAGCTCCGAGGCCGCAAAGGCGCCAGCCCTGAAGGTAAGAGTGCAACCAAATCCGTCAATCCGCAGCCAATTCCCCTGCCGGCTTTGGCCGCGCGTCCCGAGGCCGACCCCGCCGTGGCAGACCGCAAGCGCGCAGTAATCGAAGCTGCGCTGGCACGCGCCCGGGCGCAGCGCGAAGCGGGCGGCAAGAAACCATAAGCCGGCTTCAGCCCAGCACGGAAAACGCCTTGATCACTTCGTTTGGCGCCTGAACCAATTCGATCAAGACCCCCTCGCCCGATACGGGAAACTCGTCGTTCGACTTGGGGTGCAGAAAGCAGATGTCAAAACCCGCGGCGCCCTTGCGAATCCCGCCGGGTGCAAAGCGCACGCCCTTGGCTGTCAGCCACTCCACAGCCTTGGGCAGGTCGTCGATCCACAGGCCCACATGGTTCAGCGGCGTGGTGTGCACCGCGGGTTTCTTGTCCACATCCAGCGGCTGCATTAAATCGACCTCGACCTTGAAAGGACCGCTGCCGATCGCGCAGATGTCTTCGTCGACGTTCTCGCGTTCACTCACGAAATTGCCGGTGACTTCCAGGCCCAGCATGTCGACCCACAGCGTGCGCAACCGGTCTTTGCTGGTGGCGCCAATGGCGATCTGCTGGATGCCCAGCACTTTGAAGGGTCGAGTGGCACTCATGCCTGGAACTCCACAATCGGCTGGTCCACGCTGAGCGATTCGCCCTTGGCCGCCAGCACCTTGCCGACCACGCCGTCGGCTACGGCAAACAGCACGTTCTCCATCTTCATCGCCTCAATCACGGCCACGCGCTCACCGGCCTGCACTTTCTGACCCACCTGCACGGCCACATCCACCAGCAAGCCCGGCATGGGCGAGAGCACATAGCGGCTCATGTCCGGCGGCGCCTTGTAGGGCATGAGCGCATGCAGCTGCGCCGCGCGCGGCGACAGCACCAGCGCATCCAGCCGTGTGCCGTTGTGCGCAATGCGGATGGCCAGCGGGTTGCGGCCCACACCGCGCTCCACCTGCGCGGCGAAAGGCTGCCCATTCACCGTGCCGCGTATGCGCGCGCCGCCCAGATGCCAGTTGCTACAAATTTCATAGCTACCGGCGCCCGTATCGACTGTGCCGGAGCCCGATTGGGCTTGATAATTTCGTACAGTGACAGGGTGTTGCGTGTTCTGCCCCGCAGCGCCCAGGCTCACCACAACGAACTCTTCCCCCACCGTCACGCCATGGCCCGGCAGCTGTCCGCTGATGCCGGCGGCACGGCCCAGCATGCGGCGATTGACGTAAGCAGCCAGCGCCAGCAGGAACGAAGGATCGTCATGCGGCACATCTTCGGCGTGAAAGCCCTTGCTGTAGTTTTCGGCGATGAAGCCGGTATTGAAGTCGCCCGCCACAAACTTCGGGTGCGCCAGCAAAGCCGCCTGGAAAGGAATGTTGCTGGAGATGCCGCGGATCACAAAACCATTAAGCGCCTCACGCATCTTGGCAATCGCCTCCTTGCGATCCTTGCCGTGCACGATGAGCTTGGCAATCATCGAGTCATAAAACATCGGGATCTCGCCGCCATCCTGCACGCCGGTGTCGACACGCACACCGTACAGCTGCGAGATGTCGGCCGCAAACATGGTCTCCTTGGGCGGCTGAAAGCGCACCAGCCGTCCGGTGGAAGGCAAAAAGCTGCGGAACGGGTCTTCGGCGTTGATACGGCACTCAATCGCCCAGCCGTTACGCTGCACATCCTTCTGCGCAATCGGTAGTTTCTCGCCAGCCGCCACGCGAATCATCAGCTCCACCAGGTCCAGCCCCGTGATGCATTCCGTCACCGGGTGCTCCACCTGCAGGCGGGTGTTCATTTCGAGGAAGTAAAAGCTCTGGTCCTTGCCGACCACAAACTCCACCGTGCCAGCGCTCTGGTACTTCACGGCCTTGGCCAAGGCCACCGCCTGTTCGCCCATGGCCTTGCGCGTCGCGTCGCTGATGAAAGGCGACGGCGCCTCCTCAATCACCTTCTGGTGACGCCGCTGGATGGAGCATTCTCGCTCATTGAGATAAACCACATTGCCATGGCTGTCACCCAGCAGCTGAATCTCGATATGGCGAGGTTCCTCGACAAATTTCTCGATAAAGACGCGGTCGTCGCCAAAGCTGTTCCTCGCTTCATTGCGGCAGCTCGTGAAACCTTCGAATGCTTCCTTGTCGTTAAAGGCCACCCGCAAGCCCTTGCCCCCGCCGCCGGCCGAGGCCTTGATCATCACCGGGTAACCGATGCCCTTGGCAATCTCCACCGCCTTCTCGGCCGTTTCAATCGCATCGTTCACGCCGGGAATGCAATTCACACCCGCCGCACCGGCCAGCTTTTTCGATTCGATCTTGTCGCCCATGGCGGCAATCGAATAGTGCTTGGGACCGATAAAGATGATGCCCTCTTCCTCGACCCGCTTGGCAAAGCCCGCGTTCTCGCTCAGGAAGCCGTAGCCGGGGTGCACCGCCTGCGCGCCGGTCTGCTTACAGGCCGCGATGATCTTGTCGGCCTGCAGATAACTGTCACGGCTGGGCGCGGGGCCGATGTTGACGGCTTCGTCCGCCAGTTCGACATGGCGCGCGTCCTTGTCGGCGTCAGAATAGACGGCAACGGTCTGGATACCCATCTTGCGGGCTGTCTTGATGACCCGGCAGGCGATCTCACCTCGATTTGCGATCAGTATTTTTTTAAACATCATTGAGCCTGTCTTCGTTAACCGCCTCAGCGGTTGATAAACATCGTGTAAATCGGTGGATTTTGTGAGCGATCGACAAACACGTAAGCGATGCCGTCCGAGCAGAAGTTGGCGACCTCGGCCGCACTGCCACTCTCCAGTTCTACCCAGTTGTCAATCTGCAGAAACAGCCGGCCGGGCGGCATCTGCTGCGCACCGTTGGCGGTCCAATAGGGAACGCCTCCACTTTTGGTGCACCAGGGGCTCTCCCAGTCGTGGGGGTGTCCAAGCTCCGGCGGCAGCTCAAAGTGGCGGGTGTAATCGTAAAAGGCCTCTTCGAGCTCGGGCGGCGCGCCATCGTCGTCAGTGCGCCAGCTCACGACGCCCAACTCGGACAGCACAGCCGGCAGCCCGTCACTGGCAGCGGCGGGCGGGTCGGTTGCAAGCGTGCCCAGTTGGCTTTGCGGCATCGTGAAGGCGGCGTTTGCGCCGGCATCAGACTCCCAGAAGCTGCAGATACTGTCCCACTCGCACTTGAAAAGGAACAGCACTTCGCCATCCGCGAGCGGAAGTTCAGGAACAGCGGCCGGCAGTTGCGCAAGATGGCTCATGGCCCGCCCGCACTCCTTGCAAATGGGCCAAAGATGCGCGGGCAGCCCCCAGGGCAAGCCGCCCAGCTTGGGCACAAGGCCGGGTGCCGCGCCTTCGCGGAATCGGGGATAGTGGCTGATCATGCTACGTTCACAGCGGGATGTTGCCGTGCTTGCGCCACGGGTTCTCAATCTTCTTGTCCCGCAACATCACCAACGAACGGCAGATGCGCTTGCGCGTCTCATGCGGCAAGATCACGTCGTCGATAAACCCACGCGCGCCCGCGACGAATGGGTTGGCAAAGCGAGCCTTGTATTCGGCCTCTTTGGCAGCCAGCTTGGCCGGGTCGCCCTTGTCTTCACGAAAGATGATTTCCACCGCGCCCTTGGCGCCCATCACGGCAATCTCGGCGTTAGGCCAGGCGAAGTTGACGTCGCCGCGCAGATGTTTGGAGCTCATCACGTCATAAGCGCCGCCATAGGCCTTGCGCGTGATGACAGTGATCTTCGGTACCGTGCATTCGGCATAGGCATACAGCAGCTTGGCGCCGTGCTTGATGATGCCGCCATACTCCTGTGATGTGCCGGGCATGAAGCCGGGCACGTCGACAAAGGTAATCACCGGAATGTTGAAGGCATCGCAAAAGCGCACAAAGCGTGCGGCCTTGATGGAGCTTTTGATGTCCAGGCAACCGGCCAGCACCAGCGGCTGGTTGGCGACGATGCCGACCGTCTGCCCTTCCATGCGGGCAAAGCCGATGATGATGTTTTTCGCGTACTCGGGCTGGATCTCGAAGAAATCGCCGTCGTCCACCGTCTTGACGATGAGCTCCTTCATGTCGTACGGTTTGTTCGGGTTCTCGGGCACTAGCGTGTCCAGGCTGAGGTCCATGCGGCCAGCCGGGTCGGCGCTGGGGCGCACCGGAGCCTTTTCGCGGTTGTTCAGCGGCAGGTAGTTGTACAGGCGACGCAGCATCAGAAGCGCCTCGACGTCGTTCTCGAATGCCAGGTCGGCCACGCCGCTGCGCGTGGTGTGGGTGGTGGCGCCGCCCAGCTCCTCGGCCGTGACTTCCTCGTGGGTCACGGTCTTGACGACCTCAGGACCCGTGACAAACATGTAGGAGCTGTCCTTGACCATGAAGATGAAGTCGGTCATGGCGGGGGAATACACGGCGCCGCCGGCGCTCGGCCCCATGATCATGCTGATCTGCGGAATCACGCCGCTGGCCATCACGTTGCGCTGAAACACATCGGCATAACCGCCCAGCGAAGCCACGCCCTCCTGGATGCGGGCGCCGCCCGAGTCGTTGAGGCCAATAACAGGTGCGCCCACCTTCATGGCCTGGTCCATCACCTTGCAGATTTTCTCGGCATGGGCTTCGCTCAGGGCACCGCCGAACACGGTGAAATCCTGGCTGAAGACAAACACCAAACGGCCGTTGATCATGCCGTAGCCAGTGACCACACCGTCGCCGGGAACCTTGTTGTTTTCCATGCCGAAGTCGGTGCAGCGGTGCTCGACAAACATGTCCCATTCTTCAAACGTGCCTTCGTCGAGCAGCAGTTCCAGCCGCTCGCGCGCCGTCAGCTTGCCTTTGCCGTGTTGCGCATCGATGCGCTTTTGCCCGCCGCCCAGGCGCGCCGCAGCGCGTTTCTTTTCGAGTTGTTCAAGGATTTCTTGCATGGTGTATTCCGCAATGGTGGGACGGTGAAATTTATTTAACGGGTTCAAACAAAAGGCGCGCGGCGGCCTGGCTCATACGGCGTGAGTCATGCCCCACGCCCGGCACGGTGACACGCTCCCAGGCCAGGGGGGTGCCCAGCTTCTGCGCCTGCGTCTGGGCCTGCTCGAAGAAGTGGGTGCCGCGCTCAAAGCGGTTCACGCCCTGGGCGGTGGCTTGCCTGGCCTTGGGAAGGTTGGCCTCATCGGTTTTTATGTCAGTTTCACCGAGCAGCACGATCAGCTTGCGGGCAAAAACCTGCCTGAGTTTGTCGGGGCTGACAATGCTTTCGTTAAGCGCGTAAGGGAATTTGTCTTCCATCAGACCTGGATAGCGGGGCATGGTGTAACTGCCGGCATTGGCCGCCACGGCGACTGAAACGCGGGGTGCCTCGGTCAGCAGCATGAAGCGGTGCACAAACTGCCCACCTGCCGAGTGGCCGAACAGCAGGTAGTCGCTCGCCGCGAGGCCCTCACCAGCACGGACAAAATCAAAAAGATGCTCGACGATCTGGAAAGACCACTGGGCACGATCACGGCTTTCAATGCCGCCCATGTTGAACAACCTGGAAGAAAACCGCGCCTCGTCAAACTCCGGGGCCAGCACGATGAGTTTATTTTTCTCCGCAAAGGGCATCCAGTTGTCGCGCATGCGCGAGCCCTGCCGCTCCGCGCCGTGGATCACCATCATCACCCGCGCATCCGGACCAGCGCTGCGCGCCTTGTAGTAATGCACCGTGACGGGCTTGTCCGCGAAATAGCCTTTGTCCGTGAAGACAAAGCTTTGCGGCTCGCCCGCAACCATGCCGCCCGCCCAGGCCAGACAGGCCTGCAGAAGCAGCGCGCAAAGAATGGTGATTTTCTTCATGCGTTCCACCCTTTGGATGCCAGGGCCAGCAAGCTCCTGGCGGCTGTCGATGCCGCCACTTTTCCGCGCGCCACTTCGGCCAGCAGGCCGGGCAAACGCTCGCGCACCTGTGGGTCTTGACGGAAAGCCTGCTTGAGGCCCGCATCAATGCGTTCCCACATCCAGGCCAGCGACTGCTGCTGGCGGCGCGCTGCCAGCTGGCCGTTGGTGGTCTGGAGGGCTTTGAACTGGGTCACGGCCTTCCAGAACACGTCCACGCCCTTGTTGTGAAGCGCGCTGAGCTGGATGACCTGCGGGTGCCAGGTCTTGTCAAAGTTCGCCGCCTGTTCACTGCCCATGGCGTTATTGACGAGACCAAACAAGCGCATGGCCGAAGTGATCTGCGCCTCGGCCCGCATCGCCGCGTCGGCATCGATGTCGGCCTTGTTGATGATGACCAGATCAGCCAACTCCATCACGCCTTTTTTGATGGCTTGCAGGTCGTCGCCGGCATTGGGTAGTTGCATCAGCACAAACATGTCGGTCATATTGGCGACGGCGGTTTCGCTCTGCCCCACACCGACAGTTTCTACGATCACCACGTCGTACCCGGCGGCCTCGCACACCAACATGGCCTCTCGCGTCTTCTCGGCCACACCGCCCAGGTTGCCGCTGGAAGGGCTGGGACGGATGTAGGCACGGTCATGCACCGAGAGCTTTTCCATGCGGGTCTTGTCGCCCAGGATGGAGCCGCCTGAGACGGAAGAAGAAGGATCGATCGTGAGCACGGCCACACGGTGGCCCTGGGTGATCAGGTACAGGCCCAGTACCTCGATGAAGGTGGACTTGCCCACACCGGGCACGCCGCTGATGCCCAGGCGGAAAGACTTGCCGGTGTGCGGCAACAGGGCCGTGAGCAGTTCATCGCCCTGGGCGCGGTGGTCGGCACGGGTGGATTCGAGCAGGGTAATGGCTTTGGCGATAGCGCGGCGCTGGGCCATAGCATCGCCGTCTAGCAGGGTGGTCAGGTCACTCATCGCTTTACCAGCAGGCCTGACAATCAATATCAATGCTGGTGACCCGTCCATTCCTGTGCCCCAGCATCAGGCCGGCGCACTCTCCCACCAGTTTTATAGGGGAAGGCATCCTGGAATTGATCGAGACTCCAAATTTCTGGCCAACAGATGAAAGCGTCTCCCCCATTTGAATTTTCCTGAAAAAGCGCCAACGGGCTTCGTTCACTTTCAAGGTCAAAACGCTTATGGCCTGCGACTTCTTCGTTACCAGCAACCTGGCGTTCAACCCTGGAAAGTCGAGCGTCCTTATCTCGCAGGTATTTTCCGGTTCGCAGTATTCCGCGGTCGACTCGATCGCCTGATTTTTCACACCGCCTAAAGCGACAGCCGCACTTAACTTTTTCGGAAAAGACGACTGCAATTCGCTGCAAATCAACGCTGGGTCGGCCTTGGTTGTCCTGATCCACACTTCTTGGGGGTTTGCATACGCATTTGACGCGCCAGCAAGAAGCACGATCAAACTGAGCCTCCGTGCGGCCATCACGTTGCCGTCTCCGTGACTGGCGTGACTGGCCACTCATAGTGCAAGTCAACGCCCTCTTCGCCTCGCAACACAAAGCCGTGGCGCACATAGAAGCGGTTGGCATCGCTTTCTTTCAGGGCAGTCAACCTGACAGCCAGGCCGCGCTCGTGTGCCTGGGCCAGCACCCGCCGCAGCACCCACGAACCTACACCCTGGCCACTGGCACTGCTGCGCAAATACAGGTGATCAAGCCGCAGGGCCGCTTCGCCTTCAGGCTTGAGCGTGAAAAAACCCACACGCTCGCCGCCGAGCAGGATGTGCTGCATGTACTGCGGCAAAAAACCGGCTGACAAACGTTCTCGCGAGCGCGCAAAGTCAAAGCGGCCGACGCGCTCCAGACTGGGGCGCATGGCATCGATGCGCAAGGCCAGCATCTCCTCGAAATCACCGGCGATAACCGGCTGCAAGGACAGGCGGGAACTGATGTCCGTCACCACACACTCACTTCGCAACAGCTTTGCGAATCTGTTCCAGCACATCCTTGGCGCTGGCCGGGATCGGCGTGCCCGGGCCGTAGATGCCCTTCACGCCGGCTTCGTACAGCATCTCGTAGTCTTGCCGCGGAATAACGCCGCCGACAAACACGATGATGTCGTCGGCACCCTGCTTCTTGAGCTCGGCGATGATGGCAGGCACCAGTGTCTTGTGGCCGGCTGCCAACGTAGAGACGCCCACGGCATGTACATCGTTTTCAATCGCCTGGCGGGCGCACTCTTCGGGTGTCTGAAAGAGCGGTCCCATATCCACGTCAAAGCCCAAATCGGCAAAGGCTGTGGCCACCACCTTGGCGCCCCGGTCGTGACCGTCCTGGCCAAGTTTGGAGATCATCACGCGTGGGCGGCGGCCCTGCTCTTCAGCAAACGCGTTGATTTCTGTCTTGAGGGTTTCCCAGCCTTCGGCGGAGTCATAAGCGGCAGCGTACACACCAGTCACCTTTTGGGTATCGGCGCGGTGGCGCCCGTAGACTTTCTCAAGGGCATCGCTGACCTCACCCACCGTGGCGCGCAGGCGCACGGCCTTGATACTGAGGTCCAGCAGATTGCCGTTGTTATTTTCAGCGGCGGCCGTCAAGGCGTCCAGTGCCGCTTGCACCGCTGCGTTGTCGCGGCTGGCCTTGATGGCTTTGAGCCTTGTGATCTGCCCGTCGCGCACCGCCACGTTGTCGATATCGCGCGACTCGATGGCGTCTTCGGTTTTGAGCTTGTATTTGTTGACACCGACGATGACGTCCTTGCCGCTGTCGATGCGCGCCTGCTTTTCAGCGGCAGCCGCTTCGATCTTGAGCTTGGCCCAACCGCTGTCGACGGCCTTGGTCATGCCGCCCATGGCCTCGACTTCTTCGATGATGGCCCAGGCGGCATCAGCCATGTCCTGCGTGAGCTTTTCCATCATGTAGCTGCCGGCCCAGGGGTCGATCACGTGAGGAATGTGGGTTTCTTCCTGGATGATGAGCTGGGTGTTGCGGGCGATACGGGCACTGAACTCGGTGGGCAGCGCAATCGCTTCATCAAACGAGTTAGTGTGCAGGCTTTGCGTGCCGCCAAAGACAGCAGCCATCGCCTCGATGGTGGTGCGCACCACGTTGTTGTAAGGGTCTTGCTCGGTCAGACTCCAGCCCGAGGTCTGGCAGTGCGTGCGCAGCATCAGGCTCTTGGGGCTCCTGGCGTTAAAGCCCTTCATGATGCGGCACCACAGCAGGCGGGCGGCGCGCATCTTGGCGACTTCAAGGTAGAAGTTCATGCCGATGGCCCAGAAAAAACTCAGGCGCCCGGCAAATTCGTCTACGTCCAGGCCCTTGCCCAGCGCGGTCTTCACATACTCTTTTCCGTCGGCCAGCGTGAAGGCCAATTCCAGCGCCTGGTTGGCGCCGGCTTCCTGCATGTGATAACCCGAGATCGAGATCGAATTGAACTTGGGCATGTTCTGCGCCGTGTATTCAATGATGTCGCCGATGATGCGGATGCTGGGCTGGGGCGGAAAGATGTACGTATTGCGGACCATGAACTCCTTGAGGATGTCGTTCTGTATGGTTCCGCTCAATTTTTCCTGGCTCACGCCCTGCTCTTCGGCCGCGACCACATAACCCGCCAGCACCGGCAGCACCGCGCCGTTCATGGTCATGGAGACGCTGACCTTGTCCAGGGGGATCTGGTCGAACAGGATCTTCATGTCCTCGACTGAGTCAATCGCCACACCGGCCTTGCCCACGTCGCCGGTCACACGCGGATGGTCGCTGTCGTAGCCGCGGTGCGTGGCCAGGTCGAACGCCACCGACACGCCCTGCCCGCCCGCGGCCAAAGCCTTGCGATAGAAAGCATTCGACTCCTCGGCCGTGGAAAAGCCGGCGTACTGGCGAATCGTCCAGGGGCGCACCGCATACATGGTGGCCTGTGGGCCGCGGATGAAGGGCTCAAAGCCCGGCAGGGTGTCGGTATGAGGCAGGTCTTTGGTGTCCTCAGCGGTGTACAGCGGCTTGACGCTGATGCCGTCCGGCGTCTGCCAGTTCAGCGCGCCGACATCGCCGCCGGGCGCTGATTTAGCAGCGGCTCTGACCCATGCATCGAGGCTGGCTGCGGGAAATTCAGGTTCTTTGCTGGGCTTGGACATGGGATGGGTTTACCGTAACGGGTCTTCACGCCGGGTGCTGCGATAGAACAGCATAGGCTCAGCATGAGAGGAAGTCATGAATCCGGTCAAGTTTACATCATTTATAATTATTGATGCAAAATTCAATTTAAAGTAAGATGCCCACTAACTCGCGTGCAGCGCTGATCGAAAGCAGCGCCCACTCGAAGCTTTCGCACATTCAAAAAAAACCTTTATGCCCATGGCCGCAGTGTCCCTGACCCCTCGAGCGCTTTACGAAGAAGTGGCGGAGCTCTTGCGCCAGCGTATCTTCAACCGCGAGCTGACGCCGGGCAGCTGGATTGACGAACTCAAGCTGGCCGAGGAATACGGCATCAGCCGCACACCGCTGCGCGAAGCCCTGAAAGTGCTGGCCACCGAAGGCCTGGTCACGATGAAAGTGCGCCGTGGCGCCTATGTGACCGAAGTGTCCGAGCGGGACCTGACCGACGTGTATCACCTGCTTGCACTGCTGGAGAGCGACGCGGCCGGTGTTGTGGCCGCACAGGCCACGCCTGCCCAGTTAAAAGAGTTGCAAGGCCTGCACAACGAACTGGAGAAAGCCGTCGGCAACCGTGAGCGGTTCTTCGAGATCAATGAAGCCTTTCACATGCGCCTGCTGGAAATCGCCAACAACCGCTGGCGCGACCAGATGGTGGCCGACCTGCGCAAGGTCATGAAGCTCAACCGCCACAACTCGCTGCTCAAAAGTGGCCGCATTGAAGAGTCGCTTGCCGAGCATCGCGCCATCATGCAGGCGCTGTCGTCAGGCGACGCGAATGCCACCGCGCAGCGCATGCGGGAGCACTTCAGGAACGGACTGGAAGCGGCGGCCTGACAACCCGGCCTTCCGGCCGACCCCTGAATGGAATCAGGCCTGCGGCACCGCCTCCCAGTGCTGCACCACCTTGCCATGCTTGTCCACACTTTCAAGCAGGACGGGAAAACCCCAAAGGCGCGCAACATGCTTGATCACCTCCTGGACATCGTCCGTGAGCGTTCGGTCGTTGTGGCGGCTGTGGCGCAAGGTCAGGGAGCGGGTCCCACGTACGTCAACGTCCCAGACCTGTATGTTGGGCTCGCGGTAGTTCAGGTCATGCTGGCGTGACAGTGCCTCGCGTACATGCCGATAACCCGCGTCGTCATGAATGGCCGCCACTTCAAGCTCGGACTTGCTCGCGTCATCCACCACTGAGAAGAGGCGGAATTCGCGTATCAACCGCGGCGAAAGGTATTGCCCGATGAAACTCTCGTCGCGGAAATGCCGCATCGCGTAGTCCAGCGTCTCCAGCCAGTTGGAGCCGGCAACGTCCGGCAGCCACTGCCGGTCTTCTTCCGTGGGAGACTCGCAAATGCGCTTGAGGTCGCTGAACATGGCAAAGCCCAGCGCATACGGGTTGACGCCGTTGTAGCCCGGATGTGTCACCGGCGGCTGGTAAATGACATTGGTGTGGGATCGCAGGCATTCGATCATGAAGCCGTCGGTCAGCAAGCCCTCGTCGTACAGGGAATTGAGCAGTGTGTAATGCCAGAAGGTGGCCCAGCCTTCATTCATGATCTGCGTCTGGCGCTGTGGGTAAAAATACTGGCCGATCTTGCGCACGATGCGGATCACCTCGCGCTGCCAGGGCTCCAGCAGGGGCGCGTTCTTCTCGATGAAATACAGGATGTTTTCCTGCGGCTCCGGCGGAAAACGGCGATGGGTTTTTTCGGCCGGCTTGTCGGCAGACCTGGGGACTGTGCGCCACAGGTCATTGAGCTGCTGCTGCAGATAAGCCTCGCGGTCCTTGCGGCGGGCTTCTTCCTCCGCCAGCGACAGCTTCTGCGAACGCTGGTAACGGTCCACGCCGTGGCTCATCAGCGCATGGCAGGAATCCAGCAGCTGCTCGACCGCCTCCCAGCCGTGGCGCTCTTCGCACTCGGCAATGTAGGCCCGTGCGTACACCAGGTAGTCGACGATGGCGCCGGCGTCGGTCCACATCTGGAACAGGTAGTTTCCCTTGAAGAAGGAGTTGTGGCCGTAGCAGGCATGGGCCATCACCAGCGCTTGCATGGGCATGGTGTTTTCTTCCATCAGGTAGGCGATGCAGGGGTTGGAATTGATCACGACTTCGTAAGCCAGCCCCATCTGGCCGCGCCGGTAATTTTTTTCCGTTGAGATGAACTGCTTGCCGAAGGACCAGTGCCGGTAGTTCACCGGCATGCCCACCGAGGCATAGGCATCAATCATCTGCTCGGCCGTGATGACCTCGAGTTGCACCGGGTAGGTGTCCAGGCCGAAGGACTTTGCCTTTCGCGCAATCTCGCCGTGGTAGAGCTCGATCAACTCGAAGGACCAGTCGGACGGGCTGGGCAGGCAGGCATTCCGGCGCCCGGTGCCGGACAAGCCAGGCGCCGCCACTTCGGCAGGCTTTCTCTCGCTCTTTGTCATGGCTTGACGCCTTTTTTGAACAACTCCCTGAACACCGGGAAAATCTCGTCCGCGGCTGCGACCTTGCGCATCGCGAAATTCCGGTTGTCCTCTTGCACCTGGGTGTATTCCTCCCAGAGGTTCTGGTCCTCTTCACCGACCTGGACATAGGCGAAATACCGTGACACCGGCAGCAGCTTGCCGACCAGCAACTCGCGGCAGCGTGCTGAATCCTGGTGCCAGTTATCGCCGTCCGAAGCCTGGGCGCCATAGATGTTCCAGTCACCCGGCGGATAACGCTCCTGGATGATCTGGTGCATCAAGGCCAGGGCGCTGGACACCACGGTGCCGCCGGTTTCGGTGGACTGGAAGAACTCCTCTTCGGACACCTCGGTCGCCTGGGTGTGATGGCGAATGAAGATGACGTCGGTCTTTTCGTAATGCTTCCTCAGGAACAGGTACAGCAGGATAAAAAACCGCTTGGCGATGTCCTTGCGCGTTTCGTCCATGGAGCCCGACACATCCATCAGACAAAACATGACCGCCTTGGCACTGGGCTGCGGCACCCGGACCCGGTTGCGGTAACGCAGATCGAAGGGATCGAAGAACGGGATGGCCTTGAGGCGCCGGCGAAGCGCGTCGACTTGTGTCCTCAAGGAAAGAATCTCGTCAGGCAGGTCCGGCGCGTCGCGCAGGGCCAGCGCCAGCTGCGCCTCCAGCTCATGCACCTGCCGCCGCGTCTCCCCGCCTATGGCGATGCGCCGGCTGAGCGCGACCCGCAACGAACGCACCACATGAAGGTTGGTCGGCGTTCCATCCGAGATGAAACCGGCGCGGCGGGACTTCCATTCCGGCGCATCGGGCAAAAGCTGGGTACGTATGAGATCGGGCAGCGCAAGGTCGTCAAAGAAGTACTGCATGAACTCTTCGCGTGTGATGCGAAAGACAAAGTCGTCCTCACCCTCGCCGTCGGGACTGGCCTCACCGCCCGACCCGCCGCCGCTGCCGCCCTGCGGCCGCGCGATGCGGTCGCCGCGGACGTATTCGCGGTTACCGGGATGCACGGTCTCGCGCGTGCCGCCGGTGTGCCCAAACACCGGCTGGTAAACGTCGCGCCGCGGCAGGGTGATGTCTTCCCCCTGCTCGATGTCATGGATGCTGCGGCCCGCGACAGCACGGCGCACGGCGTCGCGTATCTGCCCACGGAATCGGCGCAGGAAACGCTCGCGGTTGCCGATGGACTTGTTCTTTCCCGCCAACCGCCTGTCAATGACTTGCTGGAGCACGTTGATCTCCGGTCACATACACATGACTACACCTGACACAGGACGCGCCGCCACGGCGCACCGCGGGCCTCAGGAACTCTTGCGTACCCGCAGGTACCAGTCGCACAGCAACCGGACCTGCCGCGTGGTATACCCCTTGGCGACCATGCGGTTGACGAAGTCTTCGTGTTTTTGCTGCTCGTCCGCGCTGGCCTTGGCATTGAACGAAATCACCGGCAACAGGTCTTCGGTGTTCGAGAACATCTTTTTCTCGATCACGGTGCGGAGTTTTTCGTAGCTGGTCCAGACCGGGTTCTTGCCCGCGTTGTTGGCGCGTGCGCGCAACACGAAATTGACAATCTCGTTACGGAAATCTTTCGGGTTGCTGATGCCGGCGGGCTTCTCGATTTTCTCGAGTTCGGCATTGAGCGCCGAGCGGTCGAAGATTTCACCGGTATCGGTATCGCGGTATTCCTGGTCCTGGATCCAGAAGTCGGCGTAGGTCACGTAACGGTCGAAAATGTTCTGCCCGTATTCCGAATAGGACTCCAGGTAGGCCGTCTGGATTTCCTTGCCGATGAACTCGGCATAACGCATGGCCAGGATTTCCTTGATATAGGCCAGGTACTTCTGCTCGGTTTCAGGCGGGAACTGCTCGCGTTCGATCTGCTGCTCCAGCACATACATCAAATGCACCGGGTTGGCCGCGATTTCGGTGGAGTCGAAGTTGAACACCTTGGACAAAATCTTGAAGGCAAAGCGCGTCGAGATTCCGTTCATTCCCTCGTCGACGCCCGCGTAGTCGCGGTATTCCTGGTAGCTCTTGGCTTTCGGGTCGGTGTCCTTGAGGTTTTCGCCGTCATACACCTGCAGCTTGCTGAAAATGCTGGAGCTCTCGGGCTCCTTCAGGCGCGTCAGCACAGCAAACTGCGCCATCATCTTCAAGGTGCCGGGCGCGCAGATGGCGTTGTGCAGCGAGGAGTTGTGAATCAGCTTTTCATAAATCTTCACCTCCTCCGACACACGTAGGCAATACGGAATCTTGACGATGTAGATCCGGTCCAGGAAAGCCTCGTTGTTCCTGTTGTTCTTGAAAGCCTTCCACTCGCTTTCGTTGGAGTGCGCCATCACGATGCCGTCGAAGGGAATGGCGCCAAAGCCCTCCGTGCCCTTGAAGTTGCCCTCCTGCGTGGCGGTCAGCAAGGGATGCAGCACTTTGATGGGCGCCTTGAACATCTCCACAAATTCAAGCAAGCCCTGGTTGGACAGGCACAGGCCACCGGAATAGCTGTAGGCGTCCGGATCGTCCTGGGCGTAAGTCTCCAGCTTGCGGATGTCGATCTTGCCGACCAGCGAAGAGATGTCCTGGTTGTTCTCGTCGCCAGGCTCTGTTTTGGAAATGGCGCACTGCTTCAGTATGGAAGGAAAGCGCTTGACCACACGGAACCGGCGAATATCACCACCGTACTCCTCGAGGCGCTTGACCGCCCACGGCGACATGACTCGCTGCAGGTAACGCGGTGCAATGCCGTACTGGGACTCGAGCAACGGAAGGTCCTCTGCATTATTGAACAGGCTGAGCGGAGACTCATTAACAGGCGAGCCCTTCAAGGCGTAAAAAGGTACCTGCTCCATCAGCTGTTTGAGCCGCTCGGCGATGGACGACTTGCCGCCGCCCACCGGGCCTAGCAAGTACAGAATTTGTTTTTTCTCTTCCAGGCCCTGCGCGGCATGGCGGAAGTAGGAGACCACCTGCTCGATGGGATCCTCCAGGCCGTAGAAGTCGCGGAACGCCGGGTAGATCTTGATGACCTTGTTGCCGAACAGGCGCGACAGGCGCTGGTCATGCCGGGTGTCCAGCAGTTCAGGCTCGCCAATGGCGGCGAGCATCCGCTCAGCCGCGGTGGCGTAGACGAGAGGACTGCGCTTGCAGGCGTCGAGGTAGTCCTCGATGGACAGCTCCTCTTCTCGCGTCTGTTCATAACGCGTCAGAAAATTACGGACGACATCCATAAAGACTCCTTTGCGCGCGGGAACCGAAGCACCCCTACTCGTGATGGAAATCTGCTTCAGATTCCGCGCAATGCATCGACTGTTATCTCACACCATGCGATTGATAGATCGCAGCGTCAACGGAAAGTTCCAGGGAACAATCGTCTCCATTATTTTCCAAATGCGCGAATAGGTACAGCGTATTTTTTAACGAATGCGGACGATATGTATGCGTGTGTGCGCCATGCCGGCACCATCGCACGTCTGTCTTCATGGTCGTTAAGTTTGCTATTTTTTTAATAGCTTAGTGCGCAGGCGATCAGGCTGCATTGAAGGTTTTGTTGAAGAATGCAAATCGCTGGCCGCGATTCATTTCAAAGCCGGAGCGCATTCAACAGACAAAAATCAGACACACGCATTGCATGGACAAACAGCAGGCCGCAAGCTGAAGTCACCAATGCGTGTCAGGAATTTCAAGTGCCTTCTGTCAGTATCGGCCCTGAATGTTTTTTAGTCAGCCCTTTGTCGGCGCCCGTTACAAAAAATACGCCGGGTAGTATCAATGCGGCACCCACCGCGTGGTGCCAGCCCAACGGTTCGCCCAGCACGCCCCAGGCAGCCAGCGCCGCATAGAGAGGCCCCAGGTACAGCGACACTGCAACACGGCTGGCACCCAGGATTTTTTGCGCCCAGCCGTAAATCCAGTAAGCGCCCAGCCCCGGCACAATCGCGGCCACCACGATCAGCCACAGCCCGTAGCCGCTTAACGGCAGGACATCGGACCGCGACATTTCCCACACAGTCAAGGGAAGCAACACCAGGCTACCGCCTACGCAGATGACCGCCAGCCGGGCCGTGGCGCCAAGCGGGCTGGGCCACTGCTTTTGCAGCAAGGCATAGGCAGCCCATGACACAGTGGCGGCCACGATCCACAGGTCTCCCGCCGAGAACTGTACGCCAGCCAGCGCGGTCCATTGGCCTTTGACCACGACGTGCACCACACCGGCGATGGCCAGCAGCACCCCCAGGCCCTGACGCAGGCCCAGGCGCTCACCGAGCCAGATCACTGCCCCCAGACCTATCAGCACCGGCGACGCCGCATAAATAAGCGCGATATTCATCGCACCGGTGGACCGCGCCCCCTGGTAAACCCAGGCGCCGCAAATCACCATGCCCAGGGTACCGAGCACCAGGTACTGCCACCACACTTTGGCGATGTGGCCGCGCTGGCGCCACAGCTCGGACCGCGTAAGCACGAGCAGAAGCAACGCCGCCAGGCCCCAGCGCCCGAAAGCCAGCAGATAAGGGCCTATCACGCCCGGCGCCTTGCGCGCCACGATGTAGTTGACCGTCCAGAGCGCCGGTACCAACCAGAGTAAGGCCAACGCCTGGCGCGCCTGTTTTTGCGCGGAATCAGGCATCGGCCATGGCGGTGGTGTCGGCCAGCGTCGATGGCGATGAAGCCGGCATTTCGTGTGCCAGCGCCATCACGGTATGCGGCGGCAGGTCGCGCAGGCGGTGGTCGCTCCAGACCTGACGCCAGCGCCGCGCGCCGGGCAGGCCGTTGCGCAGGCCCAGCATGTGGCGCGCAATGGCGCTCTTGGGCGTGCCATGCTCAGCAGCCTCGCGCACCATGTAGTCGCACATCTGCGACTCCACAGCTTCACGGGTCGGCAGGGATTCGGCGGTGCCGAAGAAGGCGCTATCCCAGGAGGCCAGCCACCAGGGGTTATGGTAGGCCTCACGGCCAATCATCACGCCGTCAAGCGCGGCTAAATGCCCGGCCACCTCTTCCTGCGTATTGATGCCGCCGTTGATGCAGATGATCAGGCTCGGGAATTCCTTCTTGAGGCGGTGCACCAACTCATAACGCAGAGGTGGTACTTCGCGGTTTTCCTTGGGGGAAAGGCCCTTGAGCCAGGCATTGCGCGCATGCACGATAAAGACCGTGCAACCGGCCTCGCTGACCGTGCCCACAAAATCGCGCACAAACTCATAGTTTTCAGCCTTGTCGATGCCGATGCGGTGCTTCACCGTGACCGGCACATCGACCACATCGACCATGGCTTTCACGCAATCGGCCACTAGCTGCGGCTCGGCCATCAGGCAGGCACCGAAAGCTCCGCGCTGCACGCGCTCGCTGGGGCACCCGCAGTTGAGGTTGATTTCGTCATAGCCCCATTGCTCGCCCAGCTGGGCGCAGCGAGCCAAATCCGCCGGCTCGCTGCCGCCCAGCTGTAACGCCACGGGATGTTCTTCGGCGTTGAAGCGCAAGTGCCGCTCCACGTCACCGTGGATCAAGGCACCCGTGGTCACCATTTCGGTGTAGAGCAAGGCGTGGCGCGACAGCAACCGGTGAAAGTGGCGGCAATGCCGGTCGGTCCAGTCCATCATCGGCGCCACGCTCAGCCGCCAGGGATGGCCCGGCAATGCGGCGGAGGCGCCGGATACAGGCGCAGCGGGAAATGGGAATGGGGCTGACATAGTCCCATTTTCCCAGAAAGGACGCACCCGCAGCGGCGCAGGGTTTTGGCCCGGAGAAGCCCGCCCAAAACCCCGTCAGACCTCGGCGGTTTTGAATTCGTCCATGAGTTCCATTTTGCGCTGGCTCAGCTCGTCGGCCAATGCCACCAGGTCCAGCCTGGACTTGCGGGCCTTGACGAACATTTCCTCGCGCTCTTCCTTGACGTGGTGGTCGATGTATTCGCCCAGTACCGTCACGCGGGCGTCATACAGATCGTCTTCCGGATCCATGCCCGATATCTGTGCGATCAGGTCCTTGGCCGTACCGTGCTCCACTTCCGCCTCGTCGAGCAGCGCGTCGTCGTTGATGGCCGCGCGAACTTGAGGATAGAAGATTTCTTCTTCAATTTGCGCGTGTACCGTCAGCTCCTGGCAGATCTTGTCGGCTACTTCGCGCTTCTCCTCGCCGGACGCATGGCTGTCGCATAACTTCCTGAATGTGGTGAAAAGCTTTTTAACGGCAATATGGTCGGCATCCAGCAGATCTACAGCATCGTGCTTTTTTGGAGGTGCTTTGCTCATGGGGATCCTCTTTGGGGTTAATGGTCAGTCTGTTTGTGGGTTGAAATTCAATGCGGCCGGCAAAACCAATCGCCCAGCCAATTTAGGCCGACGCCCGTGCGCGATTTGTGGGAAACCCGGGAGCGCTTATGTAGGAATACAGGAACCTGGCAGACTCGGACAAAACGTGGCGGCCTTGCTGCACGGGCTCGGGAATTCGCCCAAACCGGCGTGCCGCACTCCGGCAAGCGGGTAATATGGGCGGTCACACCACCCGAAAATCTCAGGCCTTGAAGTGCAGGAAAAAATGACGACGACCATGCCGCACAACTCCCCTCCACACCATCGCATTTTGCCCTCGTCCCGCATGCATCCGCTTGCTGCGCTGCTTCCGCTGGCATTGCTGGCCGCCTGCACTTCGGTACCGCTTCCGCCATGGACGCCACCCTCCACACAAACTTCTGCGCCCTCACCAGCCCCAGCGCCCGCCGCGCAACGTCCTGCGCCTGCGGCCGCTGCGGGCCAGACCTCGCCCGTCGCGCCCCCAACAGCAACGGTCGGCCAACCCGCACCTTATAGCGACGCGGTTGCCGCGCGCTTTCCGGCACCCTCCGTTGTTTACAACACGCCAGGGCTTCAAGCCGGCCGCACCACGTTCACCACGCAGGCCGAGATCCAGGCATGGCTGCGCGAGCAGGCCGCCGCGGCTTCCCGCACGCCCGGGGTCAGGGCTGCCGTGCTGCCCATAGGCCGGTCACAGCGCGGTGAAACACTTGAAGCACTGGTCCTGACCCGCGCCGGCGGCACGGACCCCACGGTAATGCAGTCAGCAGGCAAGCCCACGGTGCTGCTGGTAGGCCAGCAGCACGGCGACGAGCCTGCCGGCAGCGAAGCGCTGCTGGTCATCGCCCGGGAGCTTGCACAGGGCTTGCTGCAGCCCGCGCTGGACCGCATCAATGTGGTGATTGTTCCGCGCGCCAATCCTGATGGTGCAGCGAATGAGCAACGTGCGACCACAGGCGGGCTGGACATGAACCGCGACCACATGCTGCTCAACACGCCGGAAGCCCAGGCGCTTGCCAGGCTCGCACGCGATTACCACCCCACCGTGGTGGTCGACGCCCACGAGTACACGGTCGTGGGGCGCTTCCTGCAGAAGTTCGGCAGCGTGCAGAAGTTCGACGCGCTATTCCAGTACGCCACCACCGCGAACCTGCCCGAGTTTTTGACCAAGGCCGCGGAAGAGTGGTACCGGCGCCCTCTGCTGGCAGCCCTCAAGGGACAAAACCTCACCACGGAGTGGTACTACACCACCTCAAGCGACCTGGCCGACAAAAAAATCTCGATGGGCGGCACCCAACCCGACACCGGCCGAAATGTTTATGGACTGAAAAACGCCATCAGCCTGCTGATCGAAACACGCGGAGTTGGCATTGGCCGCCTGCATATCCAGCGGCGCGTCCACACCCACGTGACAGCCATCACCAGTGCGCTGGCGAGCACCGCCCAGCGCGCGAACGAGCTGCAACAGCTGCGGCCCTACCTCGACAAGGAGGTCGGCGCCAAAGCCTGCAAGGAGGAAGCTGTCGTGGAGGCAGCGCCTACTTCCGCACAGTACGACTTGCTCATGCTCGACCCCGTGACAGGCGCCGACAAGACTGTGTCCGTGGACTGGGATTCTGCCCTTGCGCTGCGCAGCCTTAAAGCCCGCGCACGCCCCTGCGGCTATTGGCTGTCGGCAGCCTCCACCGTAGCCGTCGACCGGCTGCGGCTGCACGGCGTCCAGGTGCAGCGCGTTGCCGAACAGGGTTCCATGCTCGGCGACAGCTATCGGGAAACGTCCAGCACCTCGGGTGAACGCCAGGACGTGCGCGGCACCATCGCCGACGGCAAAGCCGTTCTCAAAGTCCAGGTCAGCCTGACTCGCGGCGTGGTGGACGTGCCTCGCGGCAGCTACTATGTGCCTCTGAATCAACCGCTTGGCAACCTGGTGTTTGCTGCACTGGAGCCCGACACCCAGAGCAGCTACTTCGCCAACCAGCTCCTGCAGGGACTGCAAAGCACGGTACGTGTGATGGCTGAGCCGACCATCAAGCTAGAGGACTTGTAGCCCCCACGGTCGCTCACTTCGTGTAGCTTCCTGCCCCCCGAGGGGGCCGCTGCGCCTGCGGCCCGGCAAAGCCGGTTCCGCGGCCCCTGCTGGCATAAGAGATGAGTCTCGGGCCTGACTTGACGATGACGTCTGACAGGAAGAGGATGTCATGGCTGACCGGAAATTTACAGTTTTCGCGCCTTAATGATTCGTTGAACCAACGCAATGCATGAAAGGACTCGCCATGAAGAACTTCGAACTGACCAAAAAAATGCTCAGTATGGGTGGTGTGTTTTATCCCACCGGCTACGCGTTCATCATGTTCCCGAATCTTGAAGACGCCAGGCACGTGGCCCATGAACTGGAAATGGCCAGCAACGGCATCATGCTGCTGACACCGGAAGACATCCTCGAAGATATCGGCAAGGCGGATGGCCATTCGGACGTGAACCTGCCGCGTGTTGGCACTGAGGGCGCGACGGTCCACAAGTACGTGGACCTCGCACGGGAAGGCCACCACGCGCTGATGATTCCGGTGCCGTCCAAAGACGCCACGGAGCGCATCATGGAAGTCGTACGGACGGTGCCTTTTTCCTATGCGCAAAAGTACCACAGCCTGGCGATCGAGGACCTGGAGTAACGCCCGTCCCGCAGGTGCCCAAGGACAATCGGGGCAGGTTGAAAACCGGCCCGGGTTTAAGGCACACTGCGCCTCATGCCCCAGTCCAGCCACACTCCAGACCTGCCCACTACGACGCCCCGCGCTCGCCAGCTCATTGAACAGCTGCGGCTGAAACCGCATCCGGAAGGAGGCTGGTACTGCGAGGTGTTCCGCTCCACACAGCAAGTGGCGCCGCAGGACGGAAGACCGGTGCGCAATGCCCTGACCTCGATTTACTTTTTGCTTGACGCCACCCAACACTCACGGTGGCACCGCGTTCTTTCCGACGAGGTGTGGGTCCATCTGGAGGGCGCATCACTCGATCTCTGGACATGGAACGCGGAGGACAACCGCCTGAGCCGCACGGCGCTGGGCCCTGTCAGTGCGGCAACCACCCCTCAACACGTTGTGGCTGCCGGCCTTTGGCAGGCGGCCAGGCCACAGGCGAATGCCGCGGCGGGCTACACCCTCATGGCCTGCATGGTGGGTCCGGGTTTTGATTTTTCCGACTTCCGGATGATGGAGTCTGGCGGCAACGAAGCCCGGCAAATCGCCGCCGACCATCCGCAGCTGGCGCCATTGATCTAGCGCCCAACAAGTTCAAGAACCCCGAGGATTTCCCATGATTGACCTGCATTACTGGCCTACACCCAACGGTTGGAAGATTTCCATCATGCTGGAAGAGTGCGGCCTGCCTTACCGGCTGGTCCCGGTGAACATCGGCAAGGGTGAGCAGTTCACGCCGGAATTTCTCGCGATCAGCCCCAACAACCGCATGCCGGCCATCGTCGACCGCTCGCCCGCCGGCGGCGGGGCACCTGTGGCGGTGTTTGAGAGCGGCGCCATCCTGGTGTACCTGGCCGAAAAGACCGGCCGCTTTCTGCCTGCCGAATTGCGCGAGCGCTACCAGGCCATGCAGTGGCTGATGTGGCAGATGGGTGGACTCGGTCCCATGGCGGGGCAAAACGGGCATTTTCTTTTGTATGCGCCGGACAAAATCCCCTATGCGATCGAGCGCTACAGCAAGGAAGTGGACCGCCTTTACGGCGTGCTCGATGYGCAACTGGCACGAACCGGTGCGCATGTGGCGGGTGCTGCTTACTCCGTCGCCGACATGGCCATCTTTCCCTGGGTGCGTACACACAAGGCTCAGCAGGTTGACTTGCAAAAATTCCCCCATGTAAAACGCTGGTACGACACCCTGTTTGAAAGGCCTGCCGTCAAACGCGGGCTGAACCTGGGCAAGGAACTGCGCGCACCGGCGCTGACCGATGAGGCACGCAAGGCCCTGTTTGGCCAGACAGCGCAAAGCGTACGGGACGGCGCGCACAAGGTTTCCTGACCCCCTTTTCCTTCCTCAAAAACCGGGATACCCATGATTGAATTTTTCTTCGACTGCTCCAGCCCCTGGACCTACATCGCTTTTCGCAACATCCAGCCGCTGGCAGCCGAACTCAAAGAAACCATCCGCTGGCGGCCGGTACTGGTGGGCGGTATTTTCAACACCGTCAACAAAGGAATTTATGCGGCGCGTGAAGACATGAACACGCCGAAGAACCGCTACATGCTCAAGGACGTACAGGACAGCGCAAGCGAAGCAGGACTGAAGATCGCCTTCCCGCCCAAGGTGTTCCCGGTCAACAGCGTCAAGGCCATGCGGGGCTGCCTGTGGATTGCACAGGATGCCTTGGCCGAGCCACACTACCTTGAATTCATCGAGGCTACCTTCGCAGCCTATTTCACACGTGAGGAAGACATCTCGCAGGATGAAGTGTTGGCATTGATTTGCCGGCAAGTTGGCATTGATCCCGCAGCGTTTCAGGCTGGCATCGCAAGGCCCGACATCAAGGAGCAACTCAAAGCCAACACCGACGAAGCGATCCGGCGCGGTGCGTTCGGCTCACCCACCTTTTTTGTGGGCGACGACATGTATTTCGGCAGCGACAGGCTTGCGCTGGTGCGCTCCGCTGTGTTGCGGGCCAGAGCAGGCGCCTAATGCGCTGCGGTTGACGCGCCGGCGGTGGCACCGACGCGCTCCAGCACATGGCGCGCCATGGACTGCGCCAGCTCCTGTTCACCGAGGAAGACCTTGCCGGCCTTCTCGTTGTCGAGCAGGCGCGCCTCAGCCTCATTGTGGGTACGCACCACGGTTTCAATGGCCGGATTCAGTGAACGCGCAGTGGCGACCATGCGCCTGACGTCCAGCGTGTCGGGCGTCGCGATCACGAACATGCGCGCCTGCGCGATGTGCGCCTGAACCAGAACTTCCGCCTCCACCGCATCGCCAGACACGGCCGCAATACCCTGCTCCCGAAGCCGTTCCACTGCCTCGCGATTCTGCTCTGCCACCACAAACGGAACGTGATGAGCCTTCAGTGCATCGGCGATACGCCGCCCTACCCGTCCATAGCCCACCAGCACCACATGATTCGACAAATACTTCGGGTCGGTCGTGGCCGGCAGCTCCGCCGTCGGGTCATCGCGGGCCTCCAGCTTGCGCGCCAGGGGTGACTTCGCCAGGATCCATTGCTGCAAGGGCTCAACCGCCTTGAAGACCAGCTGGTTGAGTGCAATCGAGATCAGCGCACCCGCCAGCACCAGGCTTTGCCCTTCGGGGGGCAGCAGGCCTAGCGATGCACCCAGGCCCACCAGGATGAACGAGAACTCGCCGATCTGCGCGAGACTGGCCGAGACGGTGAGCGCGGTGTTCAGCGGATAGCGAAATGCCATCACCAGCAAGCCGGCCGCCAATGTCTTGCCAACGATGATGATGCCCACCACGGCCAGCACCTGCAGTGGCCGCTCCAGCAATACCCAGGGGTCAAACAGCATGCCCACCGACACGAAAAACAGCACGGCGAAAGCGTCGCGCAAAGGCAGCGACTCTTCGGCCGCCCGGTGGCTGAATTCAGATTCGCGCATCACCATGCCGGCGAAGAAGGCGCCGAGCGCAAAGGACACGCCGAACAGCTCCGTCGCGCCGAACGCGATGCTCACGGCCGCGGCCACCACGCACAGCGTGAACAGCTCGCGCGAGCCGGTGCGCTGCACCTGCCACAGCACCCAGGGGAAGAAGCGGCGCCCCACCACCAGCATCAGCGCCACAAAACCGCCCACTTGCAGCAGCGTAATGCCCAGTGTTTTCCACAGCGCATTGACATCGGCATCAACCTTGCCCGACAGCCAGCCGCCCAGCGGCGGAAGCAGCACGAGCACCAGCACCATGGCCAGGTCTTCCACGACCAGCCAACCCACGGCAATCCGCCCATTGACCGAGTCGAGGATGCCGCGGCTTTCAAGGGCCCGAAGCAGCACCACGGTACTGGCGACCGACAGCGACAGTCCAAACACCAGCGCCCCGCCAAGGTTCCAGCCCCACCAGTGCGCAAGGCCCATGCCGAGCGCGGTGGCGACCGTCATCTGCACGATGGCGCCAGGCACCGCGATCTTGCGCACCGCCAACAGGTCGTCCAGCGAGAAATGAAGCCCGACGCCGAACATCAGCAGCATCACCCCGATTTCAGCGAGCTGGCTCGCGATCTCCGCATCCGCCACAAAGCCGGGCGTGAACGGTCCGATGATCACACCTGCGAACAGGTAACCCACCAGCGCGGGCAAACGCAGCCGCACGGCGAGAAAACCAAAAATCAGGGCCAGACCCAAGCCGGCGGCAATCGTGCTGATCAGGGAAACGCTATGGGGCATGCGAAAGGGATTCCTTCTGGAAAGCGGTTAAGAGCCCGTTCAGACTCCAGGGAAAGCCTGCGACGCAGCCCGGCATGCGGACTGTCCCCGTAGAACATGTCTCTTTAATTTACTACAGACGATTGAAATGGCCCATGGCCAATTCCCCACGCGTTCGCAGGTTGTTTACGCCAAACAGCCACGCATTAAAAAACCCGCCGAAGCGGGTTTTGATCAACTGCTTGAACGACGGTGCTCAGCCCATGTGCAGGCCGCCATTGAGCGAGAAGTCGGCGCCGGTGGCGTAGCCGCCTTCATCGGACGCGATCCAGGAAATGATGGAGGCAATCTCCTCGGGCTGGCCGAGCCGCTTGGCGGGCACGCCTGCGACGATTTTCTCCAGCACGTCAGGGCGTATGGCCTTGACCATGTCGGTGCCGATATAGCCGGGGCTTACCGTGTTGACCGTCACGCCCTTGGCCGCCACCTCTTGCGCCAGCGCCATCGTGAAGCCGTGCAGGCCGGCCTTGGCGGTGGAATAGTTCACCTGGCCGAACTGGCCCTTCTGGCCGTTGACCGACGAGATGTTGATGATGCGCCCGAAACCCGCTTCAATCATGCCCTCGATGACCTGTTTGGTCACGTTGAACATGCTGTTGAGGTTGGTGGAGATCACGGCATCCCAATCGGTCTTGCTCATCTTGCGGAACTGGCCGTCGCGCGTGATGCCGGCATTGTTGACCAGCACTGCCACGGGGCCATGCTCGGCCTTGACCTTGTCAAAGGCCGTGACGGTGGAATCCCAGTCGCCAACGTTGCCCACCGAAGCATAAAAAGTATGGCCCAGGGCTTTTTGCTCGTCGAGCCATTTGGTGAAGTCGCGCGTGGGGCCGCAACCGGCGATCACCGTGAACCCGTCCTTGTCCAGCCGTTGGCAGATGGCAGTTCCAATGCCGCCCATACCGCCCGTGACATACGCTACTTTCTTTGCCATTTCGCTCTCCTTGATTTTGTGAATTATTTGAAACCGTTACCTGATGACTTCCCTGCCGAACGGCCCACCGTGGTTCGCTATCGATTTAATAGCTGCTAGCGCACGGTGCAAGCCAGTCTCAGCCTCTTTTACCTTACATTCAGCGTTCCAGCGTGAGGGCAACCCCCATGCCGCCGCCGATGCAGAGGCTGGCAATGCCTTTTTTTGCATCGCGCCGCGCCATTTCGTGCAGCAGCGTCACCAGGATGCGGCAGCCGGACGCGCCGATCGGGTGGCCGATCGCGATGGCGCCGCCGTTGACGTTGACCTTGCTGGTGTCCCAGCCCATCTCCTTGTTCACCGCGCAGGCCTGGGCAGCAAAGGCTTCGTTGATTTCGAGCAGGTCGAGGTCCTGGGCCTTCCAGCCTGCGCGCTGCAGCGCCTTCGTCGATGCGGGTACCGGGCCCATGCCCATGTAGGCCGGGTCGAGGCCGGTGGTTGCGTAGCTGGCGATGCGCGCCAATGGCTTGAGGCCCAGGGCGGCGGCTTTTTTGGCCGTCATCACCATCACGGCGGCAGCGCCGTCGTTCAGGCCCGAGGCATTGCCGGCCGTCACACCACCGGCCTTGTCAAACGCCGGGCGCAGGCCCGCCAGGCCTTCGGCGCTGGTTTTGCGGTTGATGAATTCGTCAGCGGCAAACACCACCGGGTCGCCCTTTTTCTGCGGAATGGTGATGGGGATGATTTCATCCTTGAACTTGCCGGCGTCCTGCGCGGCCGCGGCCTTGGTCTGGCTGCCCAGCGCCAGGGCGTCCTGCGCCTCGCGGTTAATCTCATATTTCTTTGCCACGTTTTCGGCGGTAATGCCCATGTGGTACTGGTTGTAGACATCCCACAGGCCGTCGACGATCATGGAGTCGATCATCTTCCAGTCGCCCATGCGCTGGCCGTCGCGCGAACCGTTGAGTACGTGCGGCGCGGCGCTCATGTTTTCCTGGCCGCCGGCAATGACGATTTCGCTGTCACCCGTGGCCACAGCCTGCGCCGCCAGCATGACGGCTTTGAGGCCAGAGCCGCAAACCGCATTGATGGTCAGGCCCGGAATGCCGTTGGGAAAACCTGCCTTGATGACCGACTGGCGCGCCGGGTTCTGGCCGACGCCGGCCGTCAATACCTGGCCCATGATGACCTCACCGAGCTGGTCGGCATTGAGGCCGGAACGCTCCAGCACACCCTTGATAACGGCTGCGCCGAGCTCGGTTGCGGGTATTTTGGCGAGCGAGCCGCCGAATTTACCGACGCCGGTGCGGCCGGCTGCAACGATAACGATATCTTCCATGATGTGTCCCTTTTTGAAGTTTTAGGATGCGTTTATGAATGCGGTCTAGGGAGGCGCGGCTTGCTGCCTCAGGCTTTTGCCTTGACATAGCGGCCCGGCGCAGCCTCAATGGCTTTGTACTTGCGGCTGCCATAGGTTTTGGGTGCAGCAATTTGCTTGCCAGCATGGCCCTTGAGCCATTCCGACCAATCCGTCCACCAGCTGCCAGGATGTTCTGTCGCGCCTTCGAGCCAACCGGCTTGCGTCGCGGGAAACTTCCCCTGTGGCAGCTTGTCACGGGTCCAGTAGCTTCGTTTTTTCTTGGCCGGCGGGTTGATCACACCCGCAATATGGCCGGAAGCACCCATGACAAAACGTTTTTTTCCAGGCAAGTGCTGCGTGGAGGCATAGGCGCCGCCAATCGGCACGATGTGGTCTTCACGCGAGCCGTAGATGTACACAGGAATGTCGACCTTGCGCAAGTCTACTTTCTGGCCGCACACCACGGTCTTGCCCGGCTTGATGAGATTGTTCTCAAAATAGGTATTGCGCAGGTACCAGGCGTAAAACGGGCCCGGCAGGTTGGTGGAGTCGCTGTTCCAGTACAGCAGGTCAAACGGAGGCGGTGTTTCGCCCTTCAGGTAATTGCCGACCACGTAATTCCAGACAAGGTCGTTTGGTCGCAGGAAGCTGAAGGTGGAAGCCAGGTCTTGCCCCTTGAGCAAGCCGCCCTCCCCCATCTCGGCCTCGCGGTACTTGACCGAGGTTTCGTCGATGAAGATATCAAGGATGCCGGTGTCGGTGAAATCAAGAAACGAGGTGAGCAGCGTTGCACTGGCCACCGGCTTTTTACCCTGTGCGGCCAGCACGGACAGCGCTGTTCCGAGGATGGTGCCGCCCACGCAAAAACCCAGTGCGTTCAGGGTTTTGGCGCCGGTGATCTCCTGCACCACCTCGATCGCCTTGATGGCGGCGTGCTCGATGTAGTCGTCCCACGTCTTCTGGGCCATCGACTCATCCGGATTGCGCCAGCTCACCACGAAGGTGCGATGGCCCTGGCTGACGGCATAGCGGATCAGCGAGTTCTCGGGTTGCAGGTCAAGGATGTAGAACTTGTTGATGCACGGCGGGATCAACAGGAAAGGCTTTTCGTACACCTTTGCCGTCAGGGGCTTGTATTCCAGCAGTTGAAAGAATTCATTTTCAAACACCACCGCGCCTTCGGTGGTGGCAACGTTTTTACCGACCTCGAACACACGCTCGTCGGTCATGGACACGTGGCCCTGCTTCAGATCGTGCAGCAGGTTGGTGAGACCCTGGGCGATGCTTTCGCCCTGGCTCTCGATGGCTTTTTGCTGGGCCTCTGCATTGAGCGCCAGGAAATTGCTGGGCGCCGTGGCCGCCATCCATTGCTCGACCGCGAAGCGCACGCGTGCGCGGGTCTTTGCGTCGCCTTCGACGGCGTCGGCCAGGGCCATGAGGGTGCGGGCATTCAGCAGATAGGTGGAAGCCGAAAATTTCGAGACGGGGTTGGTTTTCCAGGCCGCGCTGGAAAACCTGCGGTCAGAAGACACCAGCGTATCGGCGCCCTCCTGCACCCCCTGGTTCCACAGGGCTGAGGCGTCCGCGATATAGCGCTGCTGCAATTCCTGGAGCCTGGCCGGATCGAACTGGAGTGCCGGTGGGGTTTGGCCTGGGCTGAACGCACCCAATGGTGCGAATCCGTTGTTGGCACCAGTATTGAAGCCGGCGCTTGATCCGGCGTTTGCCATGACACTCATGGCCTGCTGCAGGCCTGCCGCAAAGGTCTCTTGCATCTGCCGGGCCGCTTCGGCCTGCTTTGCGTCAAAATTCATCTTGTCTCCCCGATCCATGTTGAGTCCTGGTGACTCTTTTGAGCACACCAACAGTATCGTAGGATTTGCATTACAAATTGCTCACCAGGGCCGCGGAGTTGCACGTATTTATGTATTTGATTGTCATCGCCTGGATTTACGTTGTGCTCATGATGAGTGTTGCCGAAGCCACCAACAGCAACGGCACACTTCTGGGGGCACTGGTCACCTTTGTACTCTATGGACTGGGTCCTGTGGCATTGGTGGTTTACCTGATGGGCGCCCCTGCCCGCAGCAAGGCGATCAAGAAACGCGCAGCAGCAGAGCGCCTGCAGCAAACTGCAGGCGTGGACGCAGCCCCAGACAAACCCTCACCGTCACACGCGCCAGATGCAGGCGGCCATGCGCCCCGTGGTGCCAAACCCATTGCCGGCGACGCCGGCATCCCGCCGGTGGGAAAAGAATCTTGACGGATTGCCCACGGTGCACCAGGCATCGCTGCCGTCATTGCCGTACACCTGTGTAATCCCTATCGCCTTGAGGCGCAAACGCGCCAACGCCGGCAAGTCGGCCAGGTATTTACCGCTGCCGCACGGCGTAAAGCAGCGGCCGGCGTCAGGCTGCACGGTTTCGAACGCGGCCTTGACTTCAGCGCCGACTTCGAACGCTGCAGGCCCAATGCACGGACCGAGCCATGCTATTGTTTTAATAGCTGCTTGCGCCCGTGCTTGTTGAGCCAGAGCCCGAAATGACTCATAAACTGCCTCAAGTACACCGTGCGGGCCCGTCGGCCTTCCTGCCAGCCCGCGCCAGCCCGCATGCGCTGCGGCCACCACAGCGCCGTCTTCGCTCGCGAACAGCACCGGCAAGCAATCGGCCACCATGATCGTGCAGGCAAGTCCCGCCTGATCCGTCACGCAGGCATCGGCTGACTGGCCGTCAGCGGCATCGGCGCTCAACACCAGCACCTCGCTGCCATGCACCTGCTGAAGGAATACCGGGTGGCTACCCGTTGCCCGCTGCAGCACATCACGGTTCGCCGCAACATTGGCCGGCTGGTCGCCGACGTGGTCACCCAGGTTCAGGCTGTCATAGGGAACGGGCGACACGCCACCGCCACGTGTGGTGAACACTGCACGCACGCCGGCAGGCGCCGGCCAGTCTGGGATCAGCCAGCGTGCGTCCATATCAACCGGATCGGTAGGCCAGTTTTCCGACGGGCCGCCCCCAGGAAACGAGCCCTGGAACATATCAGGAAGGGGCAGTGAACCACAAGAAGTGGGGAACGTGGGGGCCACATATTTAGGCTTCGTTGTCGGGGCAGGCCGAAGGCTGGGCCTTCTGGAAGGCCGGCAGCGCCATGCAGGCGTCGAACGCAGCCATGGTGCGGGGCAAGCCGTCAAAGCTCACGTTAAAGCGTTTGGCATTGAATATCTGCGGCACCAGGCAGCAGTCGGCCAGCGTGGGCGTGTCGCCATAGCAATAGATCGACGCAGGCAACTGGGCCAGCTGGCGTTCAAAGGCCTCCAGGCCTTCACGGCACCAGTGCACATACCAGGCGTTCTTTGCAGCTTCGTCGAGCTTGAGTTCCTTGACCAGGTACTTCAGGACACGCAAGTTGTTGACGGGGTGGATTTCGCAGGCAATGGACTGCGCCAGCGCGCGCACTTTGGCACGGCCCATCGCATCGGCCGGTAGCAAAGCCGGCTCGGGGTGTTTTTCGTCGAGATATTCGATGATGGCCATCGACTGCGACAGCTTTTCCCCATCGACTTCCAGCAGGGGCACCAGGGTGTCGGCGGCCAGGGCGGCGTAAGGCGGCTGCTTGTGCTCCCCTTTGGCAATGTGCACAGGAATGTAGTCGTAGCTCAGGCCCTTCAGCTCCATCGCAATGCGTACACGAAACGACGAAGAAGATCGGAAATAGTTGTGGAGTTTCATCTCTAAAGCATAAACGATGGCCCCCACGGTCGCGCACTTCGTGAGCCTGCGGCATCTCCCTGCCCCTTTCATCACGAAAGGGGGCGCTGCGCCTGCGGCCCGGCAAAGCCGGTTCCGCGGCCCCGGCTGGGTTAAATACCTCCCCGCCGTCGCGCACTTCGTGCGGCTTCAAGCTGAGCTGGTTGAGCGAGCATCAGTGGCAGGGCAATCGCGTGGGCGACTGACGCGCGGGCAGTCCGCCACTACCATTGCCTTTTTGCATTCGCCACTCCCGGAGACACCCATGAGCGCCATCGCCACCTTAGCCAACCACCAGATTCGCCTGGCAAGCCGCCCCGTCGGCTTGCCCACACGCGACAACTGGAGCTTCACCACCGAGCCCGTGGCCGAACCCGGCCCGGGCGGCGTGCTCGTCAAAACCCTGTACCTGTCGCTGGACCCGGCCATGCGCGGCTGGATGAACGACGCCAAGAGCTACATCCCGCCGGTGGAAATCGGCGCCGTGATGCGCGCCGGCGGCGTGGGCAAAGTGATCGCCTCACAAAACCCGGCCTTTGCCGTGGGCGACTACGTGAACGCCGCACTCGACGTGCAGGAATATTGCCTGATCCCGGCCGACCAGATCAAGCGCAGCGGCATGTTCAAGATCGACCCGCGCCTGGGCCTCACATCCTGGCTTAATGTGCTGGGCCTGCCCGGCATGACAGGCTACTTCGGCCTGCTGGAAGTCGGCCTGCCCAAGGCCGGCGAAACCGTCGTGGTTTCCGGCGCGGCCGGCGCGGTGGGCCAGACAGTGGGCCAGATTGCCAAGCTCAAGGGTTGCCGGGTGGTGGGCATTGCCGGGGGCAAGGCCAAGTGCGACTGGGTGGTCAAGGAACTGGGCTTTGACGCCTGCATCGACTACAAGAACGGCGACGTGCGTGCCGGATTGAAGGAACATTGCCCCAAGGGCATCGATATCTACTTCGACAACGTGGGCGGCGAGATCCTGGACATGGTGCTGGCGCGGCTGGCGCGCGGTGCCCGCATCATCATCTGCGGCGCCATCAGCCAATACAACAACACCACGCCCGTGAAGGGCCCCGCCAATTATTTATCGCTGCTGGTCAATCGCGCCCGCATGGAAGGCATCGTGGTATTTGATTACGCCGACCGCTACCACGTCGGTGTGGCGGAGATGGCCGGCTATCTCAAGGCCGGCACCATGAAAAGCAAGGAAGACATCGTCGAGGGACTGGACACTTTCCCGGAAACACTGCTCAAGCTTTTCAACGGCGAGAACTTCGGCAAACTGGTACTGCAGGTGGCCAAAGACTGAGGCCCGATGCGCCGGCTGCTGCCGGCGTTGGGTGCCGCTTACTTCGCATTGCGCACCAGGCGCACGACGGCCGCCGTGGCACGCGGGGCTTCGCCGGCGCTGCCGTCGCTAAAGCCCACAAAGGTGAAATAGCCCGGGCCGGTGCTGCTCGATGTCCAGAAGCGCGCCACGGGCGTGCCCGGAAAAGCATTGGGATCTATCGCCGCCTTGTCCACGTCAGCCTCTCGTGCAGAGACGATGCTGGAGAGTTCTTTGAGAATCGGCAAGCGCCATTCGGCCTCCGGCGCGGAAGCCGCCTTGGCACGCGCGGCCGCATCGGGATGGCTCAGGAAAGCCGGTTGCCCGGTGCAGGTCTTGCCCTTCCAGACCATGCCTTCCGCGCAGCGCCGCCAGACCAGGCCGGTGCGGCTATCGGTGACTTCCTGGTTGTCTGCGGATACGCTGAAGCGCTCTTGCGCAAAACTTGCGCTGGACAAAGCCAACAGCAAAAGGGCAAGACCCAAGGTGTGGACGGAAATGCGGTGCATAGAAATCTCCATGGCCGGAGCGGCCTTGCAGCCTTACGACTTGTTACCAATACTAGGCAAGTTATCTCGCTGCAACCATAGGGAACCTATGTAGGGGGTAGTACTTAGCACTCACGCACTGTTTGTGTGCGGTCGCATCCAGGCGTCAGGGCTGATGCAGCTGGTAGTCATGCCCGAGCCCGCCACCATCAAGAACCTCTTGCGTGACCTGCTCAACCAGGAAATCCAGCAGCACGCGCACGCGCGCCGGCAGGCGCCCGCCCCGGCCGACAAACACCGCATGGATGGGTTCGCGTTCGCCCGGGTTCAGGCTTTCAGCCACCGGCACCAGGCGGCCCGCGTCAATATCGCGGCCGACGTGGAACATCGACATGCGGGCCAGCCCGGCACCCGCCAGCACCAGGTGGCGCAGCGCCTCACCGTCACTGGCGCGCGCATAGCCGGTGATCGGCAACTGCTGAACCTGCCCGTCTACCCGCACCGGCCAGTAATGCATATTGCGCTTGAAGGTATGGGCCAGGCGCTGATGGGTTTCGAGTTCTTCCATCGTCTGCGGCGTGCCATGTCGCGCCAGGTAATCAGGGCTGCCGACAATCACCTGCGCCGTATCACCCAGGCGCCGCGCCACCAGTTGGGACGACGCGAGTGCGCCCCAGCGGATTGCCACATCGGTGCGCTCGTCCAGCAAGTTGACCACGCGGTCGGTCAAGGTAATGTCCAGCAAAATATCCGGGAAGCGCTCGTGAAAGGCCGGCACCAGCGGCAGCAGCAAGCAGTGCGCGGTGGGCATGCTGGCGTTGATGCTGACGCGCCCGCGCGGCATGGCGCCGGCGGCCGCGCCGCGTTCGGCCTCGTCCATGTCGGCCAGCACGCGCGTGCTCTGCTCGTAAAACGTCGTGCCTTCGGGTGTGAGCTGCAGCTTGCGCGTAGTGCGGTTGACAAGCCGCGTACCCAGCCGCGCCTCCAGACGGGTCACCAGCTTGCTGACGGCCGAAGGAGTCATGCACAGCTGCCGGGCGGCGGCCGAAAAACCGCCCTTGTCCACAACCTGGACAAAGGCCTCCATCTCGCCGGAGCGGTTGACGTCTATGCGGGGCATTAGCTGTTATTTTGCGCGAATTATTGTGAATTGAATTCACAAATGATTGTCTTCACTGCATTCTAGTCAAGATAGCACTTAGTCTTCACACTCAGCACATCCTCTTTTTAGGCGACTTTCATGGATGCGCGCAAATCACTCCCTTCACTCCCTTCACTTCCTTTAGGCCTTCTGGCCCTCACCGCCGGCTCCTTCGGCATCGGTACGACCGAATTTGTCATCATGGGCCTGCTGCTGCAGGTCTCAGCCGACCTGGGCGTCACCATCGCCTCGGCCGGGCTGCTGATTTCCGGCTACGCCCTGGGCGTGGCGGTGGGTGCGCCGGTGCTGACGCTGGCCACGCGCAAGCTGCCGCGCAAAACCGTGTTGCTGGCGCTCATGGCCATCTTCACGCTGGGCAACCTGGCTTGTGCGCTGGCGCCGGACTACGGCAGCCTGATGGCGGCCCGCATCATCACGTCGATGGCGCACGGCACCTTCTTTGGCGTGGGTTCCATCGTGGCCACCGGCCTGGTCGCGCCCGAGCGCAAGGCCTCGGCCATCGCCATCATGTTCAGCGGGCTGTCGCTGGCCACCCTGCTCGGCGTGCCCGCTGGCGCCTGGCTGGGGTTGCATTACGGCTGGCGCTCTACCTTCTGGGTGGTCACGCTGATCGGCTTGCTCGCCTTTGTGGTGCTGGCCATTTTTGTGCCGCGCAGCGCGGCTGAAAACGGTACCTCGACCATCCGGCAAGAACTGGCCGGGCTCGCCCGCCCGCAAGTACTGCTGGGCCTCTTGATGACGGTGCTCGGCTTCGCCGGCCTGTTTGCGATCTTCACCTACATCCAGCCCATCCTCACGCAGATCACCGGCTTCAGCGAAGCGGCGGTGTCACCCATTCTGCTGGTATTTGGCGGTGGCTTTTTTGTGGGCAACCTGCTGGGCGGGCGCCTGGCCGACCGCGGGCTGCGCATGTCGCTGCTGGTCACCCTGGGCGCGCTGGCGCTGGTGCTGGGCGTGATGGGGCTTGTGCTGCATTCGCCCGTGGCCACCGTGGTGTTTGTCGGCCTGCTGGGCGCGGCCTCCTTTGCCACCGTGGCGCCGCTGCAGATGCGCGTGCTGCAGCAGGCGCACGGCGCGGGCCAGAACCTGGCGGCCAGCCTCAACATCGGCGCCTTCAATGTGGGCAATGCGCTGGGCGCCTGGCTGGGCGGCCTGGTTGTCAGCAGTTCCTTCGGTCTGGGCGGCCTGAGCTGGCTGGCCGCGCTGATCACCGTGGCCGGCATCGCGGTCACCTTGTACAGCCTGTCGCGCGACAAGTCCGAGCCGCGGGGCATCCCTGTCACTTGCTGAAAGAGCCCTCGCCATGAACACATTTTTCTTTCCAAAGCGGCGCGCGCTGCAAGCCGTTCTTTCATTCGCGTTGCTGCTTGCCAGTGCTTTACCGCAGGCGCAGGCAGCTGGTGCCGGCGTGTGGATGCCAAGCTGGACGGCAAGCCCCCAACCCATCTGGAGCAATGACTTTGTGCTGCCGCTGGGCCTTCCCGCCACGCTTCACGACCAGACCGCGCGCCAGACCGTCCGGGCCAGCGTAGGCGGCTCACGCGTGCGCATCGTGCTGTCCAACGAATATGGCGCGCAGCCTTTGCAGATTGGCGCGGCTCACATCGCACTCGCAGGCGATGCTGCGGGCAGTATCGGTAGACCCGGCAAGGCATTGACCTTCAGCGGTCAACAGACAGTCACCGTACCTGCAAGCGCTGTCGTGATGAGTGACCCGGTCGAAATTCCAGTCGCACCGCTCGGCCGCCTATCGGTCAGCCTGTATTTTCCGCAACCGACACCACTCACCACCATTCACTGGGACGGCCTGCAGCCCGCGCAGATTGCTGCAGGCAATGCCGTGAACGCGAGCGTCCTCAAGGCCGATAGCGTAGTGAACAGCCGCCTCTTCCTCAGCACGGTGTTGGTCGACGCCGCACCGGGCACACGCAGCGTGGTGGCCTTTGGCGACTCCATCACCGACGGCGCGGCGTCCACGCCGGGCGCCGACCAGCGCTGGCCGGATTTTCTGGCGCGCCGCCTGGCCAGTCAAAACGTGGCCGTGCTCAACGCGGGTATTTCGGGCGGACGGGTGCTCAAGAACCACATGGGCATGAATGCACTGGCCCGGTTCGAGCGTGACGTGCTGGGTCAGCCCGGTATTGCCACCGTAGTGCTGCTCATGGGCATCAACGACATCAGCTGGCCAGGCAGCACCCTTGAACCCAAGGAGCCCGCCACACAGACTGACGCACTGATCGCCGGCTACCGGCAGCTGATTGCTCGCGCCAGGAGCCGCGGCGTGCGCATCGTCGGCGCCACGCTGACCCCATTCGAGGGCGCGCTGACAATGCCGGGCTCACCGATTGCCAATTACTACAGCCCCGCAAAAGACGCGGTGCGCCAGCGCGTCAACGCATGGATACGCGACAACGGCGAATTCGATGCGGTGCTGGATTTTGATGCGGTGGCGCGCGATCCGCAGAACCCGCTGCGCATCCTGCCCGCCTATGACTCGGGCGACCACCTGCACCTGGGTGATGCCGGAAATAAGGCGGTTGCTGAATCCATCGACCTGAAGTTATTAATGGGAGAGCGCTAGACCGCGGGCAGGCGCTAGCCGCCCACCACAAGGCGCAAACCAGGCATCAGGCTTTCAGTTTCGGCGCGCCGCTGCAGCGCCATGCGCATGTTCATCTGCGCAACCTCAGTGTGCTCCACCGCCAGTGCCTGGGCACGCGCGCCCTCCCCAGCCTTGAGCGCTGCAAACAGCATGTGGTGCTGGCGGTGCGCGTAGTGCATCCAGTCGCGGTCCTGCTCCAGCGTGGACTGCATGGGCAGCATGGCCGAGGCTGACGCAAAGGGGAGCTTGTCGTTCAATTCGATGGCGCGTTGCAGCGCGCGGTTGCCGCTGGCTTCCAGGATGAGCGCGTGGAAGCGGTCGTTCATGGATGCATAGGCCGCGTAGTTGTCATAGCCCAGCGGATTCGCCGCCAGCGCCCGGTCGCCTTCATCCAGGCAAGACTGCAAATCGAGCTGCAACTGGCGCGACACGCCATGCTCAGCCACCAGCCGCGCCGCCATGCCCTCCAGATGGCCGCGCACTGCAATCGCATCGGCCACTTCGCGCGGGGTGAACTGGCGCACCAGGTATTTGCCGGTGTCGTTGGCCTCGACCAAGCCTTCCTGCTCCAGCGTGACCAATGCGGCCCGCACCGGTGTACGCGAGGCGCCCAGGCGCTCGGCCAGTTGCTGCTCGGCCAGACGCTGGCCGGGCTCGAACTCGCCGCGCAGGATCAGGTCGCGCAATTGCATCAAAACGGTTTCTTGCAAGTTCATGCCCGGGAATGTACACTGAATTTTAATTTTGGTATACCGTTTTGAGGTCCCCATGAACGCTGAACAAAACGAACTGCTCACCCGCATCACCGCGGGCACGCCCTGCGGCAAGCTGCTGCGCCAATACTGGCAGCCCGCCGCGCTGGTCGATGAGTTCAACCCGGCGCTGGACCCGCGCATGGAGCTTCGCCCGGTCAAGGCGCTCAAACTGTTCGGCCTGGATCTGGTGCTGTTCAAGGACGCCTCCGGCGCATGGGGCCTGCTGGACCGCGACTGCGCACACCGCGGCGCCGACCTGTCGTTTGGCCGCCGCGAAAGCGCCGTGCAAGGCGGCGGCCTGCGCTGCCCTTTTCACGGTTGGAAGTTCGCCACCGATGGCCGCTGCCTGGAAACACCGGCCGAGCCCACGGGCAGCAAGCTGTGCGAACGCATACGCCAGCGCAGCTACCCCGTGATTGAAAAAGCCGGCGTGCTGTTTGCCTGGCTGGGCGACGAGGGCAGCGCACCGCCACCCTTCCCCGCTTTTGACTGCTTTACCGCGCCCGCGACACATAGCTTTGCCTTCAAGGGTTTGTGGAACGCCAACTGGCTGCAGGCTTTTGAGGTAGGCATCGACCCGGCGCACCCGTCTTTCCTGCATCGCTTTTTGCAAGACGACCCACTCGATGAAATCGGCCAGAACCCGGCCGGCAAGCAGTTTCGCAGCGCCAGCGCCGGCACGAAGGACGGCGAGCAGTGGCCCATGACGCGCATCATGCGCGAGTTCGCCCAGCCCGACATCAGCTTTGAGAACAAGCCCTGGGGCATGCAGCTGACCGCGCTGCGTGCCATGACCGACAAGCTCACCCATGTGCGCGTGACCAACGCGATCTTCCCGGCCACCTTTGTGATTCCGCTGTCGGAAACCATGACCATCACGCAGATGCATGTGCCGGTAGACGACACGAACACCTACTGGTACACCTTCTTCACCAGCTTTGGCGGCCCGCTGGACCGCGAGAGCATGCGCGCGCAGCGCCAGCAATTCATCGCCCTGCCCGACTACATTCCCAACGCCGGCCGCCACAACAACTGGGGTTTCAACGCCAAGGAGCAGATGAGCACCACCTACTTGGGCATGGGCGAAGAAGACATCAACGTACACGACCAGTGGGCCGTGGAAAGCATGGGCACCATTCAGGACCGCACACGCGAGCACCTGGGCACCTCCGACAAAGTCATCATGGCCAATCGGCGCGTGCTGCTCAAGGCGATTGAGACCGTGCAAAACGGCGGCGTAGCACCCGGCATTGCCGACCCTGCGCTAGCCGCGGCGATCACCGGCCCGGACACGGTGGACGGCATTGCGCCAGCGGGCGAATGGTCTCAGTGGTGGCAGCAAACCGCGTGCGCCAAGCGCGAGGGCGCGCCGTGGCTGGACGCCAAAACCGCCGCCGACTCACCCAGCACCGTCACGCAACCATGAGCAGCTTTGCAGCGCAATGCGGCGTGAGCGACGCCGAAAGGCAGGCTGCGCTGGCTGATGCCACGCGGCGCATCGAGGCGAGCGGCCTGGAGCTGGTGCGCTTCGCCTGGTGCGACCTGCACGGCATGCTGCGCGGCAAGACACTGGTGGCCTCTGCAGCCGGACAAGCCATGACGGACGGCGTCGGCATGGTGAGCACATTGCTGCTCAAGGACACCGCCGACCGCACCGCGTACAAGGTGTTCGAAGCCGGCGGCGCCGACGAACTGCCGGGTTTTGAATTTGGCGGCAATGTGATGCTGCTGGCCGACCCGGCCAGCCTGAAGGAATTGCCCTGGGCCGACAAAACCGGCTGGGTGCAATGCCAGCCATGGTTTCCCGACGGCCGCCCGGTAGAACTCGACACGCGCCGGGTACTGCAAGGCGCACTCGCAAAACTGGCTGAAGCCGGCTACAGCATGAAGTGCGGGCTGGAGATCGAGTTCCACATTTACCGGATTTCCGAGGGTGGCAGCGCTCCCCAACTTGACCCGGCGCTGGCCGACTGGCCGGGCTTGCCGCCAGAGGTGAGCATGATCCATCCCGGCTACCACCTCCTGTCAGAGCAATGGGTGGACATGGCCGAAGAGCCGCTTCGCATCGTGCAGCGCACGGCGCAGGCGCTGGGGCTACCCCTGCTGTCACTCGAAATCGAACTGGGGCCCAGCCAGGTCGAGGCGGTGTTTGAAGCCACCGATGCGCTGACAGCCGCCGACAACATGGTGCTGTTTCGCAGTGCGGTGAAGCAGGCCTTGCGGCGTGCCGGTTACCACGCTACCTTCATGTGCCGCCCGCCCTTTCCCAACATCATGTCCAGCGGCTGGCATCTGCATCAATCGCTGGTGGACCTGAAAACCGGCGCCAACCTGTTCAAGCGCAGCGCTCCTGCAACCGGAAGCACACCAGCCGACGCGCAATACACGCTGTCGGAAGTTGGTGAGCAGTACCTGGCCGGTTTGCTGGCGCATGCACGCGGCATGACGGCGTTTTGCACACCCACCATCAACGGCTTCGGGCGCTTTCGGCCCAACGCACTCGCGCCGCAATCCATCCTGTGGGGCCGCGACAACCGCGGCGCCATGCTGCGCGTGGTGGGCCAGTGCGATGACAACGGCACGCGCATCGAAAACCGCCTTGGCGAGCCGGCGGCGAATCCCTATCTCTACCTTGCCTCGCAGATTCATGCCGGGCTGGATGGCATCGCCCGCCAACTCAAAGCGCCGCCAGCGACTGATGCACCGTATGGCGCTGCGGCAGAAAAAATCCCCACCAGCCTCGGCGAGGCGCTGGACGCACTGAAAGCCGACACCGCTTTGACAGTAGCCTTTGGCGAGACCTTCGTCAGCTGCCTCACACGCATCAAGCAAGCCGAAATCGCCCGCCATGCCGAAGCCGAAAACAAAGACGAGTGGCAGCGCCGCGAGTATTTCAGCCGCATTTGAGAATCGCCTCATGAGCACCATCACTATCAATTTAATAGCAGCAGATGGAAGTACCACGCGGATAAGCGGCAAGATTGGCAAAAGCCTGATGGAGGCGGCCGTCTCAGCCGGCATTGACGGCATTGCCGCCGACTGCGGCGGGCTGCTGACCTGCGCGACATGTCACGTGTACGTACAGGAACCTTTTGCCTCGGATGCCAGCACTCTGCCGCCACCCGACGGTGAAGAACTGGGCATGATTGAATTCACCGCCGCGCCACGCAAGCCCACGAGCCGGCTGAGCTGCCAGATCAAGCTCACACCCGCGCTGGACGGTTTGACGGTAGAGTTGCCGTCTACCCAGTATTAATTACCCCAGAAAGTTGTTCATGATTCTCGAACTCGCCGACATCCGCATTCACCCGGGCCAGCAAGCCGCCTTTGACGAAGCTATCCAGCGCGGCATCCGCGAAGTCATTTCCAAAGCCAAGGGCTTTCAGGGCTTCAAGGTCAACAAGGGCATTGAAAGCCCTGAGCGCTACATCCTGCAGATCTTCTGGGACACACTGGAAAACCACACTGTCGACTTTCGTCAGTCGCCCGCCTTTGCCGACTGGCGAGCCATTGTCGGGCCCTTCTTTGCCGGCCCGCCCACGGTGGAGCATTTCGACCTGGTGGCCAAGTCAGCCTGAGCCTTGGGCCAGGGCCTGGCAAACAGGCAGACAATAAAAACGGGGCTGACTGCCCCGTTTTTATTGTCTGCGCGCAGTTCTGATGCTGGCTACCTGGCCGCGTTTTCGTGGCCGCTGATCAGCTTGCCAAGCAACAGGCCGAGCTGCACCCGCTCGTCATCATCCAGCGGACTCACGATGCGCTGCTGTGCCTTGCTGACCGCGCGTTTCATCTGCAGTGCAACTTTTTCCCCTTCAGGCGTCGTCCACAGCAGTTTGCGGCGCTTGTCGGATGGGTCAGCCTCCCGCTTGACCCAGCCTTTGGCCTCCAGCCGACCGATCACCGACCCGAAAGTGGCCGGGTCAAAGGCAACGCGGCCCGACAGTGTGATCTGGTCTTCGCCCGGGTCGTCCATCAGCGCATTCAGGATGGCGAACTGCACGGGCGTCGCATCAAACCCGGCCGTCTCCTCCATGAAGATCGCAACCGCGAGTTGTTGCGCCCGGCGGATCAAGTGCCCGGGGGCCTCGCTGAAGTTAAAGCTTTTTGCCATTTGCCGAGTTTACCGTTCAGCTTTGCGCTCAGGGTATGTACTAGGGACATACATGATAAGCATACTTATCATTGTCAAAGCCCCCCTGATACCCTCTCATACATGTCACACACATCCCCCATCCTCATCTCGGGCGGCGGCATTGGCGGGCTGGCCGCGGCCCTGGTGCTCGCGCAGGACGGGCGCGCCGTGACGCTCATGGAGCAGGCGGCGAGTTTTGGCGAGATCGGCGCCGGCATCCAGCTCGGCCCCAATATTTTCCGCATGTTTGACTACCTGGGCCTCACTGAAGCCGTCAACCGTGTGGCGTTCTTTCCCACCGGCCTTGGCATGAACGACGTGCGCACAGGCGAGAAGGTTGTCCGTGTCCCGCTTGGCGACCTGGCCCGCGCCACCTATGGGTTTCCTTATGGCGTGATTTACCGCGCCGACCTGCACCAGGTGTTCCTCAATGCTTGCCGGGCCCAGCCCAACATCACCTTGCGCACCAGCGCCAAGGTGGAGTCGTTTGACCAATCGGAAAGCGGCGTGACCGTACACCTTGCAGGCGGCGAAACCGTCGAAGGCAGCGCGCTGATAGGCGCAGACGGCATCTGGAGCCGCATCCGTGAAGCCGTGGTGGGCGACGGCAAACCCCGCGTGTCGGGCCATATCGCCTACCGCGCCGTGCTCAAGCGCGAGGATGTGCCGGCCCATCTGTGGAGCGACGATGTGCTGCTTTGGGGCGGCGAGAAAACCCATCTGGTTCACTACCCCCTGCGCCGCGGCGAACTCTTCAACCTGGTGGCGGTTTTTCACAGCAACAAATACGACGAGGGCTGGAACACCTTTGGCGATACGGCCGAGCTGAACGAGCGTTTCGCCGATGCCTGCCCGCAAGTCAAGGAACTGCTGGGGAAAATCGAGACCTGGAAGATGTGGGTGCTGTGCGACCGCGAACCCGTGAAAAACTGGACCGACCGGCGCGTGACCCTGCTGGGCGATGCCGCCCACCCGATGCTGCAGTACCTCGCCCAAGGCGCCGGCCAGGCCATTGAAGACGCCGTCGTGCTGCGTGAAGCGCTGCGCTTTACCCGCGGCGATGTGCCAAAAGCCTTCCAGAAATACCAGCAAAAGCGCTACCTGCGTACCGGCCGCGTGCAATTGACCGCCCGTTTTTACGGTGATATTTACCATGCGGCCGGTGTTCAACGCGAATTGCGCAACCAGATGTTCCAGAGCGGCACCGAGAGCGCGGGTTTCGCAGGCCTGAAGTGGATGTACGACGGAATCGAGCCGTCAAAACTGTTCCAATGACGGTTTCAAAAGTCCCAGGAATTGTCATGACTCTTCTTCCCAGCACTGCTGCTCTCAGGATAATTGCTACGCTTTTGATAGCTGCTTGCGCCCATCCTTCCTGGGCTGCAGCCCAAAAAGACTTAAAAAATACGGCCTGGCCGACCAGGCCGGTGCGCATCCTGGTGGGGTTTCCGGGCGGCTCCACACCCGATATGGCGGCGCGCAGCCTGGCAGAACCCCTCAGCCACGCCCTCGGCCAACCCGTGATTGTGGAAAACAGGCCCGGCGCGTCAGGCAACATCGCGGCCGACCAGGTTGCCAAAGCCACTGACGACCATACGCTGGGCGTCGTCATCAACGGCAACCTGACCTCGGCCAAGCTGCTGTACTCCAGACTGCCCTATGACCCGGCCAAAGACTTTGCGCCCATTTCACTGCTGACCACAGCGCCCCTGGTACTGGTAGCCCCTGCGGGCCAGCCTGGCGGCGCCGAATTCTTCGCTGCCGCGCGCCAGGGCGGCAGCCAGTGGAACTACGGCTCGGTCGGCAACGGCTCGGTGGCGCACCTGGGCATGGAGCTGCTGAAAAGCCGCATGCCCGGCGTCACACCAGTTCACGTGCCCTTCGCCGGCAACCCGCAGGTGGTGACCGCCATGCTGGGCGGCCAAATCCAGATGGCGCTGATCCCGCCCGGCGTGGCCATGCCGCATGTGCGGTCGGGCAAGCTCCGGGCGGTTGGCCTGGCCGGCGGACGTTCTTCGCTGGTGCCCGAGGTGCCGCCGCTGGCCGACGCAGGCGTGACCAACGTCAACCTCGAAGTCTGGACGGCGCTGATCGGCCCGGCGGGTCTCTCCAAAGCCGCGCAGGCCCGGCTGGCGCAAGAGGTGCCGCGCATCATCCGCGACGCCGACACGCGGCAAAAGTTGTTTAACCAGGGCTGGCAGGCTGTGGGCACGTCGCCCGACGGCCTGAAGAGCCGCGTCAAAGACGAAGCCGCCATCCTGGGCGGCATCATTCAGTCGCGCGGCATCAAACTGGAGTAAATGATGCCCCCACGGTCGTTCACTTCGTGTAACTCCCTGCCCCCCGAGGGGGCCGCCAGCCTGCGGCCCGGCAAAGCCGGTTCCGCGGCTCATGCTGGGTTGAAGAATTCTTTGGACACTACCAGTGGGGGCCGCGGGACTGGCTTTGCCAGACCGCAGGCGCCGCCCCCTCGAGGGGGGAACAGGCTACACGCAGTGAGCCTGGACGGGGGTGCAACTTGATCACAGAGCCCGCACGCACCCTGCCCGTCTACGGAGAATTTGACGTTGTGGTCGTGGGCGGCGGACCCGCGGGCCTGGCCGCCAGCGTCAGCGCAGCACGGCACGGCGCGCGCACCTTGCTGGTGGAACGCTACGGTTTCCTCGGCGGCATGGGCACAGCCGGCGGCGTCACCAATTTCGCGGGCCTCTACGGCCGCAAGAATGGCCAGATGCAACAGGTGGTGCGCGGCGTGGCCGACGACCTGCTGCAGCGCATTGACGCGCTGGGCGGCCTGAACGCGCCGCAGGACGGCATGCAGGGCCGCATCCGCGTGCGCTCTTATGACGTGTCGGCCTACAAGTGCGCAGCCGACCAGTTGCTGGTGGCGGCCGGTGTGCAAATCCTTTTCCATGCCTGGGCTGCTGCGGTGGTGATGGAGGGCAACCGCATCAGCGCTTTGGTGGTCGAGACCAAATCCGGCCGCCAGGCAATCCGTGCCGCGCGTTTCATAGACTGTTCGGGCGACGCCGATGTGGCGAACTTTGCCGGCGTGCCGTTTGAACTGGGTGACGGGCATGGCAGCGCGCTGTTTCCCTCCACCATGTTTCGCGTCGGCCATGTCGATGCACCGCGTGCGCTGGCGGCTGTGGGCGAATTCAAAGCCATCAACACCCTGATGGCCGAGAGCCAGGCGCGCGAGCCGGGCCGCTACAAGTTCCCCCGCGAAGGTGCCATCCTCCGCCCCCAGAAGAACCCGACCGAATGGCGCGCCAACGTCACGCAGATACGCAACGCGCAAGGTACGGCCATGGATGCCACCGACGCGCGGCAGCTCAGCGAGGGCGAGCTCGAAGGCCGGCGCCAGATCACCGAATACTTCCGCTTTCTGAAGCATGAAGTGCCGGGTTTTGCGGATTCGGCCATCGTCGACATCGCGCCGCAGGTCGGTATCCGCGAGACGCGCCGGATCCAAGGGCTCTATGCCTTGAGCGGCGAAGACATCCTCTCGTCGGCGCGCTTTGACGACACCATCGGCATCAACGCCTGGCCGATGGAGCTGCATGCGGATGGCCGCATCGACTGGAAATTCCCCCGCAACGTGGAGGCACCACGGGGCCGCGCCTACAACGACCTGCCCTGGCGCATGCTGGTGCCCCAAGGTGTCACCAATCTGCTGGTGGCCGGCCGGTGCGCGTCGATGACACACGAAGGCCAGTCGGCCGCGCGAGCCAGCGGCGGTTGCTTTGTGATGGGTCAGGCAGCGGGTACGGCGGCGGCGATGCCGGGCACCGGGCAGGCCTTTGCCGATACCGATGTGAAGCAGCTGCAGCAGTTGCTCACGCGGGACGGCGTGTATTTCGATAACGACCTTTAAGCGGCGATCTTTCACCCCAGAGACTGGACATCCATCATGGACATGACGCCCCCTACCGCCCCAGGCCAGCCCTCAGCACCCCACGGCGCTGCACGCAAGGCCTTTTATGAAGCCATCTCGGCGCACAGCATGACGCCGCTGTGGGAAGTGCTGCACGCGCTGGTGCCGCAATCGCCAAGCACCCCCTGCCAGCCGGCGCTGTGGAAGTACGCCGACGTGCATCCCTTCCTGATGAAGTCGGGCGAGCTGATCACCGCTGAAGAAGCGGTACGCCGCGTGCTGATCCTGGAGAACCCCGGCCTGCGTGGGCAGTCGTGCATCACGCAGTCGCTGTACGCAGGTCTTCAGGTCATCTTGCCCGGGGAGGTTGCACCCAGCCACCGCCACACGCAAAGCGCGCTGCGCTTCGTGGTGGAAGGCCACGGCGCCTTCACCGCCGTAGATGGCGAGCGAACACAGATGAAACCAGGCGACTTCATCATCACCCCGAGCTGGACCTGGCACGACCACGGCCACGAAGGCCGCATGGAATCGGATACGCCCGTGGTCTGGCTGGACGGGCTGGACATTCCCATGTTGCGTTTCTTCGATGCGGGCTTTGCCGAAAACGGCACGGCCAAGCAACAGGAAGTCACCAAGCCCCAAGGCATCAGCACCCACCGCTACGGCGCCAACATGCTGCCGATGCGGTATGACGCCCCGTTCGGTGAAACCTCGCCCATCTTCAGCTACCCCTACGACCGCACGCGCGAGACCCTGCACCAGCTGGAAACCCATGGCGACACCGATGCCTGGGACGGCGTCAAGCTGCGCTATGTGAACCCGGCCACCGGCGGCTCACCCATGCCGACCATGGCCACCTTCATGCAGCGCCTGCCGGCGGGCTTTGCGGGCAAGCCGTGGCGCCAAACCGACGGCGCCGTGTTCAGCGTGGTCGAGGGCACGGGCTCCGTTGACATTGAACGGAACGGCGAAACCCGGACGTTCGAGTTCGGCCCGCGCGACCATTTTGTGATTCCGTCGTGGCACACTGCGCAATTGCGTTCGGCGCAAGGTTGTGTGCTGTTCAGTTTTTCAGACCGCCCGGTGCATCAGGCATTGGGCATACACAGAGAAGAAAGGTTGTCATGAGTTTTGTCATCACCCCACCGGCCGCAGTGTCCGTCCCTGTTGTGGGCACAAAAGACCGTTTTCCGGTTCACCGCATTTACTGCGTGGGCCGCAACTACGAAGAGCACGCCAAGGAAATGGGTTTTACAGGCCGTGAGCCGCCCTTCTTCTTCCTCAAGCCCGCAGATGCCGCTGTCGTGGTGGACGCCGGCGTCACCGGCACCATTCCCTACCCATCGCTGACCAAGAACCTGCACCACGAAATCGAGCTGGTCGTGGCCATTGGCACCGGCGGTAAAAACATCAAGGCGGCCGATGCGCAAAAGCACATCTACGGTTATGCCGTGGGCCTGGACATGACGCGGCGCGACCTGCAGGGCGAGATGAAAAAGCAGGGCCGCCCCTGGTGCATTGGCAAAGCCTATGACCACTCCGCGCCCATCGGCCCCATCACACCCGCTGCCCAGGCCGGCGATGTGGCCAATGCCGAGCTCTACATCCAGGTGAATGGCAAGGACCGCCAGCGCAGCCATGTCTCCAAGCTTATCTGGAACATTGCCGAAACCATTGAACACCTGTCGGCCGCCTGGGAACTACAACCCGGTGACCTGATTTACACCGGCACGCCCGAAGGCGTGGCGGCCGTGGTATCGGGCGACACCATGGTCGGCGGTGTGGCTGGCCTGGAGACATTGACCGTCAAGGTCGTCTGATCATTGGCAGCGGGCAGGCATATTTCACCGCCGGGCAGTTGCGCGATGAACGCGCAACTGCTTTAATCACCGCGCAAATATCCCGCTTTACCCGGGGTAACCCGCCTGCCCGGTTGCACCCTCAATTCTGATAATCGGCTTACCCGGTTTTTTGGGAGCTCCCAAATGCCAAGACCTGCTTTTTGGAGAGCCTTCTTGAAAATCCTGCAGTCCCTTGCGAAATTCTGCGCTGTGCTGGCGGGCGTTCTGCTCACGGTGATCACGCTCATGACCTGCGCCAGCCTGATCGGCCGCAACCTGCTGGGCGCTACCCTCGTCGGCGACTTCGAACTCACCGGGGTGGTCACCGGCGCGGCCATCGCGCTTTTCATGCCCCTTTGCCAGATCAAACGCGGCAACATCATCGTCGACTTCTTCACCGCCAAACTGGGCGAAACCTCGAACGACAGGCTGGACCGTTTCGGTGCGTTGCTGTTGGGCCTGGTGTTTGCCCTGTTGGCCTGGCGCACGGTGCTGGGCGGCCTCAACTCCTACAACACGCACTCTGAAACCCAGATCCTGGGCTTTCCCGAATGGACGGTATATGCCGCCATGGTTCCGCCCTTTGTGCTGACCTGCGTGATCGGTATTTGCCAATCCCTCTTCGGCTTCGGCGACGCCCATGCGCCGCACAATCCGCTGGACGAGCTGGAGGCACACGTATGAGCTCCATCACCCTGGCTCTCGTCATTTTCGGCATCATGCTGGTCTTCATGGCCGTGCGCGTGCCTATCGCGGTCGCCATGTTTACCGCGGGCGCCATTGGTTACGTGATGCAGACCGGCTGGGGGCCGTTTTCCAGCTTCCTCAACACTCAGGCCTTCGCGCGCTTTGCCAGCTACGACCTGTCGGTGATCCCGCTCTTCATCCTGATGGGACATTTCGCAACGCAGGGCGGCATCAGCCGCGCCCTCTTCGGGTTCGCAGCGGGTGTGATGGGCCGGTTCAAGGGCGGTCTGGCCATGGCGTCCATCCTGGCTTGTGCGGCTTTCGGCGCCATCTGCGGCTCCTCGGTGGCCACGGCCGCCACCATCACCGGCGTGGCGCTGCCCGAGATGAAGCGCCACGGCTACTCGGGCCGCCTCGCCACGGGTACGCTGGCAGCCGGCGGCACGCTGGGCATTTTGATCCCGCCCTCGGTGCCTCTGGTGATTTACGCCATCCTCACCGAGCAGAATATCGCCAAGCTGTTTGCGGCGGCCATGGTGCCGGGCATTATCGCGATGTTCGGCTACATGGTGGCCATTGCCATCTACGTGCGGCTGGTGCCCGGACAGGCGCCCGAAGTGGACAACGACCGACCATCTATGACGCTGGCTTCGATGCTGGGCATACTGCCCATCGCCATCATCTTCCTGATCGTCTTCGGCGGCATTTACGGCGGCCTGTTCACGCCGACTGAAGGCGCTGCGGTGGGTGCCGCCGCCACTTTCGTAGCCGCCTTGCTCAAGCGCGAGATCACCTGGGCCAAATTCAAGCTGTGCTTTTATGCCACGGCGGAAAGCTCTGCCATGATCTTCCTGATCTTTATAGGCGCCGACCTCATGAACTCCGCCCTGGCCCTGACGCAGGTGCCTAACCAGCTCGCCGGCGTGGTCGGCGGCTGGGGACTGTCGCCACTGATGGTTGTCACGGCCATCCTGCTGTTTTACGTGGTGCTGGGCGCGGTGATGGACGAGCTGTCCATGCTGCTGCTGACGATTCCCATCTTTTTCCCCATGGTGATGGGCCTGGACTTCGGCATGAGCAAGGAATACACCGCGATCTGGTTCGGCATCATGGTGCTGATGACCGTCGGCTTCGGCATGCTGGCGCCGCCGGTGGGCCTGAACGTCTATGTGGTCAACGGCCTGGCCAAAGACGTGCCTATCAGCGAAAGCTACAAAGGTGTCATGCCATTCCTCATCAGCGACACCCTCCGCACCACCTTGTTGCTGCTGTTCCCAGGCATATCGCTGTGGCTGGTGAAATACATCAGCTAGCGCCTATGGCTAGGGCTTTCACCGCTTCTCAAACCCATCCGCTTGCCTTAAATTAGTCAAATTGTTCACAGGAGACACGCCATGATTCAGCGACGAACCCTTCTCAAGACCAGCGCCGCTGCCGCCCTGGGCGCACCGGCGCTGTCCGGCCTGGCCCAGCAGGCCATAACCCTGAAGTTCCATACTTTCATGTCGCCCTCATCCAATGTCTGGCTGGCCATGCACAAGCCCTGGATGGAAAAAGTCGAAAAAGAATCCGGTGGCCGCATCAAGTTTGAAGGCTACCCGGCCATGCAGCTGGGTGGCACGCCGGTGCAGCTCTACGACCAGGCCAAAGACGGCGTGGTTGACGTGGTGTGGACATTGCCCGGCAATACGGCCGGCCGCTTCCCGCGCATCGAGGTGTTTGAGCTGCCCTTCATGATGTCCAACGCCGAAGCGACTTCCAAGGCATTTTGGGAATACGTGCAAACCGTTGCACCCGATGAATTCAAGGATACGCAGGTGCTGGCACTGCAGGTGCACGGCCCCGGTGTGATCCACACGGTCGACAAGCCCGTCAAGTCGATTGCCGACATGCGCGGCCTCAAGCTGCGCGCGCCGACCCGCCAGGTCACCAAGCTCATGGGCGTGCTGGGCGCCACGCCCGTCGGCATGCCGCTGCCGCAGATTCCCGACGCGCTGAGCAAGGGCACCATTACAGGTTGCGTGATTCCCTGGGAAGTCGTGCCTTCGGTCAAGGTCAACGAGCTCACCAAGTTCCACGCCGAGTTCGACCCCGCCGGCGGCAGCCTTTACACCACCACCTTTGTGATGGCCATGAACAAGGCGAAATACAACTCGCTCGCACCCGACCTCAAGAAGGTCATCGACAACAACTCCGGCATGGCCACCTCGGCCTGGCTGGGCAAGGTGCAGCAGGGCAACGACGTTCCCGGCCGCAAGACCGCCAGCGACCGCGGCAACACGATTTACACCGTGAGCGCGGCCGAAGCCCAGGAATTCCGCCGCAAATCACGCACGGTGGAAGTCGAGTGGGTGGAAGACATGAACAAGAAGGGTTTTGACGGCAAGAAACTGCTGGACACGGCACGCAGCCTGATCGAAAAGCACACCAAGACGACGAAAGCCTGATCAACAGGCCGCGCCAGGTGCGCTTTCATGAAACCGGGCTTATGTCCGGTTTTTTTATGCTCCACCTATGTTCTTGTGCCTTTTTTGGCCTTCAGGCCAATGAATACGGGCGCAATAAGCTCCTGATTTGATAGCACACCACTTCAGGCAAAACCTGCATGACAGCCGGGTTACTGCGGCGGCGGCTTCATTCATGGCGCGCCTGCATAAGAATCCACCCGGTCCCCGTATGGCGGGTGAGTCCGGTCCATCATTCCATTTACCCCAAGGAAGTTCTTTCATGTCACGCTTTTTGAAAACCCTGGCAGCCACCATCCTGGCCTCAAGCCTGAGCGCTTCTTTCACCTTGCCCGCTTTTGCGGCGGGCCCCATGGTCAAGACCCAGGCGCCCGGCTACTACCGCGTCACACTGGGCGATTTTGAAGTCACCGCCCTGTCGGACGGCACTGTCAAGCTGCCCGTGAAAAACCTGCTCACCAACACAACGCCGGCGAAAGTCGGCGCGGCACTGAAGCGTTCATTTTTACCTGACGCAGTCGAGACTTCAGTCAATGCCTACCTCATCAACACCGGCAGCAAGCTGGTGCTGATCGACACGGGTGCGTCCGGCCTCTTCGGCCCGACGCTGGGCAGCCTGCAGGCCAACCTCAAAGCCGCCGGCTACCAACCCGAGCAGGTCGACGAGATTTACATCACCCACATGCATCCCGACCACGTGGGCGGCCTGGTGGTGAACGGCGCCATGGCGTTTCCGAATGCCGTGGTGCGTGTGGACAAGGCGGACGCCGACTTCTGGCTGGATGAAGCCAAAATGAACGCAGCGCCCAAAGAATCCCAGGGCTTCTTCCAGGGTGCCATGGCGTCCATCAAGCCTTACGCAACGGCCGGCAAGCTCAAGACCTTTGAAGGCGCCACCGAGCTCGTGCCCGGCGTGAAGGCGCAGCCCACCCACGGCCACACCGCCGGCCACAGCGTGTATGTGGTGGAAAGCAAGGGCGAAAAACTGGTGTTGTGGGGCGACTTGATGCACGTGGCGGCCGTCCAGTTCGACAACCCGGAAGTCACGATCAAGTTTGATTCGGAATCGCCCCCAGCCGCTAAAGAGCGCGCCAAGGCCTACGCCGATGCCGCGAAAAACGGCTATCTGGTCGGCGCGGCGCATATCGCCTTCCCCGGTCTGGGCCACGTGCGCAAGGGCGCGGGCAAGGCTTACACCTGGGTACCGGTGAATTACTCGTCGCTGAAATAAGAAAATAAACGAAATACGCGTTAAGGCCAATAAAAACGGGCGCGAGCAGCTACTTTTTTGATAGCACTGCAGCAAGCCTGCCGTGCGTCCCGGCAGGCCTGGGCGGGCGCAAAGCCGCTACACTCATCTGATGCAACGACCGCCCCTGAACCACTGCCGCGTCTGCGGCACCGCCGTGGCTTATCGCTTGCCGGACGACGGCGACACAAAAGAGCGGGCCGTCTGCCCGGCCTGCCACACGGTTCACTACGAAAACCCGCTCAACGTCGTCGGCACCGTGCCCAGCTGGGGCGAGGACGGCGCGCAAGTGCTGCTCTGCAAACGCAATATCGAGCCGCGCCGGGGCAAGTGGACCTTGCCCGCCGGCTTCATGGAACTGGGCGAAACCACTTCGCAGGGCGCAGCCCGGGAGACCGATGAAGAAGCCGGCGCCCAATATGAGATGCTGGGCCTTTTTACGGTCATGAACGTGGTGCGCGTCGGGCAGGTGCACATGTATTACCGGGCGCGGCTTTTGAGCACCGAATTCAATCCAGGCCATGAGACCATGGAGGCCAAACTGTTCACTGAGGCCGAAATTCCCTGGGACGAAATTGCCTTCAAGACGGTCAAGCAGACACTGGAGCAGTACTTCGAAGACCGCCGCAAGGGTGCTTACGGCATCCATTCGTTTGATATTGAATGAAGGCCTTCAAGCCCGTGCCGGCCGTTACATTCTGCAGGCAGGGCGCCCGGTAGAATTTCTCTGTATCCGGCTGGTTCTCACCGCGGATTTTCTGCCCCCTCATCGGCCTTCCGGCAGTCTCTTTTTCTAACCTCTTCCCCGGATTTCATGTTCAACACCGCAATTTTTTTCCGCATTGCCGACGATTTTGTGCTTCCTCCGCTGGACGTTCTTGAAGAAATTTTCCAGTCCCACCGTTTCGTTCCCTGCGGCGCAACAGAGCCTGAATCCAGTGGCTGGGTGCCGCCGCGCGGTAACAAAAGCACCGTACTGCTCGAAAGCGTGGGCCGCCAGTTAATCGCCCGCCTGTGCACCGAGCGCCGCCCCGTGCCTTCGTCCGCCATCAAAGCCGCGGTGGAAGAACGCATCGAGAAATACAAGGAAGAAACCGGCCGTGAGCGTGTGGGCGCCAAGATCAAGAAGGAGTTCAAGCAGGAAGTCATGCTGGACTTGTTGCCACGCGCCTTCACCAAACGCTCGACCACCACTCTCTGGATCGACGTAGTCAACAAATTCCTGGTGGTTGACTCCGGCAACCTCACAGGCGCCGACAAGATCGTGAGTTACTTTGTGGAAGCGTTGAGCGAGGTGCCGGGCGCCCTGCCCGGCCTGAAGGCCAGCCCCGTCCAGACGCAGATGTCGGCCGCTGCCGCCATGTCGCACTGGCTGTCGACGCGCGAAGCGCCCTATAACTTCACGGTAGACCGCGACTGCGAGCTCAAGACGCCGGACGACCAGAAATCCACGGTGCGCTACTCGCGCCACACGCTGGAGATCGACGAAGTGGCCCAGCACATTGCCGCCGGCAAACTGCCCACACAGCTGGCGATGACGTGGAACGAGCGCGTGTCTTTTGTGCTGACGGAAACCGCGCAGCTGAAAAAACTCAAGCTGCTCGATGTGGTGCTGGACGGCGTTCAGGAAAGCGGCAAGGACGACGACGGTTTTGACACCGACGCGGCCATCATCACGGGGGAACTGTCTTCGCTGATTCCGGACATGCTGGAGGCGTTGGGCGGGGAACTCGCCGAGGGAGAAGTCACACCGCACCCGGCCACCTCGCCTGCTGCCGACCCGGTACCAGAGCCCGCGTAGCAAATAAGGAAGACAGGTCATGCCCCAACACATCGGTATCGTCGGCTGCTCCGCCGAAGGCGCTGCGCTTTGTTATCAAACCATCTGCGTGGAAGGCGCCAAGACCCTGGGGCCGCATGCCCATCCTGAAGTGTCGATGCATACGCCGTCGCTTTCAGATTACATGGCGTGCATCTATCGCAACGACTGGGACGGTGTGGGCGACATCATGCTCGCTTCCGCGCACAAGCTCGCAAAAACCGGAGCTGACTTCCTGGTCTGCCCCGATAACACCATTCACCAGGCGTTTGCCTACGTACAGGAACGATCCCCCCTGCCCTGGCTCCATATCGCAGAAGTCGTTGCCGAAGAAGCGGCCAGGCGCGGGTCCCGGCGCATCGGCATCACCGGCACGCGATGGCTGACGAACAGCGAGGTCTACCCCGAAAAGCTCACGGCGCGCGGGTTGCAATACCTGCGCCCCACCGACGCCGAGCGAGACGAGATCAACCGCATCATCATGGATGAGCTGGTGTATGGCGTCTTCAAGCCCGAGGCGATCGCGTATTTTCAGAAAGTCGTCGAACGGATGAAAAGCGACGGCTGCGATGCTGTCGTCCTGGGCTGCACGGAGATCCCCCTGATCATGAGCGATTCAAACTCGCCCCTGCCGACTCTGGACTCCACCCGCCTGCTGGCGCGCGCGGCGCTTGTCAGGGCGACGCAGGCCGCGCGACCTTCGCCTGATTGAAAAGATTCAGTGCTGGCCCGGCGTAGCGCGAAGCCGTGAAACGGTTGTCGGCAAATCCTGCCAGGCCGGTTCCAAGGGTGCATAGCGGCCGCGCATATACGCAGCCAGCGTTGCGACCTGGGCATCATCCAGGCTATGGCGAAACGCCGGCATGAAACCGATGTCTTTGCTCGCCGGTGACTGAATTCCCTCAAGGATCACCCGCACCAGGTTGTCGGGCCGCTCGCTGTGCAGCTTGCTGTTAAGGGCCAGGGGCACGTTCACCCCCAGCAGTCGCGGGCCGTCGCCATCGTGATGACACGATGTGCAAGCGCCATTGAACAGGCGCTGGCCAGGACCCGGTAAGCTGCCGGCAGATTGCTGCGCAGACAAGACGACCTGACTGGCACGCTGGACGCTTTCGGTTTCTGCAATTGGCTCGTTAAAAGATACCAGGTATGTCGCCATCGCACGAATATCTTCTTCAGGCAAGGCGGCCAGTTCCTTGATCACAGGCGCCATCGGGCCCGCGGCAATACCGTGCTGCGGTGAGTAGCCGCTACGCAGGTAGCGGTACAGCTCCGCAGCATTCCAGGGCACGGGCGCACGCGAGAGCGCGGTCAGCGCCGGAGCGTCCCAGCCATCCACCACGGCCCCGCTTAAAAAGGCCTTTCCGCTGCGCTCGGCACCCGCGGCATTGCGCGGCGTATGGCAGGCGCCGCAATGGCCAAGGCCGTTGACCAGGTAGGCACCACGACTCCATTCGGCAGTCTGCGCCGGGTCGGCTCTGTAAGGTGCCGGGTCATGAAACAAAGCATTCCATCCAGCCATCAGCGGCCGCACACCAAAGGGGAAGGCCAGCCGTGTGGCCGGTGGTTCTGATCGCACGGGGGGCTGGGCCATCAGGTAGGCATACAGCGCGGTCAGGTCTTCATCGCTGGTTTTGGCGAACGCGGTATAGGGAAACGCGGGATACAAATAGTGGCCATCGCGGGAAATTCCTTCACGCATGGCGCGCTGGAAGGCGCTGAAGGACCACAAGCCTATGCCGGTGTCCGCATCGGGCGTGAGGTTGGTGGTGATGATCTTTCCAAAAGGCGTATCCATGGCCCTGCCACCGGCATTGGGTATGCCGCCAGGTGCTGTATGGCACACCACACAATCGCCCGCGGCCGCGAGCTGCCGGCCGCGTTCCAGCGTGGCGGCGGTGTAAACGGATGCGCCGCTTTGCACCACCGGGGCGATGACCGACCGGCCACCTGCCAGCGCCCACACGATGCCCACAACCCCCGCGAGCAAGGCGCCTGCGCGGGACCACCAGGCCACGCCTTTCGGCCATGCCGCGCCCTCAGGTACGGGATTGGGCAACCGGGCCGGAGCCGCCGGAATGGCTGGCTCGGCCGCGAGCCCCGGGTTGAGCGCAGCACGTACGACTTCCGGCGTGAAAGGCGGCTGGCGAAAACGCACGCCGGTGGCATCAAAAATGGCGTTAGCGATGGCAGCCGTACCCGGCACCGAAGACGACTCTCCGGCGCCAAGCGGTGGCTCACCGGGGCGCGCCATGGTCACGACCTCAATCACCGGCACGTCCCGGAAGTTCAGGATGGGATAACTTCCCCACTCCAGGCTGGTCACCTGATTTGTTTTGGGCGACACCATGACCTGCTCCGTGAGTGCACGGCTGGTCGTCTGCACTACATTGCCATGGATCTGGTGCTGAACCCCGGCGGGGTTGATCAGCGTGCCGGCGTCATGCCCCACCACCACGCGCCGGACATGCACCTCGCCCGTCTTGCGATTCACTTCGACGTCGGCCACCCAGGCCGCCCACGCCGCCCCAAACCCCGGCCATTTGCTGTGCATGTAGCGGGCATACGCAAAGCCCTGGCCGCGCACGACGTCCTGTGGATCACCAGGCGCGGCCGGCTGCTGCTGCGGTGTCGTATGCGCCATCCAGCCGGCGCGCTCGGCCGTGGCACGCACCAGCTCGGCGGCGCGCGGCTCCTTCAGGTACCGCAGCCGAAACTCCACCGGATCGACACCCGCTGCTGTTGCCAGTTCGTCGATGTAGGACTCATGCGCGAATGAATTGGGCAGCGCCGAAACACCACGCAACCATGACGCCCGCAACAGCGGCGCCATGTCATTGACGGCGATGCGCATGTTGGCGTATTCGTAGGGTGGCCGGGCGGTTCGGTCGCCCATTTCATAGGCCTGCGCGACCGGTTCGATGGTGCGGGTGAGCAAGAGCGCCAGCGTGGGCGCGCCATTCGAAGGGTAGGAGGTCTGGAAGTCATACGCGGCAACCGACCCGTCGGCATTCAGGCCACCGTTGACCTGCATGAGCTGGGCTGCGCCTTTGGGCTCCCACGCATGTTCCTGCTCACGCGTCAGCTGCACACGCACAGGGCTGCCAACAGCACGCGAAAGCAGCGCGGCATCTGCCGCCACATCGTCAGCGCAATTTCGTCCGTAGCAGCCCGCCGCCTCCATGCGGATCACGTCAATGGCGACATCGGCCAGGCCTGTCAGGCGCGACAGGTCAGCCCGCAGCACGTGGGGGTTTTGGGTTCCTGCCCATACCGTCAGACGCTCCTGCTGCCAATCGGCCACGGCACACGAAGGCCCGAGGGAGCCATGCATTTGATAGGGCCATACGTAGTTGCGCGCCAGGACTTGTGCCGCGCTTGCCATCGCGGTGTCCACGTTGCCGTCGTCGACAAGCCTGCGCTGCGTGGCCGGGTTGTTGCGGATCGCCTGCTCAAGGTCGCCCAGATTGGCGAGACCGGGCCACGGCTTCCAGCTGACACGCAATTCACGCAGCGCCTGTTCGGCCTGCTCTTCCCGCTCTGCGACGATGCCGACAAAGTCGCGGATCACCACCACGGCGCGAATGCCCGGAATGTGGGCAATCGATGATTCGTCCACCGATTCCAGCGTATTGCCAATGAAGTCGCCGTGATCAGCCCCGGCATAGGGCGGCCGCACGACGCGGCCGTGCAGCATGCCGGGCAAGCGCATGTCGTGCACAAATGTCAGTGCCCCGGTGGCCTTGGCCGGGATATCCAGGCGTGCCGCGCTGGTCCCCACCAGGCGGTAGTCGGCTGCATCCTTGACAGGAGTGCCCGGCACCAGCGAGAGATGTGCATGCTCATTGGCCAGCAATGCGCCATACGTCACCGATTTATCTTCCTGCCCCACCACAGAAACAACGCCGTCTCGCACGGCGAGCAGGGAGGGATCCGCCTGCAGTACGCCGGCTGCGCGCATCACCAGCCACGCGCGTGCCTGCGCCGCCGCGGCCCGCAAAGGGACGGCATGAACCTGGATGGACGCGCTGGCAATCGTGGCCCCTTGGTTGGGCGCGCGCGTCGTGTCCCCAAGAACCATGTTGACCTGCCCGAGCGCAACGTCCAGCTCTTCAGCCACGATCTGCGCCAGGGCCGTCCGGATACCGGTGCCAAGGTCTACATGGCCGTTCAGGGCCGTCACGCTGCCGTCATCCCACACGGCAACCAGTATTTCAACGCCCTCTTGCGGATTGGCGCTGACCAGTGCAGGTTGGCCACGGGCGGGTGGAGGCGCCGGCGGCGGCTCGCGACTCACCAGCAAGACGCCGCTGGCCGCATGAAAATCGGCGCGTGTCAGGGGCGCATCGGCGCGACGCGTCATGGCGAGTTCCCCCGGGCAAGGCTTTGGCGCGTCAGCTCTGCCGCACGCAATACAGCCTTCACGATCTCCAGGTGCGTGCCGCAGCGGCAGAGATTGCCGGACAGTTCGCTGCGTATGTCGTCCTCGCCAGGTGCGGAGTTTCGCGCCAGCAAGGCGACAGTCATCATGATCATGCCGTTCAGGCAGTAGCCGCACTGGGCGGCCTGCTCTTCAATAAACGCCTGCTGGACCGGGTGAAGGGCCGCCGGCGTACCCAGACCCTCAAGGGTGGTGATTTCGCGGCCCGTCACGCCGCACGCCGGAATAACGCAAGCGCGTGCCGCCACACCGTCGACCAGCACGGTGCATGCGCCACACTCTCCCAGACCGCAGCCATATTTCGGGCCATTCAGCGCGAAATCGTTACGCAGCACCGTCAGCAGGCTGGCCTGCTCCGCAACGGGCAGCGTACGCTCCAGCTGGTTAACGGACAGTGTGACGATGAAACCCATTTTTACCGAACCAGAGCTGGCTCGCGTGGTGATTTCTCAATATCGATGAGATACGGCCTACACACTGAGATAGGCACGGCGCACTTCTTCATTTGCAGCCAGATCCGCCATGGATCCTTCAAAACGGATTTGCCCTTTCTCCAGCACATACGCCCTGTCGGACACCAGTTCGGCGAAATGCATGTTTTGCTCGGACAACAGAATGCTGACGCCGTGGGCCTTCAGCTCGAGGATCATGTTGGCCATTTGCTCCACAATGACGGGCGCCACGCCTTCAGAGGGCTCGTCAAGCAGAACCAGATAGGGATTGCCCATCAAGGTCCTGGCCACTGTCAGCATTTGCTGCTCGCCACCACTCATGCGGCCGCCGGGACGCGTGGGCATCTCGCCCAGGTTGGGAAACAGCTTGAAGAGGCGTTCCGGCGTCCACAAGGGGGCCTCACTGCCGTCGGGCCAGCGGCGCGGCGCCTGCCGCCCTACTTCCAGGTTTTCGGTCACTGTCAGGTCGGTGAAGATCCGCCGGTCTTCCGGCACAAAGCCCAGGCCCATCCGGGCAGCATGGTGTGGTTCACTGCTGGAGATGTCTTTACCGAGAAAGGCCACACTGCCACGACGCTTGTCGAGCATCCCGATCAGCGACTTCAACGTGGTTGATTTTCCGGCGCCGTTGCGCCCCATCAGGGCGACGACTTCGCCGCGCCCTACAGCAAGGTTGACGCCAAACAGTATTTGCGCCGCGCCGTACCAGGCCGACAGGTCTTTCGCCTCCAGCAGAATATTGTTGCCGTTGCCCATCACGCTGCTTCCTTTTCAATGGCCTTTTTCTCGAAGGTTTTGCCACTGCCGAAATAGACTTCCTGGACTTTGGGGTGGTCGCGGATATCCTGCGGCTTGCCTTCCGCAATCAACCGGCCACGCGCCAGCACGATCATGCGGTCAGCATAGGCAAACACCACGTCCATGCTGTGCTCGGTAAAAAGCACCGCCATGCCCCGGTCAATGACCAGTTGTTTGGTCAGCGCCATCAAGTCGTTTCGCTCCCTGGGAGCCATACCGGCTGTCGGCTCATCCATGAGCAGCAACTTGGGGTTGTTGGCCATGGCCATGGCCAATTCCACACGCTTGACATCTCCATATGCCAGCACGCTGCAAGGGCGGTCAGCCTGCGGCTTCATATTGACCTGCTCAAGCAGCGCCATGGCCTCGTCGCGCTTGTAATCAGCGGCACGGCGCCACATGGAAAAAAGCCGATGGTCTGCGGACAGCAAGGTCATCTGGACGTTCTCCACGACCGTGAGTGAAGAAAAGGTTTCGGCAATCTGGAATGTCCGGCTGACACCGCGCCGCCAGATTTCACGGGGAGCCAAGCCGATCAGCTCCTGCGAGTCCAGCTGGATGGAGCCTGTATCTGCGCGCAGCTGGCCGTTGACCATATTGAACGTGGTTGATTTCCCGGCTCCATTGGGCCCGATCAAGGCCAGCAGTTCGCCCGCTGCCAGCTCAAAGTTCACGCCATCGACAGCTCTGACACCGCCGAACGATTTACCCAGCCCTGACACCTTCAGCAAGCTCATGACTTCTCTCCCGCACCGCGGCGGCGGGCCAGCAGCTGTTTGGCAAAGCCTGCAATTCCCTGGGGGAACAGCAGCACAAGAACCAGGATGATGGCGCCCAGCATGGCTCGCCAATAGTCGGTGTTTCGCGCCACGGTATCGTGCAGCCATGTGAATGTGACGGCACCCACAACAGGCCCCAAAAGCGTCTGGATTCCGCCCAGCAAAACCATCACCAGACCGTCGATCGACTTGCTGACGTGCAGGCTTTCGGGCGAGATACTCCCTTTTGAAAAGGCATAAAGCGCCCCAGCGAGCCCCGCAAATGAGCCCGCAATCACAAATGCGACCCATTGCAGGCGTTTGACATTCATGCCGATGGCATCCGAGCGCAGCACCGAGTCGCGCGCAGCACGCATGCCATAGCCAAACGGTGAATACAGCATGCGGTGCATCAGCAAGACCCCCCCGGCCACCAAGACAAGGGTGAGGTAGTAATAAATGCGTTTGTCCGCCAGCCACTCGGAAGGCCATACACCGGTTAATCCGTTGCTGCCGCCGGTGAACACGTCCCATTGATAACAAATCGCCCAGGTAATTTGCGCAAAGGCCAGCGTCAGCATGGCGAGGTAAACACCGGACAACCTGACGCAGAACCAGCCATAGACAAAAGCACCCAGCGCCGCCACGAAGGGTGCGACGACCAGCGCCAGCTCCATGGGCATGTTCAGGCTGCGTACCAGCAACGCGGCGCCATAGGCCCCAAGGCCGAAGTAAGCGGCATGCCCAAAGGAATGCATCCCGGCAGGCCCCATGATGAAATGCAGGCTGCAGGCGAACAGGACAGCAACCAGCAAGTCAATCAGTAACACGGTGACGTAAGGGGACTGTGCCGCCAGCACAGGCATCAAAGCCAGCAACGCCAGCAGGCCCGCACAACCCCAGGCGTACAAGCGGTGTGGCCGGCGCAGCGGCTCTTCGGCCACACCTGCATGCCGGCTGGGTGCCTGTGGCCTGCCGAACAACCCCCAGGGGCGGGCTACCAGGACAACGGCCATCACCAGAAATTCCACCACCAGGGTCAGCTTGGAAAAAGAGATGCTGATGCCCGCAATTTCGACCAGCCCCAGCCAGATGCAAATGGCCTTGAGTTCGGCAATCAGCAGTGCTGCCACGTAGGCACCCGGGATGGAGCCCATGCCCCCGACCACCACCACCACAAATGCGGCGCCGATGATGTTGAGATCCATTTCCAGGTTAGCCGGTTCGCGCGGTAGCTGAAGCGCGCCGCCAAGGCCCGCCAGAAGTGCGCCCAACGCAAAAACGGCTGTGAACAGCCACGCCTGGTTCACACCCAGCGCGCTGACCATTTCGCGGTCCTGGGTGGCCGCCCGAACCAGGGTACCCCATCGGGTTTTGGTGAGCAGAAGCCAAAGCAGGCCGAGGACGACAGGTCCCGCGACGATCAGGAAAAGATCATAGGAAGGAAACTGACGCCCAAGGATCGACACAGAGCCGGTCAGGCCGGGAGCCCGGGGGCCAAGCAGCTCCTCGGGGCCCCAAAACCACAGCACGCCATCCTTGATCACCAGGCCAAGCGCAAACGTTGCAAGCAACTGAAAGAGTTCCGGTGCACGGTAAATACGGCGCAGCAACAAAACCTCGACCAGGCCGCCGAGAACACCAACAGCCAAAGCGGCAATCAGCAAGGCAGGCCAGAAACCCAAGGTATTGCCGAGAGCACTGACCAATGAATAGGCAACGTAGATGCCCACCATGAAAAAAGATCCATGGGCAAAGTTGACAATCCGGGTAACACCAAAGATCAACGACAAACCAGCCGCCACGAGAAACAGCGACGATGCACCGGCCAGGCCATTAAGCAACTGCACGATAAAGCCTGAGAAGCTCATGAACAAACCTTTTTTCTGCGGGATAGCATGGCCAGCAAGCAGCGCACAGCGGACACACCTTTAACATGACTGCGGCACCGGAACTGCCGGCCAACCGCCATGAGTGCATGCACGAGGTGCGGCACCTGCCGCCGTCAACACTTGCCTCGGTCTAGTCGGCAGCGCGCATTTTTTTCACTTCGACGTTGCTGGGCTGAACTTTTGAACCATCGATATATCGATAGTCGACCATCACGCCCTTGCCGCCTTCATTTTTTGTGCGTCCCACATAGGCACCCATGGTGGACTGGTGGTCTTCCGGGCGAAAAACCACGGGACCAAAGGGTGTTGTCACGTTCAGGCCGCGGAAAGCGGTAATCAGCTTTTCCGTATCGGTTGATTTGGCTTTTTTCATGCCTTCGGCCAGGGACTTGATGGCGCTATAGCCGACTACGGAACCCAGGCGCGGATAGTCTTTGTACTTGCCGTGATAAGCAAGAAAGAAAGCCTTGTGTTCGGGTGTCTGGATGCCGTACCACGGATAGCCGGTAACCACCCAGCCGTTGGGCGTTTCTTCCTTGAGCGGATCGAGATATTCGGGCTCACCCGTCAACAGGCTGACGACTTCACGCCCCTGAAACAGGCCGCGGGTATTGCCTTCACGAACAAACTTCGAGAGGTCGGCACCAAAAAGAACGTTGAAGATGGCATCCGGCTTGGCGTCCGCCATGGCCTGCACCACACTGCCCGAGTCGACCTTGCCCAATGGAGGCGCCTGCTCGGCCACGAACTCCACATCGGGCTGCGCGGCTTTCAGCAAGGTCTTGAACGTTGCTGCTGCGGACTGCCCATACTCGTAGTTGGGATACACCACCGCCCAGCGTTTTTTCTTCATCGCGGCGGCTTCCGGGACCAGCATGGCAACCTGCATGTAGGTGGAGGTCCGCAAGCGGAATGTGTAGCGATTGCCGTTTTGCCAGACGATTTTGTCTGTCAGAGGCTCAGCCGCCAGAAAGAAGAACTTCTTCTGCTTGGCAAAATCGGTCAGCGCCAGACCGATATTGGAAAGGAAGGAACCCGTCAGCACGTCGACTTTTTCGCGCGAAACAAGCTCTTCGGCCGCACGAACCGCATCGCCTGGGTTTGCGTTGTCGTCGCGAATAATCAGCTGGACCTTCTTGCCGTTGATGCCACCACCGGCATTGATTTCCTCAACGGCCAGTTCCATGCCTTTCTTGTACGGTTCCAGGAAAGCAGGCTGGGCCTTGTAGCTGTTTATTTCCCCTATCTTGATGACGCCTTGGGCATGCGCGTTCACGAATGAGGTGATCAGCCCGAGGAAAGCGACGGTGCTCAGCATTTTGTGGTGCAGCTTCATAAGTACTCCTGGTTGTCTTGGGTCAGATGGAAGGCGAAAGGCGATGGGTCATGACGGTGAGCGATGGATTGGCAGCCCGGGGCTACCTTAACCCATCCTCCCCCTTGATTTCACTGGTTTGAAGCCCCCCCACACGCGGCAGGGGCCGGCCGCTGTCCGTAACGACGACCGCCACCACAATTTCGTTGGCGCGGGGAGCGTCGGCGATGCGGGCTTCCATGGCATCGAAATGGCTGCGCACAAACGCGGCATCCTTGTGTCCCAGCGGCACGTCAATAGCGGTACCAAGGCCACCTCGTTTTTTGCTTGAGGGCACCAGTGCCGCGCCTTTTTCCACCGCCAGGCGCAGCGGTGCGCCCAGTTTGGGATGCAGGATCGCGGCCGCATGCTCGAGCTCGCCCGCCTCGCCCACGATGGCAGCCTTGCCGTAGCTATGGGCCTGACCCGGCGAAATCCCGAGGGCCTGCACACATTTTTGCCCCAGCAACCCACCAAGCTCCTCACCAATGTCCATCAGCGCATCGAGTTTTTCCGCGTACACCCCGGAAAAAGGATTTTCGATCACTGCCATCGCCAACGCCCTTCGTGTCGGCGGAGTGACGGTTTTCCCATTTTCGATATGCGTTTCGTCGATCTGCACAACAATTTTTCGAATCATGGCTGCCATAGTGTTTCCTTGTCTCAGTGCGTGCTAGGTATCTGGTGCATTGGCTTTAACGCAAACCATCCCATTTGGCAATGGCGCTGGCGGCCAGGCCGCCTACCCGGGCATGAATGCGCGGCCCCGTGCTCATGGCCAGAATAAAAACAATTTCGTCCGGCAAGGGGGCGCCCGGCACGCGCACCTCCATCGCATCAAAATGACTACGGACATAGCTGGCATTGATGTGCGTCAAGGGAACATCAAGCGCCGTACCCGGCGCACCCACCTTTTTTGTGGAAGGAACAATGGACAAGGCGTTACCGGGCTGGCCGGTTTTTTCCTCGGCCTGTCCACGGGCATAAGCGTTGCGATCGCCTTTCCAGCCCAGCAGTTCACGCATCGCGTACCCGCCAGGCACATGCCAGAGCGCACCATGCTCCAGTTCCCCGGCCGCGCCCACAATCGCTCCTTTTCCGTAACCCTCAATATGTTCGGCCGGCACATCCATCGCGGCGCGCAAACGCTCAGCCATCTGGATACCCACGGGCTGAAGCTGATCCATCATTGGCAGGATGTTGGGCTCATACCGCCCCGCAAACGGGTTGGTTAGCACCGCGCCAATTGCGCCGCGAAGCAGAGGCACCGGCGCTACCGGACCGAATTCATGCCGTATCTGCTCCACGTGCGTAAAAATACGCCGGATTTCAATCATGGTGTAGGGTCCATTCATTTCATTAAGCAAATACCGAACCAGCCGGCACTGCAGCCCTGTGTTTTTGCAATCGCTGCGATGTTTTATCAGAGGTGGTTATCAGCTGGTTTTGACAAACCAGCGCGGCCGACCAAATCAGTCCCGCCGCCTGCAGAGCCTGGGCGCGTTCAAGCCCGGCGCGCAGTGCACGCCGAACCGTCTCCGCCTCCAGCAACGGGACCTCAACTGTCACCAGCATTTCGCCAAGGTCGGTGTCGTCCTTCAGGTCACAAGCTCTGCTGCGTTTGATCCGCACATCGGCAACATCGACCGCATTCGCAATCATGGTGGCTGCGGCATCCGCTTGCGCGGAGGTACGCGCGAGGACTGTGACGCTGTCGGCAATACCCAGCGAAAAGCTTCGCCCTCGCCAACCGCTGGTAGCGACGCCGCGAACTGGAATTGCACTGGAAACCTCGAATTGCCCGTCCGTATGAACACCGGCCAATACCTCGTTTACATCAAGGCGTGCCAGATCCGCATACAGCCCGATTCGCACCGATTGCGCCGGCGCCAAATGCAGGGCAATATCGCCGCCGTTGTTGATCCAGGCGCGGTCTATTCCGCTATTGGCATAACAGGCGACCAGCTCCTGCGCGACCGCACCTGCAACGGCCGCCATCGGGGTGATGAAATCACGCCGGTAAGGGTGGCATGCATTCCACATGCGCCGGGCAATGCCTCCTTCCAGATGGCATTCATCCAGTACCGGCTGCCGCAGAAGATGAAGTTCCCCGACCAGCTCGCCGAGGATACTGCGGAAACGCTCCCACGCTTTGGCATGTGCGGCCTCGACCGCAGCCGGCCTTCCGTGGGCGCCAATAACGATATCCATCGGCCCGTGCTGGAAATGCCAGCGCCCATCGGGAAGTTGCATGCGTTGAGGGTTCATGTGCAAGCGCCTCAGCCCAATAAGGGAGGACGCGCCAGAGGCCAAGGGTTGGCGGAAGGCAGTTTGGCCCATTCCAGGGCTACAGGTGCACCCTCGTTGTGCCAGGCACCGCGACGCAACACATCCTCCAGCGTGCGCACATAGTCCATGTGCCCGCCCAGCGCGCGATAGTCGTCAAGCTTCATGCTGAATTCAATGGGAGCTACGATGGCCGGCGTGGGAACGGTTCCGAAGCTGTTGTCCGGCATGCGCATGACATCAGCCATCACGGTGATCCCTCCACCGGGCCAGACGTAGGCAGGAGCCCCACCACAGGTCACATTCACCAGGGAATTCTTGATGGCGCGGGTCAGCAAAACCGGATTTTCAGTAACGCCCGCCCGCAGGCTGCCGCCGGCTCCGGCAAGAAAGAGCACCGTCGCCAGCGAGGGCTCGCAGTTTTCACCGATACGCTCAACGACATGGCGTACTTCCGTCGGCATCTCTTGCTCAACGGGAACGAGCTCCTCATTGAGCACATACCAGCTTGCATGCTCACCGGTAGTGGATGTCATCAACAGGCGCAGGCCTGGCCAGGCGACGTTCCCGTCCCATGCCTCAATGATGGACAGGGGATCGGCGATATCTGTCCCACCCCAGCCCGTTCCGGGATTGGCCACCTGAAAATATCGCCCCGGCGTGGACTTTCGTCCGCGCATCCGGATACCTGACGCACGCATATCGAGACAACGCCCCGCCTGATGCTCGGTCAGCACACCGGTAATGTGATCGTCGACCACCACCACCTCGTCAAGCTTGCCGAATAACTGCTTCGCAAAAATTCCGACCGTAGCCGACCCGCAACCCACGCGCATGCGTTCTTCCTCAACGCCATTCACGACAGGCGCACGGCCAGCCTGAATCAGTATCTGGGAACCACCGTCAATCGTGAACTCCACGGCCTGCTTGTTACCGAGCACCTTCATCATTTCGACCGTGACACGGCCCTCTTTCTTGCTGCCTCCCGTCAGGTGGTGCACCCCCCCCAGGGACAACATCTGCGAGCCATACTCGGCCGTCGTCACATGCCCGATTACCTCCCCCTTGCAGCGTACATTGGCCTGCTCGGAACCCAGGAAGCGGTCAGTGTCAATTTTCACCTTGAAGCTGCAGTAGCTGAAAATTCCTTCGGTGACCACAGTGACCAGATCAACACCGGCCGCTTTCGATGAAACGATAAATGGCGCTGGCTTGTAGTCGGGATAGGTTGTGGACGAACCCACACCCGTGACAAAGACTTCGTCAGCCAGCAGAAGATCGCCATCCCACGAAACCACTGACGCACCATCCACGTCACCGGACAGATTCTCCGGCGCGGAAAGTCCGGCATCAGTGCGCCCCGCAAACGGCACAATATGCGCCCCCTCGCCGGACAGCGTACGGCGCAACAGCAACACCGGGTCGACCCGGACAAGCGTTCCGCCATGGTTGGCATAGCGATCGCAGGCTCCGCTGCGGCCCTCGGAAATCTGGCATAGAACCGGGCAGGCATTGCACTCGATTTTCTCGCTGTTCATTCGCTCGTTTCGCGGCCGGGCCTTTTCCAAAACCTGCGGAAACGTCAAGGCATCCATGCCTGGCAAGCCGTCCGTCTTTGTATGTTCAGTCATCGTGCTCGTCTTTCTGCCGCCTTCACCATTCCGGGGCGAATTCACCAATGTAGTGCTCACTTAATTTACATGTTGCATTCACTACATGTAAGATTCAATGTAGCGCATACGGATTTCTCATGCAATAGTATTTACATGGCCTTCGTAAACTTATCTAAAAATGTTGTGCACACTGAATTTAAATGTTGCGTTCACTACATTAGTGTGGCACATTCCCCCTGTAGCGGCGCCGTTTGGCCGTCACATGCATTCCCATCGGCCGCGCAATGGAAAAATCGACTCATAAACTGGCAGATCCTGGTCGGGAAGCTACGAGACACTAACGCAACCGCTCTAATTCACCGTCACTCCTTGATAACACCATGAGCGCTTTCAATGAAGAAACCGTGTTGTCCGTCCATCACTGGACTGATCGCCTGTTTACCTTTACCACCACACGCGACGCCTCACTGCGCTTTAGCAACGGCCACTTCACCATGATCGGGTTAAGGGTCAACGACAAGCCTTTGCTGCGTGCCTACAGCATCGTGAGCCCCAATCATGAAGAGCATCTCGAATTCCTCAGCATCAAGGTCGCGGAAGGCCCCCTGACGTCGCGGCTGCAACACATCAAGGTCGGCGACAAAATCATCGTTGGGCGCAAGCCAACCGGCACACTGGTGATTGATTACCTGCTGCCGGGAAAACGGCTTTACCTGCTCTCGACCGGCACGGGCCTGGCGCCGTTCATGAGCATCATCCGGGACCCGGAGACTTACGAACGGTTTGAACAGATCGTGCTGGTCCATGGCGTGCGGCAGGCAGACGAGCTGGCCTATCACGACCTGGTTGTGGACCACTTGCCCCAACATGAGTTTCTCGGTGAGCTGATCTCCAGGCAGTTGCTGTACTACCCTACCGTTACGCGAGAGACTTACCGCAACATGGGCCGGGTCACCGACCTGATCGAAAGCGGGAAGATGTTGACCGACCTGCAGTTGCCGGCACTGGATCCGGCGCATGACCGGGTGATGATCTGCGGCAGCCCCGCGATGCTTAAGGACCTCAAGCACATGCTCGAAGGCAAGGGCTTCATCGAAGGCAATACATCCAAGCCGGGAGATTTTGTGATCGAACGCGCCTTTGCCGAACAGTAAAAATGGCCCAGCGTTTGCTTTCAACTCATTGCATTACCGTGGGAAATTGCTCCTCACACCTTCTCGCTTGATCACGCATAAACCGCGACTGGACACCTCTAGATGACAGCGAAGACGGCCAAAACCATCAAGCCGCGCACTGCCACAAACAAACGCACGGTAGCCAAGCGGCCCGGAGTACGGGAGCAAGCCGCCCAGACCACGCGCGACAACATTTTGCGCGCAGCCACCCGCGTCTTCGCGCGCTACGGGTATGACGGCGGCAGCGTAGAGAAAATATCCAGGTCGGCCAAGTCATTTGACCGCATGATTTATTACTACTTCGGCAGCAAGGAAGGCTTGTTCATCGAAGTGCTGGAAGACATGTACCGCCGCATGAATGATGCCGAGCTCGAGTTGTCGCTGGACATCGAGCACCCCGTGGAATCACTGACAGACGTGATTTGCTTCGTGGTGTCCTACTACAGCAAAAATCCGGAGTTCATCACGCTGCTCAACACCGAGAACCTGCACCGCGGCAAGCACATTGCCAAATCCCAGCGCGCCCGGGATTACTCGTCTCCCGCCATCGCCATCATCCGGCAACTGCTGGAAAGCGGTGTGCGCAAGAAAATTTTCCGGGCAGATATCTCCGCCCGCAATGTCTATCTGCTGATCGCCGCCACCGGCTACTTCTATATCTCGAACCGCCACACGCTGTCAGCCTTCCTCGGCGAAGACCTGCAGACGCCTGAGGCACTGGCGCAATGGCAGGCCTTCATCATCAGCACCGTGCTGCGCACCGTCATGCTGAATCCTTGAGCTCAACCCCACGCATTTGAAAGGCCACCCATGGCAGAAGCGGCATCAAGCGGAAAATCAGGAAAGGTCGTCATCAGGAACATTGGCCTGCTGCTCTCCGGAGACATCGACCAACCTGTCCTGGACGCGGACACCATTGTCGTGAATGACGGCCTCATCGTGGCTATCGGAAAGGCCAAGGACTGCGATACGGCGCATGCGCAGACCGTGATTGACGCGCACCAGACTTGCGTGGCACCTGGCTTGATCGACAGCCATGTGCATCCGGTTTTTGGCGACTGGACGCCGCGCCAGAACCAGATCGGCTGGATTGACTCCACCATGCACGGCGGCGTCACCACCATGATTTCCGCTGGCGAGGTTCACTTGCCGGGGCGTCCCAAGGACATTGTCGGCCTCAAGGCGCTGGCCATAACCGCACAACGGGCATTCGACAACTTCCGCCCAGGCGGCGTCAAGGTACTTGCCGGTGCACCCATCATCGAAAAAGGCATGACCGAACAGGATTTCAAGGACCTTGCCGACGCCGGCGTAACCTTACTAGGCGAGGTGGGCCTGGGTTCAGTCAAGGCGGGCTACGAAGCCAAGGAGATGGTGGGTTGGGCGCGGAAATACGGCATCCAGAGCACCATTCACACCGGTGGCCCTTCCATTCCCGGCTCAGGCCTGATTGACAAGGACGTGGTGCTGGAAGCGGACGCCGATGTCATCGGCCATATCAATGGCGGTCACACGGCGCTATCGGAAGCACATGTTTGCGAACTCTGTGAGAAATCATCGCGCGCCATCGAAATTGTCCATAACGGGAACGAGAAGGTCGCGATTGCGGCCGCCCAGGCGGCGCTACAACTCAAGTGCCCCCACCGCGTCATCCTGGGCACGGACGGGCCCGCGGGGTCCGGTGTCCAGCCGCTGGGCATGCTGCGCCTCATTGCCCTGCTTTCCAGCCTTGGCAACATCCCCGCAGAACTGGTTTTCTGTTTTGCCACAGGCAATACTGCGCGCATTCGTAAACTCAACTGCGGCCTGATAGAAACAGGCCGTGACGCCGACCTGGTGTTTATGGACAAAGCCCAGCACTCCGCAGGCATCGGCCTACTGGACAGTGTTCAACGCGGGGATATTCCCGGCGTGGGCATGGTGATGATCGATGGCGTGGTTCGCTGCGGCCGCAGCCGCAACACGCCGCCGGCCACACAAATTCCCAGCATCGTTCCGGCTTGATACGCAAGCGCCTGCGCATTACCCGTCGCTCCGAGGAGGCCACCGCTCCCGTTGATCTTCGGATGACAGGCCGGCTTCGATTGCAGACTAGCCGGCCACATAGACATTCGATCCAAAAACAAAAAAGCCGGTTAGCGTTGCTAACCGGCTATCTGTTGGTTTTATTGGTCGGTGTGAAAGGATTCGAACCTTCGACCCCTTGCACCCCATGCAAGTGCGCTACCAGGCTGCGCCACACACCGACAAGCCTTTTATTATAGCGTGCCGAAAATGCTTCTCAGTGCCCGGCGCTGAGGAGATCACGAATTTCAAACAACTCGCGCCGTACCAATTGCAGTCGTTGCTGAGCCGCGCTGCCACTGGGCAAATCCGCGCCATCCGGCTCGCTGTCTTCGAAGTCCGAGTGGTCACTGGAATCCTCAAAATCCTCCAGCAGGGATTCGCCGCCTTCCAGCACCTCCACGCCATCAAGCATGACTTCGCCATTACGCCGCTTGTCGCGTTCGGTCTGAACGATTTCCTGAAGCTTGTTGCGTGCGCCGCTGATGGTGAAGCCCTGGTCATAGAGCAAATCACGGATCCGGCGGATCATCAGCACCTCATGGTGCTGGTAGTAGCGGCGGTTGCCACGCCTTTTCATCGGGCGTAGTTGCGTGAACTCTTGCTCCCAATAACGGAGCACGTGAGGTTTGACACCGCACAAATCACTGACTTCACCGATGGTGAAATAGCGTTTCGCGGGAATGGGTGGGAGCGTTTTCTCCAATTAAATCAATGCGCTAAGGAGGAAACCTCCAAATCTACTCTAAGTCGAAACTTAGCGCAAAGAGTTGCGCTGGTTTTTTGGTATGTGTTGTTCCGTCACACAGGTGACATTTAATTACAAACACCTACTCGTATACGTAAATCCGGCGGACGAAGCCACCGGGTTTAGTACTTATTCGGCAACAGTTTCGCCCTGGATCTGGTCTTTGAGCTTATGGCTGGCGTGAAATGTCACCACCCTGCGGGCCTCAATGGGGATGGCTTCGCCGGTTCGCGGGTTGCGACCGGGGCGAGGAGCTTTGGTGCGAATCTGGAAATTACCAAATCCGGAAATTTTCACGTCATTTCCGTCCACCAGGCTGTCCGAGATCAAGTCAAAAAACGCGTCGATCATGTCTTTTGATTCGCGTTTATTGAGCCCGATCTGTTCAAACAGCAACTCGGCCAGATGCGCCTTTGTCAGCGCCGGGGTTTCCAGGCTTTCTACAGAAAAATCCATGCAACGGTACTCCTGGCGACTTTTATTGTGAGCGGTATTCGTGAAAGGTCAGGCCCGCAAGCGGGCACCCAACTGACCTTGCAGATTGTCGAGCACCGACTGAACGGCCGCCTCAATCTCCTCGTCTGTCAGTGTAGCGGCGCCGCTCGAAAGCACCAAGCGCACCGCCAGGCTTTTTTCGCCGAGCTGCATGTTCGCGCTTGCCTGCTGCGGCCGATAGACGTCAAACAACGTCGCTCCCTTGAGCAGTCCTTTCGTATTGGCGCCATGGATGGCCGACATCAGCGCGGCATGGCTGACACCCTCCGCCACGATGACGGCGATATCACGCTCTACCGGCTGTAGCTTGCTGACCGGCTTGAACTCGGGCACCGGCCGTTGCAGCACGGCATCCAATTCCAGCTCAAACAGGAGCGGCGCCTGGGCCAGGTCGTAGCCCTGGCGCCACTGCGGGTGCAGCTCGCCCACAAAGCCGATCGACTTGCCGCCTACAGACACGCTCGCGCAGCGGCCGGGGTGCATGGCGGGGTGCGCCGCAGGCGAAAAGACAGCCTGAAGCGGCGCGAGCAAAGCCTCCACGTCGCCCTTGATGTCGAAAAAATCCACGCCCTTGTCAGGCTGGCTCCAGTTCAGTGCCGCCCGAGGGCCATAGGCCAAGCCAGCCACACGCATGGGCTGGTTGAAGCCGGCCACGGTGGTATCGGTGTTCTGGGCATCTGCGTCACGCAGGAAAACGCGGCCCAGTTCAAACACGTTCACGCGGGGCGCCTTGCGGTCCAGGTTGAACTTGAGCACCTGCAGGAGCGAGCCCAGCAACGAGGAGCGCATCACGCTCATCTGGCTGGCGATGGGATTGAGCAGCTTGATGGGGTTGGGATTACCGGCAAGCTCATGCTCCCAGCGCTCTTCCACGAAGCTGAAGTTAATGGTTTCCTGGTAACCCAGTGACGCCAGGGCGCGACGCACGCCAAAGGGGCTGCGTTCGGCTTCAGCGCGCAACCTGGCGGTGATGGGGGCCAGCGGCGGCGTCTCGGGAAGCTGGTTGTAGCCCACCATGCGCACCACTTCTTCAATGAGATCTTCTTCAATCTGCAGATCAAAGCGGTAGCTGGGCGGTGTCACGGTCAACGTGCCCTCGCCCTGCGTCACCGGCAGGCCGAGGCGCTGGAGCGCATCGAGGCATTGAGCCTGTGTGAGCGGCATGCCGATCACCTTGGCTGCACGCGCCACCCGCAAAGTGACTGGCACCGCTTTGGGAACGTTAATCTGCTGGTCATCCATGGGGCCGCACACCGTTTCCGGTGTGCCGCAGATGTCGATGATCAGCTGGGTGATGCGCTCGATGTGCTCGACGGTCTGCCCGGGATCAACGCCTCGCTCAAAACGGTGGCCTGCGTCGGTCGAGAAGTTATAACGGCGCGAGCGACCAGCGATGGCCTTGGGCCACCAGAAGGCGGCTTCGACGTAGACATGTTTCGTGTCGTCCGAGACGGCGGTCGCATCGCCGCCCATGATGCCGGCCAGCGACTCCACCTGCGCGTTGTCGGCAATCACGCCGACCTTTTCGTCAACCGTCACGGTATTGCCGTTAAGCAGCTTGAGCGTCTCGCCGGGCTTGCCCCAGCGGACATCGAGCCCGCCATGGATTTTTTCGAGGTCAAAGATGTGCGAGGGACGGCCCAGCTCGAACATCACGTAGTTGGAGATGTCGACCAACGCCGTCACGCTGCGCTGGCCGCAGCGGGCCAGGCGATCGACCATCCATTGTGGTGTGGTGGCTTTCGTATTGACGTTGCGCACCACGCGGCCGGAAAAGCGGCCGCACAAGTCGGGCGCGCTGATCTTGACCGGCAACTTCGTGGTGTCAGCGGCCGTCACGGCGTGAATGGCCGGCGTCTTCAGCGGGGCACCCGTGAGCGCCGCGACTTCGCGCGCGACGCCATACACGCTCAGGCAATGCGCCAGGTTGGGCGTGAGCTTGAGGGTGAACAGGGTGTCGTCGAGCTTTAGGTATTCACGGATGTCCTGGCCCAGCAGCGCATCGGCCGCCAGTTCGAGCAGGCCACCGTGGTCTTCGGAGAGTTTGAGTTCGCGCGCGGAGCACAGCATGCCCTGGCTTTCCACGCCGCGCAGTTTGCCGACCTTGATCAGGAAGGGCTTGCCGTCTTCACCGGGAGGCAACTCGGCGCCGACCAGGGCACATGGCACCTTGATGCCGACGCGGGCGTTGGGTGCACCGCAAACGATGTTGAGCAGGCTGCCCTGCCCCACGTCGACCTGGCAGACGCGCAGGCGATCGGCATCCGGATGCTGGACGGCTTCCTTGATTTCGCCAACAACAATCCTGGTGAACGGAGGCGCCACCGGCTTGAGTTCTTCGACCTCCAGGCCGGCCATGGTGAGTGTGTCGGCGAGCTGCTGGGTCGTCAAAGGCGGGTTGCAGAATTCGCGCAACCAGGATTCTGGGAATTGCATGGTCTAACCTTGTTTTTCTTGTTCTTGTTATTTCAGGACTGAAACTGGGAGAGGAAGCGGATGTCGCCGTCGAAGAAAAGACGCAGGTCGTTCACGCCGTAGCGCAGCATGGTCAGGCGGTCAGGGCCCATGCCGAAGGCAAAGCCGATGTATTTCTCGGGGTCCAGCCCCATGTTGCGCACCACGTTCGGGTGCACCTGGCCAGAGCCGGCTACTTCCAACCAACGGCCTGCGAGTGGGCCAGTCTGAAACTGAATATCGATCTCGGCGCTGGGCTCGGTGAAGGGGAAGAAGCTGGGCCTGAAACGCAGCACCAGGTCGTCGCTTTCAAAGAAGGTGCGGCAGAAATCAGTAAAGACGAACTTGAGATCCTTGAAGCTGACGTTCTCGCCAATCCACAGGCCTTCGCACTGGTGGAACATGGGGGAGTGGGTGGCGTCACTGTCTACGCGATAAGTGCGGCCCGGCGCGATGACACGTATCTCCGGCATGCGGCCGCCGGCATCGATCAGCGCGCGGTGCTTTTTGACATGCTGGACGGCATAGCGGATCTGCATGGGGCTGGTGTGGGTGCGTAGCAGGTTGGGCGCTGTCTCGGTGCCGCCCTCCACATAGAAGGTGTCGTGCATCGAACGTGCAGGATGGTCTTCAGGTGTATTGAGCGCAGTGAAATTGAACCAGTCGGTCTCGATCTCGGGACCTTGGGCCACGTCGAAACCCATGGAGCTGAAAATGCCTTCGATGCGTTCCAGCGTCAGTGACACGGGATGCAAGCCGCCCTGCGTGCGCTGACGGCCGGGCAGGCTCACGTCGAGCGCCTCGGCCTTGAGCTGCTTTTGCAATTCGGCGTCCGCCAGAGCCTGACGGCGCTCGGTCAACGCGGCTTCGATGGCCTGCTTGGCCAGGTTGACGGCGGCGCCACGGGACTTCTTCTCTTCGACGCTGAGCGCGGCCATGCCTTTCATCAATTCCGTGACGCGGCCGGTTTTTCCCAGGAACTGCGCCTTGGCGTTTTCCAGATCGGCGGGTGTGTTGGCCTGCGCAAAACTGGCCTGGGCGCTGCTGACCAGTTCCTGGAGGGCATCGGGTTGAGTCATGTGTTCTCTTGTTCGAAATACAAAATAGCGAAGGCGCTTTCAGCAGCACTCTTGTTCCGGGAATACTGCAGGAAGGGCCATGAAAAAGGGCCAGAGCCTTTTCAAGCTCCAGCCCTTTATTTTCTTGCGCAAGCAGCTATTGATTTAATAGCACCAACACTGCCCGGCTTGAAAATCAGGCAGCCAGCTTGGCTTTCACCTGTTCAACGATGGCGCCGAAAGCAGCGCTGTCATGAATGGCCATATCGGACAGAACCTTGCGGTCGATCTCGATGCCGGCTTTCTTCAGGCCATTGGCAAACTGGCTGTACGTCAAGCCGAATGAACGGCTTGCAGCGTTGATACGGGCGATCCACAGCTGGCGGAACACGCGTTTCTTGGTACGGCGGTCACGGTAGGCATATTGCCCAGCCTTCATTACCGCTTCTTTGGCGATACGGAAGACATTGCCGCGGCGGCCGCGGAAACCTTTTGCAAGGGCTAAAACTTTTTTGTGGCGGGCGCGAGCCGTTACACCACGTTTGACGCGAGGCATGTGTGTACTCCTTGTTCGTCGTTAATTAAATGCCCTGGCCTGGGAGCATCTGTGCCATGTGACCCATATTGGTCTCATGAACAGTCACCGCACCACGCAGATGGCGTTTGTTTTTGGTGGTCTTCTTGGTCAGGATGTGACGTTTGAAGGCTTGGCCGCGCTTGACGGTACCACCCGGACGAACGCGGAAACGCTTTTTAGCGCCGCTCTTGGTCTTCATTTTGGGCATGTAAATGCTCCTTTTCATTTGTGCTCGTGAGGCGCTGCGAACCTTCCGCAGACTTGATGGCCCCGAGACACTTGTTAAGCGAGAAATCTTGCGACTTCTCACTGCTCGCAAAAGGTTTGACCCTTCTGCTTTTGGAAAGCCGGCTTGCACCTGCTTTCACCGGAACGCCGCAAAGCGCCCCTTATCTTTACCCTCTGCCCGCCAGCCTCAGGCTGCGGACGGTGCCGGAGCCGTCTCGGCCGCCGGCTTGGCAGCACCCGGTTTTTTACGGCCCGGCGCGATCATCATGACCATCTGCCTGCCTTCAAGCTTGGGGAACTGCTCCACCACAATCAAATCGGCCAACTCATCACGAATACGCGCCAGCAGGGCCAAGCCCAGTTCCTGGTGCGTGATTTCGCGACCGCGAAAACGCAAGGTAATCTTGCATTTGTCGCCTTCTTCCAAGAAGCGCTTGATGTTGCGCAACTTGATGTTGTAGTCCCCATCGTCAGTGCCGGGCCGGAATTTGATTTCCTTGATCTCGATCACTTTTTGCTTGGACTTCGCTTCCGCCGCCTTCTTCTGCTCGGCGTACTTGAACTTGCCGTAATCCATCAACCGGCACACGGGTGGAACCGCTGTGGGGGAGATTTCGACGAGGTCCACATCGGCCTCACCCGCAAGGCGCAGTGCCTCGGTGATGCTGACAATGCCCAGCGGCTCATTGTCTGGCCCGCTCAGACGTACTTCAGGGGCCATGATTTCACGGTTCAAGCGATGCTTGCGTTCTTCACGGTGACGGCGGTCACGAAATTCAGTAGCGATGGTTCTATCCTTTAACTCTTGCTATAAAAGCTATAGCTGCTTGCGCCCGTCCCGTAAGGACGACAGGCCAAATTCATCAACAATTTTGTTAAAAATCAGGCTTTTTTCGCGATGTCGGAAGCGATCGTTTCAGCGAAGGCTTCGAGAGGCATCACTCCAAGGTCTTTGTTACCCCGGGCGCGCACTGCAACGGCACCTGCCGCTTTCTCCTTATCGCCTACGACAAGGATATACGGCAGCTTTTTCATCGAGTGCTCCCGTATTTTATACGTAATTTTCTCGTTGCGCAGGTCCAGATTGACCCTAAGCCCTTGATTTTGCAGTGTTTTGGCAACTTCCCGGGCGTATTCAGCCTGGGAATCGGTGATATTGAGCACCGAAACCTGCTCGGGAGCCAGCCAGGTCGGCAGCGCGCCGGCGTGTTCCTCGATCAATATCCCGATAAAACGCTCCAGGCTACCCACAATCGCGCGGTGCAGCATCACAGGCCGGTGGCGGTTACCGTCTTCGCCCACGTATTCGGCGTCCAGACGTTCCGGCATCGAAAAATCGACCTGCATGGTGCCGCACTGCCACTGGCGGCCGATGGCGTCTTTCAGCGTGTATTCGATCTTCGGGCCGTAAAAAGCGCCGTCGCCGGGGGCAATCTCAAACTCGCAACCGGACGCGCGCAGGCTTTCCATCAAGGCGTGCTCGGCTTTGTCCCAGCTTTCATCCGACCCGATGCGGGCCTCGGGACGGGTGGCGACCTTGTAGATGATGTTCTTGAAGCCGAAATCTGTGTACACCTTCTGCAGCAAGGTCGTGTAGTCCACGCATTCCTTCAGGATCTGATCTTCGGTGCAGAAAATATGACCGTCGTCCTGCGTGAAGCCGCGCACGCGCATGATGCCGTGCAGCCCGCCGGAAGGCTCGTTGCGGTGGCATTGGCCGAACTCACCGTAGCGCAGCGGCAGGTCGCGGTAGCTTTTGATGCCCTGCTTGAAGATCAGGATGTGGCCCGGGCAGTTCATGGGCTTGAGCGCATATTCGCGCTTTTCACTCTCGGTCGTGAACATGTTGTCACGGTACTTGTCCCAATGGCCGGTTTTTTCCCACAGCGTCTTGTCGATGATCTGCGGGCCTTTAACCTCCTGGTAGCCGTTGTCCTGGTAGACCTTGCGCATGTATTGCTCAACGCCCTGCCAGACCGTCCAGCCCTTGGGGTGCCAGAACACCAGGCCGGGCGCATGGTCGTCAATGTGGAACAGATCCAGTTCCTTGCCGAGCTTGCGGTGGTCGCGTTTTTCAGCCTCTTCGAGCATCGTCAGGTACTGCTGCAACTCATCCTTGGTGGCCCAGGCCGTTCCGTAAACGCGCTGCAGCATTTCATTGCGGTGATCGCCGCGCCAGTAGGCGCCGGCCACCTTCATGAGCTTGAAGAACTTCAGCTTGCCCGTGCTGGGCACGTGGGGGCCGCGGCACAGGTCCTCAAAAGCGCCTTCGCGGTAGAGCGACACATCCTCGTTGGCGGGAATGCTCGCAATGATTTCAGCCTTGTAATGCTCGCCTATGCTCTTGAAATGCGCCACGGCTTCATCGCGCGGCAGCACGCGGCGGGTTACCGGTTCGTCTTTGGCAGCGAGTTCGGTCATGCGCTTTTCGATCGCCACCAGGTCTTCCGGCGTGAACGGACGCTTGTAGGAGAAATCGTAGAAAAACCCGTTTTCAATCACCGGACCTATGGTGACCTGCGCATCCGGGAACAGCTCCTTGACGGCGTAGGCCAGCAAGTGGGCCGTGGAATGGCGGATCATGTCCAGCCCATCAGCATCCTTGGCTGTGATGATGGAAACCGAGCTGTCCTTGTCGATGAGGTAGCTGGTGTCGACCACCTTGCCGTCAACTTTGCCGCCCAGGGCCGCTTTGGCCAGGCCGGTGCCGATTGATGCAGCGACTTCGGCCACCGTGACGGCCTGGGGGTATTCGCGCTTGGAAGCATCGGGGAGCGTGATTTGAATCATGGGAATAACTTTTATAAGCAGGCTGGAATCAGGAAAAACAAAAAAGCGCGGAACCTGCCGCGCTTTGATGGGGGGATATGGATTTAAGCTATGAAATCAGTAGCTAACAATCACCAAGGGGTGCGGACTAGCGCCCTGGATGACTCCAGAAAACGGACGAGGGCGTAGTTCGCGGTGTCATAACCCGAACGATCCTTCCTGTTTCCAGCTTGATTGATTGCATGCGGCTATTTTACGGCAGCTTGCAGACAGCTCGCCGGCGGCCTGTTTGCCGCACGCCACAAAGCCCTATTGCGGTGAGGCCGGCGGCAAAAATCCCAGGCCAAGGCAACGCGGACATTCGGTGATCACCGTTTGTTTTTCGACTTCAAAATGCTCATTGATGTTTTCGCTTTCAATGCGCAGTTCGCCGGTGCCATTGCAATCGGGACAGGGAACACGCTTGAAACCCACGGTTAATTCCGACACGGCAACCTCCTCCGGTTAATGATGCACATCTTGTGTTTTATGTAACAAACTGCACTCTACGCTAAAAAACGCCCGTAAAAAAGCCCGGACAGGCCCTAAGTCCTGTCCGGGCTGAAAAGCTGCGCTTCAAGGGCGCAAGCGTCTGGGTAATCGTCGGTCAGGTGAGATCAGTGGAACTGCTCTTCTTCGGTAGAGCCGGTCAGTGCGGTCACGCTGGATTTGCCGCCCTGGATCGCGGTGGTCACTTCATCAAAGTAACCGGTGCCAACTTCCTGCTGGTGCGACACAAAGGTGTAGCCGCGGTCGCGTGCTGCGAATTCGGGCTCCTGCACCTTCTCGATGTAAGCCGTCATGCCGCGCTTGACGTAGTCTTGCGACAGGTCGTACATGTTGTACCACATGGAGTGAATGCCAGCCAACGTGATGAACTGGTACTTGTATCCCATGGCGCCGAGCTCGCGCTGGAACTTGGCGATGGTGGCATCGTCGAGGTTCTTCTTCCAGTTGAAAGACGGCGAGCAGTTGTAGGCCAGCATCTTGCCGGGGTGAACCTTGTGCACGGCGTCAGCGAATTTCTTTGCGAAGTCGAGGTCAGGCGTGCCGGTTTCGCACCACACCAGGTCGGCGTAGTGGGCATAGGCGTTAGCGCGAGCCACAGCTTGCTCCAGACCCTTGCGCGTCTTGTAGAAGCCTTCGGCCGTGCGTTCGCCGGTCAGGAAAGGCTTGTCGATCTCGTCGTAGTCGGAAGTCAGCAAATCAGCGGCTTCGGCATCGGTGCGGGCAATCACCAGCGTGGGCACGCCGCAGACGTCGGCCGCCATACGCGCGGCAATCAGCTTCTGGCAGGACTCACGGGTGGGCAGCAATACCTTGCCGCCCATGTGGCCGCACTTCTTGACGGAAGCCAATTGGTCTTCCCAGTGCACGCCACCTGCGCCAGACTTGATCATGGCCTTCATCAGTTCGAAGGCATTCAGAACACCGCCGAAACCGGCTTCAGCATCCGCCACGATGGGTGCGAAGTAATCGATGTAGTCTTTGTCGCCGGCATCAATGCCTTTGGAGTGCTGAATCTCGTCCGCACGGCGGAAGGTGTTGTTGATGGTTTCAACGACCTTGGGCACTGAGTCCACCGGGTACAGGGACTGGTCCGGGTACATGGCGGAGTAGCTGTTGTTGTCTGCCGCAACCTGCCAGCCCGACAGGTAGATGGCCTTGACGCCGGCCTTGACCTGCTGCATGGCCTGGCCGCCTGTCAGCGCGCCCAGGCAATTCACATAAGGCTCGTTGTGCAGAAGATCCCACAGTTTTTCAGCACCGCGGCGAGCCAGCGTGTGTTCGATCGGAAAGGATCCGCGCAGGCGCACCACGTCGGCGGCGCTGTAGCCGCGCTTGATGCCTTTCCAGCGCGGGTTGGTGGCCCAGTCTTTTTCCAGGGCGGAAATTTGCTGGTCGCGGCTCAATTGTTCGGTCAGGGTTTGCGGCATGGTGGGCTCCGTAGGTTGAAATAAAGAAATGGCGAATTCGATGGATCAACTTTAAGTCTTCTACAAGACCTTGTGAAGCTCTTATGTCTTATATAAGACAAAAATAAAACACAATAAAATCAACGATATTTATTAAATTTATCGTCATGCAAAATTCAATCTCTCATATTGAGAAATAATTTTGCACTGCAGCATTTATTAATTCCACATTACGGAATCAATTTATTGAATGATGAAATGTGAAGGACGGCTTGCATTGGTGGTCAGGCGCGCACCTCAGCCCTGACCCTCTTCCTAAGGTCGACAAGCCCTTTGCGAACGACTCAGCCAGCGCCACCGGTTCGATGCAACACCCAATCGCCCAGCGTAATCACCGGTTTGCCGTGAATCCGTTCGGGGGCGATCTCATAGAGGAAACACACCAGTTCCCGCGCGCGCTCTGGTTGGCCAGACCCGGGTACCGGTTCAAGCTGCACCGCCACCTCGCGCTTGGTGTATTCACCGGTCTGCTGCGGCCAGACCTCCTCGATTTCATCCAGCACACGCTCCAGCTCGGGCGCCACGGCATACACCTCTCCCTGAACGGTGCCCGGGCCGGTCAGCGTCAGGCCTGGATAGCTACCCAGATGGTGCATCACGCCTGCCACGCTGGCTCGCCCTATCCAGCGGGGTGGCGGCTGCAAATGGTTGATGTCGCGCTGCTCACCCTTGCGCAGGGTGCCGTAAACAAAAACATAACGGAAAGGAGATTGAGCCATTGTTAGAGTGTCGTCGCCAGAGTCGTCATCGGATTGTGGGCTGTCCAGGCTGCGTGTAACCGGCAATGCCCCTCTGAAATTAAGGCATGATTTCAACCTCTGCCAGGCCGTTCCCGGCCGGTACAAACGCAGGCCTCCGCAATGGCCCGCACCACAGGAGCCTCCAGTTTAATGAACCGAATCGTGGCCTACGCCTGCCTGGCGCTCAGCATGTCGCTCGTTGGCAGCTACGTGGCGCTTTCCAAACCCCTCGTCATCGCTTTCCCCGTCTTTCTGCTGGCCTGGCTGCGCTTTGGCATCGGTGGCACCGCCATGCTGCATTGGCTGAAAAAACCGGCGGGCGAAGTCCCCATGAGCCGGCAAACCGGCCGACTGCTGTTCCTCGAATCCTTTCTGGGCAATTTCCTGTTTTCCATCTGCATGCTGTTCGGCGTGAGCATGACCAGCGCGGTTGCGGCCGGTGTGATCATGGCTTCCATTCCGGCAGCCATTGCGCTGATGAGCTGGCTCTTCCTGCGGGAACGCATCGGTGCGCGCGTATGGGGCGCTGTAGCCTGCGCGGTGGTCGGCATTGGGCTTGTTTCGCTATCAAAAAATGAGCTGGTTGCGCCCGTCAGCATTGGCCCGGAGGCCGATTTGGCACACAGAAATGCCTGGCTGGGCAATTTGCTGCTGGTGGGCGCGGTTTTATGCGAAGCGGCCTACGCCGTGATCGGCAAGAAGCTGACCGGCGTACTCAGCCCCAAACGCATCACCGCACTGATCAACCTCTGGGGCTTTGCCCTCGTCACCCCTTTCGGCCTCTGGATGGCTTGGGGATTTGACTTTGGCAAGGTGGCGCCCTCCGCGTGGCTGTTGCTGCTGTTTTATTCGCTCGCGGCCAGCGTATGGACGGTCTGGCTCTGGATGACCGGGCTCAGGACGATTCCGGCGAATCAGGCCGGCGTTTTCACCGTATTGCTGCCGGTCAGCGCTGCAGCGGTCGGCGTCATTGTTCTGGGAGAAAAGCTCAATGGCACCCAGATCGGCGCTTTTGCCATCGCGCTGACCGGCGTCGTGCTGGCTACTTTGCCCGGACGGGGTCCGGGAAAGCCTGTTCCGGTCGAGCCGCCGCACTGATTTCGCGGTCCAGCCGTTTTTGCCGGCGCATCACGGAGATGCTGTAGGCAATGATGCCCAACGACACCACCGTGATCAAAATCGTGGCTGCTGCGTAAATCGACGGGTTCACACCGCGGCGGGCGTAGCTGAAGATCACCTGCGGCAAGGTCGTCACGCCGGGCCCCGACAAGAATTCGGAGATCACCACGTCGTCAAACGACAGTGTGAAGGTGAGCAGCCAGGCCGACACCAGCGCCGGCGCAATGCTGGGCAAAGTCACCAGAAAGAACACCTGCACAGGCCGGCAGCCCAGATCCATGGCGGCCTCTTCCAGGGTGCGGTCCATTTCGCTGAGCCGCGACTGGATGACCACGGTGGCGTAGGCCATGCCGAGCAAGGTGTGCCCCGTCACGATGGTGATGAAACCCCGGTCCGGCCAGCCGATGGTGCGCTGCACCGCCACCATCAGCAGCAGCAAGGCCAGACCGATGATGACCTCGGGCATGACCAGGGGCGCGTTGACCAACCCGTAGAACAGCGTACGCCCGGTAAAGCGCAAATAGCGAACCAGTACAAAGGCAGCGAAGCTGCCGAGCACCACCGACAGCGTGCCGGTGATCAGCGCCACCTTGAGCGACAGAAAAAAACCTTCCACCAACCGCGAGTCCGACAGCAGCGCCTCATACCAGCGCGTTGAAAAGCCGGTGAAAACACCGTCTTGCCGGGTGCTGTTGAATGAAAAGACGATGAGGAAAATCAACGGGATATAGAGGAAAAGGTACACCAGCCCCATCCAGATCCGGCCTACGTTGCCTTCTGCCAGGCGCAGGAAGGTTCTCATGGCTTCTTTCATCTCAGTGGCGTCCTTGCGCGTCACGGTCGCTGCTGGAGCGGTAATAAAAAGCCAGCGGCACCAGGATCAGAAGGATCATCACCACGGCCAGCGCGGATGCGCGCGGCCAGTTGTTGCTGCTGAACATTTCGTCCCACACCACGCGGCCGATCATGATGTTTTCAGCGCCCCCCAGCAGCGACGGAATCACGAACTCGCCGACGCTGGGGATGAAAACCAGCATCGAACCGGCGATGATCCCGGACTTGCTGAGTGGAACAGTGATTAGCCAGAAAGCCTTCCAGGCGCTGGCGCCCAGATCGTGGGCAGCCTCCAGCAGGCGAAAGTCCATCTTCACCAGGTTGGCGTAAAGCGGCAGGATCATGAAGGGGCAGTACACATAAGTCATACCCACCAGCATCGACACATCCGTGTAAAGCATCACCATCGGCTCCTGGATGATGCCCAGGGATAGCAGCAGGTTGTTGAGCACGCCCTGATCGGCCAGGATGCCCTTCCACGCGTAGACCCGCAGCAGGAAAGACGTCCAGAACGGCAACATGACCAGCATCAGCAAGGCCGGCCGGATCGCGGGCCGCGAGCGGGCAATGAAGTACGCAAACGGATACCCAATCAGCAGGCACGACAGCGTCGTCAGCACAGCGTACTTCAGCGAGGTCTTGTAAGCCTCCATGTAGATCGTGTTGCCAAAACCGCCTGCAGCATCGGCCGCTTTATCGATGAAGATGGACGCATAGTTGTTGTAGCGCAGCATGACGTGCCAGGACCCCTGCACCGTCTCGATCAGCGGCGCGAAGGGATCCACGCCATTGCCCATGTCCGTGACGCTGATCCGCAGCAGGATCAGGAAGGGCAATACGAAAAACAGCAGCAGCCAGACGTAAGGCACGCCGATCACGAAGCGCCGCCCCAGGTTGAGTTGAAGCCAGGAATGGATTTTCATCGCGGTAGTGAGATAGCTTGGCGTCGCAGCAGCAGCTTATTGAGTCAGCACCACGGGCGCCGAATCGTCCCACCAGAAGAACACCGCGTCTTCCCAGGTGATCAGGGAGCTCTCGTGGCGCGTGGTGTTGGTCTCGGTGATCTTCACCCTGCGGCCGCCCGGCATTTCCACAATGAAAGTGTTGTAGCTGCCGAAATAAGCAATCTCCCGCACCTTGCCAGTGAACAGGTTGACGTTCACCTCAGGGCGGGTCTTGGCAATGTGAATCTTCTCCGGCCGCACCGCGATGGCCACCGACATGCCTAGCGTTCCACTAATGCCGTGGCCCACATTCACCACGCCCTGCTCCGTCGTGACTTCACAGCGGTCCGCCTCGTCCAGCGTGAGCTCACCTTCGAACATGTTGACGTTGCCGATAAAGTCAGCCACAAAACGGCAATTGGGGTGCTCGTAGATTTCCTTGGGCGTGCCGACCTGCAGGACGCGGCCATGGCTCATGACGGCGATACGGGAGGCCATGGCCATAGCCTCTTCCTGGTCGTGGGTCACCATCACGCAGGTGACGCCGACCGACTCCAGAATGTTGACCAGTTCGAACTGTGTCCGCTCACGCAGTTTCTTGTCCAGGGCGCCCAACGGCTCGTCGAGCAACAATAGTTGAGGACGTTTGGCCAGGCTTCTTGCCAGCGCCACACGCTGCTGCTGGCCGCCTGAAAGCTGGTGCGGCTTGCGTTTGGCAAAGGTCTCCAGCTGGACCAGCTTGAGCATTTCCTGCACGCGAGCTTCGATTTCGCCCTTGGGCATCCCTTCGCGCTTGAGCCCGAAGGCAATGTTGTCCCACACCGTCAGATGGGGGAAAAGCGCGTACGACTGGAACATCATGTTGATGGGCCGTTCGTAGGGCGGAAATGACGCGATGTCCACACCATCCAGGATGACCGAACCTTCAGTGGGTTTTTCAAAACCTGCCAGCATGCGCAGCAAAGTCGACTTGCCGCAGCCGGAGCTGCCGAGTAGCGCAAAGATTTCGCCCTTGTGAATCGACAGGGACACATCGTCCACCGCCGCCACGCCATCAAAGCGCTTGACCAGCTGCTCAGTCCGCAAAAATCCGTCACCGGCCGGGAGGGGTAGATTCATGAACAGGGGTTCTCACCAAGAAAAAAGCTGCGCACACAAAGCATTGCATGCACAGCCGGGTTCACACTGAAATCAGCGCTTGCCAGAGATCAGTAGAGCGTCACTTGCCTTTTTTGAAGGCCGTGAACACATTGCTCATGGATTCACGCGCTTCGTTGCTGAAGCTGGCCGGAGACACCATTTTCTTCAGATTGTCCGCATCGGGGAATACCGCCTTGTCCTTGGCGATCTCGGGCTTGACGTTGGCCAGGCTGGCTTTGTTGGCGGTGGCGTAACCCAGCTCGTTGGTCAAAGATGCAGACACCTCCGGACGTAGCGAGTAGTTGATGAAAGCCAGCGCGTTGTTCGGGTGCTTGGCATCCTTCGGAATGGCCAGCGTGTCAAAGAAGATCAGGCCGCCGGTGCTCGGCAACAGGGCCTCGACATCATTGCCGCTCTTGTTTTCAAGGGCACGGCCGCGGGCGATGTTGATGTCGCCTGCCCAGGCCAGTGCCACGCAGGCCTTGCCGCCGGCCAGGTCGTCAATCATGGTGCTGGAGAACATGCGGATGTGCGGACGCACCTTGGCCAGCATTTCAGCGGCTGCCTTGTGGTCGGCCGGGTCGTTCGAATAGGCGTTTTTGCCCAGGTAATGCATGGCGGGCGGCAGCACTTCGGTTGGCGAATCGAGGTAAGCAATACCGCAGGACTTGAGCTTGGCGGTGTAGACCGGGTTGAACACCAGGTCCCATGCGTTTTCAGGCATGGGGGTGGAGCCCAGCGCCTTGGTCACCTTGGCTTTGTTGATGCCGACCGTGGTGAAGCTCCAGGCCCAGGGGACGAGGTAGGCATTGCCCGGGTCGATGGTGCCCAGCTTTTCCATGATGGCCGGGTCGAGGTTGCCGTAGTTGGCGACCTTGGACTTGTCGAGCTTGGCGAGCAGGCCGCCGTCGATTTGCGGCTTGGCGAATACGGCGCCGGGCACCACGATGTCGTAGCCGGTATTGCCTGCCACCAGTTTGGCGTGCAGGGCTTCGTTGTTTTCAAAGGTCTGGTAATTGACCTTGATGCCGGTTTCTTTTTCGAAGTTGGCGATCATGTCCTTGGCGACATAGTCAGGCCAGTTGTAGACATTGAGCACCTTTTCTTCGGCGGGAGCAGCGGCGGGTGCGCTTGCTGCGGGCGCCGGAGCGGCAGCGACAGGTGCCTCCTCTTTTTTACCGCAACCGGCCAGCATGGCTGCCAGGATGGTTGAAATCGCCAGATAGCCAAGATGCTTTTTCATAATGTCCGTAACTCCTCTTAAAACTTGGAAGTAAAAACCAGGAAACTCAAGCAAAAATCAGACCGGAGCAATTGTATAAGAGGGTTAGGGCCGCGGGAACTTTTTCTCCCCGGGGCCGCCACAGCAGCCCGGCATCTGGGCCAATTCGCCTACAGCCAGATACGCCCAAGGACGGCTGCCCAATTGGCCTGCGCTGCATACGCTAGGGGCAACTGCCTTACTTTCAGCTCAGGAGAAACCCATGGGATTGCCCCGATGGTTAGGCCAGGCCGCCATGAAACCCTTTGCCCGTGCACTGCCCGTCATGGGCGACACCGAGCGGGCAGCGCTGGAGGCGGGCACGGTCGGGTTCGAAGGCCAGCTGTTCTCGGGAACGCCCCATTTTGATGCCCTATTGGCTGCCGGACCCAACCTGCTCAGCGCCAAAGAGCAGGCTTTCCTGGACAACGAGGTCACTGCGCTGTGCGCATTGCTGGACGATTTCGCCATCGACCAGGCTGGCGACCTGCCGGCCGAAGTCTGGGCTTTCATGCGCAGCAAGCGCTTCTTCGGAATGATCATTCCCGAGGAGTGGGGCGGCCTCGGGTTCAGCCACTACGCCCATGCCACGGTAGTGACGCGCATCGCCACCCTCAACATTTCAGCCGCCGTGACCGTCATGGTGCCCAATTCGCTGGGCCCGGCCGAGCTGCTGCTGCGCTATGGCACGGCGGCGCAAAAAGAGTACTACCTGCCACGCCTGGCCGATGGCCGCGACCTGCCCTGCTTCGGATTGACCTCGCCTTATGCGGGCTCCGATGCCGCGTCCATCCCCGATCGGGGCGTCCTCGTCGAACGGAAGATCGACGGCGTCATGGTGGGCGGCTTCAGTGTGGACTTCTCCAAGCGCTACATCACGCTGGCGCCCGTCGCCACCGTGGTCGGCCTGGCCTTCAACGCGGTGGACGAAACCCTGCCCGAAGGCCCGCGCAACCTGGGCATCACCTGCGCGCTGATTCCGGTGCCGCAGCCCGGCATGCAGATCGGCAGAAGGCACCGGCCGATGGACGCCGCCTTCATGAATGGCCCCATCGAAGGCCGGGAGGTCTTCATCCCCATGGACTGGATCATCGGCGGCGAGCAGCAGGTCGGCCAGGGGTGGCGCATGCTGATGGAATGCCTGGCGGCAGGGCGAGCCATTTCCTTGCCGGCGCTTGGCTCGGCAATGCAGCAAACGGCGCTCTTCGTGGCCAACGGTTACGGCCAGGTGCGGGAGCAGTTCGGCCTGCCTATCGGCCGCTTCGACGCGATTGCCGGCGTGATTGCGGAAATGGCCTGTGAACTCTATGCGACGGACGCCGCACGCCGCTACACCGCCGCCGTACTCGACAAGGGCGAGCAGCCCAGCGTGGCCAGCGCCATCCTGAAAGTGCACCTGACCGAAGCTGGCCGGCGCGCCGTCAACCACGGCATGGACATCCTGGGCGGCAAGGGGATCATCCAGGGGCCATCCAACCTGCTGTCGGTGGCTTACCGTGGCGCGCCTATTGCCATCACCGTGGAAGGCGCCAACATCCTGACCCGCTCGCTGATCATTTTTGGACAAGGCGCGGTGCGCTGCCACCCCTACGTGATGAAGGAAATGCAAGCCGTGCAGAGCAACGATGCGCAGGCGCTGGGGGAAGCGCTGATCGGCCATGGCGGGCACGTGCTGCGTAACTTTTGGCACAGCATCGCCGGTGCACCCGTGCAAGGCACGCCACCCCTGGGCCTCGAAAAAGAAGCCCGGCTGATCGCCCGCCTGAGCAGCCAGTACGCATTGACCTGCGACCTGGCCATGGGCTTGCTGGGCGGCAAGCTCAAACGCATGGAGTTGCTGTCGGCAAGGCTGGGCGATGTGCTGGCCCATCTCTACATGGCCAGCGCCTGCCTTTGGCACTATGCCTTCGACAAGGATACGAACATGCTGCCGGTCGCGCAGGCGGCCATTCGCGTGCAGCTCGATGAAGCCGGCAATACGCTGGAGGCCCTCTACGCCAACTTTCCTTCGCCGCTAAGGCGTGTAGTGGGTGCGCTGGTGCTAAACCGCAGCACACGCCAGGCACCGCTTCGCGATGTTCAGTTGCTGGAGCTGGCCAAACTTCTGCGAACCCACCCCGTCGTGGTGAAACGCTTGTGCCCTGACTTGGCAACGCCTACCAGCGGTGGGCTACGCGACCTGATGGATGCGCTCGATCTGGCAACGCAGCTCGGCGAAGAAACCGTGGCGCTTAACAAGGCCGTGCGCAGCAATCAGTCCATGGAGCACGCCGCGCAAGCCTCAAGCCGCCCGGATCTGGCGTTGGCTTATTTACGCGCCGCCGACAAGGTGATCCAGGTCGACGACTTTGCGCCTTAGAACCTGTTCTTAAGCCGCGGCCCGGGCGAACAATCCCTTGTACTGCTCTCGCAGCAAATTCTTCTGCACCTTGCCCATGGTGTTGCGCGGCAACTCGCTGACCACAAAGCAGTTCTTGGGAATCTTGAAGTTGGCCAGCTTCGATTTCAGTTCGCCCACAATCATGCTGCCCTCCAGCACTACGCCCGGCTTGGCGATCACGACAGCCACGCCGACCTCGCCGAAATCCGGGTGCGGCACACCAACCAGCGCGCTTTCGGCCACGCCAGGCATGTCGTTGATATAGCCTTCGATTTCGGCGGGATAGACGTTGTAACCGCCGCTGATGATGAGGTCCTTGCTGCGGCCCACAATGACGATGTAGCCGCGCTCGTCGATCTTGCCCACGTCGCCGGTCTTGAAGTAGCCGTCTGCGGTGAACTCTTCTTTTGTCTTCTCCGGCATGCGCCAATAGCCCTTGAAAATATTCGGGCCCTTGACCTGGATGCCGCCGATCTCACCGGCCGGCAAGGACTCACCGCCTTCGTCCTGCACACGCAGGCTGACACCGGGCAACGCAAAGCCCACCGTACCGCCGCGCCGCTCGGCACCCTCGTAAGGGTTGGACGTGAGCATCACGGTTTCCGACATGCCGTAGCGTTCCAGAATGGTGTGGCCGGTGCGCTCTTTCCACTCGTTGAAGGTCTCGATCAGCAAAGGCGCCGACCCCGCCACAAAGAGCCGCATGTTACGGCAGGCTTCGCGGGTCAGCCCCGGCTCGGCCAACAGGCGCACATACAACGTGGGAACGCCCATGAACACCGTGGCTTCGGGCAGCTTTTTCACCACCAGCTTGGGGTCAAATTTGGCCAGCCAGATCATCTTGCTGCCGTTGATCAGCGCGCCATGAATCGCGACAAACAGGCCATGGACATGAAAGATGGGCAAGGCATGGATCAGTACATCGCCACGGCCTTCGGGCCCTCCGGTAGCCGTCCAGCCCCAGGCATCTTTGAGCACCAGCGCATTGCTCAGCATGTTGCCGTGCGAAAGCATGGCGCCCTTGCTGCGGCCCGTGGTACCGCTGGTGTAGAGGATGGCGGCCAGGTCGTCCGCCTGCCGTGCCACCACTTCATGCTGGTCGCTGCAATGCGCCGCACGGTCCAGCAGCGAGCCTGTGCGGTCATCGTCCAGTGTGAACACGTTCTGCGTGCCGGCCTTGAAGGCGATCTTGCTGACCCAGCCAAAATTCTTGCTGCTGCAGACCATGACGGAAGGTTCGGCGTTGCCGACGAAGTATTCGATCTCGGCACTCTGGTAGGCGGTGTTGAGCGGCAAAAACACATAGCCGGCGCGCAGCGTCGCCAGGTAAAGCATCATGGCTTCCACCGACTTCTCAACCTGTACCGCCACCCTGGCCCCTTCAGGCAACCCCAGCGAGGCCAGCAGGTTGGCCATCATCGCGGTGCCGCGCTCGAGGTCGCGCCACGAATAGCAGAGGCCGTTGTCGGTTTCGACGGCGACTTCATTGAGCGAAGAAGGAAACGCGGCTCGAAGCGCTGCAAACAGGTTATGGTTTTTCATGGGTCAGGCTGGCTATGGTTGGAATTTCGGCCGCCCGGCGATCAAACCGGGGTGGGCGCTTTTCGGTGAAGGCGGAAATACCTTCGCGGTGCTCGGCAGAAGGTGCATAACGGTAGGCTGTTGCTATCAAATCAGTAGCTGGTCGCGCCGATCCAATGGGCGCCAGAGCCCTGAATGCCTGTTTATTCAGGCGCGCGGCGCCAGGCGCAAGGGCGCAGGTACGATCCACACAAGCCGTAACCAGGGCCTCGACGTCCTGGCCAGGCGCAACCTGGTTGAGAAAGCCGCGCTGCTTCATCTCGGCGGCCCCCAGAACGGCAGCCGAAAGCAGCATCTCCCGAGCGGTCAGCTCTCCGGCGGCACGCATCACCAGCGCAGCCTCGCGCGGCGCCATCGGGAAACCGAGCTTAGCGATGGGCGCACCAAACTTTGCCGTATCACCGGCAATGCGGATATCGCAGCAGCTGGCGATCTCAACGCCGGCGCCCATACAGTTGCCTTCGATCTGCGCGACGATGGGGACGTCGCAGTCCAGCATGGCCTGCAAGCCGCCCCATACATCGTCTTCATGAAACGCGCGCAGGCCCGCTTCTTCAAAGCGAAAGCCGGCGTATTCGGAGATGTCGCCGCCCGCGCAAAACTGCCCGCCCTCTCCCCGCACCAGCACGCAACACAACGCTGCGCTTTGCTGGATGCACTCAAACGCCGTACGCAACTCGCGCCACATGGCGCGAGACATGGCATTGAGCTTGCCGGGATGGGACAGCGTCACAAAGGCAACAGGGCCTTTCACTTCCAGTAAAACGACACCGGTCATCAAGGGATCAGTCGAGTTTGGCGCCGGAGGCTTTCACCACGGCCGACCAGCGTTTGACCTCGTTGCTCACAAACGTGCCGAACTGCTGGGGGGTGAGGTTGCCGAAGTCCGCGCCGTTGTTGGCCCAGATGGCTTTGAGCTCATCGCTGGTGGCGGCTTTGCGCAGATCTTCCACGATGCGTGCCTGCACGTCGGCGGGTGTGCCCTTGGGCGACCAGATGCCGTACCAGGTGGTCACGGTGTAGTCGGGCAGGCCGAGTTCGCCGGCGCAAGGCACGTCCGGGAAAGCCGGGTTGCGTTTGGTGCCGGACACCATGAGCGCCTTGATGCGGCCGCCCTTGATGTGGTTGGCGGAAGAGCCCAGGCCGTCAAACATCATGTCGACGTTGCCGCCAATCAAGTCCTGCAGCGCAGGGCCCGCGCCGCGATAAGGGATGTGCGTGATGAAGGTCTTGGTTTGCTGCTTGAAGAGCTCCCCGGCCAGATGGTGCGAAGTACCCGCACCGGCGGAGCCATAGTTGTATCTGCCGGGAGCCTTGCGCACGGCCGCGATGTAAGCCTTGAAATCGGAAAACGGCATGTTGCGGGGATTGACCACCAGCACCTGCGGCACGTTGGCCATCAAGGCCAGCGGCACAAAATCTTTCTCGATGTCGTAGTCCAGCTTGGGATACATCGACGGTGCAATCGTGTGATGCACGGCACCCATGAACAGCGTATAGCCGTCGGGCTGCGCCTTGGCGGCGATGCTCGCGCCCAAGGTGCCGCCGGCTCCGCCGCGGTTGTCGATGATGAGCTGCTTGCCTGTGAGTTTGGCGAACTGCGCCGACAGCGGCCGTGCGAACGCATCGGTACCGCCGCCGGCTGGAAACGGCACGATCATCGTCACTGGCTTGGTGGGCCAGGCTGACTGCGCATGCAGCAGGGGTGATGCGGTTGCAGCGCTGGCCGCAGCGATGCGCAGGACGTCGCGCCGGTTGATTGAATTCATGGTTTGTCTCCTTTGGTGGGTTTTACTACGGGATGATATTCGGTAAAGATTGCCTTCAGCGCAGCACCGCGCTGGCTTCGGCAGCCTTGATCAGGCGCACCGCGTCTTCGGCCAGCAGGAAACCCTGGGCCTGCGCTTTCTCGGCGGCTTTGCGCACGGCGGCCACATAGCCCTCGTGCGAGCCGTAGCGCTCCTGCAGCGACAGGCGCGGGTCGCCGTTGGCACCGCGCTCTTGCGCCGTGCGGGCAAAGGGCACCATGCCGCCCACGTAATTGCAAATCTGCCCCTGGTGGAATGGCCGGGCACCGCCCGCCGTGATGTTCCAGCCCAGGTAAGTGCCCAGCGGCGCTTCGAGCAGCACCACCGGCACGCCGCCCAGCTCATTGCCGTCGGCGTCCACACGCGGCGCCAGCATGGCCAGCACCCGGCGGATGGGCGGCGGCGCATTGGATGCCACGCCCGAGCCATCGGCAGGGTTGAACGCGGGGCCCCAGTCATAGTCAAGCACCGGCATGATGAAGTCCGGCTCGGGCACGGAGGGGCGCAACTGCGGCAGCGTGGGAAAGCCGATGCCTTCCTTGGTGGCCAGCGCCAGCGTGCCGCGCGGCTCGCCGGCACGCGGCGCCAGGGTAGGCCAGCGGCTGGGCGGTGGCTCGGCGCCACGCATCACCCAGTTGCGAAAGTGCACGCGCAGCGCGTTCACGGTTTCGGTATGCGGCACCGGGTTGGCGGGTAACACACCCGTGCCGAAATTGTTGCCCGGGCAACTGGCGCCTGCCGTTGGAAGGCCCACGCCCGGCAGGCTGGTGTCAAAGCCCCCTGCCCCGCCGCCGTGGCTGGAGCTGGCAATGTAATAGCGCCGCACGTTGGCAGGCAGAGGCAGGTCGGCCCTGGCATCGGTACCCACCCATTCGGGCGTAAGTTTCAGGGCCCAGACCTCGGCCGAGCCAAAGTGCTCGACGATTTTCGGGCAGGTCTTGCTGGCTTCGCAACGATCAAGAATGCCGCTGGCCGGCCCACCGCGCACCGGGTCGGCCGCGCGTGCCCACCACTGCGGCCCTTCACTGCCGGCCTGGTACAGCTCCAGCACACCATCGGGCTGGGCCCAGCGGAAGTTCAGCGCGATGCGCCGGCCCGCAATGATGGGCCAGAGGCCGTCATGCACCTGGCGCCCGGCCTCGTCCCGGTTAAAGCCCAGGTGCAGCCAGCCGCGCAGAAAGTTGCCGGACTGCGAGACGCCCCGGCCAATGCTGTGGGTCACCACCCCAGCCACCGGGTTCGGTGTGCCCGCGTCATCCGCCCTGGCCGTCTTGAAGAACACCCCCATATCGCGCCAGGCGGCAAAGCCCACGCCCAGCAGGTAAGGATCGGCGGCCTTGAACACTACCTGGTAGAGCTTGCTGGCATCGAAGCCGTTCTTCAGGCAGATCTGCGTTGCATCAGGCACGCCGGGAAAAGGATTGGCTGCATCGCATTTGGCCCAGGCCCAGTCGGCGGAAGGAATCACTGTCTCGCCGGTCACATCGCCGCGGGTGGATTCAGCCGTGCGCGACACCAGGCGCGACTGGCGCGTGTCCAGGCTCATGGGCTTGTACGGAACAGGATTTGTTTGCACGACCAGCGGTTGCGAACCCGGGCCGGTACGATTGACAATGCGGCCAAACACCTCGCCTGTGACAGGTGAGCCATCGGCGTTTCTTGCCACCGGCACCTTGAGCCAGTGGGCAAGCTCGACCGCAGCAGTGGCCCGCACCATGGTGGCGCCGGCGTTGTCGCCCTGCCAGGCGCTGGTGAGGTCAATGTCACCCAATGCACGCTCCTGCACCACATTAGGCCGGCGCAAACCACGGTTGGGCACCTCATGCCACATCAGGCCGCTGGCCCTGGCCGGATCAACCGGCTTGGTCAACACAAAGGTGGCCACGTAACGTACCTTGCCATCGGCCTCTTTGCCCAGTTCAATGTCCTGGATGATGGCATTGCCAGGCGCCTTGGGGTCCAGCTCGCCGAACGCACGGCCGGCAATCTGTTCAAAGGCCACACCACCTGACAGGTCTGCCGCCAGGGGAACGGTTTCGTCAATCACGATCCGCGTGACGCGGGCCTGGGCGGAATGTCCCAGCAACAACACGGCAGCCAGCCACGCAAGCGCCAGCCTTCCCAGCAGGTGAACGGGTCTCATGTCTGTCTCCTTCGTTTTTATCTGTCGACTGCTCGTCTGCAACTGCAAAAAACTACAAAAGCGATTCAATAGCGCCGGAAACAGCCACCTTTCCTTGGGCCAGCAAGGCGCGATGCTTGTCCAGGCGCTTGAGGTCATAGAGGTAATTCACCATCAGGCCGTACGATTGCCTGAGCCCTTTGGGCGTCGGGTCGCCCGCCCAGTTGATGCGTTCCACGCGCGCGCCGTTGCCCAGATGAAAACGTGCCACCGGGTCCAGCGGCTTGCCCTCTTCCAGGGCCCGGCCCAGGTAATGGGCGGCGCAGTGCAGCAGCATCTTTCGCACCGGCGACTTTTCGCCGAGGGCCAGTGGGTTTTCTGCGGCGGTCAGCAGGTGCCCTGCAGTAGGCGGCTCAAATCCCACCGCCCGGCCCAGGGCGGCAAGCTCCTTGTCTCCCAGCGTTTCCAGCATGGCAGCCGCGTTCTTGCCCAGCCAGCTGCGAAACCCCGGAATAGGCGAAAGGGTGGCAAAGGTCTTGAGCTTGGGAAACTCCTCTTTCAGGGTCTCCACCACACGCTTGATCAGTGAATCGCCAAAGCTCACGCCGCGCAGGCCGGCTTGCGTATTGCTGATGGAATAAAAAATCGCAGTGGTCGCACGGCTCAGGTCCGAGGGCGCTGCCAGCTCATCGAGCAAAGGCATGATGTCGCCCGCAATCGTCTCGACCATCGCGACCTCGACAAAAATCAACGGTACCTCCGGAAGACGCGGGTGGAAGAAGCCATAACAGCGACGGTCACTGTCAAGCCGGTTTTTGACGTCGGCCCATCCCTTGATGTCATGGACCGCTTCGTACTTGATCAGTTTTTCAATCAGTGATGCCGGTGAATCCCAGGTGATGCGGCGCAGGTCAAGGAAACCGACATCGAACCATGTGGAGAACATGTATTCCATTTCGACATCCAGAGCCAGCAAGCGCTTGTCGGCCTTGAGGCTGGGCTGCATGTCGGCACGCATCTCGACCAGGAACTGGATGCCGCCCGGATAGACGCTGAAGCGCTGCAGCAGACGCCGGCGCGGCGAGACTGTGGCACGGCGGTAACGCACCTCGGCCACTGCCTCTTCGGGTGTGCCCACTGCAGCCGCAAACTGCGCCTGCGCAGCCTTGACCTTCTGCGGATTGGCGACGAACTGCTCACTCATCAGCATCCACAGGTCGCGCCGGCGAGCCGGGGTGGCGCCCTGGTACCAGGCCGCAATGGCCATGGCGCGCCGGCCGCCTTCCACCTCACTCACGCGTGGGTCGATGATGGCCTGCAGCTCTTGCAAGGTGCGGCGAAGCACGCGCGGCGACAGCGCTTCATCCTTGTGGCTCAAAGTTGCTTGAAGCCTCTCGTGTGTGCTTCGCGCAGGCAGCTCGACACTCGTTGCTATCTTTTTTGTAGCTGCTTGCGCACGTTCTGATTGCCCTGCAGCCGTTTTTTCTGTAAGACCTTTCTCGCCTGCCGTGAGCCGCGAAACGTTGCGGCTGAGCCAGTCTGCGGCGCTCATGAGGCCACCCTGGAGCGCTGGCTGCGGGAAAGGTCACGCAGCGCTTCGCGCTGGCGCGTCAGGTGCGTGCGCATGGCTGCATCGGCACCTTCGCTGTCCCGGCTTTTGAGGGCCGCAAACACCGTCATGTGTTCTGAAAGACTTTGCGCCAGCCGCCCCGGCGCGTGCAACTGCTGGAGCCGCGCCAGCTTCAATATTTTTCGCAGGTCCGCAATCGCCTGCGCGAGCCAGCGGTTGTTGGCCAGCAGGATGATGGCCTCGTGAATGGCGAAATTGGTCGCGTAATAGTCATTGATCCGGCCGGCTTTGGCGTGGCTGTTAAGCCGCTCATGCAAAGTAGTGAGCGCAGCCAGATCGGCGTCGGTGGCATTGCGTGCCGCCTCATAGGCGCAGCGCCCCTCCAGCAAGGCGATGACCGGAAAAATGTCGTCCAGGTCTTGCTCGGTCACCTCGTTGACAAAGCAACCACGCCGGGGTTCGTGGCGGAGCAGCCCTTCCGAGGTCAGCACCTTGAGCGCCTCGCGCAGCGGCGTGCGGGAGATTTCCAGCCGTTCGCATAGCGCCACCTCATCCAGGAAACTCCCGGGCGCCAGCTGACCCGCAAAAATCTGCTCCCGCAGGGTATTAGCGACCTCCTGATGCAATGAACTCTGGACCAGACGCATGACAGACCCCTTTTGACTGGCTGACGCAATGAACCCAAATACACAAGACATCCACCGAATCCGGCAACTGCGATGGCCGGTACGTCCCGAAAAACCACCTATTTCCCTACAACTGCCCCAGGCAGCTTCCAAAATTATCAGAATTTCGGTGGTAATTTCAAGTAATTACACGTAATTATGAAAGCTAAAAAGCAGTCAGGCAAGTGACCTGTGCCCGAAAACGACAGGGAGAAACCCTAGCACCCCGACGCGGGAGGATCAGAGCACCAGGCAGTCCTGACGCCCTGAGCTATCGCCACAAATCAATAGCTGCCTGCGATGGATTTTCGGGGTTGACCCTGCCGGGAAGCCCACACCCAGAGCCAGACACCCGCTGCGATCATGGGCAAGCAAAGCCATTGGCCCATGCTCATGCCCAGGGCGAGGATGCCGAGGAAGTCGTCGGGCTCACGGAAAAACTCGGCGATGAAACGAAACACACCATAGCCGACCAGAAAAGCCCCGGAAACCTGCCCCACCTTACGCGGCTTGCGCGCGTACAACCAGAGCAGCACGAACAGCAACAGGCCCTCCATCAGGAATTGATAGATTTGTGAGGGGTGACGCGGTTGCATGGCGCCGCTACCCGGAAATACCATGCCCCAAGGCAAGGCCGGGTCGCTGAAGCGGCCCCAGAGTTCACCGTTAATGAAGTTGCCGACGCGCCCCGCCGCCAACCCGGTGGGTACACAAGGTGCGACGAAGTCCATGACCTGCAGCCAGGGCCGCTGGCGCGAGCGGGCAAACCACCATTGCGAGGCCAGCACACCCAGCATCCCGCCGTGAAAGCTCATACCGCCCTGCCACACAAAAAAGATCTCAAGCGGATGCGACAGGTAGTAACCGGGCTTGTAAAAAAGGCAGTAACCGAGCCGCCCACCGATCACCACCCCCATGACGCCCAGGAACAGGATGTCTTCAATGTCCCTGCGCGACCAGGCGCCGGGGCCGGTGATGGACGCATAGGGCTCGTGGCGAAGGCGCCGCGTAGCCAGGAAGAAGAAGAGGCCAAAAGCCGCCAGATATGTCAGGCCATACCAATGGATGGCCAGGGGCCCCAACTGCAGGGCAACCGGATTGATTTGCGGATGAATAAGCATGGGCCGTATTTTTGCATGCGGGGCTCGTAGGAAAGGGCTTACAGCGAGCCCGCTCGCATAAACTGGGAGCAACGCCGTACAGGATCAAACCATGCGTCATTTATTCTGTTTTACCGTTGTTTCAGGCTTGGGTTTGTTGTGCATACAACCCGCTGCGGCACAGGTCTACCAATGCCTTGATTCGGCCAGCAAAAAGGTGTTTTCACAAACGCCCTGTGCGACCAGTGGCGGTGGCAATGAAAAGCTCATTGTCCGCGCACCGGCCCCTGCCGCGGCACCAGCATCAACTGACGGCACACCTGTAACAGGCGTGCCCGGCGTGCTTTATGGCAATGGCAAAGCCGCCGCGGCACCCAAGGATTGGGCGGCGGAAAACGCTGCGGCGAATGCACGGGCAGCTGCTGCTGACCGATCCAGCGGCGGATCGCGCCAGGCCATGCCCTCGGCACTGGGCGGCCTGCGCAAAGGCGGTGCCCAAACCCAGGCGCAGGCCTCCGACAAACAGATCATTGCCAATTGCGAAGCCAACCACGGCGCCCGCTGCAGCAGTGCCGGCGAAATAGCCCAACGAAGAATGGAGCAGCGCGAACTTACCGCCGCAGAAAGGCAGCAGCAGCAAAATGCGGTGGCGGCGCGCCGGCAACGCGAACGGGAAGAAGCCTTCGAGCGGTCTATGCGCCGATAAAGGCGATAAAGCGGGCAAGCGCCGGGTTGGCGCTGGCCCGCGGCCAGACCAGACTGGTCTCACAACCAGGCACCACGGCCAAAGCTCCCCGCGCACCATTACGCATGGAAGGCCTGCCAACAGGCAGGCTGCGATACACCACACCAGGGCGCTGAAACTGCCGCACGCTCTCGGGAACCCAGGCCACGCCGAGCCCGGCGGATACCAGGTTCACGATGGTCTGCATCTGGATGGCTTCCTGGGCAACCTGCGGCAATTGCCCTGCGGCGTGATACATCGCAAAAATCGCGTCGTAGAGTGACGGAACGATTCGCCGCGGAAAGATCACTAAAGACTCGCCCAGCAGATCAGGGAGCGCAAGCGTCGCCTTGCTTGCCAGCGAGTGCTGCCCGGGTAGCGCCACCACCAACGGGTCCTGGCTGATGCGCCGGCAGGCCAGGCCTGGCGGCGCGAAACCAGGGGAATGCAGCATGAAGCCCGCGTCGATCTCTCCGCGCTCAAAAGCCTGCAGCTGCACGTCGCCGGTCGCCTCTATCAATTCCAGCTGCACCTTGGGGTATTGCTCGCGAAAGGCCAGCACCCAACGCGGCAGCAATTCAAAACCGACCGTAGACACAAAAGCCAGCCGCAAGCGCCCGGCCTCGCCGTCCGCGCTGGCGCGCGCATATGCTGGAAGAGCCAGCGCACGTGTCAGCAGGTCCCGCGCTTCGGGCACCAGGGCAGCACCTGCCGTCGTGAGCTGCACGCTGCGCTTGGTGCGGTCGAACAATCTGAGGCCCAAATGCGCCTCCAGCTGCGCAATGGCCTGCGTGAGCGGCGGCTGGGTCATGTTGAGGCTTTTGGCAGCGCGGCCGAAGTGAAGCTCCTCGGCCACTGCCAGGAACTGGCGCCACAGGCGAAGCTCGATCAAGGGCGGTTTACGGGAAGCCATGCCCGTGGTGCCGAGAACATCTTTCATATGCCATACATATTAATAGATGATTAATAATGGATTAGAAAGAATCAGTTAAAGCACGCATACTCTGTTTCTCCCGATGCATGCCCAAGGTCAAACACGGGCAAGCCACAGTAGCCAACACCACAAGACACCCCATGGAAACCAAAACCGTCAACATCGTTGCCAACCCACGCAGCAGGAACATCACCGAGGGCAAATCGCGCGCGCCCAACCGCTCCATGTACTACGCCATGGGCTACGAGGCCGACGATTTCAAAAAACCCATGATCGGCGTGGCCAATGGGCACAGCACGATCACGCCCTGCAACAGCGGCCTGCAAAAACTGGCCGACGCGGCAATTGCCGGTATCGAGGAAGCTGGCGGCAACGCGCAGGTATTCGGCACACCCACGATTTCCGACGGCATGGCCATGGGCACAGAGGGCATGAAGTACTCCCTCGTGAGCCGCGAAGTGATCTCCGACTGCATCGAGACCTGCGTGCAGGGCCAGTGGATGGACGGCGTGCTGGTGGTTGGTGGCTGCGACAAGAACATGCCGGGCGGCCTGATGGGCATGCTGCGCGCCAACGTGCCGGCGATCTACGTCTATGGCGGCACCATCCTGCCAGGCACCTACAAGGGCAAAGACCTGAACATCGTCAGCGTGTTTGAAGCCGTGGGCGAAAACGCCGCCGGCCGCATGAGCGACGAAGACCTGCTGCAGATCGAGCGCCGCGCCATTCCGGGCACCGGCAGCTGCGGCGGTATGTACACGGCCAACACCATGTCCAGCGCTTTTGAAGCGCTCGGCATTTCGCTGCCCTACTCCAGCACCATGGCCAATCCGCATGACGAGAAAATGAACTCGGCCAAAGAGTCGGCCAAGGTTCTGGTTGAAGCGATCAAGAAGGACATCAAGCCGCGCGACATCGTCACCAAAAAAGCGATTGAAAACGCCGTGGCGGTGATCATGGCGACCGGCGGTTCGACCAATGCCGTGCTGCACTTTCTGGCCATCGCCCACACGGCCGGTGTCGAATGGACGATTGACGACTTTGAACGTGTGCGTCAGCGCACACCCGTGCTGTGCGACCTGAAACCGTCCGGCAAATACCTCGCAGTCGACCTGCACCGCGCAGGCGGCATTCCCCAGGTCATGAAGACGTTGCTGGTTGCGGGACTGCTGCACGGCGACTGTTTGACAATTTCTGGCCAAACCATCGCCGAGACTCTCAAGGACGTTCCTGAAGTGCCACGTGCCGACCAGGACGTCATTCGCCCCATCAATAACCCCATGTATGCACAGGGCCACCTGGCCATCCTGAAGGGCAACCTTTCGCCCGAAGGCTGCGTGGCGAAGATAACCGGTCTGAAGAATCCCGTCATGACCGGTCCGGCCCGTGTATTTGATGATGAACAGTCTGCTCTGGCCGCCATCCTGGCTGGCAAGATCAAGGCTGGCGACGTGATGGTGCTGCGTTACCTGGGCCCCAAGGGTGGGCCAGGCATGCCTGAAATGCTGGCTCCCACCGGCGCGCTGATTGGCGCCGGCCTGGGCGAGAGTGTGGGCCTGATCACCGACGGCCGCTTCTCGGGCGGCACCTGGGGCATGGTGGTTGGCCACGTGGCACCCGAAGCTGCGGCTGGCGGCAACATCGCCTTCATCAATGAGGGAGATTCGATCACCATCGATTCGAAGCAACTCCTGTTGCAGCTGAATATCAGTGATGCCGAATTGGCCAAACGCAAGGTCGGCTGGAAAGCCCCAGCGCCACGCTATACCCGCGGCGTCCAGGCCAAGTTCGCTTTCAATGCATCAAGTGCCAGCAAGGGTGCGGTGCTGGACGACTATTGATTTGATCCTCCGAAGCCCAAAGAGCCCGTGAAGTTACAGACTTCACGGGCTCTTTGCTTTGGGGCCAGCTGCCAGTTGCGAAAACCGGGTAACTTGACTGGCGCCTTAGCTAGTTGTGCTGTATCAGCTATTTCTTTTTCTTCGCCGAAAGCATGCCCATGGCGTCGCGCTGTTTGTCGATGCGGTCTTGCCTGCGTTTGTCCATCTTGTCCACTTCCCTGCGTTTGGTATAGCCCGATGCATCCGCCCACCACCACCAGAGAGCTGCAAGCGCGAATGGACAAAGCACAATCCACCAGCTCAATGTGGCAACGGGACCGATTTCGAGATACTTCAGTGCCAATGCAGCAATTCCAACCAATAGAAAAAACATCTGTAACTCCTCTGAATATGTGATGGTTTGGCCGGGTCAACCCTTGAAACCCAGGTCAACCGGCACCACTACAATGACGTTAATTGACTGTAACCGAATCCACAACTCCCCACGAGGACAATCCATGAAACGCATTCTTTCGGTCATCGCTTCCATGGCTGCAGTTTTTGCAGTATCAACCCCTGCGCTGGCGGATCTGCAACTGGCAACCGCAAAAAACTGCATGGCTTGCCACGCCGTTGACAAGAAACTGGTTGGGCCCTCCTACAAGGATGTCGCAGCCAAATATGCAGGGCAAAAAGACGCAGCCGACAAGCTGGCCGCCAAAGTCATCAAGGGTGGTTCAGGCGTCTGGGGCCCGGTGCCCATGCCAGCCAACGCCCAGGTAAGCCCAGACGAAGCCAAAAAACTGGTTGCCTGGATCCTGACCCAGAAATAACCGAGGGCTTCTGGCCAAAAAAAGCCCGTCAATGACGGGCTTTTTTTATGCCGGCTTCAAAATCACTGCTTTTCAGACAGCTGATCAAGAATGGCAGGGTTTTGTGGCCACGTCACATCGCTTCGCGATATGAGTGTCCCCCACCTGCCCCAGCTTCGCTGACGCGGCTACGCCACGTTCTCGATCACTGCTTTTCAGACAGCTGATCGAGAATGGCAGGGTTTTCAAGCGTCGAGGTGTCCTGGGTGATGGTCTCGCCCTTGGCGATGCCGCGCAGCAGGCGGCGCATGATCTTGCCGCTTCGGGTCTTGGGCAGGTTGTCGCCAAAGCGGATGTCCTTGGGCTTGGCGATCGGGCCGATTTCCTTGCCCACCCAGTCGCGCAGCTCCTTGGCAATCGCCTTGGCTTCTTCACCCGTCGGGCGTGAACGCTTGAGCACTACAAAGGCCACAATGGCCTCGCCCGTCAGGTCATCGGGCCGCCCCACCACGGCGGCCTCGGCCACCAGCGTAGAGTGCGCTACCAGCGCCGATTCGATTTCCATGGTGCCCATGCGATGGCCCGACACATTCAGCACGTCATCGATGCGGCCGGTGATGCGGAAATAGCCGTTATCGACATTGCGCACTGCCCCGTCGCCGGCCAGGTAAATCGTGCCGCCCATTTCTTCGGGGAAGTAGCTTTTCTTGAAGCGGTCAGGGTCGTTCCAGATCGTGCGGATCATGGACGGCCAAGGCCGCTTGACGACCAGCATGCCGCCCGCGCCATTGGGCAGGTCCTTGCCGGTTTCATCGACGATGGCGGTCATGATGCCGGGCAATGGCAGCGTGCAGCTGCCGGGCACCAGCGGCGTGGCGCCGGGCAGCGGCGTGATCATGTGGCCACCGGTTTCGGTTTGCCAGAAGGTGTCGACGATGGGGCAGCGCTCGCCACCCACGTTCTTGTAGTACCACATCCAGGCTTCCGGGTTGATCGGCTCGCCAACAGAGCCCAGGATGCGCAGGCTGCTCAAGTCGGAGCGGGCCGGATGCACCTTCTCATCAGCCTCGGCGGCCTTGATCAATGAACGGATGGCCGTAGGCGCCGTGTAGAAAATCGTGACCTTGTGTTTTTCGATCATCTGCCAGAAGCGGCCCGCATTCGGGAAGGTCGGTATTCCTTCAAAGATGATCTGCGTTGCGCCGGCAGCCAGCGGGCCGTAGGCCACGTAGGTGTGGCCGGTGATCCAACCGATGTCGGCGGTGCACCAGAACACGTCGGCGGGCTGGATGTCGAAGGTCCAGTCCATGGTGAGTTTGGCCCAGAGCAGGTAGCCACCGGTGCTGTGCTGCACGCCCTTGGGCTTGCCGGTCGAGCCCGAGGTGTAAAGGATGAAAAGCGGGTGCTCTGCGCCGACGAACTCGGGCTCACACACCGGCGCCGCTTTGGCAGTTATTTCGTGCATCAGGCTGTCGCGGCCGGCCACCATGTTGCAGGCAGTGGCGGTGCGCTGGTAGACGATCACGTTCTTGATTGACTCGCAGCCTCCCATCCCAATGCCTTCATCGACGATGGCCTTGAGCGGCAGCTCTTTGCCGCCACGCAACTGGTAATTGGCGGTGATAACGGCCACGGCGCCGGCGTCCTGAATGCGCTCCTGGAGGCTCTTGGCCGAGAAGCCGCCGAAAACCACCGAATGCGTGGCGCCTATGCGCGCGCAAGCCTGCATGGCCACCACGCCTTCGACCGTCATTGGCATGTAGATGATGACGCGGTCGCCCTTTTTGATGCCGGCGCCTTTCAGCGCGCTCGCAAACTGGCTGACCCTGGCATGCAATTCTTTGTAAGTGACGTTGGTGACCTTGCCGTCGTCGCTTTCAAAGATGATGGCTTTTTTGTTTTCGACCGGTGTACCGAGATGGCGGTCCAGACAGTTGTAGGAAGCGTTGAGTTCACCATCGGCAAACCACTTGTAGAACGGAGCATCGGACTCATCCAATGTCTGGGTGAATGGCTTCTTCCAGCTCAGGTTTTCGCGCGCCAGGCGAGCCCAAAACCCTTCAAAGTCCTTCTCGGCTTCGGTGCACAGCGCCTGGTAAGCCGGCATACCCGAAATACGCGCGGCCTTTACGGTGGCCGGTGTCGGCGGAAAGATGCGATTTTCAACCAGGGTGGATTCGATCGCGGATGAAGGGGCGCTCATTGGTTTTGTCTCCTGTTTGTCACTGAATGCGTGGTACTGTCTTCTGCCGCACTTACAAGCCACTGACTGGCTTGAACCTTACAACTTCTGCAATTCAGGGGGTACCTGCACTCCCCCTACAATGCCGCAAACCCCCAGCTTACGCCATCATGACTGAACCCACCCAATCCCCCACTCCCGCCAAAATTTCGCCCCTGCGCCCCTTGCCCAACCTGATTTTTGCCAGCCGCTGGCTGCAATTGCCGCTGTACCTCGGGTTGATCGCCGCGCAGGCCGTGTACGTGCTGCACTTTCTGGTGGAGTTGTGGCACCTGATTGAAGCCGCCTTCGGCAGCCAGACCGCACTGCAGTCGCTGATCACCAGCATCGGCTACAAGACCTCCACGCCCATCGTGTCGCTCAACGAGACGGTCATCATGCTGGTGGTGCTGGCGCTGATCGACGTGGTCATGATCTCGAATCTGTTGATCATGGTGATCGTGGGCGGCTACGAAACCTTCGTGAGCCGCATGAACCTCGAAGGCCACCGCGACCAGCCCGAATGGCTGAGCCACGTGAACGCCTCAGTATTGAAAGTGAAGCTCGCAACGGCCATCATCGGCATCAGCTCCATCCACTTGCTGAAGACCTTCATTAATGCCGACAATTACACCGACAGGGTCCTGATTGCGCAAACGGTGATCCACATCACCTTCCTGTTGTCGGCGATTGCGATCGCCTACACCGACAAGATCATGTCCGCGATCGCCGCACAAAAGCATTGACCGCGTCACGCCGGGCGGTCCTAGCCCGGCGCCTTTTCGGCAGCGCTTGTGCGCAGCAGCATCAGCGCACCCAGCACCCCTGACAACAACGAACCGCACAGCACACCCAGCTTCAGTTGCGTCTCGTATGCCGCATCCTGGCCGGCGAATGCGAGCGCACCGATGAAAAGGCTCATGGTGAAGCCCACGCCGCACAGCAGGCAGACTCCGAAAAACTGGCTCCAGCCGGCCCCTGCAGGCAAGCGAGCACCGGCAAAGCGGATCAACAGCCAGGAAGCGCCAAACACGCCGACAGCCTTGCCCACCAGCAGGCCTGCGGCGATGCCCAGGGGCACGCTTTGAAGGAGCGTTCCTGGCGTCACACCCTGAAGCGACACCCCTGCGTTGGCGAAGGCAAACATGGGCAACACAGCAAAAGCCACCCAGGGGTGCAGCGTATGTTCAGCTGTTTTAAGCGGCGAACCGTCTTTGCCGTCTGAAAGGGGAATCGCCAGCGCAGTAATGACGCCCGCCAGCGTTGCATGAATGCCGGACTTGTAAACAAAGAGCCAGATTACCAGGCCCACTGCCACGTAGGGCCCTATGGCCATCACCTTCGCCCGGTTAAAGGCCAGCAAGAGCAACCCACCGATCCCGGCGGCCAACAACGCCATCACCGACAAACCCTCGGTGTAGAAAAACGCAATGATCAGGATGGCACCCAGGTCATCAATGATGGCGACAGCGGTCAAAAACACCTTGAGCGATGCCGGCACGCGGCTACCCAGCAACACCAGAATGCCCAGCGCAAAGGCGATGTCGGTGGCAGCCGGAATCGCCCAGCCGCGCATCGCGACCGGGTCGCCAGCATTGATCGCCATGTAGATGAGCGCCGGCGCCACCATACCGCCCAACGCGGCACCTGCCGGCAACAGCGCCTGAGCAGGTGAGGCCAACTCGCCCTCAATCAGCTCGCGCTTGATCTCCAGGCCCACCAGAAAGAAAAACACCGCCATCCACAGGTCATTGACCCAGTGTAATAACGACTTGGAGAGCACCAGCAGATCACCACCTACCCGCAGTTCGCCTGGCAGTTGCACAAACCGGTTGTAAACCTCACTCCATGGCGAGTTGCTCAGCAGCAGCGCAGCCACAGCGGCCAGCGCCAGCACCACGCCCGAAAGCGATTGCGAATTGATGAACTGGTTGAGGGTACGGTGGACAAGCTTCAGCATGCCCTATTGTCCCAGACCCGCAGGATGGCGGCCCATCGCGCCGCAGGCTCCGGGCCGCAATGCTGCTCTCTATTGCGCGGACTGCGGAAGAGGACCGAAGCTGGGAGCCTTGTCGGAAGCAGCCGCAGGCAGCACGGCCTTTTCCATCTCGGCACGCCGCATCGGGCGCAGCACATACCAGGCCATCAGCGCCGCAATCGCATTCATGACGCTGCCAACAATAAAGACAGCGTGCCAGTTGCCGGTCATCGCAGTGAGCACACTGGACAGTGGAACCAGCAGCGACGCCGTACCCTTGGCGGTGTACAGCAGGCCGGCGTTGGATGCGGCGTACTTGGAGCCAAAGGTATCGGCGCAGGTTGAGGGAAAGAGGCTGTAGATTTCGCCCCAGGCGAAGAACACCATGCCCGTCAGTACCACGAAGGCAACCGGGTTGTGGCCAAACTGATAGAGCGCCAGGATGCCCACCGACTCGATGCCAAAGGCGATCAGCATCGTTTTTTCACGGCCGATCTGGTCCGACACCCAACCAAAGAACGGACGGGTGAGCCCGTTAAGCACGCGGTCAATGGCCAGGGCAAATGTGAGCGCCGGCAGCGCCAGACCCATGATGCTGACGGGCACGTCGCCGACGTTGAAATCCTTGGCGATAGGTCCGAGCTGGGCCGTAGCCATCAGCCCGCCGGCCGCCACCATCACGAACATGACGTACATCACCCAGAACACCGGTGAACGCAGGACTTCGGACGGTGTGTAGTCGCGCCGGCTCTGCTGCACATTGATCGTGGAGATCGAGCCGCTCTTGGCCAGGTTCGCCGGTGCCCGCGTCAACAGGAACGACACGACAAATACGATCACGCCCTGAATGATCCCGAAGTACAGGAAGGCAGACTGGTAGCCGCTGCCCTTGATCATGGCCGAGATCGGAAGAATAGTGAGCGCGGAGCCCGCGCCAAAACCTGCAGCCGTGAGACCCGCAGCCAGGCCTCGGCGATCCGGAAACCACTTCAAGGCATTGCCGACGCAGGTACCGTACACCGCACCCGCGCCAACGCCACTGATCGCAGCAGCGATGTAGAGCAGCATCAGTGAATCGGCAAAGGAATTGATCACCCAGCCCACGCCGCAAAGAATGCCACCGACCATGACCACCGGACGTGGCCCGAAACGGTCGACGAGATAGCCTTCAATCGGCACGAGCCAGGTTTCGGTCAACACAAAAATCGTGAAGGCCACCTGAATGGCGGCCTTGCTCCAGCCGTGCTTGTCGGCAATCGGATTCACAAAAAGGGTCCAGCCATATTGCAGGTTGGCAATCATCGCCATGCAAACGATGCCCAAGAGAAGCTGTATCCAGCGATGGGCGGTGGATGGCGCACGGGTTGCCGTAGTGGCGTATGTCATTGATGTCTCCTGTCGCTTTTATGCCGTGGAAATTGCAATTGCAATCGTTGATGCTGTTGTTGTGAGCGGATTGTGAGAGCGGACATTTATGAGCCCATTGACCGCGATCAAGTTTGAAAAAAACTTTACACATCGCTCAAAAAAACGAAAGCGAGTTGAAAGAATCGTGCAATCCCAAACCCCGGCCACTGCGATGGATTTGATTTACAGAATGGGGAGTGCGCGTGTTAGCGGCGCTGAGCCTGAGCGCGCAATGCAGAATCAGCAAGTGTCCGGCATTGCACCGGCGGCACTGAAAAGAAAACAAGAGAAAAAGAGCAACCGCGTGGTGCGGTCTACTGCCGGCGGCGCAAACCGCCCGGCAGCAATCAAATTAGCGGGCCCGCAGCGCGCTGATAAAAATAGACAGCGGCGTAGCAGCAATCAACTCACGCAGCACAAGGCGTACGCGCGCAATGGCGGCGGGCCGGGCAATCCTCAAATACAAGGCGAAGGCGGTCATGAATTTCCTTTGTGGCGTGAACATTCACGGGTGCAATCTTAGGGTAAACCCTTGAATCCTTCAACCCACCAGCTCCCCCCCAAACCGGGTGTGGTCAGCGTCAGCCCACCATTTTTTCAGGCCGCACCCAGGCATCAAACTGCTCGGCCGTGACATGACCGGAAGCCAGTGCCGCATCGCGCAGGCTGCTGCCTTCCTTGTGGGCCTTCTTCGCGATGAAGGCGGCCTTGTCATAGCCGATGTGCGTGTTCAGCGCCGTCACCAGCATCAGCGAGCGGTCAACCAGTTCGGCGATGCGTTCGCGATTCGGCTCGATGCCCACGGCGCAATGGTCGTTAAAGCTCACCATGCCATCGGCCAGCAGGCGCACGCTTTGCAAAAAGTTGTGCGCCACCATGGGCCGGAACACATTGAGCTCGAAGTTACCCGAGGCACCGCCGAAGTTGATGGCCACATCGTTGCCGAACACCTGCGCCGCCAGCATGGTGACGGCTTCGCTCTGCGTCGGGTTGACCTTGCCCGGCATGATGGACGAGCCAGGCTCGTTTTCGGGAATGCTGAGTTCGCCGATGCCGCTGCGCGGGCCGCTGGCCAGCCAGCGCACGTCGTTGGCGATTTTCATCATGCTGGCGGCCAATGTCTTGAGGGCGCCGTGCGCATGCACCAGGCCGTCGACCGAGGCCAGCGCCTCGAACTTGTTGGGTGCGGTCACAAAAGGCAGGCCCGTGAGCGTGGCCAATTCGGCCGCCACTTGCTCCGCATACCCCTTCGGTGCATTGAGCCCCGTACCAACGGCGGTGCCGCCGAGTGCAAGCTCATACAAATGCGGTAAGGCCGCGCGGACATGCTTTTCACCATGGTCCAGTTGCGCGACATAACCCGAGAACTCCTGGCCCAGGGTGAGTGGTGTCGCATCCTGCAGATGGGTACGTCCAATCTTCACGATGCTGTCGAAGTCTTTGGCTTTTTGCGCCAGCGTCGCGCGCAACTTCGCAATCGCTGGCAGGAGCTTGTGGGTCATGGCCTCCACAGCCGCCACATGCATGGCGGTAGGAAACACATCATTGGACGACTGGCTGCGGTTGACATCGTCATTGGGATGCACCAGGCGGCCCTCGCCGCGCTCACCGCCCAGAATTTCGCTGGCGCGATTGGCCAGCACTTCGTTGACATTCATATTGGTCTGCGTGCCGGAGCCCGTCTGCCATACCACCAGGGGGAATTCGTCCGCATGCCCGCCCGCGATCACCTCGTCGGCTGCGGCCACGATGGCTTTGGTTTTTTTCTCGTCCTGAAGGCCCAACGCTTGGTTGACCCTGGCCGATGAGCGCTTGACCTGCGCCAGCGCCTTGATGATTTCGCGTGGCTGCTGCTCGCCCGAGATGTCGAAATTCTGCAGCGAGCGCTGCGTCTGCGCACCCCAGAGTTTGTCGGCCGGCACCTCGATAGGGCCAAAGGTATCGCGCTCCGTGCGCGTGCTGCTTGTCGTCATGGAAATATCCTGCGCGTCAAAAAAGATGGTTAAGAGTCCTAGTATGACCGCAGACGAGAAAGATTCTCATCTGAAGGGTTTTGGATCCTCTCGCCCGACATGCCCGAGTCGCCCGCCCAAGGGCGGATAATTGCGGGGTTTGCCCGAAATTTCCCCGAAACGCCCTCATAACGACGACCCACCATGACCACGATCAAGCAAGCCGACCTCATCGAATCCGTAGCCGCTGCCCTGCAGTACATCAGCTACTACCACCCCACCGACTACATCGCGCACCTGGCTCGCGCCTATGAGCGCGAGCAAAGCCCGGCCGCCAGGGACGCGATTGCACAGATCCTCACCAACAGCAAGATGAGCGCGACGGGCCAGCGCCCCATCTGCCAGGACACCGGCATCGTCAACGTGTTCCTTAAAGTCGGCATGGACGTGCGCTGGGAAGGCTTCACCGGCAGCATTGACGACGCTATCAACGAAGGCGTGCGCCGCGGCTACAACCACCCTGACAACACCTTGCGCGCCTCCGTGGTGGCTGACCCGCAGTTCGACCGCAAGAACACCAAAGACAACACACCGGCCGTGATCTTCACCGAGCTGGTGCCCGGCAACAAGATTGACGTCACCGTGGCGGCCAAAGGCGGCGGTAGTGAAAACAAAAGCAAGATGGTCATGCTCAACCCCGGCGACTCGGTGGTCGACTGGGTGCTCAAAACCGTGCCCACCATGGGCGCCGGCTGGTGCCCGCCCGGCATGTTGGGCATCGGCATTGGCGGCACCGCCGAAAAAGCCGTGCTGATGGCCAAGGAAAGCCTGATGGACGACCTGGACATGTACGAGCTCCAAGCCAAATCGTCTTCTGGCGCCAAAATGACCAAGACCGAAGAGCTGCGACTTGAACTGTTTGAGAAGGTCAACGCGCTGGGCATAGGCGCGCAAGGCCTGGGCGGCCTCACCACCGTGCTCGACATCAAGATCAAGATGTACCCGACGCACGCCGCCAGCAAGCCTGTCGCGATGATCCCCAACTGCGCCGCCACGCGCCACGCGCACTTCGTGATGGACGGCAGCGGCCCGGTCTACCTGGACCCGCCTTCGCTGGATCTCTGGCCCAACGTGAACTGGACGCCCGACTACAAGAAGAGCAAAAAAGTCGATCTCAATACGCTCACGAAGGAAGAAGTTGCCAGCTGGAAGCCCGGCCAGACCTTGCTGCTCAACGGCAAGATGCTGACCGGCCGCGACGCCGCGCACAAGCGCATTCAAGACATGCTGGGCAAGGGCGAAAAGCTGCCGGTGGATTTCACCAACCGCGTCATCTACTACGTCGGCCCGGTCGATCCAGTGCGCGATGAAGCCGTAGGACCTGCCGGCCCGACCACTGCCACCCGCATGGACGGCTTTACTGAAATGATGCTGGCCGAGACCGGTTTGATTTCAATGATCGGCAAGTCCGAGCGCGGCCCGGTCGCCATCGAAGCCATCAAGAAGCACAAGAGCGCCTACCTGATGGCCGTCGGCGGTGCGGCCTACCTGGTCAGCAAGGCCATCAAGACCGCCAAGGTGGTGGGCTTTGCCGATCTGGGCATGGAAGCGATCTATGAATTCGACGTGGTTGACATGCCGGTGACCGTGGCGGTGGATGCGGGCGGCACCAGCGCGCACATCACCGGCCCGGCCGAGTGGCAAAAGAAAATCGCCACCGGCGAGTTCAAAAACATTCCCGTCGCAGCCGCGTGAGCGAAGGCCATGCCGGCGCCGACCGGCCGGTCGGCGTGTTCGACAGCGGCGTGGGTGGCCTTAGCGTCTTCAAGGCATTGCGGGCCGAATTGCCCGCGGAGTCCTTCGTCTACCTGGCCGACGCGGGCTTCGCGCCTTATGGCGAGCGCGGCGACGCTTTTGTCATTGAGCGCACACGCGCCGTCGTGCGCAAATTGCGCGAAGAGCATGCGATCAAGGCACTGGTGATCGCGTGCAATACCGCGACGGCGGCCGCCGTTCACCTCGTACGAACCGAGCACCCGGACTTGCCGCTGGTCGGCGTCGAGCCGGCACTCAAGCCGGCCGTCGCGTTGAGCAGGACAGGCCGCATCGGCGTCATGGCGACGCGCGGCACGGTGGCAAGCGCCAAGCTGCGCGCCCTGCACGATTCGCTGAAAGGCCAGGCCGAGTTCATCCTGCAGCCGTGCGACGGGCTGGCCGATGCGATCCAGAACCATGATGTTGCGCAGATCAGTGCTTTATGCCGTGGATACACGCAAGCGATCGGGCCCTTCGGCGGCCAAGCCGGGCAGGTCGATACCCTGGTGCTGGGCTGCACGCATTACGCCTTCGCGTGGGACACACTGCAGAAAATGGTGGGCACCGACGTCCGCCTGATCGAGACCGGCGAGCCGGTCGCGCGGCAGACCCGCCGTTTGCTCGAAGCCGCCGGGCAGCTGCGGCAAGGCGACGCACCCGGCCATATCACTTTGCTGACAACGGGTCAGCAGGAGTCGCTGAACGCAGCCGCGCGACGCTGGCTGGGCCTGCAGCTATAGCACCGCAGCGCCGGCCGGACTCGCCGGCGCTGGTACGCATCGACTCGGTGATGAGCCGAATCCGTTGAAGCAACTGAAGTTATTGCGGCTTCAGTCCCACGTTACGCGCCAGGGTGCGCCAGCGCTCCGACTCCGCCCGAAGGAATCCACGCAACTGGTCGCGCGAAGTACCTTTCATTTCCACGCCCAAAGCGGACATACGTTCCACCACCTTGAAATCCGACATCGCACTCAGGAGTTCGAGGCGAAGCCGCTCGGTGACTTCAAGCGGCGTGGTCGCTGGCGCAACAAGCGCCCACCACTGCGCAACATCCATGTTCTTCAAGCCGAGCTCAGTCATCGTCGGCAAGGAGCGCAGGATGGGAACGTCCGAACGCTTGCGACCCGTCACTGCGAGCGCCTTGACCTTTCCGGAGGCCATCAGGCTGGAGCCGGTCGCCAGCGTGGCGAAGTAAGAAGACACCTGGCCGGCAGCCAGGTCCACCATCGCCGGCGCGCCGCCGCGGTAAGGCACCATGTTGAACTTGATTTTGGTCTCCTGGGAAAACAGCTCGCCCACCAGATGGCTGATAGACCCTGTGCCGCTGTTCGCCATGGCAGGTGGCCCACCCTTGGCGGTCGAAGAAGTTTTCAGGAAAGTCTTGAAGTCGCTGTTTTCGGGGCCCATGCCGGTAAACAGCACCATGGGCGATGTACCCACCAGCGTGATCGGCGTGAAGTCGCGCAGCATGTCGTAAGGCAGGTTGGCAACAACTGCGGGCGCGTACACGTGCGACAACTCCACGATCGCCAGCGTATAGCCATCGGGTGCCGACTTGGCGGCCTGGTCAATCCCCACGTGGCCCGCGCCACCCGGCTTGTTGTCGACGATCACGGGTTGCTTCAGCCCTTCGCTCAGCCGCTGTGCCAGCACGCGGGTAATGGCATCGGTGCTGCCGCCCGTTGCCCAGGGAACGATGATCTTGATGGGCTTGTCGGGGTAGGCAGCCCATGCGGGCGCAGCGCCAAGCGCCAGGGTGGCTGCGGAACCAGCAAGCAGCGTGCGCCGCTTGATGGGGAATGTTGAAACTGACATGAACTCTCCTTGCATTGATCGGATACGCGAGACAACCCCACCTCCTCGTGGGCATCGTCAGCGTCCGGCGAGCGTACACCGCAGATGACGCATGCACCGTGTTACCACGCAGATACAGCCGCTACTTGTGGCTCGCGTCCAACGTTTTCGCGCGTTTATTTTTTGTGATCTCGCGACACCGCAAATTCATATGCGCATACTTTTCAGCAAAGTAATTAAAAAGTCTGCAGCGCATTCGCGGATGCGTTTTTCCCCGGAATTTCGGCCGTTCGCTTTTTCAGGCGGCGCTTAAATTTCCCGATCGGCACGCGCGGCGGGGATAGCCGGGTCCGCCGCGCTGCGAATCAAACCGAGGTTGGATTTCAGCATCTCGAACACCTTGCGTGTCACCGGGTTAATGACATTCTTTCGAACGAACAGGTAGTAATCAAGCTCAGGCAAGCGCGGCAGTCCATCGTTTTCGCCCAGCACGCGCAGGTCGCTGCCCGCCATCTCGATGCCGCGCGCAGTCACACCCAAACCCGCACGCAGTGCAGCCTTGATGCCGATCAGGCTGGAAGCGGTATAGCTCGGCGACCAGGGAATTCCGGCAGCGTCCAGCGCCTCTCGCGCCAGCCTGTGGAACACGCTGGGGCCCTCCACCAGAATCAGTGGCACCGGCTTGGCGCGGTCATGTACGTAGCTGGCTGAGCACAACCACACCGTGGGTGAGGTACGCAGCACCACGCCGTCGAGCGCCGGGTCGTTGCGGTTGGAGATGGTCATGTCGATCTCGCCGCGCTTGAGGGATTCCATCAGGAAAGGGCTGCGCCCCACATGGATGTCGAGCTGCAACAGCGGCGAAGCACGCGCCACCTGTGCCAGCAGCGTCGGCAGCATGGTGTCGGCCACGTCGTGCGGCGCGCCTATGCGCAGTACCCCCTCCAGGTTGCCTTGCTGCAGGCTGCGCAAGGCATCGTCATTGATGGCCAGCAGGTGGCGCGCGTAACCGAGCAGCTTTAACCCATGCGGCGTCAGGCGCTTCTGGCGCCCATGCTTTTCAAACAGCGGGTGGCCGATCTGGTCTTCCAGCCGCTGCATTTGCTGCGTCACCGCCGATTGCGTTTTGCCCAGCTGCACGGCGGCGCTGGCAAAGCTGTCCTGCTCATCAATGGCCACCAGCGCTCGCAGCAATTCCAGATCAAGGGTTTTCATTTCCAGGCGTTTTGTAAATATCTACTTATTACAAATGCTAATGTATTTATCTCTATTTCTGAGTTGTTTCAGAAATACGAGTTGACTATATTAGGCCAAGTAAACCCAAAACCTCACTCAGGAAGATGCCCATGACCGCAGCAGCCGAGCGCAACCAGGTAGTTGGTGCCGCCATTCAAAACATTAAAATTATTGTTGGGAGCGGCGAGGCAAATCGTCAGTCGCTGGCCAAAGTGCTCGCGGTCCTGAACCAGCTGGCCGGCCAGAAGGAGCTGTGGAGCGCCACGGATTTCGCTGCGCCCGAAAGCCCCGAACTGCAGGCGCGCTACCTGATCGCTGAAGACGCCGACCAGAGCTTCGCGCTTTACCTCAACGTGATGCGTCCCGGCAAACGCATCGTGCCGCACAACCATACGACCTGGGCCTGCATCAGTGCCGTGGAAGGCTCCGAGATCAACCGCGTGTACGAACGCCAGGACGATGGCTCAGTGCCGGGCAAAGCACAGCTCAAAGAGGTCAACTCCGTCGTGGTCGAGCCCGGCACGGGCATTGCCCTGATGCCCGAAGACATCCATTCGGTGGAGATTCCGGCCGGCCAGGTGATACGCCACTTGCACATGTATGGCCGCGCGCTTGAAACGCTGAACACGCGCACCGGCTACGACCTGGAAAAAGGTACGTACGAAACCATGGGCATCGGCGTGCAGACGCGCCGCTGAACACCCGCGCGCCCTTACCCCTTTCCCTGAATTTCCGAACCTACACGCCCCCTATCCCATGACACGTTTTGTAGACGCGGCCACGCTGAAAGCCTGGCTGCACGACGGCGCGGAAATCGCCCTGTTTGATGTGCGCGAGCACGGCCAGTACGGCCAGTCGCATTTGTTTTACGGCATCCCTCTGCCCTACAGCCGTCTTGAGCTGGACGCACCGCGCCTGGCGCCGCGCCGCAGTGTGCGGCTGGTGGTGTATGACGACGACGGCAGCGGCGCAGCGCCTTTGGCCGCGCGCCGCTTCAGTGCACTCGGCTACAGCGATGTGCAGGTGCTGCAGGGCGGCACAGCCGGCTGGCAAGTCGCTGGCTTCCCGTTGTTTGCCGGCGTCAACGTGCCGTCCAAAACTTTCGGCGAACTGGCCGAACAGGTTTACCACACGCCCCGGGTCAGCGCGACTGAACTTGCAGCCATGCTGGAGCGGCAAGACGACGTGGTGGTGCTCGACGGTCGGCCGTTTTCGGAGTTCCGCAAGATGAACATCCCGACGGCGATCAGTTGCCCGAACGGCGAGCTGGCCCTGCGCATCCGCGACCTGGTCCCCAGCGAAAGCACCCACATCGTGATCAACTGCGCAGGCCGCACGCGCAGCATCATAGGCGCGCAAACGCTGATCAACCTGGGCTTGCGCAACCCCGTATCGGCGCTGGAAAACGGTACCCAGGGCTGGTACCTGGCAGACTTCAAACTCGAGCACGGCGGCACGCGCCGCTACAAGGACTCGGCCCAGCCCACAGAGCCCGCCGGCATGCGCGCGGCGGCCCAGGCGCTGGCAAAGCGTTTCGAGGTACCTGTCGTCGACGCACAGACTGTGCACGGCTGGGCCGGCGACGCGCAGCGCACGCTCTTTTTGTGCGATGTCCGCAGCCCCGAAGAATTTGCACGCGGCAGCCTGCCGGGCGCGCAGCACACGCCGGGCGGCCAGCTGATCCAGGCCACCGACCAGTATGTGGGCGTGCGCCAGGCCCGGCTGGTGCTGTTTGATACGGACGGCATACGCGCCCTGACGGTCGCCAGCTGGCTGCGCCAGCTGGGCCACGACGCCAGCGTGCTGGACCAGGGCCTGGCCAGTGGCTTGGCGCTGCCCGCCCCGGCGCCCGTGGCCCTGCCCGCGCTGCCTGCCACCACCGCGCACGCCCTGTCGGCCGGGCTGGCCGATGGCACCGTGGTCGCCATTGATCTGCGGCCGAGCATGCAATTTCGCCAAAACCATATCGCGGGTACACGCTGGTCCATACGGCCGCGCCTGGCACAGGCTCTGGCCGGTGAACACCGCCCGGTGGTGCTGGTTGCCGACGAGCCCGCTGCGGCCGCCTGCGCGGCCCTTGACCTCCAGGCACTGAGCCTGAAAGCCAGCCTGCTCGAAGGCGGCCTCGACGCCTGGCGCGCCGCCGGCTTTACGCTGCAGGCCACTGACAACATGCCGGCCGACAGCGACTGCATCGACTACCTTTTCTTCGTGCATGACCGGCACGACGGCAACAAGGAAGCTGCCCGCCAGTACCTGGCCTGGGAAGTGAACCTGATCGGGCAGTTGGACGCGCTGGAACTGAAGGCCTTCCAGTTGCCCGATGCCGCGGCCGCCCACCCCGCGTAATACCGATTTGGCCCCGCGCCGCCTCATTTTTTAATTCATCTTTTGCCCCAATTCATTCAGGAGCCCCCATGCTTGCCAAACTGAAATTGACCGCAGCCTCGCTGTGCTGCGCCCTCCTCTCCGTACACGGCGCCGCGTCAGCCCAACCCATGCCGCAGGTCGGCGGCTTCCCGAACCAGGCCATCAAGTTTGTGTCGCCTTTCCCGGCCGGCGGCGGCAATGACGCCACCACGCGCTTCGTGACGAGCCGCCTGTCCGACATCACCGGCCAGAGCGCCATCGTCGACAACCGCGGCGGCGCCGGCGGCAACATCGGCGCCAAGGCCGTGGCCGACGCCAAGCCAGACGGCTACACAGTGCTCACGGGCCAGGTCTCACTGATGGCCGTCAACCCCTCGCTGTATGCCTCGCCGGGGTTCGATCCGCTGAAGAACTTCCTGCCCATCACCCAGATCAACGCCGCACCGCTAGTGCTGGTAGTGGCCAGCAACTCACCCCTGAAAAGCTTTGCCGACCTCGCCGCGCAGACCAAAGCCCCCGGCGGGCGAGTCACCTATGCCACGCCCGGCAATGGCACACTCTCGCACCTCGTCGGCGTGGTTCTGGAAAAAGACAGCGCCATCAGCATGACCCATGTGCCCTACAAGGGCGCAGCCCCGGCCATCACCGACCTGCTGGGCGGCCAGGTGGACGTGCTCATCACCTCCACCGCCTCGGTGTCCAGCTTCATCCAGAACGGCAAGATGCGCGCCCTGGCCGTCACCAGCCCGCGCCGCATCGGCGTGTTCACCAAGGTGCCGACGCTGGAAGAGCTGGGCTACAAGAACACGACCTTTGAAGACTGGTACGGTTTCTTCGCACCGGCTGGCACGCCGCCCGAACGCGTGGCTTACCTGCACGACAGCATCGTGCGCTCGCTCAAGTCGCCGGAAGTCAGCAAGCTGATCACCGATGGCGGCAGCGAAGTGGTGGGGAACACACCGGCAGCTTTTGCCACGCAGCTCAAGGCAGACATCGCCCGCTGGTCGCGCGTCGTCAAGCTCTCGGGCGCCAAGCTAGACTGACCCCGGATTCATCAAACCGCCCCGACATGAGCAAAAAAACACCACCGGCCACCGCACCCAGTGCGTCACCTCTGACCCGCCTGGTCCACGCCGGCAAGCAGCCTGCCTATGACGGCGGCCGGCCGGTCAACCCGGCCGTGGTGCGCGCCAGCACCGTGCTGTTTGACAACACAGCGCACCAGCGCGAGATGCGCCTGCGCCGCGGCGAGGAGCGCGTGTTCACCTACGGGGCGCGCGGCAACCCGACCAACTACGCGCTGGAAGACATGGTCAGCGAGCTTGAAGGCGCGTACCGTACGCGTCTCTTCCCTACAGGCCTGGCCGCCATCGCGATGACGCTGCTGTCCTACCTCAAGCCCGGCGACCACCTGCTGATGTCGGACAGCGTCTACGAACCGGCGCGCAAGCTGGTGGAATCCTTCCTCACGCCCTACAACATCCGCTGCACCTTCTTCGCAGCCGACGGCAGTGACGTGGAAGAAAAAATCGAGGCCGGCACGTGCATGATTTATGCCGAATGCCCGGGTTCGCTGGTGTATGAAATGTGCGACCTGCCGCGCCTGGCCGGCATTGCCCGTGCACGCGGCCTGCTGCTGGTGGCCGACAACACCTGGGGCTCAGGCTACCAATACCGGCCGCTGGCGCTGGGCGCCGACGTGTCCATCATGGCGGCCACCAAATACCTGTCGGGCCACTCCGACGTGATGATGGGCACCGTAGCCACCACGCAATCCGCCTGGCAGGCGCTGAACGAACGCAGCGATGCCTTCGGCATGACGGTAAGCCCCGACGATGCCTACCTGGTGCTGCGCGGCACACGCAGCATGGCCGCGCGCCTGGCTCTGCACGAAAGCGGCGCCCTGAAGGTAGCGGCCTGGCTGCAAACGCGCAGCGAAGTGGTGACCGTGTTCTGCCCGGCCCTGCCCGGCCATCCAGGCCACGCCATCTGGCAACGCGACTGCAAAGGCACCAATGGCCTGCTGTCCTTCGAGCTTCAGCCCACCTTCGACCAGGCTGCCGCCGAGCGGCTGATCGACGGCCTGCGGCTGTTTGGCCTGGGCGCTTCATGGGGCGGCTATGAAAGCCTGGTTACGCTGACCAACATGCGCGGCGCCCGCAGCGTGACCGACTGGTCGGGCCACGGCCAGATCGTGCGCCTGCACATCGGGCTGGAAGACCCAGCCGACCTGGTGAGCGACTTGCAGCAGGGGTTTGACGCATTGACTGCCTGAGGGTTTTACCTCCGTGCCCTGGCTTCTCTCCTAGCCCCCAGCCTCTTTCTCCTCCACTCCTTTTCATCCGCCTCTTCGCGGCGGATTTCGCCTGCCCTTTTTCTTCAGGTTTGCATCACCATGCCCAGCCACGCACACCTTTGGCTTCAACACACCCGCAATCTCTGGCCCGGCATTGCCTCGCCGCTTCTCATCATGCTGGGCGCCAGTTTCCTGTCCGAGCATTACGGCGGCCCGCAGCTGCTGTACGCGCTGCTGTTCGGGCTGGCGTTTCATTTCCTGTACCAGGATGCGCGTTGCCGACCCGGCATCGAGTTCTGTGCCAAAACCCTGCTGCGCATCGGTGTGGCCTTGCTGGGCGCGCGCATCACGCTAGCGCAAATCGGCCAGCTCGGCATCGGCCCGCTGGCCACCGCCCTGCTGGGGGTTGCCAGCACCATTGCACTGGGCGCCTGGCTGGCGCGGCGCCTGGGCCTTGCCACCGACTTCGGCCTGCTCTGCGGTGCAGCCGTGTCCATCTGCGGCGCGTCGGCGGCACTGGCGGTTGCGGCCGTCATGCCGAAAACCGAGGAGAACGAGCGCCACACGCTGCTCACCGTGGTCGGCGTAACAGGCTTGTCGACGCTGGCAATGGTGGTCTACCCCTTGCTGGTCAAGGTGCTGGGCCTGGACGAAACCAGCGCCGGCATCTTTCTGGGCGGCACGATCCACGACGTGGCGCAAGTGGTGGGTGCTGGCCTGATGATTTCCCATGATGCCGGCGATGTGGCGGTGATCGTCAAGCTTTTCCGTGTCACGCTGCTGGTGCCGGTGGTAGCGGTGCTCGCGTATTACTGGCGGCGCCAGATCAGCACACCAGGCAATGCCGGCCGGCGCACCCCTTTGCTGCCTTTTTTTCTGGTGGGGTTCATGGCGCTGGTACTGCTGAATAGCGTGGGCGTTGTCACTCAGCAGCTCACAAACGCGCTGGGCCATGTCTCCCGGGTCTGCCTGGTGATCGCTATTTCAGCGCTGGGCATTAAAACCTCGTTCGAGGAACTGGTGCGGCTAGGCTGGCGGCCCATGGCGTTGATGCTGGTAGAAACCGTGTGGCTCGCCGCGGTGTTCGCCGCGTACCTCTGCGTTCTTCGGGCCTGAACCAGATCGCTATTGTTTTAATAGCTGCTCGCGACCGCCCTTATTAGGCTGCAGCCATAAAACCCCTCAAGCCAGCAGGCAAGCCGCTTCAGTCTGGTCGTCCAGGCGGCGAAGCTCGGGCACCTCTTCGGCACAACGCGCAATGGCCTGCGGGCAGCGCGTTCGGAATACACACCCCGTGGGCGGGGACATGGGCGACGGCAGGTCGCCTTGCAGCAACTGAATCACCTTCTTTCGCTCCAGCGCCGGGTCGGGAATCGGGATCGCCGACAGCAACGCCTGCGTGTAGGGATGGCGCGGCGCGGCATACAACGCTTTCTTTTTCGCCACTTCCATTTCATGCCCCAGGTACATCACCAGGATGCGGTCGCTGATGTGTTTGACGACGGCCAGGTCATGCGCGATGAAGATCAGCGCCAGGCCCATGGACTTTTGCAGGGCCTTGAGCAGGTTGATGATCTGTGCCTGGATCGAGACATCCAGCGCCGACACCGGCTCGTCGCAGATGATGAGCTTGGGCTCCAGGATCAGCGCCCGGGCGATGCCGATGCGCTGGCACTGGCCGCCTGAAAATTCATGCGGGTAGCGGTTGATCTGCTGCGGCATCAGGCCGACGCGGCTCATCATGGTTTTAACGCGCTGCATCACTTCGGCCTCGGGCATGCGCGGCCGATGCGTGCGCAAAGGTTCGGCAATGATCTGCGCGATGGTCATGCGCGGGTCCAGCGAAGCCAGCGGGTCCTGGAAGATCATCTGGATGTCTGACCTGACGCCCAGCCAGGCCCGGGGGGAGGCGCCGGTCATTTCCTGCCCCATCCACACAATGTTGCCGGCGGTGGCAGGAATCAGGTTCAGCACCGCACGCGCCAAGGTGGATTTTCCGCAGCCCGACTCACCCACCACGCCCAGCGTTTCGCCCGCATGGATGTCGAAGGAAATGCCGTCCACGGCTTTCAGGATTCGCGCCGGCGACCAGGGCCAGGCGCCACTTTTGATCCTGAAGTGCACCTTCAGGTCGCGCACCGACAAAATAGGTTGAGAGGCATCACGCATGGACGGCTCCCCTGGCCGCAAGTTCAGACACAGCCTCGCTTGATTTGTGACAGGCCCTCAGCACCGCCGGGTTGTGCGAGGCCGGCAGCAGCGCGGGCATCACGTCACGGCACTGCTCACTGGCCAGCACGCAACGCTCGCTGAACGGGCAGCCCTTGGGAAGCCGCGCCATGTTGGGCGGTGCACCGGGGATGGCCACAAGCGCTTCGTCGTCCGCGTCCAGGCGCGGTATGGCGCCCAGCAGGCCCACGGTATACGGATGGGACGCACCATAAAAAATGCTGTCGGCACTGCCCTGCTCCATCACGCGGCCGCCATACAGCACCATCACCTCATCGCACAAGCCAGCCACCACGCCCAGGTCGTGCGTGATCATGACGATCGCCGTGCCAAAGTCACGCTGCAGGTCACGCAGCAAGGCGATGATCTGCGCCTGCACCGTCACGTCCAGCGCCGTGGTGGGCTCGTCGGCGATCAACACTTCGGGCTCGCAGAGCAAGGCCATGGCGATCATCACGCGCTGGCGCATGCCGCCCGAAAATTCGTGCGGGTACATGGTGATGCGGCGGGCGGCTTCCGGGATCTTGACCGCATCGAGCAGTTGCACCGACCTGGCGCGGGCGGACTTGCGGTCAAAGCCCTTGTGGAACTGCAGTACCTCGGTCATCTGCCGCTCCACCGTCAGGTAAGGGTTCAGCGAAGTCATCGGGTCCTGGAAGATCATGGCCACGCGGTTGCCGCGTATCTTGTTGAGCTCGGCCGGCTTCATGGCCAGCAGATCCTGCCCCTTGTACAAGGCCTGGCCGGTGGCTTTGCCGTTGCCGGCGAGCAGGCCCATCATGGCCAGCACGCTCTGGCTTTTGCCGGAGCCGCTTTCGCCGACGATGCCCAGGGTCTGGCCACGTTCGAGCGCGAAGTTGATGCCGTTGACGGCGTAGATCAGCCCGTCCTGGGTCTGGAACTGAACCCCGAGGTTATTGACTTCAATCAGGCTCATGGTGCGGCTCAGCGGTCTTTGGGGTCGAGCGCATCGCGCAGGCCGTCCCCGATGTAGTTGAAGCAGTACAGCGTCAGCGAGAGCATCCCCGCCGGAAACAGCAGCATCCAGGGCGAGACTTCCATGACGGACGCACCGTCGTGGATCAGCACGCCCCAGCTTGTCATGGGCTCCTGGATGCCCAGCCCCAGGAACGACAGCACGGACTCGACCAGGATCACGGCCGGCACGGTGACCGTGGTGTAGATCGCAACGATGCCCAGAAGATTGGGAACGATGTGCTGGAAGATGATGCGCCGCGTGGGAACGCCCAGCGCGCGGGCCGCTTCAATGAACTCCTTGGAACGCAGCGACAGCGTCTGGCCTCGCACCACGCGTGCCATGTTCATCCACGAAAATACCGTGATGGTGATCACCACCAGGTAAAAAGCCCGCCCCAATATGGTCACCATCAGGATGGCGATCAGCAGGTAAGGCACGGCGTACATCATGTCGACGACGCGCATCATGAAGGCGTCTACCCTGCCGCCGATGAAGCCGGCTGTCGCACCCCACACAATGCCCAGCGTGACGGCTGACATAGTCGCGAGGAACCCCACCAGCAGCGACACGCGGCCGCCCACCAGGCTGCGCACCAGCAGGTCGCGGCCGGACTCGTCGGTGCCAAAAAAATGGGCATTCTTGAGCGTGGGCGGCAGGCTCATCGCGTCCCAGTCGGCCGCATCGAAGGCATGCGGCAGCAACCAGGGCCCGACGATGCAGCACAGCGTGATGAATGCCAGCAGGTACAGGCTGAACACCGCAGCCTTGTTGCGCATGAAGCGTACGCGCGCATCCGCCCAGGGGCTGCGGCCGTGGATCTCGGCGTCGGCCAGCGTCTGGCCGACAGCCGCGGCGAGCTGGTCTTGCCTGGTTTTTTGTTCAAACAACATGCAGTCCCTGCTCAGTACCGGATCTTCGGGTCGAGCAAGGCGTAGGCCAGGTCCACCAGCAGGTTCAGCGTGACGGCAATCACGGTCACCAGTACAACGAGGCCCAGTACCAGTGTGTAGTCGCGGTTGGCGGCGCCGTTGACGATGAGCTTGCCGATGCCCGGCAGGGAGAACACCGACTCGGTCACGATCGCCGACGTGATCGATGAGATCGCCAGAGGGCCCATGACGGATACCACCGGCAACAGCGCGGGCTTGAGGGCGTGGCGCAGGATGACGGTGCGCATGGGCAGGCCCTTGGCGCGCGCAGTGCGGATGAAATTGCTGTGCAGCACCTCAATCAGGCTGCCGCGCATGACGCGCGCGACGGTGGCCACGTTGATGAAGATCAGCAGCAGCATGGGCAGGATCATGAAACGCGGGGCGAAATCGCTCCAGCCCCCGGCCGGCGCCCACTTGAGCCAGACGGCGAACACCAAAATCAGGACCGGGCCGATCACAAACGACGGAAACACATGCCCGGCGTTGCCGAGCAGCATCACCCCGTAGTCGACCACGCTGTTCTGGCGCACGGCGGCCACCGTGCCAAGGAACACACCGAGAAAGAAGGAGATGATGATGGCGCCCCCACCTATCGCGGCGGAAACCGGCAGCGCATTGGCGACCAGTTCATTGACAGACCAGTCGGCATAACGAAACGAAGCGCCCAGGTCGCCGTGCAGCAGGCTGTTGAGGTAGTACAGGTACTGCTGCCACAGTGGCAGATCGAGGTGGTACTTGGCCTGCAGGTTGGCCAGCACCGCCGCGGACACCTTGCGCTCGTCGTCAAACGGTCCGCCCGGCGTGCCGTGCAGCAGGAGGTAGCAGACGGTGACGACGGCCAGCAAGGTGGGAATCGTCGCCAGGATGCGCCTGAAGGTGTAGGACCACATGGGGAATATCTCCGGGCTAGGTCTATGTCAGTGTGAGCGCCTGAGCGCGTCGGCCAGGCACAGCTTAGCCCTGAAAGGCCTGCGAGGCATCAGAAAAAACATTGAAAGGCGGTGAAAAGCAGATCAAGGACAGGCAGGCACACAGGGCACCTGCCCGGACGGACATCAATGCTTGATGATGTACAGGTCCTTGCCACGGTAGCGGTCCAGCGCGTTGGTGGTCGAGTAACCGCCTACGTAAGGCTTGACCAGCCGCGGTACGGTGTATTGCAGCAAAGGGATGATGGGATAGTCTTCCATGATCATCTTGGCCGCCTGCGTCAGCAGCACCTTGCGCTTGGCCGGATCCATCGACTGGTTGCCTTCGTCGATCAACGCGGAGGCCTTGCGGTTGCAGCTGTTGTGGTAGTTCTGGTCTGAATCGCACTGCACCAGCGTGAGCCAGGTGGTGGCGTCGTTGTAGTCGGCGATCCAGCCGTTGCGGGCGATCTGGTAGTCCTTGTCGGTGCGCTTCTTGATGAGCACCTTGAACTCCATCGCTTCGAGTTCAACATCCAGGCCCAGCTTGGTCTTCCACTCAGAGGCCGCGAAGATGGCCATTTTCTTGTGGTAGTCGCTGGTGTTGTAGGAGAACTTGAGCTTGGTGCCGGGTGGAAGATTCGCTTCCTTCAGGAGCTTTTTGGCTTCGGCGATCCGCTTGTCGGCGGGCCACTTGGCCCAGTCGTAAGAGGTCACGTCAGCGCCAGAAGTGCCTTTGACGATCACACCGTAAGCAGGCGTCTGGCCGTCGGCCGTCACGCGCTGCGCGAGGATGTCGCGGTCCAGCGCCATCGACAGCGCCTTGCGCACACGGATGTCCTTGAGTGCCGGGTCTGCATTGTTGAGCGAGTAATAGCGCAGGCCCAGCATGTCGGTGTTGCGGATTTCCTTGGGGTATTGCGCCTTGTACTTGTCGAAGGTGCCGGGCGGGAGCTGGTAGACCCAGTCGTTCTCGCCCGACTCATAGAGCTTCACATCGGCATTGCCGTCTTCGACAGAGAGATAGGTGAGTTTGGTGAGCTGGACATTCTTCGCGTCCCAGTACGCCGGGTTCTTGACCAGGATGATCTTGCTGTTGACCTGCCAGTCTTTCAGGGAGAACGCGCCGTTGTTCACCATGTTGGCGGGCCGGGTCCAGTCTTTGCCGAATTTCTCGATCGTGGCTTTATGCAAGGGCGCGAGCTGGGGATTGGAGACGACCTCGGGCAGGAAGCCGACCGGGAAAGGTGTCCTGATTTCCAGGGTGTAGGGGTCGATAGCCTTGACGCCGAGTTCGGTGACGGGCTTCTTGCCTTCAATGATCTCTTTGGCATTGAGCAGGAAGACGCCGTAGGTGGAAGCGTATTTGGAGGCGGTCGCCGGGTCAACGAAGCGGCGCATGCTGTAGATGAAGTCTTCGGCGGTCACTGCGTCGCCGTTGGACCATTTGGCGTTCTTGCGCAGCTTGAAAACCCAGGTCTGGGGGTCGACCTGCTTCCAGCTCTCTGCCACAGCGGGGACGATCTTGCCATTCTGGTCGGCAGCCGCCAGCCCCTCAAACATGTCGCGGATCACGTTGTTGGCCGGAACGCCGGTCGCCAATGCGGCATCCAGGGTTTCAGGCTCGGAACCGTTGTTGCGAACCAGTTCCTGCGTTTCATGCAGCTTCACGCCCGCAGGCACCGTGGCTGCGGCAGCCAGGCCGGCCGAGGCCAGCAGCATGGCGCCGGTCAGCCCCTTCATCGTCCAGGTTGAGTTCATGCTTGTGCACCCCGAATAGAAAATTGGCGGGCTTGTGGCCCGCCATGGTTGATGGAACGCTTCGCCTCCCATGAGAGAGTCCACGTTTGCCTGTCAGTCGGCAGCGAATATACCGCCGCACCAGACGCGGCCCCGTAGGGAGTAACCCTTCAGCAATTACCGTGCCTTCGCGAGGCCGTTGGAGGGACGAAAGTCAGGTGGATACATCCGGAACACTTCCTCACAACTGAATGGCTGGCGACGCCAGCTACCGATCATGGACAGGTATCGCGATGGAGGCCGCGTGGTTGGCGGCGGTGTTTGTGGTGTGCCCGCGCATCCTGAGGGCCCGAGGCAGTCCGCTATAGTTTTGATAGCTGCTTGCGCTCGTCCCGCCTGGCTCACAGGCACAAAATACACTAGAAATTCAAGGTAAAAACGGATACGCATCCATATCCCGTTACCCGAAAATTTATATCAAATCAGCCAAAAACCCTTACCCGACGAGCGCAAGCAGCTATCAAATAGATAGCGCCTCCAGGCTCGCCCGGGTGAACCGGGCGGCTGGCTCCCCGGTGATCTCAGCGGCTGAGCTGGGTGGACGCCTTCAGGCTCAAGGCTTCCTCAGGCGGCTCTTTCCAGCCGCCACCCAGCGTCTTGTACAGCGTGACCTGGCTTTGCAGCTGGGCCAGCCGGGTTTGCACCACCGCCTGACGTGCGGCGAACAGCGAGCGCTGCGCATCGAGCTGGTCCAGGTAACTGGCCACACCGTTCTGGTAGCGCAGATCAGCCAGCTTGAAACGTGTTGCCTCGGCATTGGCCTGCGCCTGCTGGGCACGCAGTTGCTCGCCCAGGGTGTCTCGCCCTGCCAGCGCATCGGCCACTTCACGGAAAGCCGTCTGGATGGACTTTTCGTACTGGGCGATGGCAATGTCACGCCCGGCGTTGGCCGAATCCAGCCCGGCACGGTTACGGCCTGCATCAAAAATCGGAAGGATCAGCTGCGGCGCCAGCGTCCAGCCGTAGGACCCGCTCTTGAACAAACCCGACAGGTGCGAGCTGGCGCTGCCGGCAGAAGCCGTGAGCGAGATGCGCGGGAAAAAAGCCGCACGGGCGGCGCCGATATCGGCGTTGGCAGACAGCAGCTGTTGCTCGGCCTGGCGGATGTCAGGGCGGCGTTCCAGCAAATCAGACGGCAGCCCCGCCGGCACGTCCACCATCATGGGTGCGTCGGCCAGGCCTTTGCCGGCAGGCAAGGCCACCGCCAGGTCACCGCTGAGCGGCTGGCCGATCAGCAGGGTCAATGCGTTCTGGTCCAGCGCACGCTGGCGCACCAGCTGGGCCAGCGATGCACGGGCGGCTTCGGTCAATGACTCGGCCTGGCGGAAATCCAGCTCGGAAGCTACGCCGTTGTCAAAGCGCAGCTTGCTGAGCTTGAAGGACTCTTCCCGTGTAGCCAGCGTCTGCTGCGTGATGGCCAGCAGTTCTTCGTCGGCCAGCAAGCTGAGGTAGGTATTGGCCACCGACGCAATCAGGCTGATCTGTGCCGTCTTGCGCCCTTCTTCCGTTGCCAGATACTGCGCCAATGCCGCCTCTTTCAGGCTGGAGACCCGGCCGAAAAAGTCGAGCTCATAGGACGGCATCAACAAACCGCCGGTGTAGGAGCTGGTGATGCTGCCGTTACCGTTGGCATTGGGCTGGCGCGAACCGGTGATGCCGGCATTGATCGTGGGGAATTGGTCGGCACGCCGGATCCCGTACTGGGCCCTGGCTTGTTCAATATTGAGCACGGCGATGCGCAGGTCGCGGTTGTTGCGCAGCGAGGCCTCGATCAGCTGCCGCAGTTTGGGGTCGCTGAAAAAAGCCTGCCACTCGATGTCGGCTGCCGCGACGGCCGGAGCCGGTGCGGTAGCAGCAGGCTGCGCCTGCGTGGAACCGGTGGTGAAACCGGAAACAGCCGGCCACTGGTCTGCGACGGGCGCAGCCGGACGCTCGTACTTCGGGATCATCGAGCAGCCGGCCAGCAGTGCCGCAGCACCAACCGCCAACAGCTGCGGAAACCTGGGTTTCATGCTGGATTTACTCATGAGCTTTACCTTCACTTCCTTCTTCTCCGGTGATGCCTGCTGCTTTGGCATGCTCCGAATACATCCTGTTTTGCCGCTCGCTGCCCTTGAAGAGGCCGCGCACGACCACAAAGAACACCGGAACGAAAATCACAGCCAGGATCGTGCCGGTGATCATGCCGCCGATCACGCCGGTGCCGATGGCGCGCTGGCTCGCGGAGCCGGCGCCCGAAGCCAGCACCAGGGGCAGCACGCCCAGGCCGAAGGCCAGCGACGTCATGACGATGGGTCGGAACCGCAGATGCGCGGCGGCCAGTGCCGACTCGATCACGCCCTTGCCCTGCGCCTGCAGGTCCTTGGCGAACTCGATGATCAGGATCGCGTTCTTCGCCGACAGGCCGATGATGGTGATCAGCCCCACCTGGAAGTACACGTCATTCGAATAACTGCGCAGCAGCGTTGCCAGCAATACACCAATCACGCCTAACGGCACCACCAGAATCACCGCGAGCGGAATGCTCCAGCTTTCGTACAGGGCCGCAAGGCACAGGAACACCGCGAGGATGGCGAAACCATAGAGCAACATGGCTTGCGAGCCCGCAAGTTTTTCCTCGCGCGACTGGCCCGTCCATTCGAAACCGAAGCCCTGCGGCAGCTGCGCTGCGAGCTTTTCCATCTCGGCCATCGCTGCGCCCGAGCTGTAGCCTGGCGCGGCGCTGCCGCTGATACGCACGGCGGGGTAGCCGTTGTAACGCACTGTTTGCATGGCACCCTTGATCCACCGCGTGCTGGCAAACGACGACAACGGAACCGGCAGGCCGCGGCTGTTGATGGCGTTGAGCCGGAGCAGGTCGTCGGGCTGCATGCGCGAAGGCGCGTCGGCCTGGACCACCACGCGCTGCAGGCGTCCTTGGTTGGGGAAGTCGTTCACATAGCTGGATCCCAGCGAAGTGGACAGGACCGCGTTGATCGCGTCAAACGGCACGCCCAGCGCATTGGCTTTGTCGCGGTCTATGTCCAGCTGCAGCTGCGGCGCATCTTCCAGGCCGTCGGGCCGTACCTGTGTGAGCACCGGACTCTTGGCAACCATGCCCAAAAGCTGGTTGCGTGCGTTGATAAGCGCATCATGGCCCGCACCGCCGCGGTCCTGCAGGCGGAAGCTGAAGCCCGAGGCCGTGCCCAGTTCGGGAATGGGTGGAGGGCTGAGCGGAAAGATGAAGGCATCACGCACACCCATGAGGGCGCCGAAAGCCCGTCCTGCTATCGCTGAGGCCGAATGCGCTTCGCCGTCGCGCTCGTTCCAGTCCTTGAGCGTCACGAACGCCAGCGCGGCATTCTGGCCCTGGCCGGAAAAGCTGAAGCCAAGCACGCCGACCATGCTTTCGACTTCCGGCTGCTTGAGCATGAAACCTTCGACTTTTTCCATCACGGAAAGCGTGCGCTCGTAAGTTGCGCCCGGCGGCAACTGCACGTTCACCAGCAGGTTGCCCTGGTCTTCATTGGGCAGGAAGGATGTGGGCAAACGCAGGTATACCACCGCCACAGCAGCAATGATGGCCACATAGATCACCAGGTAACGCGCGGCGCGCTTGAGAATGCGCGCAACCATGCCTTCATAGCTTTTTGCGGTGCGCGAGAACCCCCGGTTGAACCAACCGAAAAAGCCCTTCTTTTCGTGATGGTGCCCGGCCTCAACCGGCTTGAGCAGCGTGGCGCAAAGTGCCGGCGTGAGCGACAGGGCCAGGAAGGCGGAAAAGCCGATGGATGAAACCATCACGGCGGAGAACTGGCGGTAGATGTTGCCGGTCGAGCCCGCGAAGAATGCCAAAGGCACAAACACGGAAATCAGCACCACGGTCACGCCAATGATGGCGCCCGAAATCTGGCCCATCGCCTTGCGCGTGGCCTCCAGCGGCGGCAAGCCCTCTTCGGTCATGATGCGTTCGACGTTTTCGACGACCACGATCGCATCATCGACGACGATACCGATCACCAATACCATGCCGAACATGGTGAGCACGTTGATCGAGAAACCGAGCGCCAGCAAGGTGGCAAAAGTCCCCAGCAATGCAATCGGCACCACGATGGTCGGGATGATGGTGTAGCGCCAGTTCTGCAGGAACAGGAACATGACCAGGAACACCAGGGCCACGGCCTCGAACAATGTTTCGGCGACCTGGGAGATCGAAATCTTGACGAAGCGCGAGCTGTCGTAGGGGATGCTCCACTTCATGCCTTGCGGAAAATAGCGCTCGAGCTCGGTCATCTTGGTTCGAACGGCCTTGGCAGCGGCAAGCGCGTTGCCGCTGGGGGCCAGCTGAACACCGATACCGATCGCCGTCTTGCCGTTCAGGCGAGCCGACGTGGCATACGTCTGGCCACCCAGTTCGATGCGGGCCACGTCTTTGAGGCGCACCGATGAACCGTCGGTGTTGGCGCGAAGGACAATGTTGCCGAACTGCTCGACATTGGCAAGCTGGCCGGTGACTACCACGGTGGCAGCAATGCCTTGTCCCGCTACATTGGGGCGGTCGCCGATGCTGCCGGCCGACACCTGCGCATTTTGCGCGCGGATGGCGTTGTTAACGTCATTTGCCGACAGGCTGAAACCCGTGAGCTTGGCCGGGTCCAGCCAGATGCGCATGGCGCGCTCACTGCCGAAGAGCTGGGCCTGGCCGATTCCTTTGACACGCTGGATCTCGGGCACGATGTTGCGCGAAGCGTAATCACCGAGCGCGACGGGGTCGTGCGCGGGATTGTCGGACGACAGCATGATGAACAGCAGGAAGTTGGAGCGTGATTTGTCGACGCGAACGCCTTGCTGCGTGACGGCGGCGGGCAGCCGCGGTGAGGCGCGCGACAGGCGGTTCTGCACATCCACCTGCGCGAGATCGGGGTTGGTGCCAGGCTCGAAGCTCAGCGTGATGCTGCCGGAGCCGTCAGCCTGCGCCACCGACTCCATGTAGATCAGCCCGGGTGAACCGTTCATTTCGCGCTCGATCACCGACAACACGCTGTCTTCGAGCGTCTGGGCAGAGGCGCCCGGATAGGCGGTGTTGACGACAATCGAGGGCGGCGCGACGGGCGGGTACTGGGCAATCGGCAGCTGCGTGATCGCCACGCCGCCAACCACCAGGATGAACAGTGCGATCACCCAGGCAAAGATCGGCCGATCAATGAAAAACTTGGCCATGTATTTGGCTCCTTACTTCGCTGCTGCAGAAGCAGCGGAGGCAGCAGGCGCAGCAGCTTGCGCGCCGGAGGCGGCGGATGCCGGGGCAGAAGCCGCATCCGCCGGCTTCGTACCGGCCGGTTGCCACGGCACGGGCTTCACGGTTGCACCTGGCTGCAGTTTCTGGAACCCATCCACCATGACTTTTTCACCGGTCTTCAGGCCGTCGAGCACCACCCACTGGTTGCCCTTGGCGGAGCCGATCTTGATGGGACGCGGGCTGACTTTTCCATCGTCACCCACCACCATGACAGTGTCGCCCTGCGCAGTGCGCGTGACAGCTTGCTGGGGCAAGGTGATGGCGTTGCTGGCCTGCGCCTGCTCCAGGCGTACGCGTACATAGAGGCCGGGCAGCAACTGGCCGCCGGGATTGGGCACTTCAGCCCTCAGCGTGATCTGCCCCGTCGTGGCGTCGACCGTCAGGTCGGAAAACAGCAGTCGGCCGGGACGGGCATATTCGGTGCCGTCTTCGAGCACGATGCGCACGCTGGCTGCTTCGGCGCCGGTGGCGCGTTTGAACTGCCCGCTTTCCATGGCGGCACGCAGCTTCATGACTTCAGGCGCGGATTGTGTGAAGTTCACGTACATGGGGTTGATTTGCTGAACCACGGCCAGCTGGGTGGCCTCACCCTGGCCAACCAGCGCACCTTCGGTGACCAACGCGCGGCCAATGCGGCCCGAGATCGGGGCTGTCACTGCGGCATAGCCCAGGTTGATGCTGGCTGTCTGCACATTCGCCTTGCCCACGGCAACGTCGGCCTCCGCCTGCTTTTGTGCCGCGACAGCGTTGGCATATTCCTGCTTGCTGATGGCGTTGGCTTCTACCAGCGGCTTGTAACGCTCGGCCAATGCGGCGGCCTGCGCCAGGTTGGCCTCGGCGCGCGCCTGGCCCGCTTTCGCGCTGGCAGCGGCGGCGGCATACGGTGCAGGATCAATCGTGAACAGCGCCTGCCCTTCTTTCACGTCACTGCCTTCACGAAACAGCCGTTTTTGCAGGATACCGGCCGCGCGGGCCCTGACCTGTGCCACGCGTGAAGCCTCCAGGCGGCCCGGCAGCTCGGTCACCAGACCGACGTCACCCTGGGTAACTGTCACCACACCCACTTCCGCAGGAGGCGGTGCCCCGCCGGGAGCGCCGGCCCCCTTGCCGCATCCGGCCAGGAACAATGTGAGTGCAGCAACCAGGACGAGAGGCTGGTATGGCGCAAACGGGGAGAATAAAGGCGAATGGACAATGCGGGACTTGGGCATGCTGATCCTCAAAATTTGGGAAAAAAGCGGAAAACGGAATATGTGAGCGGCATTTGATGCAAGTCATCGTTTTGCCGAAAACAAAAAGAATAAGGGTTTTTACGAGTGATATAGTTTACATACATTTGTGAATGTATACGACAACCCGCTAAATTGACTTGCAGGAGACATGGATTGGCCCGTCGGACAAAAGAAGAAGCCATGGCGACCCGGCACAAGCTGCTGGATGCCGCTGAACATCTGTTTCAGGCGCAAGGTGTCTCACGCACAAGCCTGCAGGACATTGCACGCCGTGCAGGCGCCACACGCGGTGCGGTCTACTGGCATTTCAAGGACAAGGCAGACCTGTTCAACGCCATGATGGAACGGGTCACCCTGCCCATGGAGAACGCGTTCAACCAGGAAATTGACCCGCAGCAACATCCGGGCGAGGACTTCCTCAATCCGATGGACAGGATACGACGTTCCGCTGCCAACGCGCTGCGACAAATTGTGACTGACGCGCAAACGCGGCGGGTCTTTGAAGTGGCAACCCAGAAGGTCGAGTATGTGGAAGAACTCCAGGCGGTTCGCCTGCGTCACCTGGCAGTGCGCGGTGGTTTTTTATCCGGCATCCAGCAAAGCATGGAAACAGCTTCTGAACAAATGCGCCTCCAATTGCCAGTGCCGACTTCAGTGGCGGCGCAGGGGTTGCATGCGCTGATCGATGGGCTGATACAGAACTGGCTGCTGGATCCCGGGGTCTTTGACCTGCTGGAGGTTGGTCAACATGCGATTGACGTTTACCTGCGAGGACTCGGCTTTCCTGGCTCGCCAGCAGCCTCAGGCTCACCCAAACCGGCTTAGTGCAAATGCCGGGGCTTGCGGCCACCGCCGCCGTGGCCGGAGCCACCTTGGGGGCCGCCCAGGCCGCGCGGCGGTTTACCGAGTTGCATGGAGTTCACCAGTGCATCAAAGCGCTGCTCGAACAGCTTGTCGACGGCCGCAACGACCTCACCGAGCTCTGATCCGTCAAAGTGGCGCTCCATCAGGCCGATCATGTCCTGAACCAGGAGATCGCGCTGTACCTGCATGATCGCTGCCGGCGTGGGGCCCACAAAATACATCGCGAAGTCATCACGAGCCTCCTCTTCGTCGGCGCCTTCATCTTCGTCAAAGTCGGAGTCGTAGAAGGTCACTTCGATGGGAGCGCCCGCTTCAGCGAGGTCGTTCAGGCCCATGCACATTTCGTCAAGCGCCTGACGAAAATCTTCGTCGCCAGGGACTGTCCAGCACATTTGCAGCAAATGTTTTTGTGCATCAAACCGGATTCCCGGCTCTTCCTCATAAGCGCTGGCAGCACCGGCCGCCAGGGACTTGGAGCCGGTGTATTTCCACAGCGGCTTGAGGGCCTCCTGCAGCTGTTCAAAATTGACGTCCGCGCGCAATGGCACTTCGCCGTGGACGTGGATCTCAAAAGGTGTGTTGTAGCGGGACATGATGGAATTTATCTTACCCAGTTTTCAAAAGCGCGCCCGGCGCGTGGGTGAGCCGCCCAATCGTGGTGCCTGAGACCGGAATCGAACCGGTACGCCCGTTATTCACGAAGCGGCGGATTTTAAGTCCGCTGTGTCTACCTATTTCACCACTCAGGCTCAAACGCCGTAATCAAACGTCCGACAGCGTATTGTCAAACAAAAAAGCCCCATAACTGGGGCTGGTTGCAGGGAGCTGTGATGGAGGCGCGGGCCGGAGTCGAACCGACCTACTCGGATTTGCAATCCGGTACATAACCGCTTTGTTACCGCGCCGTATTCTGTCTGCCTGATAAAGCCCTACGGCTTTACCCAATAATCCAACGAAACCCCCAATGAAAAAGGACAGCATTTTTAAAGTGCTGCCCTTTGAATTGGAGCGGGAGAAGAGTCTCGAACTCTCGACCTCAACCTTGGCAAGGTTGCGCTCTACCAACTGAGCTACTCCCGCGATTACAGCCTCAAATTATAGCGTAGTTTTTTGGGCTTTTCCAAAAGCCGCAAAAAACTTTGCGAAAGGCCTCATTAATGCTTCACCGTACCGGCTGCCTCCGCAGGCGGAACCACAGCAGCCGGCGCAACAACAGCGGCTTCCTCGTCGGTCAGCGGAACAGGCTGGCGCTCGAGCGCAACCTGCAACACCTGGTCTATCCATTTCACCGGCACGATCTCCAGGCCGCTCTTGACGTTGTCTGGAATCTCCTGCAGGTCCTTGGCATTTTCCTCGGGGATCAGCACGGTCTTGATGCCGCCCCTCAAGGCAGCGAGCAGCTTTTCCTTGAGCCCGCCGATGGCCGTGACCTCGCCGCGCAGGGTGATCTCACCCGTCATGGCCACATCACCGCGCACAGGGATACCCGTCATCGCAGAAACAAAAGCGGTAGTCATCGCGGCGCCCGCGCTGGGACCGTCCTTGGGCGTTGCACCATCCGGTACGTGGATATGGATGTCACGCTTTTCGAACATCTCGTCCTTGATGCCGAGAACCTTGGAGCGGCTGCGCACCACTGTGCGTGCGGCCTCGACGGACTCCTTCATGACATCGCCCAGCGATCCCGTACGTGTGATCACGCCCTTGCCGGGCATCATGGCAGCCTCGATCGTCAGCAAGTCGCCACCGACTTCCGTCCACGCCAGCCCCACCACCTGGCCGACCTGGTTTTGTTGTTCGGCACGGCCATAGTTGAACTTGCGCACGCCCAGGAAATCGTTGAGATTATCGGGTGTCACGACGACCTTGGGCGTCATCTTCTTGAGCTGGATTCCCTTGACCACCTTGCGGCAGATCTTGGAGAGTTCGCGCTCAAGCGAGCGCACGCCGGCTTCACGTGTGTAGTAACGCACGATGTCACGCACAGCCTGCTCCTGCACTTCAAGCTCTTCTTCCTTCACGCCGTTGTTCTTGACCTGCTTGGGCAACAGATAGCGCATCGCGATGCTGGTCTTTTCGTCTTCGGTGTAACCGGACAGGCGAATCACCTCCATGCGGTCCAGCAAGGCCGGCGGAATATTCATCGAGTTCGAGGTGGCCACGAACATCACATCGCTCAGGTCGAAGTCCACCTCGACATAGTGGTCACCGAAGGTGTGATTCTGCTCAGGGTCAAGCACCTCCAGCAGCGCGCTGGAGGGGTCACCACGGAAGTCGGTGCCCAGCTTGTCAATCTCATCCAGCAGGAACAGCGGATTGCGCGTGCCGGCCTTGGTCAGGCTCTGCAGAACCTTGCCCGGCAAGGCGCCGATATAGGTGCGGCGATGGCCGCGAATTTCAGCCTCATCGCGCATGCCGCCCAAAGCCATACGCACGTACTTGCGGCCCGTGGCCTTGGCGATCGACTGGCCCAGGGAGGTTTTACCAACCCCCGGAGGCCCAACCAGGCACAGGATCGGAGCCTTGAGCTTGTCCACGCGCTGCTGCACCGCGAGATATTCGACGATGCGGTCTTTGACTTTTTCAAGACCGTAGTGGTCTTCGTTAAGAACGTTCTCGGCGTTGCCCAGGTCGTGCTTGATCTTGGTCTTTTTGCTCCACGGCAGGCCGGTCAACACATCGATATAGGTGCGCACCACGGTCGCCTCGGCGGACATGGGCGACATGAGCTTGAGTTTTTTGAGCTCGCTCTCGGCCTTTTTACGGGCTTCCTGCGGCATCTTGGCGGTCTTGATCTTTTTCTCGATCTCTTCGATGTCCGCCCCCTCTTCGCCTTCGCCTAGTTCCTTCTGGATGGCCTTGACCTGCTCGTTGAGGTAGAAATCGCGCTGGTTCTTTTCCATCTGACGCTTCACGCGCCCGCGGATTTTTTTGTCGACGTTGAGGATGTCGACCTCACGCTCAAGCTGTTCGTACAGGTTCTCCAGCCGGGCCTTGACATTGTCAAGATCCAGGATCACCTGCTTCGCATCCAGCTTGAGGGGAAGGTGCGCGGCGATCGTGTCGGCCAGGCGTCCCGCATCGTCGATGCTGGAAATCGAGGTCAGTATCTCGGGCGGAATTTTCTTGTTCAGTTTGACGTAGTGGTCAAACTGCTGCATCACGGCACGGCGCAATGCTTCGATCTCACTGGTCTTGTCACCGGCGATCACCACCACGGGCTCTACAGGCGTGACATTGGCCGTGAAATGTTGCTCGCCCTCTTCGATCTTGTTCACACTGGCGCGCTGCTGTCCTTCCACCAAAACCTTGACAGTACCGTCAGGCAATTTGAGCAGTTGCAGGATCGTGGCAACACAGCCCACCTGAAACATATCTTCCACCGAAGGCTCATCCTTGGCAGCGGCCTTCTGCGCCACCAGCATGATGCGGCGCTCGGCCTCCATGGCCGACTCCAGCGCCTTGATGCTCTTGGGGCGACCCACGAACAGCGGGATCACCATGTGCGGAAAGACCACCACATCCCGCAAAGGCAGGAGAGGAAGGTCAATGGGGGTGGAAGGCAATGAAGTTTGTCCGGACATATAAACCTTAAACGTTGGCCGTGGCAGCCAGTTGCATGGCCCGGCGAAACACAATCAACCCAGACATGGGGCGCAGGAGGCGCTTTTCAAGCATTCCGGCCAGCCTTTTGGGGTGTTCAGGCTTTCTTGGCCGCTTCACGGTACACAAGCAAGGGAGCTTTGTTTTCTTCGATTGTGGACTCGTCCACCACCACTTTATCCACATTGCTGGCATTCGGCAGGTCGAACATGGTGTCGATCAGCGACTGCTCCAGGATGGAACGCAAGCCGCGCGCACCGGTTTTACGGGCCAGCGCCCTGCGGGCAATTGCTTTGAGTGCGGAGGGCCGGATTTCCAGATCAACCCCTTCCATGGCCAGCAACTTGCTGAATTGCTTGACCACGGCATTTTTGGGTTCTGTCAAGATTTGCACGAGTGCGTCTTCTGTGAGCTCGGCCAGCGTCGCCACGACCGGCATCCGGCCGACCAGCTCAGGAATCAGCCCGAACTTGATCAGGTCTTCAGGCTCGACATCCTTGAAGGCTTCGGTCAGGCTGCGGGCCTTCTTGCTTTTGACGGCCGCGCCAAAACCGATCCCGGAAGCTTCGGTCCGGTTCTCGATGACCTTTTCCAGGCCCGAGAACGCACCGCCGCAGATAAACAGGATATTCGTGGTGTCCACCTGCAGAAAGTCCTGGTTGGGGTGCTTGCGGCCGCCCTGTGGCGGCACCGACGCCATCGTTCCTTCGATCAGCTTGAGCAGCGCCTGCTGCACACCCTCGCCGGACACGTCACGCGTGATGGAAGGGTTGTCGGACTTGCGCGAAATCTTGTCGATTTCGTCAATGTAGACAATCCCCTGCTGGGCACGTTCAACTTCGTAGTTGCAGCTCTGCAACAGCTTCTGGATGATGTTTTCGACGTCCTCGCCGACATAACCCGCTTCGGTCAGCGTTGTCGCATCGGCCATCACAAAGGGAACGTTGAGCGTACGCGCCAGCGTTTGGGCCAGCAAGGTCTTGCCGGAACCGGTGGGGCCGATCAGCAAAATATTGCTTTTGGTCAGCTCCACATCGTCTTTTTTGGCTTTTTCCTTGTGGCGCAGACGCTTGTAGTGGTTGTACACCGCCACTGCCAGTGTGCGCTTGGCCGGTTCCTGGCCAATCACATAGCCGTCCAGTGTTCCCTTGATCTCTGAAGGCGTGGGCAGGTCGGTGCGCGTCTCACGAACGTCGTCACCGGCAGGAAGTTCGTCGCGAATGATCTCGTTGCAAAGATCGATGCACTCGTCACAGATAAAAACCGAAGGGCCAGCGATCAGTTTTTTGACTTCGTGCTGACTTTTACCGCAGAAGGAGCAGTGCAAAGTCTTTTCGCTGGAGGAGCCTTTTTTCTCGGCCATTGGGGGGATGCCTTTAAGGAGCCTGGAGGGGAACTGTTACCTAATGATAACCAATAAAAAAACGGCGTTCCTGTTACAGAAAACGCCGTTGTTGCAGTGCAACTGAAGAGCTTTCGACGCTCAGGGCCGCTTGGAAATGACCTGGTCGACCAGCCCGTACTCTTTGGCATCTTCCGCAAACATGAAATAGTCACGCTCGGTGTCGCGCTCGATCTTTTCGATAGGCTGGCCGGTATTGGCCGCCAGGATGCGATTGAGCTGGTCCCGCGTCTTGAGAATGTCGCGGGCATGGATTTCAATGTCCGACGCCTGGCCTTGCGCACCACCGGATGGCTGGTGAATCATGACACGCGAGTTGGGCAGCGAAAAGCGCTTGCCTTTGGTGCCGGCCGACAGCAGGAAAGCACCCATGCTGGCCGCCATGCCCACGCACAGGGTGGAAACGTCGGGCTTGATGAATTGCATGGTGTCGTAAATCGCCATGCCGGCCGTCACGGAACCGCCGGGGGAGTTGATGTAGAAGGAAATGTCCTTGTCCGGGTTTTCGCTTTCCAGGAAGAGAAGCTGGGCCACCACCAGGTTGGCCGTCTGGTCATTGACCGGCCCCACCAGGAAAATCACGCGTTCCTTGAGCAGGCGCGAATAAATGTCGTAAGAGCGCTCGCCGCGGCCGGATTGCTCGATGACCATGGGCACCATGCCCAGGCCTTGTGCATCCTGCGCGCCGGCTTGCGGGGCCGTATAAGCGCCGCCGTAAATACTGTTTCGGACCATCATGTTTTCTCCAGAGATGTTTGTACTGTACCCAAAAACTCCCCCAGGGAGTTTCGGCGATGGCTGACAACAGATTCGCGAGCTGTTGTGCCGTAGCTCAAAGAAATTGGGGCCTGTGCCGCAAAGCACAAGCCCCAATGTCAGCAAAGGCGCTGAAGAATCAGTTCTGGCCCATCAGCTCGTCGAAGGAGATGGTTTTTTCGCTGACTTTGGCCTTGCCCAGCACGAAGTCGGTCACGTTGTTTTCAATCACAACAGCCTCGACTTCGGCCATGCGGCGGTTGTCGCTCAGGTACCAGCGCACCACGTCTTGCGGCTTCTCGTAGCTGGCGGCCAGCTCTTCGATGTGCGCCTTGAGCTGCTCGGGCTTGGCCTGCAGGTCGCTGCTGCGCACCAATTCAGCCACCACCAGGCCCAGGCGCACGCGCTTTTCGGCTTGGGGACGGAAGATTTCTTCGGGAATCGGCGCCTTGTCGGCGTCCTTGATGCCGCGCTGCTTCAAGTCAGCGCGGGCGCCTTCGATCATGCGGTCCAGCTCGGCCTGCACGCTGGACTTGGGCAGGTCGAGTTCGGCGTTGGCGACCAGCGCGTCCATCACTGCGTTCTTGTTACGGGCCAGCAGGCGGAACTTGACTTCGCGCTCGAGGTTTTTCTTGATGTCGGTGCGCAGGCCTTCGACCGTGGCGTCAGCGATGCCCAAGGACTTGGCCAGTGCTTCATTGACTTCGGGCAGGTGAGCTGCTTCGATCTTTTTGACCGTCACGAGGAAATCGGCCTGTTTTCCGGCCACATCTTTACCGTGGTAGTCGGCGGGGAAGTTCAGGGGGAAAGTCTTGCTTTCACCGCTTTTCATGCCGCGCACGGCGTCTTCGAATTCCTTGAGCATCTGCCCGTCGCCGATCAGGAACTGGTAGTCCTCGGCCTTGCCGCCTGCGAAAGGCTCGCCGTCGATCTTGCCTTCGAAGTCGATGGTGGCGCGGTCACCGTCTTGCGCCGGCGCATCGGCTGCGCGCTGGGCAAAGGTACGGCGCTGCTTGCGCAGAATATCCAGGGTCTTGTCGATGGCGGCGTCGCTGACTTCAGCGCTGACCTTTTCGACTTCGGCGCCCGACAGGTCGGCGATCTTGACTTCAGGGTAAACCTCAAACACCGCGTCAAACACCAGTTCGCCCTCAGGCGCACCTTCTTTTTCGCTGATGCGGGGCTGACCGGCAACGCGCAGCTTGGCTTCATTGGCGGCCACCGCAAAAGCTTCACCGACCTTGTCGTTCATGACTTCGTAGTGCACCGAATAGCCGTAACGCTGGGCCACCACGTTCATGGGGACTTTGCCCGGACGGAAGCCGTCCATCTTGACCGTACGGGCCAGCTTCTTCAGACGGGTGTCAACTTCCGACTGAATGGTGTTGACGGGCAGCGAGAGCGTCATTTTGCGCTCGAGCTTTTCAAGGGTTTCAACAGTCACGGCCATGATGGTTCCTAAGATCAAAAATAGTCAAAACAGGTTTTCACCTGGCATGTTGCGGGGTTTGCCGCAACGACTGAAAGCAAGGAGGGGCAACAGGGCCGCCCACAAGCCTCAGGGTGGTGCGCGGGGCGGGACTCGAACCCGCACATCCTTGCGGACGTCAGGACCTAAACCTGGTGCGTCTACCAATTTCGCCACCCGCGCGCCTGAAATAAAAACGGGAATCCGAAAAACCTCCGAATCCCCGCTTGAAATCGGTCAACTCTCTATTTTAGCCGTTATCGGGCCCGGTTTTTCGTCCGGAACCGACGGCTGGAGAGAATCAGGCCGGCTGTGGCTTTTCGCCCATGTGTGGCTTAACTTTCAGCTTATCTTCCCGTTTGACACGGAACCACGCTGCATACATGGCAGGCAGGGCCAGCAAGGTCAGCACCGTCGCCACCACCAGGCCGCCCATAATGGCAACCGCCATAGGCCCCCAGAACACGCTGCGCGACAGCGGGATCATGGCCAGCACCGCAGCGGCGGCAGTCAACACGATGGGCCGAAGCCTGCGCACGGCTGATTCGACAATCGCGTCCCAGGCCGGCACGCCACGCGCGCGGTCCTGTTCGATCTGGTCAATCAGGATCACGGAATTGCGCTGGATCATGCCCATCAGCGCAATCACACCCAGCAAAGCGACGAAACCAAACGGCCGCCCCAGCAGCAGCAACGCCGCGGCCACACCGGCAATGCCCAATGGACCCGTCACGAAGACCAGCATGGTCCGGCTGAAGCTTTGCAATTGAAGCATCAACAGGGTCAGTATCAGGAAGCCCGCGATGGGCAAGCCGGCAACGATCGACGACGAACCCTTGCTGCTTTCCTCCACCGCGCCAGCCACCTGGATACGGTAGCCCGCCATGCCCTTGTCCAGCCATTTGGCTTCCAGCGCCTTGAGTTTGGGCATCAACTCCTGCGTCACCGTGGCACCCTGCAGGCCTTCGACGATGTCACTTTGCACCGTGATGGCGTAGTCGCGGTTCTCGCGCCACATCACGCCCGGCTCCCAGGTGAACACCGGCTTGGCAATCTGCGTCAGCGGAATCGACTTGCCCGAAGCCGTGGGCAGGTAAGCGTTGCCGATGTCGGTGATCGCGTTGCGTTCGTCCAGCGGCTGGCGCAGCACGATGTCGATCAGCTTGTCACCTTCACGGAACTGGCCAACCGAGGTGCCCGCCAGGATGGTACGTGAAGCCTGAGCAATCGACTGGCTGGTCACGCCCAGCGCGCGCGCCTTGGCCTGGTCCACTTCCAGCCGCAGCACTTTCACCGACTCGTTCCAGTTGTCGTTCACACCGCGGGTGTTGCCGCTCTCGCGCATCACCGCCTTGACCTCGTCAGCGCGGTCACGCAGCACCAGCGGGTCAATGCCGACCACGCGGAACTGCACCGGGTAAGGCACGGGCGGGCCGTTCGGCAGCAGCTTGACCCGGCCGCGCACTTCGGGGAATTCGGTGGCCAGCAGGGCCGGCAGCTTGATGCGCAGCGACTCGCGCACCTTCAAGTCCTTGGGCAGCACAATCATTTGCGAGACGTTGGTTTGCGGAAAGACCTGGTCCAGCGGCAAATAAAAGCGTGGAACGCCCGAGCCCAGCCAGGTACTGACCGAGCTCACGCCCTCCTCTCGCATCAGGCGCTGCTCCACCCGCCTGGCGGTCGCCTCATTGGCGGCAAAGGAAGTGCCTTCAGGGAACCAGATATCGACCATGATCTCGGGCCGGCTCGAATCAGGGAAGAACTGCTGCTGTACCTTGCCCATGCCGACAATGCCCAGCGCAAAAATCAGCACCGTCGAGCCGATGGTGATCCAGCGGTGCTCCACGCACCAGTTCACCGTTTTGCGAAAGGTGTTGTAGAACGCGCTGTCGAACATCTCGTGCGGGCTGTCCTGGCCGGCGGCCACTTCCTGCACGTGCGGCGGCACCTTGAGCAGCAAGGTGCCCAGGTAAGGCACGAAATACACCGAGACAATCCAGCTGAGCACCAGCGCGATCACAGTCACCGCAAAAATCGCGAAGGTGTATTCACCAGTAGTGGACTTGGCCAGGCCGATGGGCAAAAAGCCCGCGGCGGTAATCAGGGTACCCGTCAGCATGGGCATGGCGGTGATCTCGTAGGCGAAGGTGGCGGCGCGCACCTTGTCATAGCCCTCCTCCATCTTGCGCACCATCATCTCCACGGCAATGATGGCGTCGTCCACCAGCAGGCCGAGCGCGATGATCAGCGAGCCCAGCGAAATCTTGTGCAGCCCGATACCGTAGTACCACATGGCCAGAAAGGTCAGGCTCAGCACCAGGGGGATGGTGATGCCCACCACCAGGCCGGGCCGCATGTCGATGTAATAGCGCTTCCACAACGGCAACTGGCCGGGGCCGTTGTGCGGGCGCTTGTGGAACCCCAGGCTGATGAAGCTGACCGCCAGCACAATCACCACGGCCTCGATCAGCACACGCACAAACTCATTCACCGAGGTAGCTACCGCCTTGGGCTGGTTCTGCACATTCACCAGCTTGATGCCGGCCGGCAGGGATTTCTCGATGCGGTCCGAGAGGGTCGTGAGCGACTTGCCCAGTGCGATGATGTCGCCGCCCTTGGCCATCGAAACGCCGAGCGCAATCACCTCTTTGCCCTGGTAATGCACCTTGACGGATGGCGGGTCCACATAGCCACGCTTGATCTCGGCGATGTCGCCCAGCTGCAGCTGGTTGCCGGAGCTGCCGCGAATCGGCATGATGCGCAATTGTTCAATCGCCTCGAACTGGCCCGCCACGCGCACCTGCACCACATCCAGCGGCGTCTGTACCGCACCAGCAGATTCCACCGCGTTTTGCTGGCCCAGTTGCGCCAGCACCTGGTTCAGGTCCAGCCCCAGTTGCGCCAGGCGTTTTTGCGAAATCTCAATGTAGACTTTTTCGTCCTGCACACCAAACAGCTCCACCTTGCTCACGTCCGGCACACGCAGCAGTTGCTGGCGCACATCGTCGGCAAAGGTCTTGAGTTCGGCGTAATTAAAACCGTCAGCTTCCAGCGCGTAGATCACGCCATACACATCGCCGAATTCGTCGTTGAAGAACGGGCCCTGGATGCCGCCCGGCAGCGTCCCGCGCATGTCGCCGATTTTCTTGCGCACCGAATACCAGACATTGGCGACATCACCGGGTTTGGACGAGTCCTTGATCTGAAAAATGATCTGCGATTCACCGGGCTTGGAGTAGCTGCGAATCCTGTCGGCATAAGGCGCCTCCTGCAGCGTGCGCTCCAGCTTGTCGGTCACCTGCTCGGCCACCTGCTGCGCCGTGGCGCCCGGCCAGTAGGTGCGCACCACCATGGCGCGAAAGGTAAAAGGCGGGTCTTCGTCCTGCCCGAGCTGGAAGTAGGCGGCAAAGCCCAGAATCATCAGCACCAGCAGGAGATAACGCGTGAGTGCAGGGTGGTCCAGCGCCCATTTGGAAAGGTTGAAACGGGTCGAGGGCGAAGCCAGTTCGCCGGCAGCACCGCTGCTGTCTGGGTGGGGTTGCGTCATGCCGTTCTCACTTCGCGGCAGAAGCAGCGGAAGCGGCAGCCGGTGCCGCCACAGGTGTCGCTACAGAATTGATAGCCGTTTGCGCCGGACTGGCGCCGGCTACAGCCACACTCGGCTGATAAATACTGACTTTCTGGCCCGGCGAGAGCACATGCACGCCGGCGCTGACCACCAGCATCCCGGGTTGCAGCCCGGAAGCCACCACCACGTCGTTGCCGTCTGCCGTGGCAACCTGAATGAGTTGCGGCTTGACGGTCATGGTGGCCTTGTCAACCACCCATACCGCCGTGGCCTTGCCTTCCTGGCGCAGCGCTGTTGTCGGCAGCTTGATGACCGGCGCACCCACCACGCTGCCGGCCTGCGGCACCACATACACCGTGGCGCCTAGCGGCGGCGGTTCTTTTGCGTCAACGGAAACCTTGACGGTGTAGGTCCGCGTAACGGGGTCGTTGCTGGCCGCCACTTCGCGCACTTTTCCGGTCAATTCAGCGGTCTGGGACCACACACGGATACTGACCGGCGAGCCAACCTTGATCGCCGCCACCTTGTCTTCGGGCACAGAGAACACCACATCACGCACACCATCCGCGGCAATCCGCACCACTGGCGCGCCGGCCGTCACGACCTGGCCCGGCTCGGCCTCGATGGCGGTGACAACCCCCGACACATCCGCGACCAGCGCCGCGTAGTTGGCCTGGTTGCCCTGCACAGCCAGCTGGGACTGGGCTTGCTCCAGTTGCGCCTGGGCCGCCTTCAGCGTGGTTTCGCGGCGCTCAAGCTCGGCACCGCTGATGAAATTCTGCTCTTTCAGCTCCCTGTAGCGCTTGAAATCAGCGGCAGCAAGGTCGCGGTTGGTGGCGGCGGCGGCGACCTGCGCACGGGCTGCATCGGCCGCGAGCTTGTAATCCTGAGGGTCCAGGTTGGCAAGCACTTGCCCGGCCTTGACGCGCTGGCCCAGTTCAGCCTGCCGCTTGATGATCTTCCCCGCAACCCGAAAGCCGAGTCTCGACTCCACCTGGGCGCGGACCTCGCCGGCATATTCGTGGCTCGATGAAAAGGCGTTGGTCCCGACAGTGATCACCTTGACGGCGCGGACCGGCTCTTCTGGCGGGGCGGGTTTGGAACAGGCTGCCAGCAGGACGGCGGCGCCCACCAGGGAGAAAACGGTTTTGTTCATGATCTGGTTCGGGGTGAAACCCGCATGGATAGCAGGGCAAATAAAGAGTCAGGGAACTGCTACTGACTGACCGGTTAGTAATCTAGGATAATTGCCGAGGCTTGTCAAGCGACAATCGCCCGCATGACCCAAGGCTCCCAATCGCCAGCCACCCTGACGCCGTCTCTGCAGGGTGTGGCGCACTATGAAAACTTCCCGGTAGCGTCGCTGCTGTGCCCGCCGCGTCTGCGCCCGCCCATCGCGGCGATCTACTGGTTTGCCCGCACGGCGGATGACATCGCCGATGAAGGCGATGCCCCACCGGCGGCACGCCTGGCCGACCTCGCCGCCTACCGCGCCGACCTGGTGGCGGCCTCCACAGGCCTGGCGCCCTCGCCTCGCTGGGCGCCGGTGTTTGCCCAGCTGACGCCCATGATGGCGGAATTCCAGTTGCCGGTAAACCTGCTGGCCGATTTACTCAGCGCTTTTGAGCAGGACGTCGTCAAACAGCGTTATGCCGATGAGGCCGAGCTGCTCCATTACTGCAACCGCTCGGCCAATCCCGTGGGCCGGCTGCTACTGCACCTGTACGGCATCCATGACGCCGCCTCGCTGCACATGAGCGACTGCATTTGCACCGCCCTGCAGCTCATCAACTTCTGGCAAGACCTCAGCGTGGACATTCCGCGCGGGCGTATTTACCTGCCGGCCGATGCCTGGACCCGCCACGGCGTTGACGAAGCGCAGCTGCTGGCGCTGGATGCCAACCCCTCTACTATCAATTTGATAGCTGCTTGCGCACGCTCTGCAAGGGCTACGATGCTAAAAGGCTTGCCACTCACAAAAAAAATACCGGGCCGCGGCGGCTGGGAGCTGCGCCTGGTGGTGCAAGGCGGGCTACGCATCCTTGAGAAGATCGAGTCCCAAGGATTCAATACCCTGCAGCGGCGCCCCAAGCTGGGCCCCCGGGATGTGCTGGTGATGGGCTGGCGTGCGCTGTTCATGTAGCCAACCAGCCGGATCGCACCAGGGACGGACAGATCAATCAACACACCAACAGGAAGCCACATGGCAATGCCACAGGCAAAACTGCCGCCTTCGGGCCTCCATCGCGCGCTGGTGTGGGGCCTCTTCCTCTTTTGCATCAGCTTCGCGCTGATCGGCGGCGTCATCGCAGAGCAGGCCCTGGCCGCTCTCAATTGCCAATTCCATGCAGACCCGCGAGCCGGAACGTGTTCCTTCTTCCAGAACGCGTTGGCCTCAAGGCTCACACCTTTTCTGTCTGCGCAGACTCCGCTGGATTACCCCTTTATCCTGTTGCGCAACTTCTGGTGGCTCATCCTGGCCTGGTTGGCCGTGATCGGCTGGAGCCGCCATGCGTACCAAAACCCCCGCAAGGCCATCACCGCCCGGCATGCACCTGCCGCCACGGCAATGTCACCGCAACGAAGGTTGCACCAGTTTTTGCAAGTCAGCTTCTGGATTTTGCTGCTGGGGTTGATCGCGTTTTGCATCGCCTTCGGCACGCCCTTCCTGAGCACGTATGTATCGCGCGAAATACTGCAGGCCCTCGGATGCAACCCCGGCAGCTTTGATCCCCTGGTATCGGCCTGCATGTCCAGCCCCGGTTTCTGGACACCCCGGCTGCAGCCGTTCCTGCTGCCCTTGCTGGGTCAATTAGGCTCCCCGTTCTGGCTCTTCTGGCAATTCGGCGATGTGTTGATCGTCTGGGTCGTCCTGATTGCCGTGGTGCTTGCGCTGAAGCTTTACTTCGCCGAACGCACTGCCCCCAAGGCATCCTGATACCAATCCGGCCAACAAGTCCCATGTGACAATTACCGCATGACGCCTGAGCAATATGTCCAGCAAAAAGCCGCCGCATCCGGCAGCAGTTTCTATTACGCCTTCCTGTTTTTACCCAAGGAACGACGCGCCGCCATCACCGCGTTCTACGCCTTTTGCCGCGAGATCGACGACGTGGTCGACGAAATCACCGACCCCGGCGTAGCGCGTACCAAGCTCGCCTGGTGGCAAGGCGAGGTGCTCAATGCCTATGCCGGCAACCCGACGCATCCGGTGATGAAAGCGCTGATGCCGCACGCCCCAACCTACCGCATTGAAGCGCGCCACCTGCAGGCTGTCATCGACGGCTGCCAGATGGACCTGGAGCAAAACCGCTACCTGGACTTTCCCGGCCTGCGGCAGTATTGCCACCTGGTTGCCGGCATCGTGGGCGAAGTGGCGGCGCGCATCTTCGGCCAGACCGACGAAGCGACCACCGCCTACGCGCACAAGCTCGGCCTGGCATTCCAGCTCACCAATATCATCCGGGACGTCGGCGAAGACGCGATGCGCGGCCGCATCTACCTGCCCGTCAACGAGCTGCAGCAATTTGACGTAAAGGCGCATGAGGTCCTCAAGCGCCAGTACTCCGACCGCTTCAGCGCGCTGATGAAATTCCAGACCGACCGCGCGCTGGCACTTTACGACGAAGCGCTGGCCATGCTGCCCGAAGCCGACCGCCGCGCCCAGAAACCCGGCCTCATGATGGCCAGCATTTACCGCACGCTGCTGCGGGAAATCGCCGCCGACGGCTACCAGGTGCTGCACCAGCGCGTCAGCCTCACACCGCTGCGCAAATTCTGGCTGGCGTGGAAGACCCAGGCCTTCGGCAAAATCCAATGAGCCCCCACGCTCCCCACTTCGTGTGGTTCGCTACCCCCCGCGGGGGCGCTGCGCCTGCGGCCTGGCAAAGCCAGTTCCGCGGCCCCGGCTGGTATGGAACTCACACGATCACCTGCACGCAACCGTGCCCATCATGAGAGTCGCCGTGATCGGCGCCGGCTGGGCCGGATGCGCTGCGGCTGTCGAGGCCACGCGGCTGGGTTACCAGGTCACGTTGTTTGAGGCCACCCGCGTCGCCGGCGGACGTGCGCGCCGCGTGGGCGGCACGTTGGCAGGCGAGCCGGTGGTGCTCGACAACGGCCAGCACATCCTGATTGGCGCTTATGCCGAAACGCTGCGCCTGATGAAGGAGGTGGGTGTCGACGCAGCCGCTTCCTTGCTGCGGCTGCCGCTGACGCTGCGGTTTCCGGACGGCAGCGGCCTGAAGCTTCCGCAACTGCCGGCCCCACTCGATGCGCTGGCCGGCATCGTCCTGGCGCGCGGCTGGTCCTGGGCCGACAAACTCTCGATGTTCAAGGTCGCCGTCGGCTGGCAGCTCGCTAAATTCAAGTGCGATCCCGGCGTGTCCGTGGCCGACCTGTGCCGCGGCCTGTCACCCGGTGCCATGGCCTCATTGATCGAGCCCCTCTGCGTCTCGGCGCTGAACACGCCCGCTGAACGCGCCAGCGGCCAGGTTTTCCTGCGCGTGATGCACGACTCGCTGTTTTCGGAAAGCGGCGGCTCCAACCTCTTGCTGCCGCGCGCCGACCTCAGCGCGCTGCTGCCCGACGCCGCCCTGCGCTGGCTGGCGGCCCAGGGCAGCATCGTGCGGCTGGGCGCCCGCGTGCAATCCATTGCGCCTCTTGGTTCGAGCTGGGTGGTCAGTACCGACATCAGCGCAGCCTTCGACTGCGTGGTGCTGGCCTGCCCGCCCCATGAAGCGGCGCGGCTTGTGGAAGGCAGCGGCCTGCAACCCGGCGACTGGCTGGCGCAGGTGAAAGGCCTTCAACACGAAGCGCTGACCACGGTCTACGCCTGGGCGGCAGGCGTTCGCCTTCAGCAGCCCATGCTGGCCTTACCCGCTGATGCGACCGCACCCGCGCAATTTGTGTTCGACCGTGGGCAACTGGGCGGGCCCACCGGCCTGCTGGCTTTTGTGATCAGCGCCAGCACAGGCGATGGCGCGACGCTGGCTGCACAGGTGCTGGCGCAGGCGGCACAGCAGCTGGGCCTGGACACCTTGCAGGTGGTGCAAACCATCGTGGAAAAGCGCGCGACTTTTGCCTGCACGCCGGGCCTGCTGCGCCCGGCAATCGACGTAGCACCAGGTCTTTATGCCTGTGGCGACTACATCGCCGGGCCGTATCCAGCCACACTGGAAGGCGCCGTGCGCTCGGGGCTGGAAGCGGCGCAGCGCCTGCATTGATCTGTCCCGGCACATCCGCGGTTCGCGGTCATTGCAGTCACGCCACCCGTATTGCTATCAATTAAATAGCTGCTTGCGCACAGCCATAATTGGTTTCAGGCACTTTTCGCCATCAATCTCACCGCACGGTACGCCGGACGCGCAAGACAGCGCTTGAGCCACTCGTCCACTGCCGGGCATTGCGCCATCAGACTGGCAGCACCCTGAATCCACGCCAGCACGGAAGCCACGCAGATATCGGCCGCCGTAAAGCGTTCACCCGCCAGGTAGCTGCGCGACTGCAAATGCTGTTCGAGCACCCGCAGCGGGCCCAGCAGATGCCGCTCGGCATCCTCGGCCAACTGGGGCTTGCGGCGCTCTGCCGGCATCATGATGCGATGCATCAGGAACGCCAGGGCGTCTTTTTCGCACTCGGTCACCACCCAGAAGCTCCAGCGCAGGATGTCTGCCTGCTCCGCGGGGTTCTGCGCAGCAAGGCCTGGCGCATTGGTTTTTTTGAATCGCTCGGCCAGGTAAAGCACGCAGGCCATGGACTCCCAGACCAGGACCCCATCGTCATCCACCACGGGGATCCGGCCGTTCGGGTTGATGGCGAGAAACTCCGGCGTGCGCGTGGCGCCACCCACATACGGCAGCGCAATGTGCTCATAGGCCAGGCCCATTTCCTGTGCCGTCCACAGGGGACGCGCTGCGCGCGAAGCGGCTGTGCCGTAGATTTTGAGTGTCATCGCAAGCGCCCTCTTGAAAGTCAACCGTTCACTGCGGGAACAAATCGCACAGCTCGGTCAGCGTGGTCACCGTTTCGTGCGGCACCGCGGGGTGTGCCCACATCTGGTCGGAGCGATTCACCCACACCGTCTGCATGCCGCAATTAAGCGCGCCCAGCACGTCCAGCGTGGCGTCGTCACCCACATGCAATACTTCTTGGGGCTGCACCTCCACCGCCCCAGCTGCCGCATGAAAAATGCGCGGGTCGGGCTTGCCCACACCGAACTGCTGGGCGCTGATGGCCGCCCTGAAATACCGGCCTATACCGATTCGTTCAACGTCCGCGTTGCCGTTGGAAACCGCCACCAGCGGGTAACGCCCGGACAGGAATTCCAGCGCCAGCACCGCGTCTTCAAACAAGGTGACCCTGTTGCGCTCTTCAAAGAAGACGTTGAACGCGGCTTCCGCCAGCAACGGGTCTTCGCCGGAGCGGTACAGCGCCACCCGTATCGCCTCCCGGCGTATTGCGCTCAGGTTGTATTTGAGCTCCGGGCGCGAGCGTGTGACGTGCTCCCGGATCTCATGGCGCGCCGCCGGATTGGAAAACAACGCCGCGGTCATCGGTGCATGCTGGCTGAGCCAGTCGTCCAGTGCTTTCTCGGCCCTTTCAATGGCAGGCCAGATGGGCCACAGGGTGTCATCGAGGTCAAGTGTGATGGCTTTTATGGTGGACAGGTCAAGCATAGGCAGCGTCAATGGGATAGGCGAGAATAACCCATGTCTTTTCGCTCGCGCATCCTCACACCTTTCAACCCCGAGCCCCCCTTCACGCACGGTGCAGCGCCGGCCACGCCCACGGCCTGCGGCACGGCTGTCCTGCTCTGCAACCTGGGTACGCCCGATGAGGCGACGGCACCGGCATTGCGCCGCTACCTCGCGGAGTTTTTAAGCGACCCGCGCGTGGTTGAGATCCCCAGAGCGCTCTGGTGGCTGATCCTGCACGGAATCATCCTGCGCGTGCGGCCCAAAAAGTCTGCGGCCAAGTACGCCAGCATCTGGATGAAGGAAGGCTCGCCGCTGCGGGTGTGGACGCAAAAGCAGGCTGTCATGCTGCGCGGTTACCTGGCAGTGCGCGGACTGCCCGTCGAGGTGCGTTACGCCATGCGTTACGGCCATCCATCCATCGCCTCGCAGCTTGACCAGCTCAAGGCCGACGGCGTCACGCGCGTTCTCATCCTGCCGGCCTATCCGCAATACAGCGGCACCACCACGGCCAGCGTTTTTGATGCGGTCTACGCCTGGGCCGCGCGCATACGCCGCATCCCCGAGTTCCGCTTTGTCAACCACTACCACGATCATCCGGGCTATATCAGCGCGCTGGCGGCACGCGTGCGCGAACACTGGCGCACTGCCGGCCGCGGCGAACAGCTGGTCATGAGCTTTCACGGGGTGCCCGAACGCACGTTGAAGCTGGGCGACCCGTATCACTGTGAATGCCATAAAACCGCCCGGCTGCTGGCCACCAAACTGAGCCTGCAGCCTGCGCAGTACAAGGTGACCTTCCAGTCGCGCTTTGGCAAGGCCAAATGGCTTGAGCCGTATACCGAGCCCACACTGGTGGCCCTGGCAAAGGCAGGTATCGGGCGGGTCGATGTGATCTGCCCCGGCTTTACCGGCGACTGCCTCGAAACGCTGGAGGAAATCAACATGGAAGCCCGCGAGGCTTTCCTGCATGCGGGCGGCAAGGAATTCAACTACATCCCTTGCCTGAACGACAGCCATGAATGGATTGCGGGGCTTGCCGAGCTGGCGCAGCAGCATCTTTCAGGCTGGCCGGCGGCCGGTGCAGACACCGCGGAATTGGCCAGCACACGCCAGCGCGCGCGGGCCCTGGGCGCCACCCAATAAGCCATATTCCTTGCGGTGGCTATCAAGCCTTGAGCTTGAGCAGCTGCATCATCAGCTGTGTGGTCTTGGTATCAAAGTCGATAAAGTTGGTGAGGTCAGCCCCGGACAGCCAGGACTGCTCCCAGTAACTTTCCTTGAGCGTTTTTTTCCACAGCTCATAGGCCAGCGACGCCTTGACGCCTTCAACCATCTCCGACTGGCGCGCGGGCGTGACGCCCTGACCGGTGAAGACAGCCCGCCAGTTCGCCATGTCCAGATCCAGCCCCTGCTCCCGCACGGACCGCACACCGTAGCTTGTTTTCTTGGATGACACACCCACGGCGCGCAGCTTGCCGCTGGTCAGTTCTGCGCTGAAAGTTCCGTATCCGGAAACGCCGGCCACCGCCTTGCCAGTCAATACCGCATCCACCAATTCAAAATTGCGGGCAAAGGGCAGGTACACCGGATCTTCAGGGCGGCTACCGGCCGACTTGGCCAGCAGGCCGGCGAACACGTGGTCCGCACCTCCAACAGAACCAATCGCCATGGGCGTCAACCTGGGGCTGGTGCGCAGGCGCTCAGCCAGTTCGTTGACGGTCTTGATGGGCGAGTTGCCGGCGACCACCACCACCAGGTAGTCGCTGGTCAGGCGGGCCACCGGGCGGAGCCGGGTCAGGTCCACGGCTGGTTTTTGCAAAGCCACTGCGCCGACCAGGTTGCTGTCGCCCATGAAAAGCGCATTGGGATCGGAGCCGTACTTGCCGGCATACCAGGCCAGCCCTGTGGTGCCGCCGTGCCCCTCCTTGTTTTCGTATTCAATCTCGTCGCTCAGGCCCAGGCCGACCAGGGCATCGCCGAGGGCACGGCCCGCTTCGTCCAGCGTGCTGCGCGAGGCGGCTGGTATGACGATGCGCAATCTGGGCGCAAGCTTGCCCTTCACGGCAGCCTGTGCCCACAAGGGTGCAGGGACAACGCCGGCGGCAGCTGCGCCCAGGCACGTGAGCCCCCCGAGAAAAATACGTCGTCGAACAGTCGGCATGAGATTCTCCAGCGGTGTGGCATGTATCAGGCAGCAGGCCGGCATGCGCCGGTTCCCCCAACAGGTACAGCACTTTCCATGCCATCCATCAGATGGACGTCGGAGAAAAAAGGGGTGACCCACGCGGTCGCCCCTTTCGAAAACCCTGCCGCAGAGCGTCAGGCTTTGAGCTTGAGCAGGTGCACCATAACTCGCGAGGTCGTCAGGTCAAAGTCAATGAAGCTGGCAAAACCGGGCCCCGAGAGCAGCGAAGAGTCCCAGTGGTTCTGCTTCAGTGTTTTTTGCCAGGACTCATACCCTGCGGCGGCTTTCACCGCTTCGACCATTTCGGCCTGGCGGGCGGGTGCCACGTTTTGGCCGGTAAACACGCCACGCCAGTTGGCCATGTCCACATCGAGCCCCTGCTCGCGAATCGAGGGAATGCCAAAAACCGTGCGCTTGGACGACACGCCAATGGCACGCAATTTCCCGCTTGCGAGTTCGTCGCTGAACTCGCTATAGCCCGATATGCCGGCCACTGCCTTGCCACCCAGCACGGCCTGCACCACCTCGGCACCGCCGGCGAAAGGCAAATACACCAGTTCTTCCGGTTTGCTTTGCGAGGCTCGGGTCAGCACCCCTGCAAACACATGGTCCACACCACCGGCCGACCCGCCGGCGATCGGCACGTCTTTGGGGTTAGTGCGCAGCCGGCTGGCAAGATCGGCAACGGTACGGATCGGCGAACTGGCAGCTACCACCACCACAAGGTAGTCGCTGGTCAGGCGGGCTATCGGTTGGATGCGAGTCATGTCGACCGCGGGTTTTTGCAAGGCAACCGCACCCACCATGACCATACCGCCCATCAACAGGGTGTTGGGATCGTTGCCGTACTTCTCGGCGTAGTAAGCCAAGCCGATGGTGCCGCCCTTCCCACCCTTGTTTTCGTATTCGATCTCGTCAGCGGCGCCGACACCCAGCAAGGCCGTACCCAGCGCACGGCCGGTCTGGTCCCAGCCCCCGCCGGCGTTGGCCGGTATCACGATGCGCAGTTTCGAAGTTAGTTTGGCGGCCTTGCCTTTTGGAGAAGCGACAGCTGCCGGTGCCTTGGCGGATTGCGCCAATGCGGGGAATGTACTGCCCAATGTGGTCAGGCCCAACCCGGCGAGCCCACCCAGTGCGGTGCGTCGTTTGATGTTCAGCATGTCGTCTCCTTTGTAGTAAATATCAACCTGCAGGTTTTTTCGCTTTCCAGAATTTAGCCATACGCGGAAGCACCAGCGCCGCAACCACAATCACGACCAGCGTGATCGACATGGGGCGCTGGAAAAACACGGCGGGGCTGCCCTCGCCAATCGACATGGCATTGCGCAATTGAGCCTCAGCGAGCGGGCCAAGGATCATGCCCACCACCACAGGGGCAGTCGGAAAGTCAAAGCGGCGCATCAGGACACCGAGCAGGCCGATGGCGTACAGCAAAAAGAGGTCGAAGGCACTTTGCCGCATGCCGTATGCGCCCACCGTCGCAAAAATCAGGATGCCTGCGTACAACTGCGGTTTGGGAATTTTCAGCAGCTTGACCCACAGGCCCACCATGGGCAGATTCAACACCAGCAGCATCACGTTGCCGATGTAAAGCGAAGCGATCAGTGCCCACACCAGGGCCGCTGACGTGGTGAACAGTTGCGGGCCGGGCTGTATGCCATAGTTCTGAAACGCACCCAGCAAGATGGCGGTGGTGTTCGAGGTCGGGATGCCCAATGTGAGCAGCGGGATCAGCGCAGCCGTCACGGTCGCATTGTTGGCAGCCTCGGGGCCGGCCACGCCTTCGATGGCGCCCTTGGTGCCGAACTCCGCACTGTGCGGCTGGTTTTGGGCCAGCTTCTTTTCCGTTGCATAACTCAGGAAAGTAGGGATCTCGGTGCCACCCGCCGGGATGCACCCGAAGGGCGTGCCGATGGCCGTACCACGCAACCAGGCGGGGATCGACCGCTTCCAGTCCGCCTTGGTCATGTGCACGCGGCTGAGCTTGTTCTGCTCTTCCACCATGCGGCCTTCATACAGCACCGCATAGAGCACTTCGGCAACCGCAAAGAGGCCCACCGCCACCAGCACGATTTCAATGCCGTCCAGCAGCTCCGGGATGCCGCCGGTATAGCGGCCCTGGCCGGATATCTGGTCGAGTCCCACGCAGCCGGCGGCCAGGCCGACCAGCAGCGCTGTCATGCCGCGCAAGGTGCTTTTGCCGAGCACCGCACTCACCGTGGTGAAGGCCAGCAGCATCAAGAGGAAGTATTCCGGCGGACCCAGCTTGACTGCGAACTCGGCCACAAAAGGCGCAAACAGCGTGACGATGACGGTGGCAATCGTGCCCGCCACAAACGAGCCGATAGCAGCTGTGGCCAGTGCCGCGCCCGCGCGCCCGCTCTTGGCCATCTTGTTGCCCTCCATGGCGGTGACCATGCTGGCGGTTTCGCCGGGCGTGTTCAGCAGGATGGACGTGGTCGAGCCGCCGTACATCGCGCCGTAGTAAATCCCCGAGAAAAAAATCATCGAAGCGGTGATGTCGACCTTGGCGGTGATGGGCAGCAGCATGGCCACTGCCACCGCAGGGCCGATGCCGGGCAAAACACCCACGGCCGTGCCAAGGGCGCAACCCACCAGGCACCAGAGCAAATTCACCGGCGTGATCGCTGTCGCGAAACCCGCCATCAGGGCATTGAAGATATCCATCAGATCCACCCCGTGCTGGTCAGGCCTGGCAAATTAATCGCCAGGAATTTCGTGAACATCCAGAACACCGGCGCAGAAATCGCGAAACCCACCCCAAAATCGGTGACCCAGGTCAGCGGCGCATTGACGCTTGCCTGGCCACCCGCACGGCGCAGGCCTTGCACAGCCAGCAAATAACACAGCGTGCAGCTCAGGATAAAACCGATGGTGGTGATGAGGGCGGCATTAAGCAACAAGCCCGCCGAGACCCATACAAAACCCGGCCAGCAGGCCTGTGCCGCACCGGAAGGCAGGTCCATGTCCCGGAAGCCGCCACTCTGCGCTTCCCAGATGATGAAGGCGCCACAAATGGCGAGGCCCACCGACACCACCCAGGGCAGGAAATTGGGGCCTACACCGCCATAACCTGCCTCGGAAGAAATGCTGATCGCACCAAAGGCCAGCGCCAGGCCGGTCAGCAGCACACCGGCACCGACCAGAGTTTGCGGCCAGACGGCCGAGGGATCTGAAGTTGTCATCGTTATAGTTCCCGAAAGGCGGGGAAGGTTGGCCAGACATGAGCAGTCTGGGGGCACGCGGGCATTTCGTCAAATCTTCATCAGATTCGACGGGGCCGCGCGCCGCTGATACGCGAAAACGTGGGAGACGTAACGCTGAGGATCAGACCATGCCGGACTTGACCATCGTGGCGCGCAGCGCCGCAAAGTCGTCGTCCACAAACTTGGCAAATGCCTCGCCTGTCAGGACTGCGGGAGTCCAGTCGTTCTTCTTGACGGCCTCAGCCCAGGCGGGCGACTTGAGCGCGGCCAGCACCATGTCGGTCAGGGCCTTGCGCTGCGCGTCCGTGATGCCGGGCGCGCCATAGACGCCGCGCCAGTTGCCGATTTCGACGTCAATGCCCTGCTCCTTGAGTGTCGGCACATCCACACCGGGCAGGCGCTTGCCCGAGGTCACCGCAATGGCCTTCATCTTGCCGGCCTTGATGTACTCGGCAAATTCGCTGTAGCCGCTGCCGCCCACCGTGACGTTGCCGCCCAGGATGGCTGCCGTGGCTTCACCACCGCCGCGGAAAGCCACATAGTTGATCTTCGAGGGATCGGCACCGACCTTCTGCGCGATCATGGCCGCTGCAATGTGCTCGGTAGACCCGCGCGAACCGCCGCCCCACTTCACACTGCCGGGGTCTTTCTTGAGCTGCTCGACCACGTCCTTCATGGACTTGAATGGCGAGTTGGCGGGCAGCACAAACACGTTGTATTCGCTGGACAGGCGTGCAATCGGGGTGGCTTGCGACAGGCTGACCGGCGGTTTGCCGGTGATCAGTCCGCCCAGCATGACGGCGCCCATCACCATCAGTGCGTTGGGGTCGCCCTTGGATCCGTTGACGAACTGGGCCAGGCCCAGTGCGCCAGCGGCGCCACCCTTGTTGTCATAGGTCACGGTATCGGCGGCCTTGGAGTCCGTCAGGGCCTTGCCCAGGGCACGGCCCGTGGTGTCCCATCCGCCGCCGGGATTGGCGGGAATCATCATCTTGACGTTGGCGGCGGCAAAAGCCGGCAGGGGCAAGGCGCCTGCAGCCGCCATGGCTGCCAGGGATTTGAGAAAGGTATCGCGACGCATGAATGTCTCCTTGAAAATAGGATTGTGAAATTGTTGAGCTTGCCGGGCTGGCGAAGGCATCCAGCCGATCACGGGCTTATCATGCGCTTCGTTTCTGTCAAACGGCTGTCCGGAAGCATTGGGGAAAGTGCTAATGTCTAGGGCCTGTTAACACTATGTTTGCAAGATGCGTTGCGAGTCAAAAAGGCCTTGAGCAAGGCGCAAAACGCAGACGGGGTGAACCCCGTCAAGGCTTTGCAACGCCGCGCAAGGCCTTTTTGATCGCAACCCGGAGGGAATGGGGTGAGAAAGGCGCCACTCGGCGTTGCGCTCCTAGCCCAGACGAAGGTCTGGGCGTCGTCACGCGCCTTGATTGGCGGCTTTCTCACCCCATTCGCATTTGCAAACATAGTGTTAACAGGCCCTAACATGTTGCCCCCCATGAAATTGTTACTGATCGAAGACGATGCCTCGATGCAGGCCGCGCTGCAGCGGACACTGGGCCGCCGCGGCATGGAGGTTTTCAGCTGCACCGACGGGCGCCTGGCGCTGGCGCAATGGACGGACACCCAGCCCGATGTGGTGGTGCTGGACCTCAGCCTTCCCGGCCTGGACGGCTTGCAGGTGCTCGAACAGGCGCGTCTCAAGGGCCTTGCCACACCGGTGCTGATCCTGACCGCTCGCGGCACGGTAGGCGACCGCATCATGGGGCTGAATACCGGGGCCGACGACTACCTGCCCAAACCTTTCGACCTGGACGAACTGGAAGCACGTCTGCGCGCCCTGAGCCGCCGGCGCGCGGCAACCGCTCTTCCCGCGGAAAACGACGCCGGCGCACAGATCGTGGGCGAGTTGCGCTATGAAAAAGACAGCGGGGCCATCTACCACCGCGACCAGGTGCTGGAGCTGACTCCCCGCGAACTGGCACTGCTGCAGGCCCTGATCGCCAAACCCGGCCATGCAGTGTCAAAAGAGCGCTTGTTCGAGCTGGTGTTTCCCGGCGAGGCGGACGTGCAATACGAGGCGGTGGAAGTGGTGGTGTACCGCCTGCGCAAGAAACTGGCGCAAACCGGCGTCACGCTGGTCACGCTGCGCGGCCTGGGCTATTTGCTGAAAGTGGATGCATGAGCTCCCCACAGCCGCGACAGGACGTTCAGGCAGTTCCCCCCGCAGCACCCGAAACAAAACCCGGCGCAAGCGCCATCTCCCTGCGCAGATACCTGCTCATCGGCATTCTTTTGCCGGTGGGCCTGCTGGTAGTGGCCAACACCTTCAGCCTGTACCAGCAGGCATTGGGCGCGGTGAACACGGCTTATGACCGTACGCTGCTGGCTTCTGCCAAATCCATCGGCGAGCAGCTCGATGTTACGGGCTACGACGAGCAGTCCGAGCTGCGCGTCACAGTGCCCTACGCGGCGCTGGAAGCTTTTGAAGCTGACAACCAGAGCCGGCTTTTTTACCGGGTCTCCAGCCTCGGCGGCAGCATGGTGTCTGGTTTTTCGGAGTTGCCGTTCTGGCACGGGCGCATCCCGGCACGGCCCCCCTATTCGGCGCTGGTGGATTTTTATGATGACGTCTTCATGGGCGACGATGTGCGGGTCGCGGTTCTGCTCCAGCCTGTGTCCAGCGCAAAAGGCCGCGCCATGGCGGTAATCCAGGTAGCAGAAACCCTGGAACTGCGCAAAACACTGGCCCGCAAAATCCTGTTCGACACACTATGGCGCCAGGCCCTGCTGCTGGCGGTGATCGCCCTGGTGGCGGTCGTCGTGGTGCAGCGTGCCACCCGGCCCGTACGGCGCCTCAGCGCCGAGCTGCAGGCCCGTCCCGAAGGCGACCTGACGGCAATTACCGCGCCCGATGCGCCCCGCGAACTTCTGCCGCTGGTGGATGCCACCAACGAGGTTATGGGCCGGCTGCAGCACCTGCTGGACAACCAGAAGCGCTTTGTCCGGGATGCGGCCCACCAGCTGCGCACACCGCTGGCGGTGCTCAAGGTACAGGTGCAATCCGCACTGCGCGGCGACATGGATGCCCGTGACGCGCTGGCGGAAATCAACCAGACGGTGGACCGCGCCACCGTCCTGGCCAACCAGATGCTGGCGCTGGCCAAGGTGGAGCAATTGCGCCAGCAGGCTGACCTGCAGGCCATCGACCTGGCGCAGGTGGTGCGCTCTGTGGCGCTGGACCTCTCGCCCCTGATTGCCGAGAAGGACATCGATTTCGAGATAGAAACCGTGCCGGCGCGCGTCACATCGCATGAATGGATGCTGGGCGAACTCACGCGCAACCTGCTGCACAACGCCATCAAGCACACGCCGGCTGGCGGCACGCTGGTGGTGCGCATCGTGTGCGACGCCCGCGTTGTCGCCATGACCATCAGCGACAGCGGGCCGGGGGTGTCGGCGGAGTTGTCGGCGCGGCTCTACCAACCCTTTTCCGCAGGCAACGTGCGCCACGGCTCCGGCCTGGGCCTGGCCATTTGCCGCGAGATCACCGAAACCATGCATGGCAGCATTTCGCTGGAAAACCGCGTCGTGCACGGCCGTGTGACGGGCCTGGACGCCACGGTACGCCTGCCCACGACGTGAGACCCTGTTCACGATCCAAACGCGGCGCCATCCTACACAGCGCCCCATGCCTTGGTACAGAATAGCGCCCAATGGACAAATTGCGAATCGACAAGTGGCTGTGGGCCGCCCGCTTTTACAAGACCCGTTCCCTGGCCGTGGAAGAAATTGACAAAGGCCGCGTACGCGTCAACGGCATCGAAGTCAAGCCCGCGCGTGAAGTCAAACCAGGTGACACCGTGACGCTGCGGCAAGGCCCCTACACCCGTACCCTGATGGTGCGCGGCATCAGCAAGCAGCGGGGCGCGGCCCCGGTGGCCCAGCAGCTCTACGAAGAAACCGAAGAAAGCCTGCGCCTAAAAGCCGAGGCCGCCGAGCAGCGCCGGGTGGCAGCCGATCCGGCCGGCAGCCAGGAACATGGACGCCCCACCAAACGCGACCGGCGCACGCTCGACAAGGCTTGGGACAACCGCTGGAGCGCATCAGCCGATTGAGGGACTGGGGAGTCACCCCGTTTTCGCTATCATTTTTGTAGCTACTCGCGCCCATTCCCATTGGGTCAGAGGCCTATTTTATTCAAAAATTGGCTGTTTTGAGCCATGCAGGATGGTGATGGACGCTCAGGCATACGCTCGCTGCGCCAGCGCCCGCGCCAGCAGGGCCGCCGGGTCCACCAGCTCAAGTGAATCCATGCCAGGCACCGCGCTGAGTGCCAGCGGAATCTCGGTGCAGCCCAGAACCAGCACTGAAAGGCCGTGCCGCCCGGCAAGCGCGCTGGCCACGCCCGCAAAACACTCACGCGCCAAAGCCATGTTGCCGGCTTTCACGCCCTCATAGATGCCGCGCATCAGGCGCTCGCGCTCTTCAACGGAAGGAATGTGGCATTGCAGCCCCGCCTGGCGCAAGGCCTGGTCGTAGAGGCCCGCCCGGTACGTACCGTCGGTCGCCAGCAAACCTACTTGCCCCACCCCGCGGCCAGCCAGGTTTTGCGCGACCTCACGCGCCACGTGCAGCACTTCAAGCTGGGGAAAGCGCTCCTGCAATTCGGCGTGCCACGCATGGGCCGTGTTGCACGCCACCGCGACGGTGGTGGCACCTAATGCGGCGAGTTTCCCCATTGCTTGCAACATGGGATCCAGGGGCTGATGGCCGCCCGGCCCCGGTGAACCCAGCGCGTTGCTGCGGTCCGGCACCGGTACCTGCGCCAGCCAGTGCTCGGGAAATGCCTGGTCAGACACGGGAATCTGCAGCGACCGCATGTGATCCGCGCAGGCCTGGACAAACATCCGCGCAAAGTCCGCGCCGGCCGCCGGGCCCATGCCGCCCAGAATGCCGACCACACGCGCTCTGTGCAGGACCTGTCTTTCAGTGCCGCTCATGGCTCAAACTCCAAAACAAAATTCAAGGCGCGCACCCACCCACTGGTGCCAAAGGCTCCGGCTTGGGGATTTCTGGGGGAAAAGAAGCTGCGGACCCGATCGGGCGCGGCAGCTGTGAAAGCAGGACGGGGGAGCGGCGCGCAGGCGCTCCCCGTCTGGTGCTTACATGGCCGGCTTGTCGCTCAGCGCCTTGAGGTTGGCCTTCAGCTCTTCGCTCATCGGCAGGTTCAGGTTCACGCCCTTTGGCGGGATGGGTGAGGTGAACCACTTGGCGTACATCTTGGCAAAGTCGCCGGACTTGATCAGGCGGATGATCGTGCCGTCCACCAGCTTCTTGAACTCAGGGTCGTCCTTGCGCAGCATGCAGGCATAGGGCTCCACCTGCAGCGAATCACCCACGACTTCCAGCGACGCCGGATTCTTGGAGTTGGCCATCAGGCCGAACAGCAGGATGTCGTCCATGGCGAAGGCCAGGGCGCGGTCATTTTCAACCAGCAGCAGCGAATCGTCATGGTCCTTGCCCAGGATGAGCTGCATGTCGAGCTTTTTGTCGGCGCTGTACTTGCGGATCACCTGCGCGTTGGTGGTGCCGGTCGTGCTGGCCACCGTCTTTTTGGCCAGGTCGGCGTAGTTCTTGATGCCGGATGACTTTTTGACCAGCAGGCGGGTGCCGGTATAGAAGTGATTGATGGCAAATGCCACATCCTTGCCGCGTGCAGTGTTGTTGGTGGTTGAGCCGCACTCGAGGTCGTAGGTGCCGTTGACCAGCAAGGGGATGCGGTTTTGCGAAGTCACGGGCATGTAGGCGACTTCGAGATTCGGCTTTTTCACCTTCTTGCGAATGTCGTCAATGATGGCTTCTGTCAGTTCTGCCGAAAAACCCACCGAGGTTTTGGACCCAATCAGGTAGCTGAAAGGCACCGAAGCTTCGCGATAGGACACGGTGATCTTGTTGCTGTCGGCGATCTTTTTCAGCGTCGGCACCGTTTGCGCGCCGGCGGTGGTGGCCAGGCCGGCTGTCAGCAGCACGGCGGTCATGAGGATAGTGAATTTCATGCTTGTCCTTTCGGGGGGCGGTGGGTTGGTAGTTTCGGGAAACTGGCATCGCTAGTGTAGGAACAGCAGCGCGTTGCGTGTCATTCATTTTCGCGGCAAACCCATGACCAAAACTCATGGTTTACCCAGAATCCCTTCTGCCCCCTTCGCAGGAGGGCATAACCACACGTCATAACCCTCGCGCATTCAGCATTGTTCAAATCTGCACCCACTGCGTAAAGTGGCGCTCTTTCAGGGAACAAAGAGGCTTCTATGCATGTGTGTGTGCTCGGTGCAGGAATCGTGGGACTGGCAACCGCCTACAGCTTGCGGCGGGCCGGCCACGAGGTGACAGTGGTGGACCGCGCCAGCCCCGGCAGCGGTGCCAGCGGCGGCAACGGCGCACAACTGAGCTACTCCTACGTGCAGCCGCTGGCAGATCCCGCCATCTGGCGGCAGCTTCCCAAGCTGCTGCTGTCGCCCTCCTCCCCGTTAAAGCTGCGGCCTCGCCTGGATGTGCGCCAGTGGTTGTGGGGTGCGCAGTTTCTGGCGGCCTGCAACGGCAAGACCTCACGCAACACCACCAGCCATTTGCTGTCGCTGGCGGCGCTCAGCCGCCAGTCTTTCGACGCGATGATGGCCGAAGAAAAACTGGATTGCGACTTCTCGGCCACGGGCAAGCTGGTGCTGTACGCCGGCGATGCTGCGTTCGCTGCAGCGCGCCGGCAGATGTTGCTGCAACGTGAACTGGGCAGCAGCCAGGAGGCCGTCAGCGCCGACCGCTGCGTGGAGATCGAGCCCGCGCTGAAAAACCGCCACGGGCACATCGCCGGCGCCATTTACACGCCGGGCGAGTGTGCTGCCGACTGCCAGAAAACCTGCGATGGCCTGTTCACCGTGCTGCGCCGCGAAGGCGTGCGCTTCCTGTTGGACACGCCCGTGGAACAGCTCGTGGTGCGCGGCAACCTGGTTGCAGCTGTCGCGACGCCGCAAGGCCATCTCGAAGCCGACCGTTATGTGATGGCGATGGGCGCCGGGTCTGCGCGCATGGCGCGCACCTTGGGTGTGCACCTTCCGGTGTACCCGCTGAAGGGTTACAGCATCACGGTGGACGTCGCACCTGGTGATCGCGCAGCACCACAGGTGAGCGTGACCGACAGCGCCCGCAAGGTGGTGTTCGCGCGCATCGGTTCGCGCCTGCGCGTGGCAGGCATGGCCGAGCTTTCGGGTTACGACACCGCCGTCGACCCGGCACAGATTGCTTCGCTGAAAGCGTCGACCCAAACGGTTTTTCCCGGTTGCAGCAGCTTTGAGACCCTCAGCCCCTGGGCCGGCATGCGCCCCGCCACGCCCACCGGTTTGCCGGTCATTGGCACGCACGCGAAAGGCCCGGCCAACCTGTTGTTCAACACCGGCCATGGCGCCCTGGGCTTCACCCTGGCGTTCGGCTCTGCGCAGCGCATCAGCCGCATGCTGGAGCGCTGACCTTCAGGCCTTGCGCGACGCAGGCGCTGAAGCGCGCTGCGTCAGGGCTTGCTGGAAGCATTTCACAAAAGACCGCACGATGACCGAGCCAGGCTTGCCTGCGGGCAACAGCGCATTGATGGGCACCGGGATCAAGGGTTCCAGTTCCAGCAGGTCCACACGCGTCAGGTCGGCGGACGCCGCTGTGCACGTGTCAATCACCGCAATGCCCAGCCCGTGGTGAGCCAGCGCCAGCGCGGAATGGTAGGTCTGCACGGTGATATGGAATTCGAGGCCCACCCCCGCCTCGCGGCAGGCCTGGTTGAGGCTGCGGCCCACCGGGTCCATCACATCAAGCCCGACGACCGGTACCTTGGTGAGGTCCTCAAGCGTGACACTGCCACGCTTGACGAGGCGCGCAGGCAGCATGCCCTTGGGCGCAACACACACCATGCGGCCGTCGGCCAGGTGTTCCTGTGCCAGCGCCGAATGCGCTGCCGGGCTGAAAAGGAAACCAACATCCCCCTCCTGCAGCGCCAGCGCAGAAATAATTTGCGGCGAATGCAACGCCCGCACGGTAATCGCCACGTCAGCATGCTTGATCCGAAAGAGCTTGATCGCGTGGGGCAGGATTTCGTAGCTGAGTGCCAGCACCGTCAGGATGCGGAGTTCCCTGGCGCTTTCGCCAGTCTTCAAGTTGGCCGCGAGGCGCTGCACTTCATCGAGCTGGGCAAACAGCCGCTCGATGTGCGGGTACAGCGTCAACGCTTCGGAGGTCGGCGTCAGCCGTCCCTTGCTGCGCTGGAAGAGGGCAAAACCCAGCTGCAACTCGGCATGCTGCAGGATGCGGCTGACAGCGGGCTGGGTGACATTGATCAGGCGGGCCGCCCCGCTGACGCTACCGGTGAGCATGACCGCGTTGAAAACTTCGATGTGGCGCAGGCGCATGGGTGGTTCCGTGGTGCGTGTTCAGGCGGGATGGTGCAGGCTCAGCACAGCAATTATCGTGCGCAGCATGTGCGGGTGATCCAGTCACGGAAAACGCCCATGGCCCCCGTCACGCGCCGGGATTTGAGCCGGGTCAGCCAGTAACTGCCGTTTTCAATTTCCAGTGGAAACGGCCTTGCCAGTCGCCCTTCGCGCAGCTCTCGCGCAAACAGGTTCACCGGGAGCAAGGCAACGCCAGCGCCCTGCACGGCAGCTTCCGCCATGGTCAGGGACGAATCAAACACCGCCCCCCTGACCACTGGGCAGTCCACACCGGCCAGGGCAAACCAGCTCACCCATTCATCGGACCGGTAAGAGCGCAGCAGCACCTCACCAGCCAGGTCAGCAGGTTCTCGCAGGCGGGAAGCCGTTGCAGGTGAGCAGACGGGCGACAGCGGCGAGGGAAAAAGCAGGTCGGCTTCGGTGCCGTGCCATGCGCCGTCGCCAAAGCGTATGGCGTAGTCCAGGCCCTCACCGGCCAAGTCCACGCGGTTGTTGTTGGTGAACAACCGGAAATCAACGAAAGGGTGGGCCTGCTGGAACGCCGCCAAACGGGGGATCAGCCAGCCCACGGCAAAAGTACCGACAGCCCCGACGCTCAGCACTTCCCGAAAACGGCCATCGCGGAATTGCTCCAGCAACGCGCCGATGCGGCCGAACGATTCCGACAGGGCAGGCAGTAACGCCAGGCCTTCATCCGTCAGGGCCAGGCCGCGCGGAAGCCGCCGAAACAGCGGAACGCCCATGCGCTCTTCCAGGTTTTTAACGTGCTGGCTGATCGCGGTTTGCGTGACGTTCAGCTCGTCGGCCGCCCGCGTAAAGCTCAGGTGGCGCGCGGACACCTCAAAGGCGCGCAAAGCATTCAGGGGAAGGTGCATGGTTCAAGCCCAAGATTTACTTATGAGTTCCCTTGATTATTGCCGTTTGCCGGAATTGCAGCCCTTCAATATCGTTACCGTTTTCATACCAACCCAAGAGTAAAAATGATGCAGAGACGACAATTTACCGGCGCACTGGGAAGCTTCATGGCGGCGGGCTCGGTTTCAGCTCACGCCCAGAATTTATGGGGCATGAGCGGCGCACCGCAAGCCGCTGATTCAAGTTCGGTCATCGGGCGGCTCAAAGCCCTTGAGCGGGAAAGCGGCGGCCGGCTCGGTGTTGCCATCCTCAACACCGGTACCGGCGTGCAGCATGGACACCGCACTGCGGAACGCTTCCCCATGTGCAGCACCTTCAAGCTGCTGGCCGCTGCGCTGGTGCTGCACCGGGTAGACATCGGAAAGGAACGGCTGGACCGCCTGCTGCCTGTTGACGGCGCGGCACTGGTTTCCCATTCACCGGTCACCGGGCCAAGAGCCGGTGGCAGCATGTCGCTCGCGGAGTTGTGCGAAGCCACTATCACCGTCAGCGACAACACGGCCGCCAACCTGATGCTGGCCAGCTTCGGCGGGCCCAAGGGCCTGACCGACTACGCGCGCTCGCTCGGTGACCGCATGACACGACTGGATCGCATTGAAACCGCGCTGAATGAAGCCACGCCCGGCGATCCACGCGACACCACCACGCCGGCCGCCATGCTGGGCACCGTGCAAAAAATCGTGCTGGGCAATGCGCTGTCAGACACCTCGCGCCAGCAGATGCGCCAGTGGCTGATCACCAGCAAGACATCCGACCGGCGATTGCGCGCCCTGCTGCCGAGGGACTGCCTGGTTGGCGACAAGACGGGTACAGGCGCCCATGGCACCACCAACGACATCGGCGTTTTGTGGCCTGCGGGATGCGCGCCTGTGGTGATCACAGTGTATTTGACCGGGAGCCCAAAGCCCCTGGAGGAACGCGAGGCCATCGTGGCAAAGGCCGGTCAATTGGCGGCTTCTTTGGCCACGCCAGCTTGAGAACACGAGACAACATAGTTGGCCGCTCCGGGCGACTTTTTTGCGTTGCGGGGAAACACATTCTCAAACGGCAACGCTGTCACCAAGGTAAAGAGGTCGGGCATGAGAGCCTGCAGTCTATTGCCGGGGTTTGGCGCTTAACAAAAACGTTGGTTCCGACGAATTTTCTATTGCAATTGATGAAATTATTGAAAACGAAATGCCGTATTAACTAGAGATTGGTTACAACAGAGATAGAAAAATGTAATACTAAAGATCGATAATCAGGAGATTCCTAGAAGAGTTCACATACAACATGAAAATAAACCCGCAGGTAGTGATCGATGAACTTATCGACCACCTCACTGCCCTCGTTCTTCACACGCCTGAGATTGAAAAATTACGGCAGCGAAGAAAAGAGGGCAGGTCCAGCCGGGCTGGTTATCAACTCCTTGGGGCGCTTCCCGACGGTCCCGAAAAGCTCGACTTCATCTGCGAAATCACACTGCAGACGGAGAAGCAGCGCAGTTCATTCCTTGTAAAAGTACTCGGCCAGGCAAGCCATGACGGTTCGCACTGGAAAATCACTGAAATCTATGACGTGGAAGTCGAGCTGGCGGACAGCAGTCCTCCCGTGCCGTAGCAAAGAAAAATGGACGGCCATATTTGCGTGGTCGTTGATTGATTTTCATGCCCGTGCCGGTATCTGACCTGGAAAAGCTTGAGTCCAAGAGCGTGGCAAGGTAACAGCGCGACGGACGCTTCGCGTTGAAAGCAAGGTTACCCATTCTTGAAACAATCGCAGAAATCCGGCGCAAAAAAACCGACTCTGCCCCATGCGGGAGAGAGTCGGTAGTCTTGGCGGAAACGGACGGTTTTGAGCCAGCCAGAAACACAAAAGCCACCCGAAGGCGGCTCTGTGTCTTGGCGGAAACGAAGGGATTCGATCCCTCGATGCGCAACTTACTGCAGACCCCATCAGACGCGACACCTAATCGGAACCGGCAATAGCCGGTTTTTTCATGCCGCCTCAGACGGTTTCAGAGCCGCAGCGGGGAAAGACGCATACATGGGGGCCTCAGTCCACGACGGAAACCAAGCACAGTACAACTGTCCCATGGAATCTTCCAGAAGCACAGTCATCTCCGGCCCGCCACTTTTCAACTTCACCAAACTACCAGCTTGAAAATTTGCCATAAATCCTCCACTCGCCAACATTGGCATTGGAGATGTTAAGACGCCGCCAGCAACACATCGTCTGATTAACCCGTGCCTTGCGTGGTAACTATTACCGAAGCAAGGAACCTTACTCCGTCCTCTCGTCTTTGAGTAGCTCGGGGTCTAATAGCGCTGTCTCCAATACAGATCGGCCCATTCTTAGCTGCTCAGCTCRAGTAGCGGTGCTAATGTCTGGGAACAAATGGTTTGTCGCTAACAGGACTCGATCCCTATGGAGCGCGTCAATTTTTCCATCATTTGTTGCGAGATACCAAACTTGAAATGTTTGGAGCTGGATCGGAGATTTTTTAAATAGTCTGATGTAGTCTTCAACGGCCAAAAACATCACGGCTTCAACTGCCTTGGGGTCAAATTCAGCAAGGACTGCGCTCGGATCACGGTCCGCATGTTTAAAGAAGTTCCTGTAGGGAACATTGATGTAGTTCACCTTCAGATCCCTACCTACAGGAATATTCGCTCGTGTTTGGTTGGAGAAACTTGTAACGCCCGCTTCATTGCAGAGAACGTCAATGACTTCCCAGGCATTTGTCGCAAGTGAGTGTATTGAGACGAGGTCTTTATCGTCAAAAAATAAGCTAATTGCGGTAGTCAACTGGCGCCTAGCCACGTCACGTTTTGTGAGATTTGTTTCCATCGGACCTCCAACAATATGGGTATTTGTTACCGGGGTAGTTTTTTTGACAGTTAGCAAAACGAACTCATGCGGCGCCATCCCGCGGCACTTAGAAGCTATACAACATCCGCCCGAACCGCCGTCCACGCCCAAGTGCTGGTTTTGTGGTGGCGATAATTTTTGAGCATAAAGGTGATGCGCATCTTTCCGCCCAGATCTGGGACGTCAACCTCCACCGCTCTCTCGGGCTTGAACGCCTCATTTGCCGTCGGTGCTGGCAAGCTCAAAGAGCCTGCAGCAATGATGCCCCCTGGCACGTAGAGCAAGTAGCCGTTTTGCGGAGACCGTGTCAGTGTCCTTAGGCGTTCATATGCCGGAAGTGTCGTAGCATTCATACTGTACAAGCATACAGTGTTTCTGATACGATTTCCACATGGAAACGTTATTACCTACCCAATGGATTGCGCAATTTGCCGACCGCCTACATGAGCGTTGGAAGACTATCGACCAGGCCGTGCTGGAAGAGGTCGCCATGGACCTCTGGAAGCGCACTGAGTACCGTGTGCTGTCGCCGCATGAGGCCGCGGATGTATGGTTGAACCCGATAGCACCTGTCGAGCCTCGGGACGCAACCCAAGGCTAGTTGGGCTTAGCTATTTCAAACTTGAGTGCCCCGGTTTTTTGACGCGATACAGGGCGCGCTTTACCGCAGAGTCAGATACTCCGTACCGCTTTGCCAATCCCGCAATGGTGTACTGCCCCGTTTGGTAAAGCCGGACCACTTCAATCTCGTCATCGGGCGGCAGGGACCGAGGACGACCCGGAAGGACACCACGGTCACGCGCCGCACGCTGTCCCGCAATGGAGCGCTCACGGATGATGCCTCGCTCCAGCTCAGCGACGGCACCCAGAATCTGAATGACAAACGACCCCATAGCGGTAGTCGTATCTAACGGCTCAGTCAGGCTTTTCACAAGGGCTCCAGCGGCCCTTATATCCGCCAAGATGGAAAGCAGGTCAGGCAATGAACGTGCTACCCGATCAAGCTTATAGATTACGAATACGTCACCTGGGCGCAGTGCCGCCAGACAGCGACGCAACTGAGGCCGTGTTCCCACAGAGCTAGCCTTCTCCTCAAAAATCTGCGTCACACCAGCGCGCTTAAGCGCATCAAGTTGCAGGTCGGTCTCTTGATCCTTTGTCGAGACACGCGCATATCCAATCAGCATTTAATATTTCCCCCTGTTGTTGAGAGAAAAATCTAAATAGGAATTGGCTCTGTGTACAAGAGCCAAAAATCACCAAAACGCCCGAGGCGGTGATTCACGATCCTGTGACCGTCGGGGATACCGGTAGCAAGGCATAGGTCCATCACTTGATACAGCGGCACGTTATCGGGAATTACGACCGTAACTGGCTTGTCGCCATCGAGGTGCTGAGATGAACCCCACATGTTGCGGCCTGACATGCCTTCACCGTGATCCTTGGTGAGGTACTTCGAGACATACGCCGCAATCTGCGCGAGGCTCTGCTTTTTAGTCCACTTGGCCGGCGTTCCAACCTTGGTTTTGTTGTGACCATCGACATTAACTGTGCCGTTCGGCTTACCTTCAAACTCCCCGACCACGCGTAGCCACATTTGCCGCACGAATGCATAGGAGCGCACAGGATGGCCGCCAACACGGATGTAAGGGGGTAGCTTGTCTATCGCGGCATGCCAGTGCCACGCACCCCTGTCCTGCTCTTCGAAAGCCCACACGGCGCGGAAATTCCTGATGTACTTCGACATGAGCCGGGACCACGCTTTAAAGTCTTTGTGCACCCTATCGAAGTCAGTCATGTTTTCTTTGTACGTGCCGGTGAGCATCTGCGACAAGTCATGGCTTTTGATGCGGTGGCGGCACTTGGTTTTTGCCCTGGAGCGTTCACGGGAACGATTCGCCACCCGGGCACGCTCTTTACGTTCCTCATCGAGAACGGTGCCGGACTGGTCAACCTCGTACACCACACACGAAGGGTCATCAATGTCCACCATGGGCACATAGATTTTCCGGGGATACACGATGGTTTCGGTCTGGCCGGTCGCCGCTGAGCTCCATGTGCGAACCTTCCAGCCGAATTGCTCGACCTTGCACCAATACCCTTTGTGATTTACGATACTTTCCATCGGCAAGCCTCATTTCTTTTTGCTGATCTGGCCCGGACTGTTGACGCAGTGCCGGGCTTTTTTATTTCCGAGAGAACCCTTGGTTCACTTATCCCTAATAGATAAATTAAGCGGCGCTGCGCGCCGCTCGGTGCGCCTGCGGCTTGCCCCTTCGCGGCCTGGCCCAGCGCTGGCGGGTTTTCCACGTGGTCGCGCTTCGCTACATGGGGTTGCACCCCATACCCCGGGCGTGCCGCCCCCTAAAGGGCTCCCCTGCTGTTTGTCTTCCAAAAGGTGGTTTGCGCAGGTCACTTGATGTATTCACGCTTGCGCATGAACGCCAGCACCTCACCGTCACGCTGGACCGTGCTCCGGGTATCAGGCGGCGGCAGGACCGCACTGGTGCCCATCTCGACGTGCTGGGAGCCTATGGAGGCAGGGAGGACCGGTGGCGGGCGTGTAAGTGGCCTGGAGTTGTCAGGGGGACGCTGACCGCCGCCGGCAACCTCACCGACAGCGGGACCGCGTTCAAAGTCTTCAAACATGCCGCGTTCAATGAATTGCTTGATGAACGACACCGGAGGAAAAACCTGTGTGCCTTGCTGCGTGTAGCAATGGCCCCGAGCGGTCTGCTCAAACCACACGCAGCCAGCGATAGCCGGGACACGCACAGGCGCTGTCAACTCGTCATAGCGAGGCGCAGTGAACGGCAACCCAGCAATGCGCGGCTCAAACGACGCAGGATCAAACACACGCTTGGGAGCTGGTGCCGGCTGATGTGTGCCTGGAGCGCTTGCGGGCGAGGCTGCAGGTGGCGCGGCCGGCGCAGGCGTTGCCACCCGGCGTTGATAGAAGTAGTAAGCCGCAGCGATCACGGCAATGGGGAGCAGACCGGCCAAGATGAGCTTGAAGGGCACCCGGAATTTCTGGGTAATAACGTCAGCGCTTTTGTACTTTCCGTACATGCCGACATCGTCAATCCATTGGGACTCGATAGAGTCCTTACGGCTCTTGGCGCAGTTGTCGCGAACGCCTTCCCACTGGTGGACCGTGACCCATTTGGAGCCAAATTTACGCATCATGTGCCGATGCACATTGCACAGCTTGCGGGCGTGCGACGGGATGAACGTCGGGTCCTGCGTGATCAGATAGATATCAAAGCCCTTGTGCCGGTGCGTCTCCAGCTCCGACTCCGCTTTAGGGATGGGCGCGCCGTTCGCACGTGGCGTAAAGAGCTGCTGGCATTCGTCAATGACGATGATGGCACCCGAGGGCAGGTTGTACCACTCTGCCGGCTTGTCCATCAGGATCCAATCGAGCTGCAGATCCTTGATGCCCGTGTAGTACACGGCGCGGTTCTCAGCGATACGGCGTTTCTCGACGGTGGACAGCGTGTAGAGCGTCTTGCCGTTGCCGGGCAGGCCTGTGTGCAGGTTCAGCATCAGACCACCTTCATGCGCTTGATCACGCCCTCATTGAGGCCCATCACCGTCAGGCGCAGCACCAGCGCTGAAAAAATGATCTTGATGCACACGCCGATCTTGAGGACGCCGAGCAGCTGTTGCGCCAATGGTGGAAGGGATGCGATCAGCGTGAACACCTGGGCTTCGTTCTGGGTCACCAGCAGGTCCACGCCGGTATAGGTCAGGTAACCGAAGCCCAGCGTGGCCAAAACACGCAGCACCATCTGTGTAGCACCGGAGGCAATGCCGGCAACGATGGCCGCACCGAGGCCGGTGCCAAGGACGGCAGCAAGAGGAAGCGGCATTACAGGCCTTTCACCACGAACAACGTGGAATAGATCAACGTGAAGGCAACAGCGATGTAGCCGAGAGCGCGCAGGTAAGTGCACATCGCAGAGAGCGGGATAGTGACCGAGGCAAAAACAAGATTGACCTGCACGTCAGAAGGACAGGTATCGCCTAACGGGTTGGACTGGTTGAACTGCGAAACGGTCTTGTTTGTCGTCTCCAGCATTGGCCCAAAAGTGCCATTGGCCAACGCCTCTTTCACGCTGTCTAGTGCAGTCCCCGGGTCAAGCAGGCAATGCGTCTTGCTGGTTGCCTGAGCAGTCGCAACAACGAGAGCATCACCTTCGCCCGTAAAGCCACCCGTACAGTTCCCGCTCCAGCTGCTGTTGACGCACAAAGGCGAACGCGGATTCTTGGTACAGAAGTCGTCCTTCGGCTCCTGCTTGGTAGTCACCGCTGTACCGGTAGATCCATCCGGGTTAGTTTTCGTGCTGGTGATCGTGGTGGTGCACCTGTCACCGCTGCATTCGGTCTTTGAGGTGCCTTGGGTGCCGGTAGTGCCTGCCCCCTCACCGGCGCCAGTTCCAGCGCCCGAACCCGGTCCTGCTGTGCCTGTACCTGCAATGGTGGTCGTGGTGGCCGTCGTGCTTTCCGTGATGCCGGTGCTGCAAGGCAAGCACACATCCACGCCGTTGACCTGGCCGGGACACTTGCCAGTTGAACACTGCACCGGAGGCGTACCAGCCGTGGGCGTATCGTTGCCACCACCGGCACCCCCATCGCCAGTGCTACAGGTGGCCCCGATATTGATCAGCGGACCACTGGCATACCACTTGCCATCGACGCCTTTCCACGATGAGCCCGGATAGACCTTGCAGCCTCCACGGCATAGGACGCCACCGGTGTAATTGCCGGACCCGGTGTATTGGCTACTGGAAGAACTGCCGGCAACAGGAGTGCCCAACTCGCCGCAGGTTTGCTGAGGCAGCACGCAGCCGTTATGCGCGGGATTTTCAACAAAGCCAGCATTGCAAACACATGAAGTCGTGCCGGTGCTGTTTGCCGGGCAAGTGGCCGGCGTGACGCGGGAACCCCCACCGACGGTACCGGTGCCACTGGTGCCACCACCAGCGGCTGTGTATTGGTAGGAATACACACACTGACCTTCGCTATTGATCGAAATAGGCGAAACGGACACTTGCGACGAATGATGGCCATTGAAAACTGCAGCCCAGCTTGCACAGGCACCCATCTGCGAACCTACCCACTCGCCTTGATCATTCTGGCTGGAGTACATGTACTCCATGCCACCCGGAGGAGGCGGGAAGTCGGCGCGTGCAGGGGTCCAGACCATCGCCAGCGTGAGGGCGAACAGGACGGCAGCACCTAGGCGGTAAAGAAAAGCCATGCGCCCCCCAATATCGCGACCATGACCCATATACCTGCAGTAGCTTCCATACGGTTTCCCCCTGTTAAACGGCCTGACAGGTGCGCCCGGAGGTTGTCCAGGCGCACGAATCAAACAGCGCTTACAGGGCGCGTTTGAACCACTTGTAGAGCACGATCGCAACGGCAATGCCGAAGACGATGCCGCCCAAAGTGATGATGTCGGTCTTGGCCGTTGCCAGTTCCGTGGAGACCACGGTATCCAGCGCGGCATGGGCCGACTGCATCAGACCAAACAGCATTGCGAGAACAGACAGGACCATCAGTTTGATTTTGTTGAACATGGTTTTCTTTCAAAAGGTGGCGGGGTGAATCCCCAACTACACCGATGAGGGCACGACGTTTCACAACGCTGGCACCCTCACCGCTGGAGTTCTTTAGTCCGGCTCCCCCGGGTTGCGGACCATGCGGATGAAATAGCGGAATACGAGGGCTGACACCCACACCGAAACGATCAACCCTGAGAGCAAAGCGCCGTCCTGGACGGACATGCTGAAAGGGATGAGCGAGACCTGCATATCGAGCGTGACGGTGCACGCGCTGGGGCAGGAGATGGTGATGGGGTCAGCCATGGTTAGGCTGCTGGTGTGGAACGACGCACAGCGTTGGCAGGCAGCGGCGTGAGGTCGGTCAGCACGGCGCAGATGTCGCCTTTGTTGTCGCCCCAGTCCGGCACCTGCAGGGCGAAGGTGGCGCGGAACGTGCCAGGCACACACTTTTTCTGCAGCGCCTCATCGCGGGTGCGCAGAGCGCCAACAGTAATCACGGTTTCGCCGTCATCGCCCAACAGGATGGAGCGTGCGGCGAAGTGCGGGAACTTGTTGCCCTTAGCGGTGGTGCGCTCTTCGCTTTCGACGGTAAGGATACGAACGGTGGATGAAAAAACGGTCATGATGAAATTCCTATGAGTTGATGTAGCGCCGGAACCCGGCCCGAAGCCCTTACGCGAAGGCTTGAGGCTGGGTTCAATCGCTCAACACCTTGACCTCTGAGCACGCGAAGTAATCGCGCTGCGCGGTCATGTACGTCCAAAACCAGCCGAGGCGAACCCGCGACACGCGTGCAGTAGCACCACCGGGAAACTCGACAACACAACCCTTTTTGACAGCAGCACGGCGCGTGCTATCGAGGTTGGAGCGCTTGGGGGCGGTCATGGGAGAACCGCCACCGTCACGGACTTGACGCCGTAGACAAAAAGCGAACGGAGCAACACCACCGAGTCCAAGGCATCAAAGCCGGTTTCGACCACATCGGCACCGGGCTGGCCATGCAGGCCGGGAACATCGATGTAGCTCAGGCTGTACCGAGGGATGGAAGGGCTACCATCTCCGCACAACGAGGAGGAACTATCGATGCAGATACTTGTTTGCCCATCCACACCAATCTGGCTAACCGCACTGATCGGAGGCTTCGTAGGCGCCGGAGGCTGGTTTGTGCTCTGGCTATGCGGCTGGGAAATCAAACTGGTCCGCAAGGGGGCCAAGGAAGAGGAAGAGAAGCCTTGGTTTGAGCGCAAAGACCCATCCTGAGGGATGCACACCCCCTGCCCGGAATCAGCGGCCGGAGGCACCCGGCGGGCCTCATCGTTTTCAGCAGGGGGAGTGCAAACGGGGCAAGGGCAACCCGGAAAGGTTGCAAAGCAATGCGGTTGAGAGTCCATGGAGTGCCTTCCAGTAGTCGATAATTACCAATTAATGGTCTATACCAATAATTGGTATATAGACAATATATACCATTAAATGGAATATTTCAACTACGAGGAGCCACGCATGTCATTTAAGTCGACGGTGGAACAAGCAATCTGCGCAGCGGGGAGCCAAAAGCACCTGGCCGAACTAATCGGCGAAACGCAGGGTCACATCAGCGAATTTAAAAAAGGGACGCGAATATGCGGCTTGAAAAAGCGCTTAGCGATAGCGCAGATCGCCGGTGCAGACAGCTTGCGAACAATCTTCGAATACTTCGACGACACGCTAGACGCCGGTAACGAATATGAGGCTCAAGCAAAAGCCACAATCCGCGCAATGCTTGATGCATTTCCACCCGAGACAGATGAATTGCCAGCGCCAAAAGAAAAACCCCTGCAAGCGAAAAGCTCACAGGGGTCATCTTGGCGGAAACGAAGGGATTCGAACCCTTGATGAGGCTCTACACCCCATACTCCCTTAGCAGGGGAGCACCTTCGGCCACTCGGTCACGTTTCCAATAAATCGATTATCTCACGACTTCCCGGCCATTTTCAGGTGGCGGGCTGGTCCAGGTCAAAAGCCTTGTGCAGGGCCCGCACGGCGAGTTCCATGTATTTCTCGTCGATGACGACCGAGGTCTTGATTTCGCTGGTGGAAATCATCTGGATGTTGATGCCCTCTTCGCTCAACACGCGGAACATCTTGCTGGCGATGCCGACGTGACTGCGCATGCCGATGCCGACGATGCTGACCTTGCAGATCTTGGCGTCGCCGGTGACTTCCTGCGCGCCCAGCTTGGGCACCACCTGGGTTTTCAGCAGGTCGATGGCTTTGGAGTAATCGTTGCGGTGAACCGTGAAACTGAAGTCGGTCTTGCCGTCCTTGCTGACGTTCTGGATGATCACGTCGACTTCGATGTTGGCATCGGCCACGGCGCCCAGGATCTGGTACGCGATACCAGGGGTGTCGGGTACGCCGAGCACGGAGATTTTGGCTTCATCGCGGTTGAAAGCGATGCCCGATACGATGGCTTGTTCCATGTTTTCGTCTTCCTCAAAGCTGATCAAAGTGCCTGACTTGGCTTCTTCGTTGATGTCGATGTCCCATTCGGTGAAGCTGGACAGCACGCGCAGCGGCACCTTGTATTTGCCGGCAAATTCGACCGAGCGGATCTGCAGCACCTTGGAGCCCATGGAGGCCATCTCCAGCATCTCTTCAAAGCTCACGGTGTGCAGGCGGCGTGCCTCAGGCACCACGCGCGGGTCGGTGGTGTAAACGCCGTCGACGTCGGTGTAAATCAGGCATTCGTGCGCCTTGAGCGCTGCGGCGATGGCCACGGCCGAAGTGTCGGAACCACCGCGGCCCAGCGTGGTGACGTTGCCGGCCTCGTCCACGCCCTGGAAGCCGGTGATGATGACGACCTTGCCGGCGTCCAGGTCTGCACGCACACGCTCGTCGTCGATCGACTCGATGCGGGCCTTGGTGTAGGCGTTATTGGTCTTGATGGTGACCTGCCAGCCGGCGTAGCTCACAGCCGGCATGCCTTCGGCCTGCAGCGCAATGGCCAGCAGTGCGCTGGAGGCCTGCTCGCCGGTAGCGGCCAGCGCATCAAGCTCGCGACCATAAGCGTCGCTTGTCCTGGCGGGTGCCAGTTCTTTGGCCAGGCCGAGCAAACGGTTGGTTTCGCCGCTCATGGCACTGGGAACGACCACCATCTGGTGGCCGGCCCGCGCCCATTTGGCCACGCGCTTGGCGACATTGCGGATGCGCTCGGTGGAGCCCATCGACGTGCCGCCGTATTTATGAACGATCAATGCCATTTTCAGGGTCACTCAGAGGTGTTTGGTTTCAGGCCCGGGCGTTTATAAATCCATTTTTCGGGCGAATTGCGTCGTTGCGCGGTGCTCGCAATCCTCATGTACCGAAGTACATTCCGGTTGCTGCGCTCCGGGCGCCTCGCACTTCATCCCGAAAAGCTGGATTTCTAGAACGCCCTACGCACATCAAAGAGGCTCAAAAAGGTGCGCTCCGCCAGCAAAGCCTTCAATTATACCTAGGGACTACTACCTGGTTAGCTCGCCTTATCCCCCGCAGCCGCATAGTTCAGCACCGCACCAGCGCGCGTGACATGCCCGGTAGCCACCTTGAGGTGGATCTGGTGCCCGCGCGTGGTGCAGGCGGCGATTTGCAGGAGCAGTTGGTCGAGCTGCGCTGCACTGGGTGTGGCTTGCTGCAGCGTCAGCCAATAGCGCAGCACATTGGCCTGCCGCGGCTGTGACAGGGATTGCAGGGATTTGATCACCGGGGGGGTTCCCACGGCAGCCAGGTCTTGCTGTGCCACCTCGACCAGCAACCCGTGCGCCTGGGCCGCGTGGCGCGCGCTGCGTGCAAAGGTTTCACGAAACTGCGGAAAGGTTTGCGCCAACGCGGGCAGCAGGCGGGCCCGGATGCGGTTGCGCGTGAACTGCTCGTCGGTGTTGGTCGGGTCTTCCACCCAGGTGATGCCGCGCGTCACCAGCCAATCGCGCAGCAATGCCCCGGGCACCGTCAGCAGCGGACGGTAATAGGTCATGCCGTCACGCTCCCATTGCGCCGGCATGGCGGCCAGCCCGGGCAGCCCCGCTCCGCGTGATAACGCCAACAGCATGGTTTCCACCTGGTCATCGGCGTGCTGGGCAATTGCTATGCTTTTAATAGCTGCTTGCGCATATCCTTCCTGGGCTGCAGCCCTAAACGCCGCATAACGCGCCTTGCGTGCCGCGTCTTCCGGGCTCTCACCGGAGGCGTGGCGGGCATCCACGCGCCGGACAGTGAGCGGGACTTTGAACTGCGCACACAGGTCAACGCAGTGCCGCTCAAACTCATCCGCCGCCGCCTGCAGGCCGTGATGGATATGGATGGCATGCACCTGCCCTGGCCAATTCTCGGCGCAGGCTACCAGCAAGGCGACAGAATCTGCGCCGCCGCTGAGCGCAACGGCCAATGGGAAAGAAGGTTGAAATCGGGAAATCGCTGCGGCGACAGCGATCGCGGCGCTGTCACTCTCGGCCTCAGCACCATGGGGTTTCGCATGGTGGCGGGCCATCGTCTTGTCGCTCCAGCTTGTGCCGGGGCGGCTTACTTGCCGGCGTCGGCCTTGGTGTCGGTGAAGCGGCCGTAGCTTTGCAGGCGCTCGTAGCGGCGGTCGAGCAGCTCCTTGACCTTCAGGTCACTGACCTGGCGGAAGGCGTCGTTGAGCGCACGTTTCAGGAAAGCGGCCATTTGCTTGTGGTCGCGGTGGGCGCCGCCCACGGGTTCGTTCACGATCTTGTCGATCACGCCCAGGGCCTTGAGCCGGTGCGCCGTGATGCCCAGCGCCTCGGCGGCTTCCTGCGCCTTGTCGGAGGTTTTCCAGAGGATGGACGCGCAGCCTTCAGGGCTGATGACAGAGTAGATTGAATACTGCAGCATGACCACCTGGTCGGCCACCGAGATGGCCAGCGCGCCGCCGGAGCCGCCTTCGCCGATGATGGTGGTGATGATGGGCACTTCGAGCTGCGCCATCTCAAAGATGTTGCGGCCGATGGCCTCGGACTGGCCGCGCTCTTCGGCGTCAATGCCGGGGTAAGCGCCGGGCGTGTCGACAAAGGTGAACACCGGCAGCTTGAACTTCTCGGCGGTCTTCATCAGGCGCAGGGCCTTGCGGTAGCCCTCGGGCTTGCTCATGCCGAAGTTGCGCAGGCCGCGTTCCTTGGTGTCGCGGCCCTTCTGGTGGCCCAGCACCATGCAGGCGGTGCCGTTGAAGCGCGCCAGGCCGCCCACGATGGACAGGTCGTCGGCAAAATGCCGGTCGCCGTGCAACTCAACAAAATCCGTGAAGATTTCGTTGACGTAATCCAGGGTGTAGGGACGTTCCGCGTGGCGGGCGATCTTGGTGATCTGCCAGGGCGTGAGGTCGCTGTAGATGTCTTTGGTGAGCTGCTGGCTCTTTTTGGCCAGCTGGTCGATTTCTTCAGAGATATCGACAGCCGACTCGGTCTGTACGTAGCGCAGTTCTTCAATTTTTCCTTCAAGCTCCGCAATCGGTTGCTCGAAATCGAGGAAGGTCTTCTTCGCCATGTGCTGCTCCTCAGGGCTTCATGAAACTTAAATTTGCTCGGTACCCGTGGGGGTACCCAGAACCGGTAATGGGTCCAGAGAGCGCCAAATATACCAAGTTGCCACGCTGCAGTATGGCGACCAGGCGGCAGCCACCTCTCGCGCGTCGCTTCGGCTGACGGATTCACCCGAAAAGTAATTCTGGCTGATGCCGGTGATCAGCCCCACATCGTCCAGCGGCAGGACATTCGGTCGCATCAGGTAAAAAATCAAAAACATCTCGGCCGTCCAGCGGCCGATGCCGCGAATGGCAACCAGCTCCGCAATGATGGCCTCATCGTCCATCGCTGCCCAATCCTTGACGTGGACGGTGCCTGCGTCGAAGTGGATCGCCAGGTCCACCAGGTATTCGACTTTGCGGGCGCTCAGGCCGGCCGCGCGCATGTCGTCAACTTTGAGGCGCAGCACGTTGGCAGGCGTCACTTTTTTCGGCAACGCAGAAAATTTGGCCCAGACGCTTTGCGCCGCCTTGACCGAAATTTGCTGGCCCACGATGCTGCGCGCCAGGGTGCCAAAAGCATCGCCGCGGGTTTGCAAGCAGGCGTCGCCGAACAAGGGAATCAGCCGCTTCATCACGCGGTCTTTTTTCACCAGGTGTTTGCAGGCATCGGCCCAATACTCGGGCACCGTGGTGGCCGGCTCGGCAACGTCGGCCAGCTCAGCGCTGGCCGGGCCGCTTTTTACTATCTTTTTCATAGCTGCTTGCGCCCGCCCTTATTGGTCTGCGGGCCGAAATGGCATGAAAAACAGGGTAAAAGAGCCGTCCAGAACCTCATGATTGCACCTCCCAGGTGGTGCCGGCGGGCGAATCCTTCAACACAATGCCTTTGGCCAGCAGGTCCTTGCGGATGCGGTCGGCTTCGGCGAAATCTTTTGCCAGCTTCGCGGCTGCCCGCTGCGCGATCAGTTGCTGGACGCTGGCGTCGTCAAGGCCGGCGCCGGCCTGGAGGTAGGCGCCGGGCGAACCTTGCAGCAGGCCCAGGCAGCCACCCAGGTTTTTCAGCAGCCCTGCGAGTTCGGCAGAGCCGGTCCGGTTGACTTCACCGGCCAGCTCAAACAACACAGCCACGGCCTCCGGCGTTCCGAAGTCTTCGTCCATGGCCGCCTTGAAGCGCTGCGCAAACGGATGGGCCCAGTCGGTCGGCAGCGCTGCCGGCTTGACCAGATCGAGCGATGTGTAAAGCCGCTTGAGCGAGTTGCGCGCATCGTCCAGATGGGCGTCGCTGTAATTCAGGGCGCTGCGGTAGTGGGCGCGAACAATGAAAAACCGTACGGTTTCGGCATCGTATTTGGCCAGTACTTCGCGGATGGTGAAGAAGTTGCCAAGCGACTTGGACATCTTCTCGTTGTCAACGCGCACAAAACCGTTGTGCACCCAGAAGCGGGCCAGCGGCTTCCCGTTGGCCGCCTCGCTCTGGGCGATCTCGTTTTCGTGGTGCGGGAACTGCAAATCGGCACCGCCGCCGTGAATGTCGAAGGTCTCGCCCAGCGTGCCGCGGCACATGGCCGAGCACTCGATATGCCAGCCGGGACGGCCGGGGCCATAGGCGCTCTCCCACCTGGCGTCGTCGGGCTCGGTGGGTTTGGCGCTTTTCCAGAGCACAAAGTCCAGCGGGTCTTCCTTGCCGTCGAGCACAGCGACGCGCTCGCCAGCGCGCAGCTCGTCGAGTGACTTGCCCGAGAGCTTGCCGTAGCCGGGAAACTTGCGCACCGCGTAATTCATGTCACCGGTGGAGCCCTTGTAGGCCAGGCCTTTTTCCTCCAGCGTGGCGATCATGCCCAGCATCTGCGGCACGTACTCAGTCGCACGGGGTTCCAGCGATGGAGGCTCTATACCCAGCGCGCCGATGTCCTGGTGCATGGCCGCGATCATCTCGTCGGTCAGCTGGCGGATGGTGATGCCGCGCTCAACCGCCCGCTTGATGATCTTGTCGTCGATGTCGGTGATGTTGCGCACATACGTAACCTTCAGGCCGCTTGCCTTGAGCCAGCGTTGCACCACGTCGAACGCCATCATCATGCGCGCATGGCCGATGTGGCAGAGGTCGTAAATCGTCATTCCGCACACATACATGCGCACATGGCCGGGATCAAGCGGGGAAAATTCTTCCACGGCACGCGACAGCGTGTTGTAAATGCGAAGGCTCATGAAAATTATGCTGCGGGGCCTGGCATCGGCCGGAAGCAGCCGGTGGTCAGGCAAAGGAAAGAAGCTTTATCTCACGGACGCCGCAGGCGGGCAAGGGCCATTCGGCGTACACGCGAAAACGTGCGATAAAAACGGAAAGTACGCAATTCTGGGGGCCATGAACTATACCCCCCTCAGTTACAATCGCCCAGTATATCCAGCCCGTCCGACAACGTTCAGCGGCTCCCGGGGCGCCCTGAAAAGCCTGGCTGTTTATGTTGACTTTCCGCCCAACGGCTGCCAAAACAGCACCGGGGGCTTTAAAACAAATCGCGAGAGTGCCATGCCCACGCCAAACTTCCTTACACGCAATCCGCTGTCCGCCGCCCTGCGCATGCTGGCCGTGGCGGTCACCCTGTCGGTGTCCGTTGCCCATGCCGACGACTACGCCGACGTCAGCCGCCTGATGCGTGCCGGCCAGTATGCCGAGGCGCAGGCCAAGGTTGACCAATACCTCGCCAGCAAGCCACGCGACCCGCAAATGCGTTTCTTCAAGGGCGTGATCCAGACCGAGACCGGCAAGACCAACGACGCGATCGCGACCTTCACCAAAATCACCGAAGACTACCCCGAGCTGCCTGAGCCCTACAACAACATGGCCGTGCTGTATGCCGGCCAGAGCCAGTTCGACAAGGCCCGGGCGGCGCTTGAAATGGCGATCCGGACCAACCCCAGCTACGCCACCGCACATGAAAACCTGGGCGATGTCTACGCCAGGCTCGCCAGCCAGGCCTATAGCAAGGCCCTGCAGCTCGACGGCGGCAACGCTGCCGTTCCACCCAAGCTGGCACTGATCCGCACCCTGTTCTCCGCCGAATCCAAAAACCCCACCAAGCCGGCTGCCGGCGCGCCGACGTCCGGCCCGGCTACAACACTCCCTGCGGCTCCCGCGGCGGCTGCCAAGCCAGCGCCGGCAGCCCCGGTGGCCGCAGCGCCTGCTCCTGCCGCGCCGGCAACACCCGCAGCACCCGCCGCTACCGCGGGCGCCGAAAAAGAAGTCGAAGCAGCCGTGCGCAGCTGGGCCCAGGCCTGGTCCGACAAGGACATGAACGGCTACCTCAGCAGCTACGGCCAGAACTTTGCGCCTCCCGGCAAACAGGCACGCAAGGCCTGGGAAGAAGACCGCCGCGCGCGCATCGTCGGCAAGTCGCGCATCAGCGTCAAGCTCTCCGACCTGGCCGTCGCCGTACAAGGCGCCAAGGCCACGGCCAGGTTCAAGCAGGACTACAGCGCCGACTCCATCAATATTTCCAGCCGCAAGACGCTGGAGATGGCCAAGGCCGGTGATCGCTGGGTCATCGTCAAGGAATCCACAGGCGGCTGATCGCTGGCGGCCGGCCTGACCCAAGTGCATTGTTCAGCCTGTTCCTGTCCGTCTGTGTTGGCCGGCAAACTTTCGTGGAAGCCCGCATGAAAAAAGCGGCCGCAACGCTTCTCTTCATCGCACCGTGCCTGGTGCTGGCCTTTTCGCCTGCGCGGGCTGAAACCCGCGCGCACACAACCAAGCGGCCCGCCCCGGCAAAAGCCTCCGCCCCGCATGAGGCGCGCGGCGGCGAAGCGGAAGCCCGGCTGATTGAAATCTACAAACTGATCGGCCAGGCGAATTCGCGCGAAGCCCTGCGCAAGGCCGAAGGCCTCGTGAAGGACCACCCCAACTTCCAGCTGGCCCAACTGGTTTACGGCGACTTGCTGGCCGGCTTTACACGCCCTGTGCGCACGCCAGGCGACGTTCCGGATGCCGCTGCCAAGACTGCGGCAGCCCTGCTGGCCGAGTTGCGGCAGGAGTCGCTGCTGCGCCTGCGCGCGCTGCGCGAGCGGCCCGCCCCCGGCCTGGTGCCGTCGCAATTCCTGGTGCTGTCATCGCGTAACAAACACGCCATTGCCGTCGATGCGTCCAGGTCACGCCTTTACCTGTTTGAAAACACCAGCGCGGGTCTCAAACTCGTGGCGGACTACTACATCTCGGTCGGCAAATCCGGCATTGAAAAATCCGTCGAAGGTGACCTGCGCACGCCGGTCGGCGTCTACTACATCACCAGCAACCTGAACCCCAAATCGCTGCGCGACTTTTACGGCTCGGGCGCGTTGCCCATCAACTACCCCAACCAGCTCGACGTCAAACGCGGCAAGACCGGCGGCGGCATCTGGCTGCACGGCACGCCACCGACGCAGTTTTCCCGGGCACCGCTGTCCACCGACGGATGCGTCGTGCTGGCCAACCCCGACCTGGAGCGCATCATCCGCACAGTCGAAGTGCGCAGCACGCCCGTCGTGATTGCCCACAGCCTCAAATGGGTGGCGCCGCAATCGCTGGCGGCCGACACCCGGTCGTTCGAAACCGCACTGCAAAGCTGGCACCACGCCAAGTCCAGCGGCGACATGGCCAAACTTACAAGCTGGTACACACCCGATTTCACAAGTTACGGCAAGACGCTGGCTGAATGGACGCCGCTGCTGCAAAGTGAGCTCAAGCAACTCGGTGGGCGCGACATCCTGCTCAAGGACGTGTCTTACCTGCGCTGGACCGACAGCACCGATACGATGGTGGTAACCTTTGGCGAACTGGTCAAGGGCGCCAAAACCGGCCGCACCAAACGCCAGTACTGGATCCGCCAGGGTAGCCAGTGGAAGATATTTTTCGAAGGAACCATTTGATGGCAGTTCACAGGACGCTTGCCGCACTCGCGGTGTTTTCTCCCTTGCGCCGCGCCGCATTCGCAACGGTAGCCGCGGCGAGTCTGGCCCTTCTGGCCGGCCCGGCGCTCGCGCAAAGCGCACCCAAAGTCAAGTTCGTCACCAGCGAAGGCGACTTCGTGGTCGAGGTCTATCCCGACAAGGCGCCCAAGACCGTTGAAAATTTCCTGCAATACGTCAAGGACAAACACTATGACGGCACGATTTTCCACCGCGTGATCCCCAACTTCATGGTGCAGGGCGGCGGCTACGACGCCACCTACGCCGAAAAGAAAACGCGCCCGCCGGTGCCCCATGAAGGCCGCGAGGCGCTCGCCAAGGGCGGCCCCAAAAACGTGGTCGGCACGCTGGCCATGGCGCGCACCAACGACCCCAATTCCGCGTCGTCGCAGTTCTTCATCAACGTGAAGGACAACGACTTCCTGAACCCCACGGTGATTCCCCCCGGAGACCCGGTTCCGAAGTTTGAATACCAGGGCCGCGTCTATGAAAACACCCCGCGAGCCCAGCTCGTCAACGCACCCCAGCTCTTTGGCTACACCGTGTTCGGCAAGGTGGTCAGCGGCATGGACGTCGTGAACAAGATCAAGACCGTGCCCACCGGCGCCGGCGGCCCCTTCCCGACGGACGTTCCCAAGACACCCGTCCTCATCAAATCAGCAACCCTCGTCAATTAATTGACACAGCCCTACAGGACACCATCATGAGCAATCCCAAAGTAGACCTCCACATTGCCGAATACGGCGTCATCACGCTGGAGCTCGACGCCGCCAAGGCACCCAAGACCGTTGCCAACTTCCTGAACTACGTCAACAAGGGCCATTACGCCAACACGGTGTTTCACCGCGTCATCCCGGGCTTCATGGTGCAGGGCGGCGGCTTTGAGCCGGGCATGAAACAAAAGCCTACCGACGGCGAAATCGAGAACGAAGCCAACAACGGCCTGAAGAACAACAACTACACCGTGGCCATGGCGCGTACCAATGCACCGCACTCGGCCAGCTCGCAGTTCTTCATCAACGTGGCCGACAACGGCTTCCTGAACCACACCGCACCGAATGCATCGGGCTGGGGTTATGCCGTGTTCGGCAAGGTAGTGGCCGGCACCGACGTCGTCGACAAGATCAAGGCCGTCAAGACCGGCCGCAAGGGCTTCCATGACGACGTTCCGATGGAAGACGTGATCATCCAAAAAGCCGTAGCAGTGGCCTGAGTGCCCTTTCGGGCCGCGCTTGCCGAAATCCAGCCGGTGAACAACCCCCAGGCCGTGCCCCCCATGGCGGAGCTGCCGGCCCCGCCCGTGTGGCGCACGGTCGATTTCATTTCCGACCTGCATTTGCAGGCCTCGGAGCCGGCTACGTTTGCGGCCTGGCAGCACTACCTTGAAACCACGCCCGCAGACGCGGTCTTCATCCTGGGCGACCTGTTTGAGGTCTGGGTCGGTGATGACGCCGTGGAAGGCGACCTGCTGGACCCTGCCGCCGGCTTTGACGCGCGCTGCGTGCAGGCCATGGGCAATGCTGCCGGCCGGCTGGCCCTGTTTTTCATGCACGGCAACCGTGACTTTCTGGTGGGCCAGGCCCTGATGGACCTGTGCAACGCCACTCTGCTGGCAGACCCGACCGTGCTGGTTTTTCCCGCCGGCACCGGGCGGCGCTGGTTGCTGTCGCATGGTGACGCCTTGTGCCTGGACGATGTCGACTACATGAACTTTCGCAGCCAGGTCCGCAGCCCCGAATGGCAGCGCACCTTCCTGGCCAGGCCGCTGGCTGAACGCCAGGCGATTGCGCGCGGGCTGCGCGAGCAAAGCGAAGCGCGCAAGCAGTCCGGCGCACAATATGCCGACGTCGACACCCAGGCCGCTCGCCAATGGCTGCAAGCGGCCAATTCCCGCACGCTGATTCATGGCCACACGCACAAGCCCGCCGTGCATGACCTGGGCGGCGGCCTGTCGCGCGTGGTGCTCAGCGACTGGGACCTGGGCGCCCCGGTGCCGCGCGCGGAAGTGCTGCGCCTGACGGCCGGCGGGCTGCAACGGATTACGCTGTGCTGACCCTTGTTTCATTTCGTTTAACCACCACCTCCACCTTATGCTGAACTGGTTACGAACACTTGGCGGCGCCAAGGCCCCTGAAAAAACCATCCCCGAAACCCTGTGGGTAGACACCCTGCTGCGGTTTCCTTTCCTGGGCCGGCGGCCGGTTGCGGAGCTTCAACAGCTGAACACCCTGACAGAAAAATTCCTCAAGCAAAAGGAATTTACCGGTGCGCACGGCCTGAAGGTCACCGATGAAATGGCGGTCGCGATTGCCGCACAAGCCTGCCTGCCGGTGTTGCACCTGGGCCTGCGCTGGTACGACGACTTCAAGGGCATCGTGGTTCACCCCGGCGCCATGCTGGCGCGCCGCCAGGTCACCGACCAGGCCGGCGTGGTGCACCACTACAGCGAAGAGCTGCTGGGCGAAGCCATGCAGGGCGGCCCCGTCACACTGAGCTGGCAGGACGTGGCCGGCGCGGGCGACTCGGCCGAGCACGGCCACAACGTGGTAATTCACGAATTCATCCACAAGATCGACATGCGCGATGGCGCCGCCGACGGCTGCCCGCCCTTGCCCACGCGCAGTGCCCTCACCTCGTGGCATGCGGTCATGCAGCCGGCTTACGACGGGTTCTGCGAAAAAGTCGCCATGGCCACACGTTTCGGCGCCGAGCCGCCATGGCTGGACAGCTATGGGGCCCGGTCACCGGCCGAATTTTTTGCCGTGGCGTGCGAAGCCTATTTTGTGAACCGCACACGCTTCACACAGGACTTCGCGCCCCTGACCGTGCTGTTCGACAAGTTTTTTATGCCGAAATGAGCCTACAGCGGCTTTCCGGCGCCACGCTGACAATTTTCGAGAGGCAAATCGCCCCTTAACCCAATCTGAACGGGCGCAAGCAGCTATCAAATACATAGCAACAGGCCGGCCCGGTTTGCCTCTTTTCAGGCCGGCTTAACCCCATTTTCCCCGCCCCTTCGTTTCAATGGGCTCCACCACTTTCTGGAGCTCACGTGAAAACCCCCCTTCTTGCCTCTTCCATCCTGCTGGCCATCCTCACCATGGCCGCCCTGCCCGCGCAGGCCGTCGGCCGGCTGGCCGATGTGACCGTGATTGACCGCAACACCGGCGCCACGCTGCCGCTGTACCACCACCGCGGCGAATACTGGGTGGCCGGCCAATGCGGCGCCAAATACGCCATCGCCGTGCGCAACAAGCTCGGTGAACGGGTGCTGGCCGTGACCGCCGTCGACGGCGTGAACGTGCTGAGCGGCGAAACCGCCGCCTGGGACCAGACCGGTTATGTGTTTTCGCCCTGGCAGCAGTACCAGGTCACCGGCTGGCGCAAAAGCAGCAGCGAGATCGCCGCATTTGAATTTTCCGCACTCGGGGATTCGTACGCCGGCCGCACCGGCAGGCCCGGCAACGTCGGCGTGATCGGTGTGGCGCTCTTCAGGGAGCAAGCTCCCGAGCCGGTCGCCCAGGCGCCCGCCTATTCCAGCCGTAAGGAGCGCGAGGCCGACGCATCGCTGGGCCTGCGAAACGCCCCCTCGCCTTCATCAGCCTCACCGGCACCTTTGGCGGAATCATCCACCGCCGGAAAATCCGCGCTGGCCGACCGCGCCAGCGGTGGCGTGGAAGCTTCTGCCTTGTCCGAAGACCGGGTTAGAAGGCTGCCGTCTACACCCCTGCCTGCCGCCAGGCTCGGCACGGGCCACGGCGCACGGGAAAACTCACTGGTGTCACAGACCACCTTCGCGCGCCTGCAAACACAGCCCAACGAGGTCATCCGCATCCGCTACGACAGCCGCGAGAACCTGATCGCCAGCGGCGTGATCCGCGAACCCGTGGCGCGCAACCCCATCCCGGATCCGTTCCCGCAGTCAGGAAACCCGTCTTATGTACCTGACCCTCCACGGTATTGAGCCCCCACGGTCGTTCACTTCGTGTAACTCTCTGCCCCCCGAGGGGGCGCTGCGCCTGCGGCCCGGCAAAGCCGGTTCCGCGGCCCCTGCTGGTCTGGAGAGCCCCTGCGCGGTGGTCTGTTGTCGTGAGAAAGATCGCGCGTTGCGCCGTGATAATCTGGTACATGCCCAGCGCCACGCCGACCGACCATGCAGCCGAAGACAGCGACGAATCGCTGATGCTGCGTTATGCGGCCGGCGACATGGCGGCTTTTGACGTGCTGTATGCGCGGCATGAACTGGGGGTGTGGCGCTATGTGTTCCGCAGCGTGCGGGTGCAGGCGGTGGCCGATGACCTGCTGCAGGATGTCTGGTTTGCCGTGGCGCGCAGCGCCGCCACCTATACGGTGACGGCGAAGTTCAAAACGTGGCTGTTCACCATGGCGCACAACCGGATGGTCGATTACTTCCGCACGGCAAAGCAGCACGTCAGCATCGATGGACGCGGCGACGATGAGGAAGGCCTGGGCCTTGGCGATACGCTGGCGGCCGACTCGGGCTTCGGCCCGGTGCGGCAACTGCAGTCGCGCGAGCAGGCAGCCGCGCTGATTGCCGCGGTCGAACGCTTGCCCCACGAACAGCGCGAAGCCTTCCTGCTGCAAGCCGAAGCCGGCATGAGCGTGGAAGACATCGCCACCGCGACCGGCGTCAGCTTTGAAACCGCCAAGAGCCGCCTGCGCTACGCCCGCAACAGCCTGCGCCAGCAGCTACAGGAGTTTGCATGACAGAGCCTGAACACAGCCAGCACGGCGACGAGCTGTTGCAGCGCTACCGGGAGGCCAGCGCAGACGACACACGCCGCCCCGGCGCGCATGTGCGTGACGCCGTGCGCGCCCACGCGCAGATGGTGATCGAAGCCGGCAAGCAGGCCGGTGCGTCGCAAGCTGTCGCCAACACCGATGCAGCGCAGCGCCCGGCAGCCAACCAGTCGCGCTGGAAAATCTCCGCGCTGGCGGGCTTTGCGCTGGCCGGCCTGACCGGGTTGCTGGTGCTGCAATTTGACCGCGGCACCGACGAGGAAAAAGAACTGGCGTTTGGCCAGCCCAGTCCTGCGGCGCAGTCGTCGCCGGCAGCTGCGCCTTCGGCAGCAACAGGAACAGCACCACCGGTTTCGCCACCGATGGCCGCGACTCCCGATCCTGTAGCGCCGCAAACGCCTGCACCGGAACCCGATGCCCGGAAGCGGTCTGCCGAAACTGCCAAGCCGGCGTTGAAATCGCCGGCATCTTCGGCGCAGGACAAAGCAGTGGCCTCACCCGCAGCGAATGAGCCAGCCACGCGGAAAAAAGAAACCAGGGCGCCAATGGACACCACAGCGCCCTCAACTGCGCCGTTTGCCATACCAGCGCCCGCTGCCATGCCCGCTCCTGCACCTGTCGCCCCCATCCAGGAAAATGCGCAGCCTTGGCCCGGGCAGGCGCCGCACATGGCGGGCATAGGGAGCGGATCTCCGTCGGCAACACCATCGCAGGCCGACATGTTAGCCGCGGCGCCGGCTGCGCGTCAGGCACCCGCGCCCGCTGCTGCTGCCGCAGCTGCGCCTGCCGCGCCTGCAGCACGCGCCGTAACGCCACTGCAAAAACAGGAAGGCGCCCTGCAATACCGCGCACCGCGTGCAGAAACGGGTGCCGGGCCCAACCGTCTGGCCGGGGCTCTGCAGGACGCTGCCCGTGCAGGACGCCTGGAGCTGCTGGAACGCCTGCTCCAGCAAGGAGCCCCCGTCAACGCAGCCGATACGGCTGGCCGCACGCCGCTGATCCTGGCCGTCATGCAAGGCCACACCGCCGTGGTTCAGCGCCTGCTGGCAGCCGGGGCCAACCCGGCGCTGGTGGATCAGGAAGGGCTCAACGCCCTGCAGCACGCGCGGCGGCTGGGCTTTGACGGGATTGCCCACCTGATTGAAGCGGCTTCCTGAGCGCCGGAGCGGCACTGCGCCGCGGACTTACAAAGCAGATCGACTTCCAGCCCAGTACTGGCGGGCGCAAGCAGCTATGTATTCAATAGCAGCTACAGGCTGGAAATTTCAGCCGGCGTAATACAGCACCGCCACAAAATGGCAAGCGGTACCGGCCGCGACAAACAGATGCCACACAAAGTGGCCGTAGCGCAGCCGTGAATCGGTGGCGAAGAAGCCGACACCGAGCGTGTAAAAAAGCCCACCGGCCACCAGCCAGAAAAGTCCCCAGCCCGGAATGAGCTCCAGCATCGGCTTGATGGCGATCACGGCGATCCATCCCATGGCGAGGTAGAGGATGGTGGACAGCCGTGGCCAGCGCACGCCCGCGAAGGCCTTGACCGCCACACCAGCCAGCGCCATGGCCCAGACCAGGCCGAACAGCGTCCAGCCCCAGGGCCCGCGCAACACGCCGAGCGTGAACGGCGTGTAGGTGCCGGCAATCAGCAGGTAGATGGCGCCATGGTCCAGGACCTGGAACACCCGCTTGGCACGCATCGCCCGGATGGCGGGCAAGGCGTGGTACAGCATCGAGGTGAAATACAGCACCACCATGGTGGCGGCAAAAACGCAGACCGCCGCCACATCGAGCGCATCACCGTCGCGCGCACTGGCGATGACCAGGAAAGGCGCCGACACCAGCGCAGCGAGCAGCGCGAGACCGTGGCTCACGCTGTTGGCGATTTCCTCGCCCAGCGTCTGTTGCCGGTCTTGCGGCAACGCCACAGCGGCGGCTGTGGTCATCGTTTGAGCAATGCCTTCAGCACGTTCTGCACACGCCTGGCGTTGCCGGCGTCAAAGTCGGCGGCCAGCACCTGGGCGGTGTCTTCACCCCAGGTTTCAGCCGGCGCGGGCGCATTGCGTTTGGTCAGCAGCTGCAGCTGCAGCATGCGGCGCGCACTGATGTGCTCGGCAGGCGTGGGCAGCTCGGCGGCGATTTCCAGGCGCAGCAGCGCTTCGGATGCGTCTTTGCCCGACGGTGTGCTGACGGCCTGCACCCAGCGGTTGCGCACGGCCGGCGCCACGGCTTTGCCGAGGTCCTGCGCGCTCGGCAGTTGCGCGGGGTCGCGCTTTTCCCAAGCAGTGAGCAAGTGCGTCAGCACTTCACCGTGCGCCTGCATCGCGAGTTTCTTGAGCGCCTGGTTGGCGGCCTCAAAGGCTTCGCGCTGGGCACGGAAAGCGGCATCGCCCAGGCGTGGGCCGCGCTCTTCGAAGGCGGGGCGTGCGTTGCGGTCCCCACGGTCTCCCCGATCATTACCGCGCGAGCCACGGTCGTCACGGCCTTCGCGGTAAGGCTCAAACTTGTTGTCAGTGCTTTGGCGCGGGCCGCCGGGCTTGCTGCCCGGGCGCGAGTCCTTGCGGTCGCCAAACTTTCCGCCGCGCCCTGCGGCTGCCGGCTCGGGCTTCTTCATGCCCGGGCGGTCGTCGCCGCGCCGCGCCACCACCGGTTTGGGCGCAGGCTTGGGTGCGGGTGGCGGCTCGGCGGGCGGGCTGGCCGGCTCACCTGCTTCGGCAAATTCGGTGGCCGCTGCTTCTGCGGCAGCTTCCGTGGCAGCGGGCGCATCTGCTACGTTTTCTGTAGCTGCCTGCGCAGGTTCTGCTTGGGCTGCAGCCTCATTTTCCTTTGCAACGGGGGTAGCGTTGGTGTCAGCCAGTGCAGCTTCAACCGACGGCGCTGCCGGGGCGGCAACAGGTGCTGACGCCGGTGCGGGCACAGGCACTTGCCCGCGCACGATGGCTTCCAGCGCCTTGGCGGCCGCGTGGATTTTCTGCACGTCGCCACTGGCGGTGGCGGCTTCAACGGCCTTGGAGGCGTCCAGCACCATGCGGTCGTATTCGCCCAGCGCCGCGGCGGCTTTTTCGCGTTCGGCGGTCTTGCGCTGGAAGGCGTCGTCGATGGGTTTGCGGAAAGCGTCCCACATCTTCTGCTCTTGCTTGCGCTCGATCGGCACGGCCTGCGCTTCATGCTGCCAGCGCTGTTGCAGCGACTTGACGGCATCGATGCGCAGCATCGGCTCGGCGCCCAGCACATTGGCTTCTTCAATCATGGCCTTGCGGCGTGCAATGCTGTCGTGGCGCGCAGCGGTCAGCGGAGCGTCTGCGGCATCCATCGCGGCTTTCCACTGCGGCTGGATTTCGGCAAACGCCTTTTCACCCAGATGACCGGCCTCACGCCATTTTTCAACAAAGCCGTTCAGGCTGCGAATGTGGTGCTTCCAGTCGGTATTGTCCTTGTTGGCTTCGGCCCATGCCAGCACTTCATCAATCAGCAGCTTGCGTTCGGCCTTGACGGTTTCGCTTTGTTCTTTCACCTTCTCGAGCCAGGCTTCAACAACCTTGTGTGCTTCGTTGCAAGCGTCGTCAAAACGCTTCCACAGCGCGTGGTTGGGTGTGCCGCCCTGGTCACTGGTCTTCCACTGTTCGCGCATGGCGCGCAGGGCTTCCTGCTGCTTGCGCCCGCCCAGCGGCTTGGCCACCAGGGCTTCTGCTTTCACGACGAGCTCCTCGCGGATCTGGTCGGCGCGCCAGCGCTGCCAGCCTTCGAGTTCGCCGGCGGCCGTCAATGCGGCGTGCGCGGCGGCTTCGAGCTTGCTGTCGATGTTGCGGATATGTTCCTTGAGCGCATGGCGCAGGTCGGCCGCTACCTTGGGGGTGGACTTGCCATGGCCTTCACCGACTTCATGCTCAAGCCGTTTCAGCGCTTCCTGCACGATGGCGGAAGATTTTTCGCGCATGTCTTTGAGCACGGCCGGATCGATTTTGGCTTTGGGTGCACGTGCAGGCTGCTCACCCGCTGCAGGGGGCAGGCCACGCGCGGCGCGCAGCTCGTCGGCCCACACCGGCACGGCGGGCAGCGGCGCTGCCGTGTCTACAGCAGCCTTCTGGGCCTGCGCGAGCGCACCTTGAAAGGCCTCCCACACGGCCAGTAACTGCGCGCGAGATGCGTCGAGCAGCGGCGGGAATTTGGCGTCCACGCTGGCCCAGTTGGCGTCATGCGTGATGTCATCGGCCTGCGACTGCCAGTGCGTGACGTCGCCGCGCAGGGATTCGAGGGCGGCTTCGGCATCACGCCAGGGCTTGAGCGACAGCACTTCGGTGCGCTGGGCCAGCAGCACGGCGGCTTCGCGCTGCACCTGGGTGCGGTGCTGCAGGTCTTCAATCGTCTTGACGCGGTCGGCGAGCTGCACTTTCAAACCGGCCAGCGGTTCTTTGGACAGCGGCGCACCGGCCTTGGCGGCGTCACGCTGCCAGGCCAGGGCGTCGGCCAGGTTGAGCTTGGGCACGGCCAGCAGCGCCTGGGCTTTTTCGGCCCATTCGGCGGCCACGGCTTCCTGGCCCTTGCTGCGCTTGAGTTCGTCGAGCTTTTCTTTCAGCGGTTTGGCGGCGCCCTTGTCGCGGTTGGCCAGATCCTTGTAGACCTCGGCCATCTGCTCGGCGGTGGGCTCGGTGGCCAGCCAGGTGCGGATGCGCGCCGTGCGTTCACCGGATGTGGGCGCGGAAAAAGCGCCGCCGGTCAGGCCGTCCAGCGGATGGGCTTCAGCCTGCTTGGTGGTGGGCGTTTTCACGGCGGGGGTTTCAGGTTTGGAAGATTTAAACATGGGAACGCAAGGTCAAAAAAAAAGGTGCCGCCAAGCACAAGGTGCCCTCGGGAATGGAGGGCTTTGCAGGGTGACGGCAGGTGTTGGAGTGGATGGGGGGCCGCGCCGCGCAACCCCTGTTGCGCGCGTGAGCCCTGAAGCCCATAAAAGCTTTATCAATAAAGCACTGACGCTATTTTCGCTGTTTTTACGGCATCGCCAAATTCAGCTCCGCGCGCGGTGTCCATTTGGCCTCCGGCGGCACGGCTTTGGCTGCCCCCAGAAAGAGCCTTTCAGGCGGTAAATCGCGCGAAGCCAGGTAGTCTTTCACCGCCACGCCGCGCTGCACGGCGAGTTCGCGCATGGCATCGTCGTTCACTTTAATGTCGGCCAGCAGCAGCTTTTCCATTTCGGGCACGGGCAGGTCTTTGGCCAGGCCGACCAGGTTGCGCGGCTTGGGCATGTCGGCGCGTTTATAGACTTCCTTGAGCAAGGCCGGGTATTCGGCCGGGCTGATGCTCACCGCCGCTGTGGCGGTGCCGCCCTCTTTGGCCGTGGCGCGGCGCTTTTCAGCGCGCACCAGGGCGTCAAGCCGCTCGCGCTTGAAACCGTCGCGTTCGGCGTCGACGCTGCTGGTGCCCACCACGGTGAGCCTGAGCGATGGCCGGTCGGCCAGCGCCTTGGCCACTTTGTCGAGGCCGGCTTTGGCTTCCGGGCCCAGCTCTGCGCTGCCGGCCTGAAAACCCACGGTGCTGAGCTCTTCCCCGCCGCCGCCCAGCGCATTGGCCAGCAGGCTGAAAGGCGCGGTGATGGCCTTGACGATCACGTTGAGGATGACCTTGACGATGATGGGCCCGAGGCTGAATTGCGGGTCATTGAGCGAACCGCTGATGGGCAGGTCGATGTCGATCACACCGTTGCGGTCGGCCAGCAATGCCACGGCCAGCTTGACCGGCAGGCTGGCGGTGGAGCCTTCCACCTTGTCGCCAAAGCTGAGCTGGTTCAGGATGACCTTGTTGGTGGCGGTAAGCCGCCCGTCGGGTTGCACCACATAACCCACGTCGACACTGAGCTTGCCGCGGTTGATGCCGTAACCCGAGTACTTGACCGAATACGGCGACAGCGGCGGCAGCTCGAGGTCGCGCACCTTGCCCTTGATGTCGAGCGCCAGCGGCTTGGCCAGCGGGTTGAGCTTGCCCAGGATTTCGAGCGAAGCCGTGCCTTCGGCGCGTCCGCGCAGCTCCAGGTCGGCCATGTTGGGCACGGTGGCCGTGGTACCCGGCACCGTGGGCGCCACCGATGAAAAGGCGCTGAGCTTGCCGGTCAGGTCGCTCAGGTCGGCCGAATAGTTGGGTTTGACGAAGCGGTCGGAGAACAACACCTTGCCGTTGATGAGGCTGATCGGGCCGAAGTTGACGATAGGCGGCGGCGACCCAGCCGCGGCTGCAGGCGCCACGGGGCTGACCGGTGCTGCCGACACGAATTTTGAGCCTTTTGAGCTGCTGGAGCTCAATGGCTGTGCGCCAGCAGCTATCGTTTCTGTAGCAGATGAAGCTTGCGGTGAAGATGGCGCCGATGATGGCGAAAGGGCCAGGGTGGCCGTTCCGCCAGCTGCACTGGCGGCCACGGCGTCCTTGCCCGGCTTCACCAGGTTCTGCAAATTGATGCGGCCATCGGGCAGGATGATCACGCGCGCAAAGAAGTCGGTGAGCACGGTTTCCCGCACATCCACCCGGGTCGACTTGGCCGGGTCCAGTGCCACATTCAGGCCGCGCAGGTTCAGGGCCTTCCACGCCAGCAGGTCTTCGCTGGGCGCCAGCGTGTTGGCGCGGAACTCTTCCAGCGACACATCACCGGCCACCTGCGCCTGCGGGCCGGCCGGTGTCTGCCGGTAAGCCACGCGCCCCTTGAAGCTGGCATCTGCGCGCAGCAGTTCGATGTTGAGCACATCGGCAAGGTAGGGCTCGAAGGCCTGTACCGGCAGCCTGTCGACCACCAGCCGGCCCTGCGCCTGCACCGGACTCAAGCCGAGATTGCCGTTGAAGTCGACCTTGCCGGGTTCAAACCGGCCGGTGGCCAGGCGCAGCGAGGCGGTCAGCGGCATGGGTTTGGCAGCTTGCGCTTTGGCGTCCGGCCTGTCGTCCAGCACCAGCCCGCCCAGCTGGGCTTTGGCGGCTGTCACTTCAAACACCACCGGCTTGCTGCCCGACTGGTCGGAAAACGACATCGCGCCGCCGTCGAGCTGCACATCGGCAATGGCGACGGCCCATGAAGGCGCCGCCGCGCGTGTTGCGGCGTCGGTAGGGGGCGGCGCCGGCGTTGCGGTGCCCGGGCTCGCCATCCAGCGCTGGTACATCCAGCGCTTGTCGGTGTCGCGGTCGACTTTGGCTTTGGGCTGGTCCAGCTGCATTTTGGCGGCCTTGAAGGACTGGCCTGTCACGTCGATGTCAACCTGCGCAAGCTCGACACGCTTGACGGACACCAGCGACACCTTGCCCTGCGCCAGCAGGATGTCGCTGACAGCCAGCTGCGGGGCCGTGACCTGCAGTTGCTGCGGCTTGTCACCGCTGGGCGCCTGCCAGTTCACGCCGAGCTGGGCGTCGAGCTGCCCGTTCAATGCCGGCAACAGGAACTGGCCGACGTATTTGGCAGCCATGCCCAGCGGCCAGGCGGCCACGGTGGCCGTAGCCTGGGCGGCCTGGTCGGTGGCTGTGCCGCTAAAGGTGAGCAGCGCCGGTGTTGCAATCGCTTGCGCAGTGGATGCCGCAGATGAGGCCGATGTTTTGGCCGGTTGTTTGGCGCCGGTTTTTGCCGGCGCGGGTGCCGGCGCTATGGCTGCTGGCTCCAGTCCCAGCGAACCATTGAACCGCAGGGGCGCGTTAGCCGCAAAAGGCATGGCGATGCCGGAGGCATCGAGCGTCAGCCCAGCCAGGCGGATGTCAGCGGGTGAGGCCAGTGATTCGTCCAGCCAGTTCACACGCCCGGCACGCACCGCCACGCGGGCCACCTGCACTTTCCAGGGTGCGGACGAAGGCGTGGTTTTAGTTGAAGGTGCAGACGCCGCAGACGCCGCAGACGCCGGGGCACCAGCTGAAGCTGCACCGGCAGGTGCCTGGGCTTGAATATCGGAAGAGTTTTGGCCTGTAGCCCTTTCTGGCTGTGCGCCACCAGCTCCTTTTTTAATAGCATCCGGCGCAGGCGACAGCAGATTCAGCCGCCCTGCCCGGTCCCGGGCGAGGGACAACGTGGGGGCCGTGAGCTCCACCGCAGACAGTTTGACGAACTGCTCCAGCGGGCGCACGTCGTCCATCGTGATCTGCAGGCGCTCAAAGGCCAGCAAGTCGGCGCGGGCCGGTGGCTGGGCTTCGCCGTCTGCAGCGCGCTTGCCGGATGCACCGGGTTTTGCAGCCCGCGCCGGCGCCACAGCCGGCGACTGCCCGACCGTTTGCGCAGCCAGCACACGAACCTTTTCCGCCGTCACGGTTCCGGAAATTCGCACCACCGTGGCGGGTGTCTGCTCAAACGCGACTTTGGCGTCGGCATGCAGCACCGCGCTTTGCAGCCTGACGGGCAGGCTCGCCGGCCAGTAGGCCAGGTAAGGGTTCAGGTCAAAACCGCGCAGCGTGAAGGTGGCGTCGGTTTTGTGGGTCTGGGCAAAGGGCGTGCCTTCGGCAGCGGTGTCAAAGCTGCTGCCATTGAGCTTGAAGGCCAGGTGCGGCGAGGTTTTGACCTCACGCTGCGATTTGAGGTTGCTCAGGAACGGAACCGACAGGCCCAGCTCCCGCAGTTCATGGGTCTTGCCGACGGACTGGTCGGTGAAGTCCATGCGCCCGCCGCTGACGACGATGTTGTAGACCGCGAACTTCGGCGGGTCGCCGGCAGGGGCATCTGCGGGTGTTTTGAAGCGCTCCAGGATGTCGTCGATGTCGTAACGGCCCTCACCTTGATGGGTAAGAAACGCGATGGGTTCGTCCACCTGAACAGCGTCGGCCACTGGGGCGAGGCGAAGCAGGGACTCCAGCTCTGCATCTATATATAGGCGCTTGACGGAAAACTGGGGCGTTGCCTGGGGAGAAGCTGCCGAAGCGCCACCCACAGGGCCAGCACGGGCGATGGCCAGGTCGCGAAGAGTCAGTTCGAGCGACCAGGGCTTGAAGTCGACCTCGCCCACGGTGACCTGGCGGCCCAGCTTTTCAGAAGCAATCTTCTCCAGTTGCGATTTGAGGAGGGGCGGTACAGCCGCATAAGCCAGCGCCCACAACACCAGCAAACTGCCCACCGCCCAGGCCGCGCGGCGCTGCCAGAGCTGCGACCGGCCCACGGCGGCAGCCCTGGCCGGCAGTGTTTTTCCGATTTCCCGCCAATTGGTCTCGCGCCAGTTGAATTCCTGCCATTTGTTCTTCAAATCTTTGATTGCCATAGGCGTCGAGTTTTTAGCGCCGGGGCCGCCAGGTCAATGATTTATTTGAAAAAGACGGTCAACCGAAGGGCATTGAGGCCTGTGAAAAGCGCGCCCCCAAAAGAAAAAACCCCGGGCAGTTAGACCGACCGGGGTTGACGGCGGGCGTTTATGCTCATGCCGTCGGGGTTCCGCAAAGAAGAGAGTTATCGTCTCCAGTGCGATGAAAGCAAGTGATTGCTTCCAGATTTTCCGGGGTTGGTTACCCGGTTGATGCGTGAGTGAACACGCAATTGCAGGTTAAACCCCTGCCGTCCCGCAAGCAAGACCATCTTTTCAATCACAGCGCAGGATGTGATTGCCGCTGCCTTTTTGTGTGCTCCCAGGCAACCCAGGCCGGCCGCAGGCGCCGATCCGGCGACTACATGCAACATGGAAAACGGCCTACAACCGCAGCCGCGAAAGGCTGATCGCGCTTTTTAGAGGCAAAACTTAACTTAGAGCTCCATCTCAAATAAAGCCCGTAAACACCTTGATTCAGGCCGGTTTTGCCGGAAATCAAGGTTTTTATTTGACTTTTTGATATAAAGAATTGATTTGTTATTATTGACAGGTTATTAACCAACCCCATAGAATCCCGCCAGTCCCACGAATCCTAGGGACAACCCGAACCCGCTGCCCAATTCCTCAAAGAAGCCGGCAACGTCAAACAAGGGTCAACACCCACAAGGCTTGCCTTGGTTTGATGGCGACCCAATCAAAGCCTGCCTGGCCCCCAAAGGGCCTGCAAGCGTAGAAAGGAGTGCTATGACAGCGCTAGGACAATTCGGCCTTAACCTGAATGTCAACGCACACATGAAGAATGTGCGAAGCAGTGTTTCAAACATTGTTGACGACATCTCCCAAGGCTTTTTCGAGATTACCCACAACAGTTTCGCCCTTCTGGGCCTGGCGGTCGTGTTTGCGGTGATCACCCTGACTGCCCGCCCCGACTTGCGTCAGGCCGGTGAATTCAAGCTCATGACCTGGCTGCAGCAGCGCCAGGAGGCTGCCATCGGTTTTACCGAGCCGGCCGCCATTGAGCGCGCCACGGCATCCAACCCGAAAGACCTGCCAGCCCAACAGGCGGCAGTGGCCTATTGGCTGAGCAAGAAGTACGGCGTCGCGCCCGAGCCGCTGAGCGTGCTGGTGGCCGAGGCCTTCGAGATCGGGCAGAAAGCCAAGCTCGACCCCACCCTGATCCTGGCCATCATGGCGATCGAGTCCGGTTTCAACCCGTTCGCGCAGAGCCCGGTCGGCGCCCAGGGCCTGATGCAGGTCATGACCAAGGTGCACCACGACAAGTACGACAACTTCGGCGGCAAGCTGGCGGCGTTTGACCCGGTGACCAACCTGCGCGTAGGCGTCAAGGTGCTGCAGGAATGCATCGCCCGCGCCGGCTCTGTCGAGGGCGGCCTCAAATACTATGTGGGCGCAGCCAACATGGACGACGACGGCGGTTACGCCGGCAAGGTGATGGGCGAACATGCCCGCCTGCTGGCCGTGGTGGCGTCTGCCTCCAAGCGCGGTGCGCCCTCGCCTTTCTTTACCACACCCGGTGGCACGTCGCGCCCGGTACCGGCCTCCCTGCCGGCCACACCCGACGCTGAAGGCAAGACGCCTGACAAGGTGGCGCTGCTGAACCAGTCCTGATTCGGCCGCTTTGTGGGGGCCTTTTCACCCCATGCACTGCCAAAAAGCCGGGCCGCTGCCAGCGCCCCGGCTTTTTGCTTTTCGGGCTGCAGGTGAAGAACCCCGGAGGCGGCAGGTTTTGGTCGCGCTCAGTTACACTAGCGAGGTGCGCGACTGGCGATAGGCTCAAGGTTTTCGCAACCATTGGAGCTGACGTGGGACACCACTGGGAAGCGCACCGCTGAAAGCCGTTGGGCCGAAGCGTTCAGCCGTTCGCCTGGGCAGCCCTTGTTTCAATAGCAGGGACCACGTCTTTAAGGACTGCCATGTACCACCGCAACATCCTGGTCGAACAAACCGATCCCGAAATCTTCGCCGCCATCCAGGCTGAAAACGCCCGGCAAGAGCACCACATCGAGCTGATTGCCAGCGAAAACTACGCCTCGCCCGCCGTCATGGCCGCGCAGGGCTCGCAGCTCACCAACAAATACGCCGAAGGCTACCCCGGCCGCCGCTACTACGGCGGCTGCGAGCACGTTGACGTGGCGGAGCAGCTGGCCATCGACCGCATCAAAACCATCTTCGGCGCCGAGGCCGCCAACGTGCAGCCGCATTGCGGTGCTTCAGCCAATGAGGCCGTGTTTCTGGCTTTCCTCAAGCCCGGCGACACCATCATGGGCATGAGCCTGGCCGAAGGCGGCCACCTGACGCACGGCATGGCCCTGAATATGAGCGGCAAGTGGTTCAACGTCGTCTCTTACGGCCTCAACGACAAGGAAGAGATCGACTACGACGCGATGGAGCGCAAGGCCCACGAGACCAAGCCCAAGCTGATCATCGCAGGCGCTTCCGCTTACAGCCTGCGCATTGATTTTGAGCGCTTCGCCAAGGTGGCCAAGGCCGTTGGCGCGATCTTCATGGTCGACATCGCCCACTACGCCGGCCTGGTGGCTGCGGGCGTGTACCCCAACCCGGTGCCGCATGCCGACATCGTGACGTCGACTACACACAAGAGCCTGCGCGGCCCGCGCGGCGGCATCATCCTGATGAAGGCCGAGCACGAAAAAGCCATCAACAGCGCCATCTTCCCCGGCCTGCAGGGCGGCCCGCTGATGCACGTGATCGCCGCCAAGGCCGTGGCCTTCAAGGAAGCCATGGCGCCCGAGTTCAAGGCCTACCAGCAGCAGGTCGTGAAGAACGCGCAGATTGTGGCCGACACCCTGACCCAGCGCGGCCTGCGCATCGTCAGCGGCCGCACCGAGAGCCACGTCATGCTGGTCGACCTGCGCGCCAAGGGCATCACAGGCAAGGAAGCCGAAGCCGTGCTGGGCAGCGCCCACATGACGATCAACAAGAACGCCATCCCGAACGATCCGGAAAAGCCGATGGTCACCAGCGGCGTGCGCATCGGCACCCCGGCCATGACGACCCGCGGCTTCAAGGACGAAGAAGCCCGCGCCACGGCCAACCTGATCGCCGACGTGCTCGACAACCCGCGCGACGCGGCCAACATTGAAGCGGTGCGAGCCAAGGTCCACGCCCTGACCAGCCGTTTCCCGGTCTACCGCTGATCATGACGGACAGCGCAGGCACTATGATTTTGATAGCTGCTTGCGCTCGTCCTGATTGGGCTGGAGGCCAATTTATACCTTCAAATTCGGGCTACCTCTCATGAAATGCCCGTTCTGCGGCCACCTTGAAACCCAGGTCGTGGAAACGCGGGTGGGCGAAGACGCCGAATTCATACGCCGCCGCCGCCAGTGCGGTGCGTGTGAAAAGCGCTTCACAACCTATGAGCGGCCCGATGTCACCTTCCCGTCTATCGTCAAGAAGGACGGCAGGCGCATCGAGTACAAGCGCAGCAAAGTCCTGGCGTCCCTGAACCTGGCGCTGCGCAAGCGGCCCGTCAGCACCGAGCAGGTCGATTCGGCGGTTGAACGCATCGAGGAAAAGCTCCTGAGCCTGGGGCTGCGCGAAGTGCCGTCCAACCGCATCGGCGAGCTCGTCATGCGTGAACTCCGCAAGCTCGACAAGGTCGCCTATGTCCGCTTTGCGAGCGTCTACCGCAGCTTTGAGGATATTGACGAGTTCAAGACGCTGGTGGACGAGGTCCGGCGCTAAGGGAAAACCCTGGCGCCGACAGGTGGCGCACTGGTCGCGATGGGCGGCAGCGTTCTTTGTGTAGGGCTTGCTTACACTGCGTAAATGAGTCTTCACACATTGCGCACTGATCGCCTTCAAAAGGGTTTCACGTTGATCGAACTATTGATCACCGTGACCGTTCTGGGCGTTTTAATGGCCGTGGCGCTGCCAAACCTGAGGTCGTTCATTGTTAGCAACCGGCTGTCCTCCAACGTCAACGGATTTGTAGGGCTGATTAACTACGCTCGCAGTGAAGCCCTTGTACGGAATCAATCGGTGATCATTTGCCCAAAAAGTAACGGCGCCAATACCTGTGCCTCTTCCCAACTCTGGAATGAATACGAAATCCAGGTGTTCGTGGACGTAGATGGTAGCGATACCCGAAACGCCGGTGACATCCTGCTCAAAACCGTACCTGCGATGGATGTAAATGGGATCGAAACTGCTTTCGTCAGGCCCGCAGGTGTTGGAAACATCAAGTTTGGCGCGGTGGGTATGTCGCAAACTGCTCACCGTTTCGATATCCACGCCGTGGCGGCATCAGACACCGAATACGAATTCAAGTATGGAAGATCTGTTTGCATAAGCAAGCCAGGACGCGTCCGGGTTATCCCATTTTCCGCCAACCAATGTGATGCATTTTGACCATGACCTCACCATGAAACAGAAACAAAAAATCCAGTTATTCCATCGTCACGAGCGCGGCGCCACACTGATTGAGGCCCTCGTCTCGATTCTGGTCTTGTCGCTGGGCTTGTTAGGTATGGCCAGTTTGCAGGCGAATGCGCTGGCCTACCAAAAATCCTCCTGGGCAATACACCGAATTGCCGAGCTGACCGGCGACATCGCCGAGCGCATCAGGGCGAACCCTCTTGGCGCCACCAATAACTACTACACCTACACGGCCAACTACACAACCGCCAAGGCGGCGAACATCACCAGCAATAACTGCCGCACCTCGGGCGCTGCCTGCACAACAGCGCAGATTGCCGGTGACGACTTGGCATCGTGGCTGGCAAAAGCGCAAGCAGCCCTTCCCGGAGGCGCCGTCAATCTTGAGGGTGCCAGCAATACCGGCTTTATCGTTACAGCCATGTACATGGACAAGGAGTTTGTTAACGCCTCAGGCGTCCTTCAATCGTCCACCGCTTGTACCAGCACAACCAGCGGCATCGCCTGGCGAAATTGTTGCCCGGCAGCGGCAGCAGTGCCTGCAGGGGTCCGGTGCTTTAGAACCGACATCATTCCATGAGCACGACCATGCGCCCCATTCAAGCTTTACGGAGCTCCCGGCCGAGACAAAACTCGGGCTTGACATTGATCGAGTTGATGGTTGGTCTGGTCATCGGACTTGTCCTGGCCATCGTTGCCTCGTCAACCTATCTGTATTCCAAGCAGGCCTTCAACGCAGTCACCGAAAACTCGCAAATGGAGGAAAGCGGCCGATTTGCGCTGAACCTGCTCGCGAGAAATATTCAAAGCGCCGGATACGTTTCCATTGACCCCAACGCCAATGGGCCACAAGGCCCGAGCGATTTAAAAATCCGTGGCTGTGATTTTGGGATGGCCAATCCTAAAGCAGCAACATCGGCCGCAGACCTGGCGTGTTTGAGTTCTACCCCGGTAGGCACCACACGATCCGCCTCCATTGGTGTCTTCTACGATACCGACGCGAACAACACCTCCGGTGCGAAATTTCAGGGTTTCGATTGCCTGGGAAATGCACCGGTCACCGTTGCAAGTGTTCCCGCAGGTGGCAGTCCGACTTACGAGGTGAGGTCGTATTTCTTTATTTCCACCACGACGGCCCAGACGCCCTATGGAACCACCACCATGGGACAGTTGAGCTGCGTCACGGACCCAACAACGGCGGCGGGAGCCACCGCGACATTCCAGGCACAGCCACTCATCCCCGGTGTCCACCAGATGGCCGTAACGTACCTGACGGCATCCGACATAGATAAAAATGCGGCGCAAACCGGCAACACAGCCGCCGCCCTCGACACCGCAGATAACTGGAAGGGTGTGGTGGCTGTAGAGGTGTGCGTACTGACCAAATCCATCCAGGCGTCGGGCAACGACACAGCGACGCAAGTTACTGATTGCTATGGAAACAGTTTTACACCTCCACCCTCACAGAGTTTTCGACGGTTTACAAGCATTGTGAACTTGCGAAACAGGACACCATCAGCATGAAGAGCACTCATCATTTTCGTTGGGACATGCCGCCACGCACCTCGAGTCAACGGGGGATATCGCTGGTCATTGTCATGATCTTTCTGCTAATTCTGAGCGCTCTCGGAGTTACCGCGATGCAAAGCTCGACCTTCTCAGCGCGGATCGCAGGAAACGAGTCTGATCGTAATTTGGCCTTTCAGGCAGCCGAAGCGGCTTTGCGTGACGCGGAACTGGATATTAAAAACACGCGCGTCGATGGCTCGGCGTGCGTAGCATCCGCTGCCGGCTGCCGGCCCGAACTGATTAACCGCGGCGACGGCTTCGACACGACTTGCCCTTTAGGCAGATGTGACTCCAAAGCCATGGTGACCCCGGTGTGGGAAGACACCACCAAGTGGGCCACCGGCGGTGCAAGCGTCGCTTACGGCACCTACACGGGTGCGGTGGCACTTCCTGTGGTGGCACAACAGCCGCGCTATTTACTTGAATACTTTCCCCTGGGCGACTCCACCGTCTATCGCGTCACGGCCGTCGGTTTTGGCGCAAACACGTCCACCCAGATCATGCTTCAGTCCGCAGTTAAGGCACTCCCTATATGACTACTACTCACGGAATATCTTGGTTTAAAAAACAAACCGTTTATACCTGGCTCAGGGAGCGTTTCAAACTCGTACTGCTGCTGGGCAGCGCTTTGCTGGCATTGCAAACGCATGCGGTGAACTTCACGCCTTTGCCGCCTTTTCTTTCAGAGATAAAAGGCGCGCCCATGGTCATGCTCAACATGTCGCGCGACCATCAGCTTTTCTACAAGGCTTACAACGAATATTCCGACCTTGACGGCGACGGTGCTCCAGAGACCCAATACAAACACGCTTACAAGTACTACGGTTACTTTGACAACCAGCGCTGCTACCAGTACAGCACCACCAACAACCGATTTTTTCCAACCCGGCAGGTGGCCAGCGACGGCTATTGCAACTACACCGGCGGAAGCTCGGAATGGAGCGGCAATTTCATGAACTGGGCAACCATGACCCGCATGGACGTGGTCCGCCGGATTCTCTACGGCGGGTTCAGAAGCACGGATGATTCGATCGTTTCAGGCACGTCATTGACGGTGCTGGAGCGTGCCCATTTGCCGACAGATGCCCATGCGTTCGCGAAATACTATGTGGGTGCAGACATCAACAAACTGACGCCTTTTACGAAGGCCGAAATCACGCTGTGCAATGCCTCCTTCAGCAATACTGCTGCACCGTCCATTCTTGTTGCGGATGGCAATTATTCGCTGTGGAACGCCAACGAACGCTGGCAGTGTTACTGGAAAGAAGCGTTGCCAACAAACGATGGCACCAAGGGCAAGAACGGAAACGACCCGGCCTTAACAGGGCTGAATGCACAAAGCGATAGCCCGCCCCAAGCTACAAAGGCGCTGGGGACCGGGTATGCAGCAGGCAGCTATACCGCCAGGGTGGAAGTTTGCAAAACCGGCTTGACCGGCGGATTCACCTCCGACGAAGATGCACGCTGCAAACTTTATCCACTGGGAAATTACAAACCTGTTGGCCTGCTCCAGAAATACGGCGAAAGAAATGAGGCCGCTTTTGGGTTGATGACCGGAAGTTACGACAAAAACATATCGGGTGGCGTGCTGCGCAAAAATGTGGCGTCGTTTACCGATGAAGTCGATATTGACGATGGCCAGTTCAAGAACTTCAACGGCATTGTCACCACGCTCAACAAGCTCAAGATTTACGGATACAGCTACGCCGACGGTACGTATGAAAGTACCGTCGGCAAATGTAATTTCCAGCAGACCGGCTTGATAGACGGGCAATGCTCAAGCTGGGGCAACCCTTTGGGTGAGATGTACCTGGAGTCACTCAGGTACCTTGCGGGGGCGTCGGCCACCGCCGCCTACGTGGCTTCCCCGGCAACCAGGGACAACAGCCTGGGCTTGACCATTACCGCCTGGTCGGACCCTTTTGCGACTTCAACGGTAGCGGCCTTTGGTGACAGGTTGTGCCGCAGAAGCAATATTGTGAACTTCAACGCGAGCGTGACTTCGTTTGACAACGACCAATGGACAGGCGCACCAAGCGTTTCGGGCATGTCTACCACCACGGTGGACACCTATACCAACCAGATCGGCGCGGCAGAAGGTCTGTTTGCTGCCGGGAAAATGTGGCCGATTGGGCGAAATGGTACGGACAACAACGGCTATTGCAGCGACAAGGCGCTGACTTTCTCAGGCGCCACATCCCTCGCCAATGCAACGGGCATCTGCCCCGAAGCACCCACCCAGTTCGGGGGCTACAAAATGGCCGGCGCTGCGCTCTACGCACACGTAAATCCTATCCGAAGCGACTTCACCATCCCGGCCAACAACAGGCGTGCCTTCAGGGTAGACACCTACAGCGTGGCCCTTGCGACCGGCAACCCCCGCATCAAAATCCCCGTGCCAGGCCAAGCTGGAAAGTTCGTCTTCATCTCGCCGGCGTATCGCATGATTCACCCTACCAATGGTGAGGGCGGGGGAACACTGGTCGATTTCAAGGTCGTTACCCAGACCCCAACGGCCGGCAAATACCTCATCAACTGGGAGGACTCCGAACAGGGCGGCGACTATGACCAGGACGTTCTGGGCATTCTTGAATATTCCGTCGTTGGCACAACCATCAGCGTGAAGACTTATGTTGCCGCTGAAGCAACGGTTAACGCCCAAGGCTTTGGTTACGCCATCAGCGGCACCAGCGGCAAAGACGGCGTCCATTTTCATTCCGGCATTGAAAGTTTCGATTACACCGATCCGAAAAATATCACCGTCACACCAGGGTTCCCCGGGAATGCCAACATGAATGCCAGTGGCGGTTGCAACAATTGCGGGGTCGCACAGACCGCAACCACGGCGTCGTACACCATGGTGGGCGTCAGTGGGGAAGAGCTTCAAGATCCGCTGTGGTACGCCGCCAAATACGGCGGTTTTGATCGCGATAAAACGACGACATACACCCTTGGCGCCATTCTCCCGGCCGACCACTGGGACAATAAAAAAGCCGATGGATCGACGGGCGCCGACGGCACCCCCGACAACTTCTTCTACGCCGTTGATCCGGCGCAGCTGGAAAAATCGCTGGACCAGGTCTTTGCTACCATCCTGAAGGCCGGTGGCTCTGCTCCAACCGCCACACCAGCGCGAACCGATGCAGGCGGTTATGCCTTCCAGGCGACTCACAGCATCAAGGCCGCCAACGCAAGCACTGACGCTGACGCCAGCGGCCAGTTTTTCCGGTATAGCTTCCAGAGCGACGGGAATCCTTCGACCACGGCAGATTGGGATGCCGGCGCAAGACTAACCATCCAGAACTGGGATACGGGACGAAAAATACTCTCCTTGACCGGTACAGGAACCATTCCCTTCAGATGGGCCAACCTGAACACAGCACAGCAAACGGCATTGCGAACCAATCCCCAAACCGGGGCAGTCGATACGGTGGCAATAGGGCAAAACCGCCTGACCTGGCTTCGGGGCGACAATACCAATGAAACCACGACAGGTGGTTTACGTAAAAGGCCTACCACCAAACTCGGAGCAATCGTCAACTCCACGCCGTGGTACGTGGGGCCACCCTCTGCCGGCTATACCAATACGGCTTATGGAGGCGGTTACAGCACATTCAGAACAACGAATACGGCTACCAATGCGGTTTTTGTAGCGGCCAATGACGGGATGTTGCATGCCATCAATGTCGCAAACGGGGACGAGTTGTTTGCCTATGTTCCGCGCGCGCTTTATTCCACATCTGGAACCGCGCCGTATTCCAAGCTGTCGGCAATCACCGACAAGAACTTCGCCCTCGCTTCGGGAACCAGCAGCGTCAATATGGACGGAAGCTTGATGGCTGCCGACATGAAAGTCGGAGGAACCTGGGCCACCTATCTCTTTGGAACATTCGGTCGAGGCGGCAAGGGGGTCTACGCCCTGGACGTCACCAAACCGCAAAATGTGACGGAAGCCTCCACCTCGGTGGCCAAATGGGAATTCAGTGAAGCGACCGGCGACCCTGATATGGGTTACATCGTGGGCCGCCCTTCCACAAGGTCTAATGGGCAACCATTCCAGACGGGTTATATGGCCAACGGAAAATGGGCCGCCATTTATGGCAACGGCTACAACAGCACCAGTGGCAAAGCAGCGCTGTTCATTCTCTTTGCCGATGGTCCAGCCAGCGCGGGCACGACCACCTGGACTGCGGGGACCCACTACATCAAAATTCCTACAGGAACTGCAGGCGACGGACCCAACAACGGGCTCGCGATGGCGACCGCCATCGACACCAACAATGATGGCGTGATCGACGTGGTCTATGCCGGCGACCTGAAGGGGAATGTCTGGAAGTTTGATGTGAGCAATACCAACCCGGCACTCTGGAAAGTTGCGACTACCAGCAACGTGCCGCTTTACCAGGCCAGCACGACAATCACTGGCAGTACAACCGTCGTGGTTCAACCGATTACCACGGTGGTTCAACCCTTCCCTCATCCGGACGGCGGTTACCAAATTGTGTTTGGAACGGGTAAATCCCTTGAAAGCACCGACTACCCGATGTCAGTGTCCTTTTCCAACACCGTCTATGGCATTTACGACCGCCCCGGCAACACCACCACTCTGACGGTAGGACTCACCGATCTTGTGCAGAAATCAGTCACTTTTGCGGTGACCGGCGAACCCATGGTATCGAACAATCCGGTGAGTTACATCACCAAAAAAGGCTGGTACATGAATCTGCCCTTGCCATCTGACGGCCTGGTATTCAATATGCTGGCGCTCGATTCCAATCGGGTCCTACTGAAATCGCTGGCGCCAGAGGGAACCTCAGACGGATGCCGTGTTGACAGTATCAGCAAGGATTACACCCTGGATCCCATTTCTGGAACTCCTCCCGCCGGCATATTGGATGGGGTACCGGCCATCCCCGGTTTTGTGGTTGCAGGCGGATCTTCGAGTAACAGCTTTGAGATCGCCAGAGGCGGCGTTTACCGGGTACCCACGCCCCCCATCAGCGATACTGCTTGCACCGCAGGAAGCGCCAATTGTGTCTGTAACCCGGCTGCTCCCACCGAGTGCGTGTTGTGCCCAGACCCCGCGACATGCAACCCGAAATGGAAACCCAAAGATCCCAATCAATGCGTATTCCGCAATCTGTCTGCAAAAGGCTCAGGTGGCTTGGATGCGACATTTCGCACTGGCAGTTGTAGCGACGGGCGCCTGACCTGGCGCGAAATCCTGCGCAATCGCTAACCGAGCAATGAGGAAGCTATTTATGAAAAACCAGAACCAGCGCGGATTCACGCTCATAGAATTAATGATCACGGTGGCCATCGTCGGAGTTCTTGCGGCCGTAGCTATTCCTTCGTATTCGGAATACGTCAAACGCGGCAAGCGCGCGGAGGCGCGAGCGGAGGTATTAAAGGCGGAGGGGTGGATGGAGCGGTTTTATACCGAAAATAACAACTACGCCAGCAATCCGCCAACCAACAATACGAATGCGGGTTTCATCGCGCGATTTTCAGTAATACCCAGTACAGGCGGGGCCAATTACTCAGTGACCCTCGCCGTAACGGCTGCAGCCTATACAGTGACTGCCGCACCCATAAATTCGATGTCCGGCGACAAATGCGGCTCATACGTGAAAACGAACTTTGGCTCGATCACCGTACCAAGTGCGAGCGCCAGTGACACTCCGAAATGTCTAAAGTGAAATAAATGTCCTGGCGGTGGAAGTGTGCACTTCTGGTATTGGTGTGCACAGTTCATTTTTTTGTACTTTTTGCCTTTGACTCAAAACACCGCTTATCTCCAGCGGATGGAGTTCGACGTGCGTCCACGCGTTCGATAACCGCATACGCAATACCCGCCTTGAGTGCTGGGGACGTCCGACAAAGCAAGTTCGAGCCAGCAAAGACCCACCGCGTCGCCCCGCTAGAGTCGCTCGAGTCGTTGCGGCAATCCCCTCCACCCAATGAGCCGCCCAGTACGATGGATCGAGGCGTCACCCTGGATGCCGAGAGCTTTCTGACAGCGGAGGCCGTTGACGAAACTGCCTTGCCCGAAGAGCATTTTGACGAAGTCCTGAAGCAGTCTTTACCCTATGGCCTGGAAGCCATAGAACTGGAAATCTGGATTGACCAAACAGGGACTGCGGTGCTCGTGCAATGTCTTGACCAGGATAATTGCCAGGACTCTTCCGATGGCCTTCAACAATTGCTGGGACTTCGTTTCAAGCCGGCCATCAAAGATGGACTACCGGTTTCGAGTCGAAAACATATTTCAGTTCACATAGCCCCACTGCCAACATTTGGTCTTTAAATGCGGGTTACCAGAGTGTTCCAACGGAACTACCATCTATTCAAATGACCGACAAAGTTCGAACCAGTCTATTGGCGGCGCTTCACCAACTGGCAGTACAGGCATCAGGACTGAGTTCACCCAATCCTGCGGTGGGTTGCATCATTGCCGACGAAGCATTCAAGGTGCTGGGAAAGGGCCATACCCAGCAGGCAGGCGGCCCCCACGCCGAAATCATGGCCCTGCGCGATGCAGCGAATAAAGGCCATTCGGTCAATGGCGCCACCGCCTACGTCACCCTCGAGCCCTGCTCCCACCATGGACGAACAGGCCCTTGCTGCGATGCGCTGGTTGCTGCCGGCATCAAAAAGGTGGTTGCCTCAATAGCGGACCCCAATCCGCTGGTGGCCGGCCAGGGATTTGAGCGCCTTCGGGCCGCCGGTGTGGAGGTGGAGGTCGGGCCGGGCGCCGGGGAGTCCAGGGAACTGAATATCGGCTTTTTCAGCCGGATGGTCCGCAAAACCCCCTGGGTCCGCCTGAAAGTTGCCGCTTCGCTGGACGGCACCACGGCGCTGGCCAATGGACAGAGCCAGTGGATCACCTCGCCCGAAGCGCGAACCGACGGGCATGCCTGGCGGGCCCGCGCCTCCGCCGTACTGACCGGCATCGGCACCCTGCTGGAGGACGACCCTCAGCTGGACGTGCGGCTGGTGGAAACGCCGGTGCAACCCTATCGTGTGATTGTCGACAGCCTGTTGCAAACGCCGCCAGGCGCGAAGATATTCCAGTCGGGCGGCCCGGTGTGGATTTACACCGCCACACGAGGCTCGCCACAGGAAGCCGCGCTGGTCGCCAAGGGTGCGACGGTCACCTGCCTGCCCGACGCCCGGGGAAAAGTGGATCTGGCGGCCATGATGAAAGACCTGGCGCAGCGCGAGATCAACGAAGTGCACGTCGAAGCCGGCAGCAAGCTCAACGCATCGCTGATTCGCGGCGGACTGGTGGATGAATTCCTGGTTTACCTCGCGCCAAAGCTGCTTGGGCCGGGCCAGGGCATGGCTGCCCTGGAACCCTTGCAAGCACTTTCCAACGGGCTGGAACTGCAGTTTGTGTCTACCGAAAGGATTGGGCCCGACCTCCGTATCGTCGCCCGTGTAGCGGGCCGGGACACTTTTTAGCGCGATGGCAGATACTGGCCTGCCCGGCGAACAAACACGAAACGCCGCACGTTTGCTATTAAAATAATAGCTGCTTGCGCCCGTCAGTATTGGGATACAGCCATTTTTCTTTAAACAAAGACGGTTAAACCGGCCCGCGGATGCCGCGCAAGCCCTGTGAATCACGGCTGAACGCCCTCTTTTCCGGGCCTTTGGCGCTGTCTGCGCCGCCGCGCCCGGATTCCCTGCGAAAATGGCACCATGTTTACCGGAATCATTACCGGCTTGGGGCGCATCGTCGCCATCCAAAGCCTGGGCAGCTCTTCAGACCACGGCAAGCGCCTCACCATCGAGGCGCCTGCGGGTTACCTTGATGACGTGGGCCTGGGCGACAGCATCGCCCTCAACGGCGCATGCATGACGGCCACAACACTGGACCTTCCCCTCAATCGCTTCACCATCGACATTTCCGCCGAATCCCTGGCCAAAACCACCGGCCTGGCGGAAACCGGCCCCATCAACCTCGAAAAAGCCCTCCGTGCGCATGACCGCCTTGGCGGCCACATCGTTTCAGGCCATGTCGACGGCATTGGCAGCGTGACGCATTTCGCCCAGGTGGGCGAAAGCTGGGAGCTGCGCATTCGCGCCCCGCGCGAGCTCGGCAAGTACCTGGCCTACAAGGGCTCCATCACCGTCAACGGCGTGAGCCTGACTGTCAACCGCGTCACCGACCTGGCCGATGCAACGGGTGGTGCGGGCGGCACGGAAATCAGCATCAACCTCATTCCCCACACCGTGCAGAACACCGCGCTGGGCCGGTTGGCAGCAGGCTCCGACGTCAATCTCGAGATCGACCTGATTGCGCGCTATGTCGAACGCATGCTGGGCGACACCCATAACAACATCCCAAAAAAGCCCTGAACCATGACCACTGCCATTTCCCCTGTTGAAGACATCGTTGCCGACATGCGCGCCGGCCGTATGGTCATCCTGATCGATGAAGAAGACCGCGAAAACGAAGGCGACCTGGTACTGGCGGCAGACCACGTTACAGCGGAAGCCATCAACTTCATGGCGCGTTTCGGCCGCGGGCTGATCTGCCTGACCTTGACCCGTGAGCGCTGCGAGCTGCTGCAACTGCCGCCCATGGCCACACGCAACGGCACCAAGCACTCCACCGCCTTCACCGTGTCGATTGAAGCCGCCGAAGGCGTGACCACCGGCATTTCGGCCGCCGACCGTGCACGCACCGTACAGGCTGCCGTCGCCAAAGATGCCAAGGTCACTGACCTCGTCCAGCCCGGCCACATCTTCCCGCTGCAGGCGGTTGACGGCGGCGTGCTGATGCGCGCGGGCCACACCGAAGCCGGCTGCGACCTGGCCGGCATGGCCGGCTGCTCGCCTGCAGCCGTCATTTGCGAAATCATGAAGGACGACGGCACCATGGCCCGGCTTCCTGACCTGCTGCTGTTTGCGGCGGAGCACGGCCTGAAAATCGGCACCATCGCCGACCTGATCGAACACCGCAGCCGCAACGATTCGCTGGTGGAAAAAATCGGCAGCCGCACACTGCAAACCGCCTTTGGCGAATTCACCGCCCATGCCTTCCGGGACAAGCCCAGCCAAAGCCTGCACCTGGCCCTGGTCAAGGGTGCGTGGTCTGCCGATGACGTGGTGTCTGCGCGGGTGCATGAGCCGCTGTCGGTGCTGGACGTTCTTGAGACAGGCCGCCCCATGCATTCGTGGAGTCTTGACCAGAGCCTCAAATACATCGCAGAACAAGGCAGGGGCGTTGCCGTGCTGCTCAATTGCGGTGAAAGCGCGGCGCAATTGCTGGCCCAGTTTGAAGGCACCGCACGCGCCAGCCAGGCACCTGAGCGCGGCCGCATGGACTTGCGCACCTACGGTGTGGGTGCGCAGATTTTGCGTGAATGCGGCGTGCACCGGATGAACCTCATGGGCAACCCGCGCCGCATGCCCAGCATGACAGGTTATGGCCTCGAAATAGTCGGCTACACCACCAAAGACTAGTCACTTCGTTAAACAAAAATCAATCAAAGGGATACACCGTGTTTGGAGCAGAAAAAGGTTCAGGCGACAAGCTTGACGGCAAAAAACTTTCCATCGGCATCGTGCAGGCGCGCTTCAATGAAAGCATTACCAATGCGCTCGCAGAAGCCTGCAAACACGAGCTGTCCGCGCTGGGCGTGCAAGAGGACAACATCAAACACGTCAAGGTGCCCGGCGCACTGGAAGTCCCCGTTGCACTGCAGGCCCTGGCCGAAAGCAACAAATACGACGCGTTGATCGCGCTGGGTTGCATCATCCGCGGTGAGACCTACCATTTCGAACTGGTGGCCAATGAGAGCGGCGCCGCCGTCACGCGCCTGGCGCTTGACTACCAGCTGCCTATTGCCAATGCCATACTCACGACGGAAAACGTCCCACAGGCGGAAGCCCGGCAGGTCGACAAAGGGCGCGACGCCGCCCGCGTTGCCGTCGAAATGGCCAACCTGATCAATGAAATTGCCTGAGCGCCTGCTCCTGCATCCCTTAACCTGACTGGCACTTCATGGCAGACCCCATCACCAAACCCAAACGCCCGCCCCAAACCCGCACCGGCCTGACCGACACCGGCGTCAAAAAGGCTGCGGACAAATCCGCCCGCACCCGCGCACGCGAGTTCGCGCTGCAGGCGCTCTACCAGCACCTGGTAGGCCGAAACGAAGCGGATTCGATTGACGCGTTTACCCGCGACCTCGTGGGTTTTCACAAAGCCGACTCCGCCCACTACGACGCGCTTTTGCACGGCTGCATCGAAGGCGCGGCGACGCTCGATGCGGGCATCACGCCCCTGCTGGACCGGCCCATGGCCGAAATATCGCCGGTGGAGCATGCCGTGCTGTGGATAGGCGCCTATGAGTTCACCCACTGCCTCGATGTGCCCTGGCGCGTTGTGATCAACGAGTGCATCGAGCTTGCCAAAGCCTTTGGCGGCACTGACGGCCACAAGTACGTCAACGGGGTCCTGAACAAAATGGCGCCCTCGCTGCGCGCCGCTGAAGTCGCCGCCGACAAATCCCGATAGGGGCTCGCCCCGTGAAAGGCCAGCCTTGAAAATCGCCCAGCGGGCTCAGCGGATTGAGCCCTTCTATGTCATGGAGGTTGCCAAAGCGGCCTCTGCACTAGCGCAGGAATTTGCGCACAGCGCATCGCCCATGATCTTCCTGAACATCGGCGAACCCGACTTCACGGCGCCGCCCCTGGTGCAACAGGCCGCAACCCGCGCCATTGAACACGGCACCACGCAGTACACCCAGGCTACCGGCTTGCCGGCACTGCGTGAACGCATCAGCGGCTGGTATGCCTCCCGCTTCGGGGCGCAGGTGGCACCCGGCCGCATCATCATCACGGCGGGCGCATCCGCTGCCTTGCAGCTGGCCTGCCTGGCCCTGATTGAGGCGGGGGACGAAATCCTGATGCCCGACCCCAGCTACCCCTGCAACCGGCATTTCGTCAGTGCGGCAGAAGGCAATGCGGTGCTGGTCCCCACCACCGACGAAGAACGCTTTCAGCTGACCCGCGAAAAGGTGGAAGCGGCATGGAACCCCAAAACACGCGGCGTGCTGCTGGCTTCCCCGTCCAATCCCACGGGCACCTCGATTGCACCGGAAGAGCTGCAGCGTATTCATGAGTTTGTGCACAACCGCGGCGGCATCACGCTGATCGACGAGATCTACCTGGGCCTGAGCTACGAAGAACACTTCGGCCATTCGGCGCTGGCCATGCCCGGTGAGCTGGGCCAAAACGTGATCAGCATCAACAGCTTCAGCAAATACTTCAACATGACCGGCTGGCGCCTGGGCTGGCTGGTGGTGCCCGAAGCGCTGGCGCCGGTGATCGAGCGCATCGCACAAAACCTCTTTATCTGCGCCAGTACGGTCGCCCAGCATGCCGCCCTGGCCTGCTTCGAGCCTGAGAGTCTGCAAGAGTACGAGCGCCGCCGCGCCGAATTCAAGGCGCGCCGCGACTACTTCATCCCCGAGCTCAACCGCCTGGGACTCACGGTTCCGGTGATGCCGGACGGCGCGTTTTATGCCTACGCCGACTGCACCGCCGCGGCCGCCCGACTGGGCGTCAGCGGCAGCTGGGACTTCGCCTTCGAGCTCATGAAGCGCGCCCACCTGGCCGTCACGCCGGGCCGTGACTTCGGGCATGCGGCGCCTGAACAGTTCGTACGGTTTTCCACGGCCAACTCCATGGATCAATTGAAGGAAGCTGTGGCCCGGCTCAAGGCGGTGCTGGTATGAAGCCGGCTGCGCGCGTTTTTAGTTGGCCGGTAAGGGTGTATTGGGAAGACACCGACGCTGGCGGCATTGTTTTTTACGCGAACTACCTGAAATTTTTTGAACGTTCGCGCACCGAATGGCTCAGATCACTCGGTGTTGAACAGCAGCGCCTGAGGGAAAGTACCGGTGGCATATTTGTGGTGGCAGAAACCAGCATCCGCTACCATCGCTCTGCCCGCCTGGACGATGAACTCATTGTTACGGCAAGCCTGGTCGAAGCAGGCCGCGCGTCCATGATAATTGGGCAGCAGGTGCTATTAAAAACAGAGCAAAAAACAGAGCAGGAAGAGGGACAAGCACCCATCTTGCTCTGTGAAGGAAGTATCAGGATCGGCTGGGTCGACGCCGCCAGCCTGCAGCCCAGGCGGATTCCTGCTGCCATTCTTGACAGCCTAAAAACTTGAGCAAAGCTTCAACATGAATCAAGACCTCTCCATCGTCAGCCTCATCCTCAATGCCAGCTGGGTCGTTCAGGCCGTGGTGGCGCTGCTGGTGGGCGTGTCCATTGCCAGTTGGGCCGCCATCTTCAGGAAAATCATTGCCCTGAAAAAAGTGCAGAAGCTCAATGACGAATTCGACCGCGAGTTCTGGTCGGGTACGAGCCTCAACGACCTGTTCGCCGGCGCTGCGCAAAACGCCAAACACTCCGGCCCCATGGAACGCATTTTTGCCAGCGGCATGCGCGAATACCAGAAGCTGCGCGAGCGCCGCATCACCGACGCCGGCACCCTGCTGGACGGTGCACGCCGCGCCATGCGCGCAAGCTACCAGCGTGAGGTGGATGCGATCGAAGCCAATCTCTCCTTCCTTGCCACCGTTGGCTCCGTCTCGCCTTACGTCGGCCTCTTCGGCACGGTCTGGGGCATCATGCACGCCTTCACCGGCCTGGCCGCCCTGGAGCAGGTCACGCTGGCCACAGTAGCACCGGGCATTGCCGAGGCACTGGTAGCCACCGCCATCGGCCTGTTCGCGGCCATTCCGGCCGTGGTGGCCTACAACCGCTTCTCGCACGACATCGACCGCGTTGCCAACCGGCTCGAAACCTTCATCGAAGAGTTTTCCAACATCCTGCAGCGCAACCTGGGCGCCCAATCTCCTTCGGGACACTAGAGCTGTAAGGAGACCGCCATGCCAGCAGTCAATTCCCGCCGCGGCCGCAACCGGCGCACCATCAGCGAGATCAACATGGTGCCGTTCATCGACGTCATGCTGGTGTTGCTCATCATCTTCATGGTGACGGCGCCGCTCATCACGCCCAGCATGATCGCCCTGCCCAAGGTCGGCAAGGCGCCCAGCCAGCCGCAGAACCCAGTGCAGATCCTGATCAGTAAGGATGAAACCGTGCAGATCAAGATCAAGACCGACAGCGTGCCCAGCAACGTGCGCAACGTCGCAGGTGACATCGCCCGGCTGGAGCCGGCCGTGAAAGCCGCCGGCGCCGAAGCTGTGCCCGTGGTCATCAGCGCCGACAAATCGATCAAGTACGAAACCGTGGTCCAGGTCATGGACAACCTGCAAAAAGCCGGGGTGTCGCGCGTGGGCCTTTCGGTGCAAACCGGCAACAAGTAGCCACCCACAACCCACCATGCCCAGCGCCGCAGACCGCCTCGAATTCGGACCGCCCCGCGACAGCGGGTCGTTGCGCGCATTCGGGCTGGCCCTGCTTGCCCACATCCTGCTGATGGCCGCGCTGACCTGGGGCATCAACTGGAAGCACAGCGACAAGGCCGTGTCGTTTGACGCCGAAATCTGGTCCAGCGTGCCGCAGGCGGCAGCGCCCAAACTGGTGGAAGCCCCCACCCCACCGCCGCCTCCACCCGCACGCCCCACGCCGGAAGTGAAGACACCGCCGCCAGCGCCCAATGTCGACATCGCCCTGGAGCAGGAGAAAAAACGCAAGCTGCTGCAGCAGCAAAAAGAGGCCGAGAACCAGAAGCAGGAAAAGCTCAAGGCCGAGCAGCTCGCAAAAAAGGAAAAAGAACTGAAGGCCAAGGAAGAGCAGGCCAAACGCAAAGCCGCTGAAGACGCCAAAAAGGCCGAAGCGAAGAAGCAGGACGCGAAAGACGACGAGAAGCAAAAACTGGCCGATGCTGCAGCGAAGAAGCTGCGCGACGAGAACCTCAAACGGATGATGGGCCAGGCCGGTGCCACTGGTGGCGCCGAGGCCAAAGGCACGGCGCAAAAAGCCGGTGGGCCCTCAGCGAGTTATGGCGGCAAGGTCAGGGCCAAGGTTGTGCCCAACATTGTGTTTACCGAAGACATTGCCGGCAACCCGACTGCCGAAGTAGAAGTGCGCACCACGCTGGACGGCACCGTCATCAGCCAGCGCCTGGTCAAATCCAGCGGCAACAAGGCATGGGACGACGCGGTGATCAAGGCCATCATCCGCACGGGCACCATGCCGCGCGACGTGGATGGACGTGTCCCGACGCCCATGATCCTGGAGTTCAGGCCTAAGGACTAGGCTTGACCGCAAACACTTCGCTATCAATTCAATAGCTGCTTGCGCCCGGCCTTATTAGGCTGAAGGCCTATTTCACTCATAAACAATCTGCACCAACCCTTTGTCGGCTTGCGCCATCCAGCTGGCCAGCGCGGCATCGGTGGGGAAGAATTTGGCCGCTTCCCCTAGATGAAGCTCCGCTGTCACGCCGCCGGCCTCGCCTTGCCGCCTGAGGCTCAAGCGCACCGGCAAGCCGCGGCTGAGCTCTCCCTGGTCTGACATCTCGCGGCGTGGCGGGAAGTCCCTGACCAGCCGGGAGATATCCGGTGCGGTACCGTTGACCGCCACCCGCAGGTACTTGCCGAATTTGCAGCGGGCAGTTTCCAGGTCCCAGACCTGCGTGACCTTGAAGCGGCGGCCGAAGCGCTCCGACGCACCCTGCAGCGTACCTTGCACGATCACCAGTTCGTCGTCCTTGAGCAGGTTGCGGTTGGCGTTGAAGGTCGTTTCGTCCACCGAGGCTTCAAGCACGTCGGTCTTGTCGTCGAGCTTGAAAATGATCAGCTTGCCGCGGTTGCCGTTGATGACGCGCAGGTCGCTCAAAATGGCGGCCAGCAGCTGCGGCTCGCGCGAATCGATCAGGTCCTCAATCTTGCGCTTGGCAAACTGGCGCACTTCAGTTTCCACCTCGTCAAAGAGGTGGCCCGAGAGATAAAACCCGATCGCCGTTTTTTCCAGTACCAGCCGCGCCTTCACACCAAAAGGCATGGCCTCGACCAGCGCCGGCTCCTGGGTGCTGGCCGCGTGCGAGTCGGACATGTCGAACAGCCCGCCCTGGTTGGCATTGGCTTCGGTTGCGGCGGCGAATTCAAAGGCGCGGTCCACCGACGCCAGCAGCGACGCACGGTTGAGTTGCAGGTTGTCGAAGGCACCGCCCTTGATGAGGGCTTCCACCGTGCGCTTGTTGAGCCGGCTGCGGTCCACGCGCACGCAAAAGTCATACAGCGAGGTAAAGGGGCCGCCTTCCTTGCGCGCCGCCACGATGGCGGCAATCGCCTGCTGGCCCGTGCCCTTGACGGCGCCCAGGCCGTAACGCACCGATGTGGCACTGATCGGCTCGAACCGGTAGTCGCCGCGATTGATGTCGGGCGATTCGAACTGGATGCCCATCTTCTGCGCATCACCGAACAGGATCTTGAGCTTGTCGGTGTCGTCCATTTCCACCGTCATGTTGGCGGCGAAGAATTCGGCGGTGTAGTGCACCTTGAGCCAGGCTGTGTGGTACGCCAGCAGCGCATAGGCGGCGGAGTGCGACTTGTTGAAGCCGTAGCCCGCGAATTTCTCCATCAGGTCGAAAACCTCGTCGGCCTTCTCCTCGCTCAGGCCACCCTCGCCCGCGCCCTTGCGGAAGATCTCGCGCTGGGCGTCCATCTCCTCTTTTTTCTTCTTGCCCATCGCGCGGCGCAGCAAGTCGGCGCCGCCCAGCGAGTAGCCGCCCAGGATCTGCGCGGTTTGCATCACCTGCTCCTGGTAGACCATGATGCCGTAGGTCTCTTCGAGGATGGCCTTGACGCGTGGGTCCGGGTATTCGGGCACTTCCTTGCCCTGCTTGCGCGCGATGTAGGTCGGGATCAGCTCCATCGGTCCCGGGCGATACAAGGCATTCATCGCGATCAGGTCTTCCAGGCGGTCCGGCTTGGCGTCTTTCAGCATGCGCTGCATGCCGATACTTTCAAACTGGAACACGGCTTCGGTCTGCCCCCGGCCGAAAAGCTCGTAGACCTTGCGGTCGTTGAGCGGCAAGTCCTCGAACTTGAAGTCTTTTTGCGCCGGGTGGCGCGCGATGATGAACTCCCGGGCGATTTCCAGGATGGTCAGAGTGGCCAGGCCCAAGAAGTCGAACTTGACCAGGCCTATGGCCTCCACGTCGTCCTTGTCGAACTGGCTCACGGCGGAGTCGCTGCCAGGCTGGGCATAAAGCGGGCAAAAATCGGTCAGCTTGCTGGGCGCGATCAGCACGCCCCCGGCGTGCATGCCGACGTTGCGGGTCAGGCCCTCGAGCTTTTGTGCGAGCGCCAGCAATGTTTGTACGTCCTCTTCCTTGCGCTCGCGCTCGGCCAGGATGGGCTCCTGCTCCTTTGCCTGTTCAATCGTGATGTGCTGGCCCGGCTTGTTCGGAATCAGCTTGGAAATGCCGTCGCAAAAACCATACGGAAAGTCGAGCACGCGGCCCACGTCGCGGATGGCGGCGCGCGCGGCCATGGTGCCGAAGGTCACGATCTGGCTCACGGCTTCCTTGCCGTATTTGTCTTTCACGTAGTCAATCACTCGGTCGCGGTTGCTCTGGCAAAAGTCGATGTCGAAGTCGGGCATGGAAACCCGTTCCGGATTCAGGAAGCGCTCGAACAGCAGGTTGTACTGCAGCGGGTCCAGGTCGGTGATCTTGAGTGAATACGCCACCAGCGAGCCCGCGCCCGAGCCCCGGCCCGGCCCCACCGGGCAGCCGTTGTTCTTGGCCCAGTTAATGAAGTCACCCACGATCAGGAAGTAGCCCGGGAAACCCATCTTGAGGATGGTGTTGATCTCGAACTCCAGGCGCTTCACATACTCGGGCCGCTTCTGGTCGCGCACGGCCACGTCGCGGTACAGGTGTGCCAGGCGCTCTTCCAGCCCTTCAAACGACGCGTGGCGGAAGTATTCGTTGATCGGCATGCGCACACCATTGACTTCCGGCGTGGGATAGTCGGGCAGCATGGGTTTTCCCAGCTCCAGCGTGAGGTTGCAGCGCCGGGCAATTTCCACGGTATTGGCCAGCGCGGTGGGCACATCGGCAAAAAGCGCCGCCATTTGTCCGGCCGACTTGAAATACTGCTCCCGCGTGAACTTACGCACGCGGCGCGTGTTGCCCAGGATTTCGCCTTCCGAAATACACACACGGGCCTCATGTGCCTCGTAATCGTCGTAGGTCAGGAACTGCACCGGATGGGTGGCTACCACCGGCAGCTTGAGCCGCGCGGCCAGCTGGACGGCGGCCGCCACGTGGCGTTCGTCATCGGGGCGCTGGGCACGTTGCAGCTCCAGGTAAAAGCGGTGCGGGAAGAGGCCCGCAAAGTACAGCGCACATTCGACGGCGCGCGCGCTGTCGCCCTGCAGCAGCGCCTGGCCCACGGCCCCGCCCTGCGCGCCCGACAGCGCAATCAGGCCTTCATTTAGTTCCTGCAGCCATTCGAGCTTGACCACCGCCTGGTCGCGCACCACGTTTTTGGTCCAGGCCCGCGTCAGGATCTCGGAGAGGTTCAGGTACCCCTGGCGGTTTTGCACCAGCAGCAGAAGGCGCGCGGCGGGCGCTCCGGCTTCCTTGCCTGGCACCTGCACCCATACATCGGCCCCAATGATCGGCTTGACGCCTGCGCCCCGGGTTTCCTTGTAAAACTTGACGGTTCCGAACAGATTGCTGAGGTCTGTGATGGCCAGGGCCGGCTGGTGGTCGGCAGCGGCGGCAGCGACGATTTCATCGATGCGGTTGGTGCCGTCGACGACTGAAAATTCGGTGTGAAGGCGCAAATGAACAAACATAAAGGTCATTTTAGGGCCGAGGCTGTCCGCTGAGGCGCCGTGACGCAGTGCAAGGCCCTGCGTGCCTGCCTACAATCGACCGCATCATGCAAATCCTGAACATTGCAGCCTACAAGTTTGTCACGCTGGCGCAGCCTGCGGTGCTGCAAACCAGCATTGCCGAGGCCCTGCAGCAGCGCGCCATCAAGGGCACCGTACTGCTGGCAGAAGAAGGCATCAACCTCTTCCTTGCAGGCCCGGCGCAGGATATTCATGATTTTTTGGCATGGTTGAAAGAAGATGCCCGTTTTAGCGACCTGCAGGCCAAGGAAAGCTGGTCAGGCGCCCAGCCGTTTCGCAAGCTGCTCGTCAAGGTCAAGCCGGAAATCATCCGCATGAACCACCCCGCCATCCAGCCAGCCACAGGTCGCGCTCCGGCGGTGGACGCAGCCACGCTCAAGCGCTGGCTTGACGCGGGCTGCGATGATACCGGCCGCCCGGTGGTGACGCTGGACACCCGCAATGACTTTGAGGCCGATGTCGGCACCTTCAAAAATGCCATCGACTGGCGCATCAGCAAGTTCACCGAATTTCCCCAGGCCCTGCTGGCACACCGGCAAGAGCTTGCGGGCAAAACCGTCGTGAGTTTTTGCACCGGCGGCATTCGCTGCGAAAAGGCAGCCATCCTCATGCGCGAAGCCGGGGTGGAAAACGTCTGGCAGCTCGATGGCGGCATCCTCAAGTATTTTGAGGAAAGCGGACGCGCGCATTTTGACGGTGAATGTTTTGTGTTTGACGAGCGGCGCGCCCTGGACCCTGAACTGAAACCTCAGGTCAATCCCGTGGCCAAGCCGCTTTCAAGGCCCGTTCCCCCGACCATCCCCACTGCATTCGAGGCCTTGTCTGACAGCTGAAGGCCTGGTGCCGTGCAAAGCTTTTAAGCCGGTCATTGCTATCACACCGAACTTCACCGTTTCCCTTTTGTGCAGGTCATGGGTCAGCCCCCTGTCGCGCCCATCCATACGATAGCCATCATGCCTACAGAACCATCACTCTCCCGCTCCCACACCCTCCCGGCGCGGCAGTCTCCGCTGGCCGTGCGCTTTATGGCCATCAGGGCGCAGACCGAAGCCCTGATCGAGCCCCTGAGCCCCGAGGACTGCCAGCTCCAGTCCATGCCGGATGCCAGCCCCGCCAAATGGCACCTGGCTCACCTGACCTGGTTCTTCGAGACTTTCATCCTCGAGCGCTTTGAATCCAGCTTCAAGCCGTTTGATCCAGGTTTCAGGGTGCTGTTCAACAGCTACTACAACGGCGTAGGCGACAAGTACCCACGGCCCAAACGCGGGCTGATCAGCCGGCCTTCCCTCGACGAAGTGCTGGCTTACCGTGCACAGGTCGACCAGCGCATGCTGGAGGTGATTGCGCAGATAGAGGCCGACGCCAACACCGCGCAAAAAAAAGAGCTGGCCAGCCTGGTCACGCTTGGCCTGCACCATGAGCAACAGCATCAGGAACTGCTGCTGACAGACATCAAACACGCGCTGTCCTTCAATCCCGCGCGCCCGGCCTACGCCAGCCGCTGGCCGCTTGCCGGCATACATCCGCAACCGGTGGACTGGCTGCGCCATGAGGCCGGCCTGGTGGAACACGGTTTTGACGCGGCGCGCGACGGCGAATTCGTCTTCGACAATGAAACGCCGCGTCACAAGGTCTATGTCGCGCCCTTCGAACTGGCCAGCCGGCCGGTGACCAACGGCGAGATCATGGCCTTCATCGCCGACAAGGGCTACCAGCGTCCGGAATTGTGGCTTTCCATGGGCTGGGACTGGGCGATTGAAAATCACGTCAACCTGCCCTTCTACTGGCAGGGCTCCGGAGGGCACTACCAGCACTTCACGCTGCAAGGGCTGATTGATGTAGACCCGAACACGCCGGCCTGCCACCTCAGCTACTTCGAAGCCGATGCCTTTGCGCGCTGGAGCGGTGCGCGCCTGCCGACAGAATTTGAGTGGGAGCTGGCAGCACGCAGTGTGGCGGCCAGCCCTGCGCCGCAAGGCAATTTTGTAGAAAAATCGGCATACCACCCCCTGCCGCAGCAGGAGGAAAGCCACGGCCTGCCGGCCCAAATGTACGGCGACGTCTGGGAATGGACACAGTCCAATTACAACCCCTACCCCGGCTACAAGCCCTGGGAAGGGCTGGTGGGTGAATACAACGGCAAGTTCATGTGCAACCAGTTTGTGCTGCGCGGCGGCTCGTGCGCCACTTCCCAAAGCCACATACGCGCCAGCTACCGGAATTTTTTCCCACCCGATGCGCGCTGGCAATTCAGCGGGGTGCGGCTGGCACGTGACCTGCCGGACGGCCGGCCCTGAAAAGCACAGTCAGGCTATTCGCGCAACACGTCCAGCACATCCGAGTTGAATTCGCGGTTGTACAAAATCAGCACCACCACGGCAGTGGCCAGCGCAAACGCAAAGGTGGAAAAAAACCAGGCCATGATGCCGAAGCTGAAGTAGTAGGCCCGGAGCCCGTCGTTAAAGGTTTCAGCCGCCAGGCTCACCATGCGACTGGCGCGCGTGGCAAACGCTTCACGGTCGAACTTCCCCACCTCAAACTCCTGCGGCGACGGCATGGAGCCAATCAGCAGGGCGACAAAGGTGTATTGGCGCATGGACCAGCTGAAGCGGAAAAATGCGTAGACAAACACCGCCACCATCAGCAGTACCTTGAGGTCAAAAATCAGCACCGAGGTGCGCACGGCAAAGGGGATTTCGCGCACCAGCTCGGCCGCCTTGTCGGTGGTGCCCAGCAGCGCGAACAGCCCACCGATGATGATGATCGTGGTTGAAGAGAAAAAAGCCGGTGTGCTGGAAAGATTCTGCGTGATGATGCCGTCGATCACGCGCGGGTCGCGCGACGTGGCCTGTATCAGCCAATGGTGCCGGTAACGGTTGGTGGTACGCAGCAGCGAAGGCCGTTTGACCCCATAGTGCCGGGCGAACCATGCATAGCCCATCCAGCCGCCAAAAAACCAGACAATGGCCATCCAGTCGGACCAGGGAAGCAGGCTGAAAATTTGCATCGCGTGATCTTAAACGCTGCGCTTTCCCTGAAAAGGCTTTGACCGCGCCTCAGCCCGCAGTGAATTTCCGTTCAGGCAACGGGATGAATTCGGTTTCCCCGGGCACCTGCCCCATGGCCTGGGCGGCCCAATCCTCGCCGGCCTGCACGATGCGTTCCTTGCGGCTGGAAACAAAGTTCCACCACATGAAGCGGTGCGTATCCAGCGCATCGCCACCGATCACCACCAGGCGCGTCGGGGTGTTTGCGCTGAGCTGCACCGCTGTGTCGGGCGAGAGGGTCGCGAGGGTGTGCATTGCCAGCGGCTCGCCATCCAGCAGCAGGTCGGCGTCCACCGCATACAGCGCCATCTGCGCTGCCAGCGGCGGCAACGTGAAAGGCGTGCCTGCCGCGAGCGCCACATCCAGGTAAAGCGTTTTGGAGAAGGTCTTGACGGGCGAGACTTTTCCGAATGCCTCACCGACCAGCACTCGCACCACCGCACCGTCCACGGATACCTCGGGAATGCTGTCCGCAGGCGTGTGTGAAAAACCGGGCGCTGTTTCTTCAAACTCTGCTGGCAAGGCAGCCCAAAGCTGCAGGCCGTGGTTCACATATGGGGTGTCACGCAGGTCGTCGGGCGCGCGCTCCGAATGCACAATGCCCCGCCCAGCCGTCATCCAGTTGATGGCACCGGGTTCTATGCGCTGGGCAGAGCCGATGCTGTCGCGGTGCATCATGGCGCCTTCGAACAGATAGGTCACGGTGGCCAGGCCGATATGCGGATGCGGCCGCACGTCATGGTTGGTACCGGGTTGTTCGGTCACCGGGCCAAAGTGGTCAAAGAAGATGAAAGGGCCGACAGACTGCTGCTGCGCAGAAGGCAGAAGGCGGCGCACCATGAAGCCGCCGCCCAGGTCCTTGTGATGCCCGGTCAGTTTCAGTGCAGCGCTCATGTCAGCCGTTCCACGTCCGTCGTGATTTCCGTCGTGACGGTGCTCATGAGCTTGTGCACCGGGCATTTCTGGGCAACGGTGTGCAATTCCTGCAACTGGGCATCCGTCAGGGCGCCCTTGATCTGGAGTTTGGTGGCAAGCTTGTAAACGCCGGCGCGCTCCTGAGAGTCGTCCCGCTCAACCCGCGTTTTTATCTCGTCGACGGGAATGCCCTTCTTGCGGGCGTACCACATCACCGTCACGGCCTTGCACGCGCCCAGCGCCGCGTCATACAGGTCATGGGGCGAGGGGCCGGCATCGTCACCGCCTTCTGCCAGTGACGCATCGGTAATCAGCTCGTGGCTGCGAATTTGCAGATGTTGGGCCAGCTCCGCCGGAGGGTTGCGCCTGAGTTCAACGGTCATGACAATTCCTGTAAAAAGAAAGCTGGTTTAGAAAGCTGATTCAGGGAGCGAATCTCGCGGCGATACCGGCCACACGCTGCCCGAAGTTGCGGGCGTTGTCCAGGTCGCCTGCGTTCATTTCGCCGGCACCTGCATCCGATGCCGATTGTGCGACAGCGCCACTGTAAGAGCCAAGGTAGTTGGCGTCGCTGCGCCCTGCCGCCTTGCTGTTGCTTGGCAGTACGCCCTGACTGACCCAGATGCCACCATGCTGCATGGCCAAAGTAAAGAGGTAATTCAGCGTCGACATCTTGTCACCGCTCATGGCTGCGCTGTTTGTGAAGCCGGCAAACAGCTTGTCCTTCCACGCCTGGGTGTACCAGGGTTTAGAGGAAGCATCGGCAAACTTCTTGAACTGCCAGCTGACGCTGCCCATGTAGGTGGGTGATCCCATGATGATGGCTGTAGCGGCATCGAGGGTTTCCCAGCCGCCTTCGGGCAGGTTGCCCTCGGCATCAATAGCCACCAGTTCAGCGCCCGCGCCCTCGGCCACTGATTGCGCCATGCGTTGGGTATGGCCGTAGCCGGAGTGGTAAATCACGACAACTTTGGACATTCGGTGTCTTTCGCGGCAGAGAGTTGAAATCTAAAGCAGGCAAACAAAAAGGCTGCAGCAGGGCTTCATGCCCAAAGCTGCAGCCCTGTTGATGGATCAGCCTTTGGTCTTGCCGTCTACGCTCCAGGCGCCGCCACCAAAAGCCGCGACGGTGAACAGGCCGCCGACGATGGCCATGTTCTTGAAGAACGCCATCTGTTGTGCAGGGTCAACCCAGAACGCGTGAAAGACGCAGGTGATGACGACCGTGAAGACGCCAATGGCCAGCGCGGCCCAGCGCGTCTGGAAGCCCACGGCCAAAAGGATGCCCAGGCCGAGCTCTACCACGATGGCAATGGCGGCAGCGACTTCAGGCAGCGGCACGCCTTTGGAGGCGATGTAGCCAACCGTTCCGGCAAAGCCGGCGATCTTGCTGAAGCCGGCAGGCACAAACAGCAGGGCCAGCAGCAGGCGGCCGATCAGGGACAGAGGGTTTTGCAGGGAATTGAGCATGATGAGTCCTTATAAATAGTAAACGGGGAAATGATGGAGGAAAAAAACACTCTGGGCAAGCGCCATGCGGCTGTACGCATTCGGCACCTGACCTGGGTGATGGGTTACAGCATGTGACCGGGCGTTACGGTGCCAGGTCAAACACCAGCACCTCTGCGTCCTGGCCGTGCGCCAGTTGCAGTGTGCCTTCTGCCTGCAGCGCAGCGGCATCGCCGGCCTTCAGTACCTGGCCGTTGACTTCAAGCTGTCCGCGAATCAGGAACACATAGGTCTTGCGCTTCGCGTCGAGCGGCAACGTGGCGGTTTCCGCGCCGTTGAAGAGGCCTGCATAGAGCCTGGCATCAGCATGGATCAGCACCGAGCCCTTGCTGCCGTCGGGCGAAGCCACCAGCCGCAACGCGCCGCGCTTTTCAGCATCGGCAAACGTCTTTTGTTCGTAGCTAGGCGGAATGCCGGTCACGTTGGGTTCAATCCAGATCTGCAGGAAATGCGTGGTCTGGCCGTCTGCGTGGTTGAACTCGCTGTGCTGCACACCGGTGCCCGCGCTCATGCGCTGCACATCACCGGGCGGGATGCCCTTGATGTTGCCGATGCTGTCCTTGTGCGCAAGCTCACCGCTCAGCACATAGCTGATGATTTCCATGTCCTTGTGGCCATGGGTACCGAAGCCGCGGCCGGCGGCAATGCGGTCTTCGTTAATGACGCGCAGATTGCCAAAACCCATGTGGGCCGGGTCGTAATAGCCGGCGAACGAAAACGAATGAAAAGATTTGAGCCAGCCGTGGTCGGCGTAACCGCGTTCGCCGGATGTTCTTAAAGTCATCATGAGGTGCTCCTTTCAAGGTGCGTTGAACTGCGTTGCAATGACTCCAATGTAGGCGCCCGCAGCCCGCTTTTCATTGCTGCGTTTTGATGGCATCATTCAAATTATTTGAATGTTATTTCCCCCAATGAGCAATAACCGGATTCGCGACGCCCTGACCCCGGAGAGCATCAGCCTGATTGGCGCCGTGCACCGGGCCGGCAGCATGGCGGCTGCGGCGCGCGAGCTGGGCCTGGTTCCCAGCGCCCTCACCTACCGCATCCGCCAGGTGGAAGACGCCCTGGACGTACTGCTGTTTGACCGGTCATCACGTCAGGCCAAACTGACCGAGGCCGGCAAGGAACTGCTGCGTGAAGGCAACCGCCTGCTGGCCGAACTCGACGCCGTGGCCAACCGCGTCAAGCGCGTTGCCACCGGCTGGGAACCGCAGCTCACGCTGGCCGTGGACAGTGTGATCTCGCGCACCACCGTGATGGAGCTGTGCGAAGCTTTTTTTGCCCTGAACCCGCCCACACGCCTGCGGATTCGCGAAGAAGCGCTGTCGGGCACGCTGGAAGCCCTCACGTCCGGCCAGGCAGACCTGGCCATCGGGGTGGCCATGGAACCGTCCGTCAATACGTCGGTGCAGCACAAGACACTGGGCAGCATTCATTTCATCTACGCAGTGGCGCCGCACCATCCGCTGGCAAAAGCTGCTGAACCGATAACGGATGCGATGCTGATGCCCCACCGGGCCGTGGCCGTGGCGGATTCCGTGCAGCGTGGCAGCGGCATCACCGTGGGCCTGCTCGGTGGCCAGGACATTTTTACGGTGCCCGGCATGCAGGAAAAACTACAGGCCCAGCTGCGGGGCCTGGGTGGCGGCTTTTTGCCTGAATACCTTGCGCGTCCCCATGTCGCCACCGGCAGGCTGGTCGAGAAAAAAATGCAACGAGCCCCGCGCCTGGTGCCCATGAGTTATGCGTGGCTGCGCGCCGTGGACGGTCATGGCGGGCGGGCGCTGCAATGGTGGCTCAAGCAACTGGAAAATCCCGCCACGCGAAAAGCCCTGTTGGAGCGTGATCAGTCTGCATGAAAACCCGTAGTGGCACGCAATATCTGCGCATGCGCTGCGGCTGCGTGTAGAGTGTGCTTGAAACAGGTTCTTAAAGTTTTCGTTTATGGTTGAGATGTGATGACATACGCCGGGACGCCGCAAATCGCTTGAACGATCCGCAGCACGCCCATTCGTCAAACCGCACAAAAGTACAAAGACATGACAAAAAAATCCATCCGCTCCCCTGAATCCGCGGCTCCGCGCCGCATTGCCGTCATAGGCGCAGGCATTGCGGGCATTGCCTGCGCCCGTACCCTGGTGCAGGCCGGGCACCGCGTCACGGTGTTTGAAAAAAGCCGGGGCGCCGGCGGCCGGATGGCCACACGCGAAAGCGAATTCGGCGGTTTTGACCACGGCACGCAATATTTCACCGTGCGGGACGCGCGCTTTGAAAAAGCCCTGGCCACCGCTACCGGGCTGGTCCGGCCCTGGAGCGCCAACACCGTGCGCATCCTCGATGAACTCGGCCGTGTCGTGGCCTCGGCGCTGCCGCCCAAGGAAGCTCACTGGGTCGCCTCACCCGGCATGAACGCACTGGTGCGGCTGTGGGCCCAGCCCCTGGATGCCGCCGGCCAACTCGCGCTGGAAACCGAAGTCATGCGGATAGAACCCGACAAGCTGCACGCCAGCCAGTGGCAACTGCAAACCGAAGGACCCGGCGCAGACAGCCGCGTCCATTCGGGTTTTGACACCGTCATTCTGGCGGTGCCGTCTTCGCAGGCGCAGGCCCTGTTGCTCAGCTCGCAACAGGCCAAGCCCCTGGTGGCCGAGCTGGCCGAGGTCAGCGTGGCGCCCTGCTGGACGCTGATGCTGGCTTTTCCGCAAGCGATGCAGCCCACCATGGCGCACCTGGGCCCCCACTGGAATGCAGCGCGCAGCACGCACCACCGCATTGCCTGGCTGGCGCGGGAATCGTCCAAGCCCGGACGCAGCCCGATCGAACGCTGGACCGTGCAGGCCAGCCCGGAATGGTCGGAACGCCACCTCGAAGACGACGCCGAGCGCGTCAAGGCCAAGCTGCTGAAGGCCTTCACAGAAGTGACAGGCATCCGCGCCCAGCCGCCACATGCGGCGGTGCACCGCTGGCGCCATGCCCAGACGCAGCAGCCACTGGGCAAAACACACGCCTGGGATGCCAAATCGCGCATTGGCGCCTGCGGCGACTGGTGCCTGGGTCACCGGGTAGAAGACGGCTTTGTCTCGGGCCTTGAGATGGCCCTCTCCGTCATCTGAACACGGCCTACCGGGGCCGGTTTGCCCCATCCCCCACAGGCCCGCTCCACGCGGGCTCGCTGGTAGCGGCCCTGGCCAGCTGGCTGGATGCCCGGGCACACCATGGCCGCTGGCTGGTACGCATCGAAGATGTCGATACCCCGCGCTGCGTACCTGGCGCAGACCGCGTCATTCTTGAACAGCTCGCCTGTTGCGGCCTGGTACCCGATGAAGTGCCGGTTTACCAGTCACAACGCGGCGCCCAGTACCAGAACGCCCTGGATTCACTGGTCACCCGGGGACTGGCCTACCCCTGCGCCTGCACGCGGCAGGACATTGCGCAGGCGCTGGCGGCTTCCGGGCAGCCACGCGAACGCCATGGCGAACTGGTGTACCCCGGCACCTGCCGCAATGGGCTGCATGGCCGTGCTGCACGTGCGTGGCGGTTTTTGACACAGAATTATGTGCCAAATAGTGGCCTTGACCAATCAGGACGGGCGCAAGCAGCTATAGATTTAATAGCAATCGATGCCACGCCACCAGCTGCCGCACAAGCCGAAGTCCGCTGGAACGACCGCCGCCTGGGCACACAGATGCAAAACGTCGGCCGTGAGGTGGGCGACTTTGTCCTGAAACGGGCGGACGGCCTCTGGGCCTACCAGCTCGCCGTGGTGGTGGACGATGCAGCCCAGGGCATCACCGACATCGTGCGCGGTGAGGACCTTGCCGACAATACCGCGCGGCAAATCCTGCTGCAGCGCGCACTCGGCTTGCCGCTGCCGCGCTACCTGCACACGCCGCTGGTGCTGGGCGCCAATGGCGAAAAGCTGTCCAAGCAGAACGGTGCCCAGCCGCTGGACACCTCCCAACCGCTGACACTGTTGGCCCAGGCGGGCCAAACGCTGGGGCTGGAAGTCGAGCGTATAGTCAACGCGCGGACGCCCGCAGAATGGCTTCAGCAGGCCATCCCACTCTGGGCGACTAAAATCGGCAAGTGATTGAAACCCTTCCCCCTGAGCCGCCTGCCTCGCCCGCAGGTGCGCCCGCCGACACCCACCCGCCCCACAACATCCGCAGCTTCGTGCGCCGCACCGGCCGCACCACTGCGGGCCAGGCCAAGGCCTTTGCCGATGTGGGCCCGAAGTTTTTGCTGCCCTATGCCGATGCGCCGCTTGATTTCGAAAAAGCCTTTGGGCGTAGCGCCCCCACCATCCTCGAAATAGGGTTTGGCATGGGCGAGGCCACGGCGCACATTGCCGCGCTGATGCCCGAGAAGAATTTCATTTGCTGCGAAGTGCACACGCCCGGCGTGGGCGCCCTGCTCAAGCGTATCGACGAACAGAAGCTGTCCAACATCCGCATCCTGCAGCATGACGCGGTCGAAGTGATTGACGACATGCTCCCCCGCGCCAGCCTCGACGGCGCGCACATCTTTTTCCCGGACCCCTGGCACAAGAAAAAACACAACAAGCGCCGGCTGATCCAGCCACCGCTGATCACCAAACTGGCGGCCCGCCTCAAACCCGGTGGTTACCTGCATTGCGCCACCGACTGGCAGCCTTATGCCGAGCAAATCCTGGAAGTACTGAGCGCTGAACCGCTGCTGAAAAACACCGCGGACAGCAGCGCCGGCGGCTATGCGCCCAAGCCAGCCTACCGCCCACTGACCAAATTTGAAAACCGCGGTATCAAGCTGGGGCACGGCGTCTGGGACGTCGTGTTTGTGCGTGCCTGATCTTGCGGCTGCGCGGGTGTGAGTAAAACACCCAAGCTCGGGCTGCATGGCTTGACCACGCGGGCAGGTATCAGCCCCAGCTGCGTCGGCCTGCCGGCCGGCAACTGGCCGAGCATCACTGATTTCCTGGTGGCCCGCTTCCCGGCCATCTCGCGCCAGGTGTGGCTGCAACGCATGCACGACGGACTGGTGGTCGATGAATTCGGCGAAGCCGTCACCGCCGAACGGCCCTACCGCGGCCACATGCGCGTGTACTACTACCGCGCGCTGGACGAAGAGCCCCGCATTCCCTTTGAAGAGACCGTGCTGTTCCAGGACAAACACCTTGTCGTGGCCGACAAGCCGCATTTTTTACCTGTGACGCCCTCCGGCCACTATCTGCAGGAGACCCTGCTGGTGCGCCTGAAAAACCAGCTCGGCATCGACGGCCTCGTACCCATCCACCGCATCGACCGCGAAACGGCGGGCCTGGTGCTGTTCTCAGTCAACCCGGCTGAACGCGATGCCTACCAGTCACTGTTTCGCCGGCATGAAGTCACCAAGCACTACGAAGCCGTGGCGCCATGGCGCGCCGATATTGGCTTTCCCATCACGCGCAAAAGCCGCATCGTCGAAGACGAGCCTTTTTTCCGGCAGCGTGAAATAGAGGGCCAGCCCAACAGCGAAACGCTGATCGATGTGCTCGAAGTGCGCGGCGACCAGGCCCTGTATGCCCTCAGCCCCGTCACAGGCAAGAAGCACCAGCTGCGCGTGCACATGAATGCGCTTGGCCTGCCGCTGCTGAATGACCGCATGTACCCGCCGGTAGAGCACACACCGGAAGACGACTACCGCTACCCGCTGCAGCTGCTGGCCAAATCCATTGCATTCATGGACCCGGTAACAGGCGAGCAGCGACGCTTTGAAAGCCGGCTGGCGCTGCGGAATCTGTAGCGCTGATCAGGGCTTGACCCTTGGTACAGGTCACCCATAGCGCCAAGCCGAAGGGGGTCTGCTGGAACGATGGGTCAGGTGCCGCGTTGGACCACGACCTCCCACAGCGCTTTCTTGCGAACGTACTTGTTGGTCGTCTGGTGTTCCCTGGACAAGACCTTCCATCCGGTTGCGAACAGTTCGTCGACGCCCTGCTCATCAAAGAACCTCTTGGCCTGGCCGTCCACAAGGTAGTAGTTGGGCTCAATGGCAGGATGCCCAGTGGCTCCAAAGTTTTTGTCCTGAACCGAGTTCAGCCGGCACAAGAGCAGCCCACCCGGCTTGAGCGTCTGCCTGATGCGGCTCACAAGTTCCAGGGTTTCTTGCCATGGAAAGTAGTGCAGGGTAAGGCTTGCCACAACGGCACCAGCTTCGCCAGGGCGGAGGGGAAACGGATCTCTGATGTCCTGGCATGAGATGCGTGCCTGAGGTGCCCGGAGCCTCGCAGCGGCGACAGAGGTGGCCGAAAGATCGAAGGCGAGAACGGAAAGGCCGGCACCGACCAAGGTGGACGTGTCTGCGCCTGTTCCACAGCCGATCTCAAGCACCGGCAGTGAGTCGGCTGACTCCTGGAGCATCGGAAGCCATCGGCCAAGCCATGGGTCGTGGAGCATGTGTTCCTTGATTCCTAACGTTTGAGGTGAGCGGTTGCCGCAGGCAGTCCGCTGGAATGATGGGGTAAGTTTTTCATGGGCGTGCGAAAAGTGCAATTGACTTGCATCCGTCGGTCGTTCCGCCTAACGCGCGCCTTTGATTTGTTGAGCAGCGAGTTGCGCCGTCCTCTTGATTCCATCTCGATACGCCTCAACCAGCTCCGCCGCTCTACTGAGGGCATCCTCGAACGATGCGAAGGTGTAATTCGCGTTGGCGGTGATCTCGTCATCCGAATTCTTGTTGGCGTCTGCGCCATAACTGATGGATTGCGAATAGATCGAATTCTCTGTCTTTATGTCTACGAGTTCAAACGAGACATTCAACCTGGGTGCGAACGTCGTCTTTAGCCGACTGGAATAAAGTCCCATATTCGATATGGTCACCGTCAGTATGCTGTCCGCGGCGATTGCGCTATTTTTGTAGTCAATCGACGTCGGGTCGTCCTTTTCATATTTGATTCCATCTCCCGGTACGGCGCTTTGGTTGGCCTCCTTCAAAGCACTCAAGGTGGCAGATGCAAGTTCCTCTTGTACGTCGAAGGCCTGCTTTGCCAGCGCCGCCTTAAGTTCGTTGATTCGATTCTTTTCAACCCCCTTCTTCACGAAGAAGGCCGGGCCGGGAAAGATGATATCCAGGCCGTTTGGCGCATTTTCAATTGAAAACTTCTCTACCGGCTGAACGGAGGCTACGGCGATAACTCTTTCACCGGGAGTCAAAATCGCCTCTGCCGCACATAATTGCAATGGAAGAATCGAGATAAAGAATAGTGCGATGGTTGTTCGAGTTAAGTGAATCATGTCGTGGGCATAGCGTTTAAAAATTTAATGAAACCTGACATTGGAGTTGGCCGGCACGCAGTGGCAATGCGCCGCGACGTTTTCCGTATCGAGCGACCTGTTAGACCGCAGAACCCTGCTAAGGACGTCGCTGGACAAAGAGCCTCCATGCGGGGTATCCGGCAAGTGGCAGGCAAGTGGCGAGCATTGCGACAAAGCCAAAACCCGACACGATGCCCGGCGCTAGCCACTCGACCAAGCCCACGAGGGTAAAAAACCAGACAAGCCCCATCGCGAAGAGCGCGCCAATGAAATGAATGGCCTTGGACATGGGTGGCTACTCTTATGCGACCTGACGTTTGAATTCAGCGGCCGCCAATGGCGGTCCGCTGGAATGATGGATTAAACAGCACGCTTGAAAGCAAGCATGGAAACTGCGGCCACAAGAGACAGCTTTGAAAGCAGCGGGAGGTATACCGAAAGAACGTGACCCAAAGGAGCTTCGTCATATTCGACGAAGACCATTGCGCGCCAGATTTCAGCGGGACGACCAACGCCAATCGGCAAAAAGAATAAGTTCCAGAGCAAACCGCTGAGGCCAGCTATGGCGAAGCAAGCACCAGCAAGCCATGAGTGACGAAGCCATACAAACACGGCTAGAGCAAGCCATAAAAGCGGCAAGCCCCAGAGCGATAGCTTCGTGAGTCGATGTGCGATGGAGTCCATGAGGTCTAACGTTGAAGGCCACCGGCGCGCAATACACGCCGCGAAGCGGCCTTCTGATGTTGCACGTCCGAGTGGGCCGACCAGTTAGCCCTCATGCGCGCTCCTCAGTTGCACGCGACGAACGAAACGCCATACTGTGAGCCAAACCGCGCCCCAAAGCGCGAAATGAAGTACAGCGGCTCCAACGAATATGCTCTCAGGAGCATCGGAGAACATAAGCAGGCTGACGGGCCATGAAAGAACTGCATGCAGACCACTGAGTAGATTTGCAGCAGCGAGCTCCAATTCGGTTGAAGCCACTTTGAGCTGCGACTGCACGTAGTTGAGTAAACCCCAAACAGTTGCAACGAGCAGCGCCTGGCTGATCGAGAAAACAATCCACAACGCTGCGGCGCGACGAAGACGACTGTTGTTCATGCGGGCTAACGTAATGTATGCCGCAAAACCTGCGGTATAACCTGGCGCTTGCAATCTAATCTGGGCATCTAAAACTCCTGTAAGCCGCTTGCATGCTGGGCCTCAAGCCCATACACGGTAAATTTATACAGTTATAAAAATTCCGTGAAACCCCGCAAATTTTCAGTCCAGTTTTACACAGCTTTTGGCGTTGGGCAAGCTGACAATGCTGATCCAAACAATGAAGCGCTTTACAGCAAGAACGTCCTGACAACACCGGCTCCAATCGCTGTCTCATTGTTTCCTGCATCACCAGCTCTTGTCAGGCTGCACGCCACGTGATGCTCAGGCCTTGACCTCTTTTGCAGTGATCTGATACTTGAAATCATCCGGCGCATAGGAGTCAAAACGGCCGGCGGCGTTTTCAGCTACGGGGTACATGAAGAAGCCGAGCTTCTCGCCGCTGGCCTTGGGCAGCGCGACATCATGCGCTGTGTTGTAGGCCATCCAGTTGCCTTCCCAGCCGCCAAACAGCGCCTTGTTCACAGGCGCGACCACCGGGTTGGCGGTGGTCTTGATCCACTCGGCCGTTTCCAGGCGCATGACCTTGGCCACGTCGGCCGGATCCATCGCCACCCAGCCGTAGCCCTTGAGGTAAACCTCGGAGCGGCAATGCTGCGCGCCCTTCAGGCTGGCGGGGTTGCCCGAGAGCTCCTTGTAGCCAAAGGCTGAAGGCACCAGGCGAATGCCATACACGTCGCGGGCAGGCAGGCCCACCGAGCGGCACAGGCCCACGAACAGCGCATTCAAGTCGGCGCATTTGCCGCCCAGGTTGCCGGTTTCCAGCATGGTCTTGATGTCGCCTTCGCCGCAGCCGCGCACCTTGGGTTCGCGGTAGGTGTTGGCCACAATCCAGTCGTAGAGTTTTTGCGCCTTTTCCACATCCGTCTTGGCACCCTGGGTGGCGGCCACTGCGGTCTTGCGCACAATGCCGTCGGTCGGGATCAGCGCCGTGGGGCGCGTGAAGTAACGCAGCGTGTCGGCGCTTTCGGCGGGGGCGGTTTTCTGCGCCCAGTCCATCGCACGGCCTTGTGTCTGCACGCGGCTGGTCAGCTCCACATAGGGCTTTGGCTCGCTCGCCGCGAACTCCACATACAGCATCTTCGCGCCGTCCTGGCCGTCCTGCATGAGCTTGGCGGTGCCGTTGCTGGAGAAACCATTTTCCAGCGAGTGCTGGTAGTCGCTGTTGACCGAGGGGATCGGCAGCCACACCTTGGTCACGCCTTGCGGTTTGAGGATGTCAACGCGCGTGGTCACGTCGAAAGTTCGCCAGGCGCCGCTTTGGGGTGCGAAGTTGCTGCGGCTGGGCGCGGCGGCAGGCGTCTGGGCAAAGTTGATGGCGGGCAATGCAGCGGCCACGGTGGCAGCTGCGGTGTTCTTCAGGAAAGTGCGGCGTACGGTCGACATGAAAGGTATCTCCGGGTGGGTGTGAGGGCGACGTGCACCGGGGCAGGTAAAGATGCTCCGGGATGTCTGGCAGCCCACACGGCCCGCAAAAGGCAGCGCAAGGGCTGGCCTTGGATTATCGCCGGTGCCGTGCCGAGACAAATTCAGGGCTTGAGCAAGCCGGCAATCAGCTTTTCGGCGGCGGGGCTGGTCCAGTCGACCTCGCCTGTCACGCGCTGGCGCGGCCGGCCTGTGCGGTCGATCATCAAGGTTGTCGGAAAAACCTTCACGCCCCAGCCCCGGGCAACTTTGCCATCCAGGTCCAGCAGCACCGGCAGTGTTACCCCGGTGGTCTTGGCGAACTGCAGCGCACGCACCGCCGGCTCCTTGAAGTTGATGGCCAGCACCAGCAGTTTGTCGTCGCCGTAGAGGTCGGCAATCTGCTGCAGCGTCGGCATTTCAGCGCGGCAGGGCTCGCACCAGCTGGCCCAGAAATTCAACAGCACGGCACGGCCGCGCAAATCGGCCGGGCGCCAGGTCTTGCCGGTGGTGTCCACCAGCGAGAACGCTGCCAATGGACCGGACCAGGGAGACACTTCATAAGCCGGGCCGGTCAGCCCCTGCGACATTGCGGGAAGCGCGGCGACACCTGAGCCGGCGGCGGCTGTCTGCAGCAGGAAATGGCGGCGGGAGATAAACGGGGTCGGAAACGAGGTCGGCATGGGCCCTGGTGTTGGTACGCAGGTTGAGGGGTAAATGGGGTGGACGACTTCTATCGCTGCAAGAACAGGCACTGACTGCATTTTAGGGACCGTATAGCATCCGCTGCATGCGCCAGCCGGCGCCTTCACACAAATCACAGGAACCTTCATGAACATCCATATCCGGAATGCCCAAACCGGCGACGCCGCAGTGATTCACGCCTTCATCGTCGAACTGGCCATCTATGAAAAAGCGGAGCACGAGGTCATTGCGAGCGTCGCAGACATCGAGCGCAGCCTGTTTGAGGCCGGGACGCCTGCCCGCGCTCTCATCTGCGAGATAGACGGCAAGCCTGTGGGCTTTGCGGTGTACTTCCTCAGCTACTCCACCTGGCTGGGACGCAAAGGCATGTATCTGGAGGATTTGTACGTATCGCCCCAACACCGGGGTAGCGGCGCCGGCAAGCGGCTGTTGCGCCACCTGGCCCGGCTGGCTTTTGACAGCGGCTGCGGGCGGCTCGAATGGAGCGTGCTGGACTGGAACGAGCCGGCCATCCAGTTTTACCAGTCGCTGGGCGCCAAGCCGCAAGCTGAATGGGTGCGCTACCGCATGGCCGGTGACACATTGCAGCACTTCGCGCAGGGGGACACAAGCCAGGTTCAGCCAACGCCCTGAGCCACTCGCGCAATATCGGTGCGGCCCGGCTTTTTGTAAGAAATGGCAGCATTCAGCGACCAAGTGACACAGGAAATGCAGATGGCGGTGAAAGCCGCGCCCAGCCCAGCGGACGGTCCAAAAGAACCCTATATAGGACAGCATTTGGCCGGCACCGCTTGCGCCCAAAGCGGTTCAGTCCTACAAAGGCGTTTCGCTATCTGCTTTTAAATCTGTCGATATCACTTAACTGGCTGATCCAACGTGAACCTGCCCCTCAAATTTCCCGGCCTCGCTGAGGCCCTGCCAACGGCATCGCCGCAGTTCATCAACCTCTACAACGCATCGCAATCGGACCAGACCCAAAATGTGGCGCAGGAGCTGGAAGAGGATTTGCTTGAGCCCACGGCCACCATCAGCCCCAAATTCTTTTACAACGAGCTGGGCTCTAAACTTTTCGAGGCCATTACGGGCCTGGAGGAGTACTACCCGACACGGACCGAGGCCGCCATATTTGCGGCGTCTTACCCGCAGATCGCCGCCACGCTGAGCGCGAGCGGCGTTCACAACGCCTGCCTGATCGACCTGGGCGCCGGCAATTGCGCCAAGGCCGCAGCGCTCATTCCGCATCTCCAGCCGCGGCAATATGTGCCGGTCGACATCTCGGTGGAATTTTTGCGCGATGCCGCCGCGCAGGTGCAAAACAGTTTTCCCGCGCTCGACATCGTCGGCCTGGGCATGGATTTTTCGTCCGGACTGGTGTTGCCCCGCGAAGTGCAAAGCCAGGAACGGGTGTTTTTCTACCCCGGCTCCAGCCTGGGTAACTTTCATCCGGCAGAGGCCCTGCGGTTCTTGCAGCACATCGCCGACCCGGCGCAAGGCAAGGCGCGCGGCCTGCTGCTGGGCATTGACCTGGTGAAGGACACCGCACGGCTGGAAGCGGCTTACGACGATGCGCTGGGCGTGACCGCTGCCTTCAACAAAAACGCGCTGCTCAACGTCAACGAACTCCTGCACGCGGATTTTGATGTTCGTCAGTGGCGCCACGTGGCGCTCTTCAATACCGCGGAGTCGCGCATCGAAATGCACCTGGAAGCCTTGTCGGACCTCACGGTGCGCTGGCCCGGGCATGCGCGGCGCTTTGGCGCCGGCGAACGCATCCACACCGAATGCTCATACAAGTACACCGTGGAAAGCATGACGGCGCTGCTACGGCAAGCCGGATTCGGGCAGGTTCGCTACTGGACCGACCCGCAAAGCTGGTTTGCAGTGTTCTGGGCCGCCGTTGAGTGAGAAAAGAATGAAAAAAGGCCAATTTCTTGAACGAAATTGGCCTCCAGCCCTTTACCAACGGGCGCGAGCAGCTATCAAATTAATAGCGCTTTGACGGACCGCCTCAGGCGCGCTCGGTCACCCAGGCCTGCACCGACTTCAGTGCATCACCGAGCTTGGACGCATCGGTGCCGCCGGCCATGGCCATGTCGGCCTTGCCGCCGCCCTTGCCGCCCACCTGCTGGGCCACAAAGTTCACCAGTTCACCGGCCTTGACCTTGCCCACGCTGTCGGCAGTCACGCCCGCGGCGATCTGCACCTTGTCGCCATCGACGGCAGCCAGCACGATGACGGCGGTTTTGAGTTTGTCCTTCAGCTTGTCCATGGTGTCGCGCAGCGTCTTGGCGTCGGCGCCTTCGAGCTTCGCGGCCAGCACCTTGAGGCCCTTGACGTCAACAGCCTGCGTGACCAGCTCGTCGCCTTGTGAAGAAGCCAGCTTGCCCTTGAGCGCAGCGATTTCTTTCTCCAGCGATTTGACCTGGTCCAGCACCTGGCTGATGCGGCCTTGCAGTTCGGACGGGCTGGCCTTGAGCGAGCCTGCCGCGGCTTCCACCGTGGACTCGAGCGACTGCAAATAGGCCAGCGCGTTTTCGCCGGTGACGGCTTCCACGCGCCGCACACCTGCGGCCACACCGCTTTCAGCCACGATCTTGAACAGGCCAATATCACCGGTGCGTTTGACGTGAACGCCACCACAGAGCTCCTTGCTGGAGCCGATCGTCAGCACGCGCACGGTCTCCCCGTACTTTTCGCCGAAGAGCATCATCGCGCCGGACTTCTGCGCATCTTCCATGGCCATCACGCTGGCATCGGTTGCCACGTTGGACAAAATTTCGGCATTGACGCGTGCTTCGATCTCACGGATCTGCGCGTCAGTGACGGGCGCGTTGTGTGCAAAGTCAAAGCGCGTGCGCTCGGCATTCACCAGGCTACCCTTTTGCTGCACGTGATCGCCCAGCACTTCACGCAAGGCCTTGTGCATCAGGTGGGTGGCGCTGTGGTTGCGCACGGTCGCGGCGCGCAGCGCGGTGTTGACCTGCGCGGTCACGGTGTCGCCGACTTTCAGCGTACCCTCTTCCTGCGTGCCATGGTGGCCGAACACATCAGCCTTGATCTTGAGCGTGTCGTCTACCGTGAAGGTAGAACCGGCGGCCGTGAGCCGGCCCTGGTCACCGACCTGGCCGCCGCTTTCGGCGTAGAACGGTGTCGTGCTCAGCACTACCACGCCGCTTTGGCCTGCATTGAGTGCCTGCACGGCCACGCCGTCGGCATACAGCGCGACAACTTTGGCGGGCTCTTCGAGCAATTCGTAGCCGGTGAAAGCGTGGCCTTCGCCGGAATATTCCAGCGCACGGTCCATCTTGAACTTGCCGGCGGCGCGTGCCTGGTTCTTTTGCTTGTCCATGGCGGCCTTGAAGCCGGCTTCATCAACCTCGACGCCGCGCTCGCGGCACACGTCGGCCGACAAGTCCAGCGGAAAGCCGTAGGTGTCGTGCAACTTGAAGGCGACGTCGCCCGGCAGCACCTTGGCGCCACCCGCCAGGGCGGTGTCCAGGATGGTCATGCCGATTTCCAGCGTTTCGAAGAAGCGCTCTTCTTCGGCTTTCAGCACGGATGTGATGCGGGCTTCGTCGGCCTTGAGCTTGGGATAGGCATCGCCCATCAGGCGGGCCAGGTCAGCCACCAGCTTGTGGAAGAACGGTGTCTTCTTGCCCAGCTTGTAGCCGTGGCGGATCGCGCGGCGGATGATGCGGCGCTGCACATAGCCCCGGCCTTCGTTGGACGGGTTGACGCCGTCGCTCACCAGAAACGCGGTGGCACGAATGTGGTCGGCAATGACAAACAGGCTCTTGTTGCCCAGGTCTTTTTCGCCGGTTTCGCGCGACGCCGCCTTGATCAGCTCGGCAAAGATGTCGATTTCGTAGTTGCTGTGCACGTGCTGCAAGATGGCGGCCAGGCGCTCCAGACCCATGCCGGTATCCACGCAAGGCGCTGGCAATTTGGTGACGCTGCCGTCGGCGGCCATGTCGAACTGCATGAACACGTTGTTCCAGATTTCGATGAAGCGGTCGCCGTCTTCATCCGGGCTGCCGGGTGGGCCGCCGGGGATGTGGTCGCCGTGGTCGTAAAAGATCTCGGAACATGGACCGCAGGGGCCGGTGTCGGCCATCATCCAGAAGTTGTCGGACTTGTAGCGGCCGCCCTTGTTGTCGCCGATGCGGATCACGCGCTCAGGCGGCAAGCCGATTTCTTTCGTCCAGATGTTGTAGGCCTCATCGTCTTCTTCATACACCGTGGCCAGCAGGCGTTCGGGCGGCAGCTTATAGACCTCGGTCAACAATTCCCAGGCCCATTTGAGCGATTCGCGCTTGAAGTAGTCGCCAAAACTCCAGTTGCCCAGCATCTCGAAAAAGGTGTGGTGGCGCGCGGTGTAGCCCACGTTTTCCAGGTCGTTGTGTTTGCCGCCGGCGCGCAGGCAGGCCTGTACCGAAGCTGCGCGCACGTAGGGGCGCTTGTCAGTGCCCAGGAACACATCCTTGAACTGCACCATGCCAGAGTTGGTGAACATCAGCGTCGGGTCATTGCCCGGCACCAGCGAACTGGAGGGCACCACGGTGTGGCCCTTGGACGCAAAGAAATCAAGAAATGTCTTGCGAATGTCCGAGACGGTGAATACGGGCGTTGAAGCTGACGTGGAGGCTGTCGTGGAGGTGGGATGGCTCATGGTCTGCAATAGTGGTTTTGGCAAGGCGGCGCCCCTCGGGCTCACCCGCTTTGGCTAAGCCTTTGATTATAGGTTTGAGGGGGATGCCCCCGCTTTATTGGGCTGTCTGCCGGCCCAGATCAATGCGGTGGGACAAAAAGCGCCATATGCGCTCATCGTCGCTGAAAGCCACGTTAAAGCGGAGCCAACCCGTCGGATGGGGCTCCAGCAGAAACAATTGGCCCGGACCCAGCATGATGCCCTCAGGCGTAGCCTCTTTGGACAGGACGGCCCCATCGGGAAGGTCCGGGTGCCGGGCCCACAGGTACATGCCGGCCCCTGGCTCATGGAAAAGCTCAAACCCCAGGCCGGTCAGGTTCTTTTCGGTCTTGCGGTGCGCTGCAGCCAGCTTCTCGCGAAGCGACTTGAGGTGCTTGCGCCAGCGGCCGTCGGTGACCACCCCGAAAGTCAGCCGTTCGGCGATATCGGACGAGGTGAGGCCCGAAATCATCTTGAGCTGTGCCAGGTCCTCGATCAGCTCGCCTCGTGCCAGCAGGTAGCCCACGCGCAAATTAGGGGAAATTGTTTTGGAATAGCTGCCGATGTAGACCACACGCTGCAGCTGGTCCAGGCTTGCCAGCGTAGACCGCGAGACCGGGTCCATGTCGGCGTAAATATCGTTTTCCACCAGCGTGAAGCCGTGCGTCTCGGCCAGTTGCAGCAAGCGGTGCAGATGGGCCGCGGACGCAATCGAACACGTCGGGCTTTGCAGACGGGGTTGGGTGAAGAAGGCCTTGGGCTTGTGCTCGGCCAGCAGCGCCTCCAGCGCAGCCAGGTCGTAACCCGTAGGGGTGCGCGGCACCCCCACAAGGTTGGCGCCCAGAAAACGCAGCATGAACATCAGGTTGGGGTAACCGGGGCTATCGACCAGCACGGTGTCTCCCGGTTTGACCAGTTGCCGGGCCACCAGGTCCAGCGCCTGGCTGGAGCCTTGCGTCAGCAGCACCTGGTCCACCTCGACCGATATCTGGTTTTCAGCCAACGCCTCCGCAATGACCATACGCAGGGCCATATGCCCATAAGGCAGGCCGTAACCCTCAAGAGAGGAACCGTCCACCGACAGGTGCCGCATGCTGCGGCGGAGCGCGTCCCCGAACAGGAAATCGTGCGGCAACCAGCCACAACCGGGCTTCATCGGCAGGTTGCGGTTCTCAAAAATCTGCTTGAGGTACCAGCGGGCGTCAAATTTAGGCTGCGGGGGCTGCGCGTACGGCACACCCGATGCACCATCATCGCCCCTGCGCTTGACGAAAAACCCGGCATTGGCCCGGGAAACAAGCCACCCCTGGGCCACAAGGCGGTCGTACGCCTCTACCACCGTGAAGACGCTGACGCCGTGCATGGCGGCAAAACCGCGGATGGACGGCAGCTTGACGCCCGGTTTCAGCGCTTGCCCGGCAATCATCCCGCGCAGGCCGTCAACGATCTGGCTCACCAGGGGGGTCTGCAGTTCCGGGCGAAGTGTGAGCATCAAAAAACCAAAAAGGGCAGATTGTGCATCGCAATGCCCATGCACCGGGTTGGGGAATCCATGTACAGGATTCTAGACCCGCACAGTGTGTCGAAAACAGCGCGGCGGTGTACATGGACGGGCCTTGCCCCGACTTCTAAAGTCCACCCATCTCCTTCCTCAACCCAGTCCACCCAGTCCACCCAGTCAACCCAGAAATTCCGGAAATCACCTTCACCATGCAGCCAAACCAGACTTCCAGCAACGCCGCCTTGATGGCGCGCCGCCAAGCCGCCGTGACACGCGGCGTAGGCCAGGCCCACGAGATTTTTGTCAGCCGGGCCAAAAACGCCGAACTGTGGGATGTGGAAGGCCGCCGCTACATCGACTTCGCCGGTGGCATCGCCGTCCTGAACACCGGGCACCTGCACACCGAAGTCATTGCCGCCGTCAAGGCCCAGCTCGACCTCTACACGCACACCTGCTTTCAGGTGGTCGCTTATGAGCCCTACGTTGAACTGGCCGAGAAGCTCAATGCCCTGGCACCCGGAAATTTCGCCAAAAAGACCCTGCTGCTGACCACCGGCGCCGAAGCGGTTGAGAACGCGGTCAAGGTGGCGCGGTCTTACACCAAGCGCCCCGGCATCATCGCCTTCACGGGCGGCTACCACGGCCGGACCAACATGACACTGGGCATGACCGGCAAGGTGGCACCCTACAAGCTGGGGTTCGGCCCCTTTCCCGGCGAAGTGTTCCATGCCGAATACCCCAACGCGCTGCACGGCGTGAGCATCGATCAGGCACTGCACTCGGTTGAACAGATTCTCAAAAACGACGTCGAACCCGAGCGCGTGGCGGCCTTCATCATTGAGCCGGTGCAGGGCGAAGGAGGCTTTTATATCGCCCCCCCGGAGTTCATCAGCCGCCTGAAAGAGCTGGCCGACAAGCACGGCATCCTGCTGATCGCCGATGAAGTCCAGACCGGCGCCGGACGCACAGGCACCTGGTATGCCAGCGAACAGTGGCCCGTGGCGCCCGACCTGATCGCCATTGCCAAATCCATGGCGGGTGGCTTCCCGATCTCCGGCCTGGTTGGCCGGGCCGAGGTCATGGACGCGCCGGGCCCCGGGGGCCTGGGCGGCACCTACGCAGGCAGCCCCATCGGTTGTGCGGCAGCACTGGCCGTCCTCAAGGCCTTTGAGCAAGAAAAACTCCTGGCGCGCAGCAAAACGCTGGGTGCTCATCTGGTCAAAGGCCTGCACGCCATTGCAAAAAAAGAAACCTCTATCGGCGACGTGCGGGGCCTTGGCGCCATGGTGGCCATAGAGCTTTTTGAAAACGGCAACCCAGCCCGTCCCGATGCGGCGCTGACCAAACGCGTGGTGGCCGAAGCCGCCCGGCGCGGATTGATATTGCTCTCATGCGGCACCTACGGTAATGTGATCAGGATTCTGGTTCCCCTCACGGCCGAAGACGCCTTGCTGGACGAAGGCCTGCAAATCCTGGCAGACAGCTTCACCGCATCACGTTGACCTACGTGGCCCCGTTCAGGAAAAACGATGACTGATAACGATGTCCTTGCGCGCTTTTCTGGCGTGCAGAAAACCTATGACGGCGAACAGCTTGTCGTGCAGCAGCTCGACCTCGACATTCATCGCGGGGAATTCCTGAGCCTGCTCGGCCCCTCCGGCTCGGGGAAAACCACCACACTGATGATGCTTGCCGGCTTTGAGTCGCCGACTGCCGGGGAAATTTTCCTCAACGGTTCGCAGATCACCGGCACACCGCCGCACAAACGCAACTTCGGCATGGTGTTCCAGAATTACGCCCTCTTCCCGCATCTCACGGTGGGCCAGAACGTGGCCTATCCGCTCACGGTGCGCAAGGTGTCAAAAAGCGAGCAGGCCAGCCGCGTCAAGCGTGCGCTCGACATGGTTCGCCTGTCGGGCATGTCGGACCGCCTGCCCGGGCAGCTGTCGGGTGGCCAGCAGCAGCGCGTTGCCCTGGCGCGGGCCCTGGTGTTCGAGCCCCAGCTGGTGCTGATGGACGAACCGCTGGGCGCACTCGACAAGCAGCTGCGCGAGCACATGCAGATCGAACTGAAGGAACTGCACAAGCAGCTGGGCGTCACGTTTGTCTATGTCACGCACGACCAGGGGGAAGCCTTGACGATGAGCGACCGGGTGGCGGTTTTCAACGACGGCGCGATCCAGCAGCTGGCGCCGGTGGAAGCCCTGTATGAAACGCCCTCCAACCGTTTTGTTGCCAGTTTCGTCGGAGACAGCACGGTACTCAAAGGCAAGGGAAATGCCACAGGCATCGAATTGCCGGATGGCCGCGCTCTGGGCGGCACCAACGTGAATCAGGCGACGGCTGGCGCGCAGGTCGAAGCCTACATCCGGCCGGAGCGCATTGTGTTGCATCGCCAGGTGCCGGCATCGCCTGCCAGTGCTTTGCCCGCGCACGTGGCCCGCATCATCTATTTCGGCGACCACCTGCGGCTGTTGTGCGACATCGGCGCCGGCCAGCCGGAAGCGACAGTCAAGCTGCCGCTCACCCTGTTGAACGGTCAGCCGCCGCCGCAACCGGGCGAAGCGGTGCACCTCGAATTTCCGCCCGAATTTACGCGGATTTATGCGGTGTAACCGCTTTCTCTTTTCACCGTTTTCAACGTTCCCTTCCGCCTTTATCAACCACCGAGGAAATAGCACCATGAAGAAAAACATCATCGCCCTTGCCATGGCTTCGTGCCTGGCCGTACCCGCGTTCGCGCAGCAGCAGATCACCGTCGTGAACTTCGGCGGCGCCAATGCCAATGCGCAGAAAAAGGCCTACTACGAGCCCTTCGAAAAAGCAGGCACCAAAGTTGTTGCCGTGGAATACAACGGCGAGCAGGCCAAGATCAAAGCCATGGTCGAGACGAAAAAAGTCACCTGGGATGTGGTCGAGGTCGAAGCACCCGATGTGCAGCGCGGTTGCGATGAAGGATTATTTGAAAAAATCGACTTCAGCAAAATCGGCCCCAAGGCAGACTTTCTGCCCGCGGCGGTCAAGGAATGCGGTGTGGGCGTTTTTGTGTGGTCCACCGTGATGGCCTGGAACGCCGACAAGGTCAAGACAGCCCCCACAAGCTGGGCCGATTTCTGGGACGTCAAGAAGATCCCCGGCAAGCGCGGCATGCGCAAGGGCGCCCGCTACAACCTGGAATTTGCACTGCTGGCTGACGGTGTCAAGCCTGCCGACGTCTACAAGGTCCTGGCCACCAAGGACGGCGCTGACCGCGCGTTTCGCAAGCTGACAGAGCTCAAGCCCAGCATCCAGTGGTGGGAAGCCGGCGCCCAGCCTGCCCAGTTCCTCGTGGCCGGTGACGTCGCCCTCAGCACCGTCTACAACGGCCGCATCGACGCCGCCAACCGTGAAGGCCGCAACCTGAAGATCTACTGGCCCGGCGGCATTTACGACCTGGATTACTGGGTCATCCCCAAAGGCGCACCCAACAAGGACGCGTCGATGAAATTCATCGCCTTTGCCAGCCAGCCCGCCACCCAGGCCGTCTATGCCCAGAACATTGCCTACGGCCCCGTCAACAACCAGGCTTTGGCCAAGCTCGACAAGAAGGTGCTGGACGATCTGCCGACCTCTCCGGCCAACGCGAAAGAAGCCATCCAGATGAATGTTGGTTTCTGGGCCGACCAGGGCGAGGCGCTTGAAAAACGCTTTGCCGCCTGGGCCACGCAATAAACCGGCGGAACAAGTACCCCATGAGCAGCATCACCAGCCAGGGCGCCCTTCAGGGCAATGACGCCGTCACATTGCGTCAGGCGCTGTCGCGCGCAGACGCTCGTCGAAAATGGCGCGCCTTTGCACTCACAGTGCCCTTGCTGGTGTTTTTGCTGCTGACCTTGCTGGTGCCGATTGCGGCCCTGTTGCAACGCGCCGTTGAAAATCCGGAGGTGGCGCGGGCGCTGCCCCGGACGGCGAAAAGCCTCAAGGACTGGAACGCCCAGACGCCCCCCGGCCCTGCAAGTTACGCAGCATTGGTGGAAGACCTGGGCCATCTTTCTGACAGTTCTGATGCCGGTGCACTGGCACGTCGCCTCAACTCCGAAGTGCCGGGTGCGCGCTCCCTTGTCATGGGGACCTATCGCGCGCTGCCTGTCACGGGCTCGCCTGAAGAAATACAGGCCAGGCTGCTCCAGCTCGACCCACGCTGGGCGGAACCCCTCTTCTGGCAAGCGATTGCCAAAAACAGTTCCCGCTGGACACCCGACTATCTGCTGGCATCGGTGGACTTGCGGCGAGACAGCAAGGGCGAGGTGGAGCGCATGCCGCCGGACCAGCGCGCGTTTGGCGCCATTTTGCTGCGAACTTTTCAGATCAGTTTTCTGGTCACCGTTTTTTGCCTGGCGCTGGGCTACCCCCTGGCCTGGTGGCTGGCCTCGTTGCCGGCGCGCAAGGCCAACCTGCTGATGATCCTGGTGCTGGTGCCTTTCTGGACATCGATTCTGGTGCGCGTGGCGGCCTGGATCGTCCTGCTGCAATCGGAAGGCCTGGTCAATCGCGGGCTGATGGGTATCGGCCTCATAGACAGCCCCCTGGCGCTGCTGTTCAACCGCGCAGGCGTGGTAATTGCCATGGTGCACATCCTGCTGCCCTTCATGATCCTGCCGCTTTACAGCGTGATGAAGAATGTACCGGCAACCTACGTGCGGGCCGCCGTGTCGCTGGGCAGCGCACCGCTGTCTGCCTTCTTTCGGGTGTATGTGCCGCAGACCTATCCTGGCATCAGCGCAGGCGCGCTGCTGGTGTTCATCCTGTCGATCGGCTATTACGTCACCCCCGCCCTGCTTGGCGGTGCGGATGACCAGATGCTGAGCTACTACATCGCCCGCTACACCAACGTCGAAGTCAATTGGGGCATGGCCTGTGCGCTGGGCGCGGTGTTGCTGACGGCCACCATGGTTCTTTACAGCGTTTACCGGCGCATCGGCAAGGCCGAGCTCAGCATCGGTTGACATCCTTCCTTTTCAGACCCAGACGCCAATTCACCATGTTCAAAATCAAAGGGCCCGCCTTTCCCCGCTATGCCACCCTGGCAGACAAGGCCGGCTGGTGGCTGATGCGCGCCGCATGCGTCGCCATTCTGGTTTTTCTGCTGGCGCCCATCCTGGTCATGGTGCCGCTGTCTTTTTCAGAAAGCTCGTTCCTGACCTACCCCATTCCAGGCTGGTCGCTGAAGTGGTACCAGAACCTGCTGGATTCACCGGAATGGGCAAGGGCCGCAAAAAACAGCTTCATCGTGGCCCCCGCAGCAACACTGATCGCCACCGCGCTGGGCACTTTGGCAGCTGTCGGCCTGTCCAGAACCAACTTCCGGTTCAAGAGCCTGCTCATGGGCATCCTCATCGCGCCCATGGTGGTCCCCATCGTCGTTGTCGGCGTGGCCACCTACCTGTATTTCGCCCCGCTGGGCCTTGCCGACAGCTACTTCGGGTTGATCGTGGTGCATGCCGCGCTGGGTGCGCCTTTTGTGCTGACCACCGTACTCGCAACGCTTGCGGGCTTTAACCACAACCTGGTGCGCGCGTCGCTCAGCCTTGGCGAGACCCCGTTGCGGACGTTTTTCAGGATCACCCTGCCGGTCATCGCCCCGGGTGTCATCTCGGGCGCGCTGTTTGCATTTGCCACCTCGTTTGACGAAGTGGTGGTCACGCTGTTCCTGGCGGGCGCGGACCAGGCCACCCTGCCGAGGCAGATGTTCACCGGCATCCGGGAAAACATCTCCCCCACGATCGCCGCTGTTGCCACACTGCTGATCCTGTTCACCACGGCGCTTTTGCTGTTCCTCGAGTGGTTACGCGGGCGCCGGGGCTGACAAGGCATTTGTGATGCCATGCCCTTGCAGGACCGCCAGCTGCGGGTGACGGCGTCCGCCCCTCATTGGCACCGGGGGAACGAGCGGCGCCAAAGCACCCCGTCCCGAAAGCAGTCAAAATCAGCCCCATTGCCCAGATACCCCCAAACACACCCTCCTTTTCAGGACATCTCCATGGACATGAAAACTTCCCCTATTTCCCTTCTCAAAGACCCCAGCATTTTCAAGACCGACGCACTGATCAATGGCCAGTGGGTCGCCGGTTCATCCCGCTTTGATGTCAATGACCCGGCCACCGGCCTGAAGCTGGCCGATGTGGCCAACCTGGGCGCCCAGGATGCCGAAGCCGCCATTGCCGCGGCCAACGCGGCCTGGCCCGCATGGCGCAGCAAGACCGGCAAGGAGCGCCACGCCATCCTGCTCAAGTGGTACCAGCTGCTGATGGCCAACCAGGAAGACCTGGGCCGCATCATGACCGCCGAGCAGGGCAAGCCCTTTGCGGAGGCCAAGGGCGAAATCGCCTACGGTGCGAGTTTTGTCGAGTGGTTTGCCGAGGAAGCCAAGCGCGTCAACGGTGAGACCCTGCCCCAGTTCGACAACAACCGCCGCCTGATGGTCATCAAGCAACCGATCGGCGTGTGCGCGGCCATCACCCCCTGGAACTTCCCGCTCGCCATGATCACGCGCAAGGTCGCCCCGGCTCTCGCAGCCGGCTGCCCCGTGGTCATCAAGCCGGCCGAGCTCACACCGCTGACGGCCCTGGCCGCCGCCGAGCTGGCCATTCGCGCCGGTATTCCGGCCGGCGTGCTCAACGTGCTGACAGCCGACAGCGCCAACAGCATTGCCGTGGGCAAGGTGTTCTGCGCCAGCGACGTGGTGCGCCACATCAGCTTCACCGGCTCCACCGAAGTCGGCCGCATCCTGATGGCCCAGAGCGCACCTTCGATCAAGAAACTGGCACTGGAACTGGGCGGCAATGCGCCCTTCATCGTGTTCGACGACGCCGACGTGGATTCGGCCGTGGAAGGCGCGATGGCCAGCAAATACCGCAACGCCGGCCAGACCTGCGTCTGCGCTAACCGCATTTATGTCCAGGACGGCGTGTACGACCAGTTTGTCGAGAAATTCGCCGCCAAGGTCAAGCTGCTGAAAGTCGGAAACGGCTTTGAGGACGGCGTGGTGCAAGGTCCGCTGATCGAGGATGCCGCCGTCGACAAGGTGCAGCGCCATGTGGATGACGCGATGGCCAAAGGCGGAAAACTGCTTGCGGGTGGCCACAAAATCAAGGGCCAGTTCTTTGAGCCGACCGTGATCTCTGAAGCCACAGCCGACATGCTCTGCGCCCGCGAAGAAACCTTCGGCCCTTTCGCTCCGGTCTTCCGCTTCCACAAAGAGCAAGAGGCGATTGACGCCGCCAACAACACTGAGTTCGGCCTGGCCAGCTATTTTTACAGCCGCGACATCGGCCGCATCTACCGCGTGGCCGAGGCGCTGGAGTACGGCATGGTCGGCATCAATGCCGGTGTCATCGCCACTGAACATGTGCCCTTTGGCGGTGTGAAGCAGTCGGGCCTGGGCCGCGAAGGCTCGCGCCACGGCATGGAAGAGTACCTGGAGATGAAGTACCTGTGCCTGGGCGACATCCAGCGCTGAAACCGTTCCCCGCGCCTTAACCTTAAACCTGCACCCTACCCCGCCACCCCGCCATGCGCCTGCTGCTTGTGGAAGACGAAGCCGAGATGGCGGCCTGGCTGGTGCGCGCTTTCAAGCAAAGCGGCTTTGTGCCCGACCATGCGCCGGACGCCGGCACCGCCGAGTCGCTGCTGGCCGGCAATGACTACGACGCGATCGTGCTCGACCTGCGGCTGCCCGACAAACACGGGTTGAACCTGCTGGCCGACATTCGCAAGGCAGGCAACCGCACGCCCGTGCTGGTGCTGACCGCGCAGGGCTCGCTTCAAGACCGGGTCAAAGGCCTGAACGTCGGAGCCGACGACTTCCTGACCAAACCCTTTGCGATTGAAGAACTCGAGGCCCGCATCGCCGCGCTGGTGCGACGCAGCCGGGGGCGCTCGCACGCGCCGCTGCAGTGCGGTTCGCTCTCATGCGCCCACGACAGCCGCGCCTTCACGTTGGCCGGCACGCTGCTGCAACTCACGCCGCGCGAAAGCGCCGCGTTGTCAGTGCTGCTGGCGCGCAGCGGCTCGCCAGTGGAGAAGTCACAGCTCTCGGCCAAAGTCTTTCCGGCCGACAGCAATGCCGGCCCTGACGCCATCGAACTGGTGCTGCACCGGCTGCGCCGCAAGCTCGACGGCGGCGACGTGCGCATCGTCACCGTGCGCGGCCTGGGCTACATGCTGGAGGCTACCGCACGTGAAGCGCATGAAGACGCTGCGGACTGACCCTGACCGCTTCGGCATACGCGCGCGCCTGCTGACGCTGCTGCTCCCGGCCATCCTGGGCCTGCTGGCCCTGGACAGCTGGAACGACTACCGAGCCTTGCGCAACCAGGTGCAGGACGCTTACGACCAGGCCATGCTCGAATCCGTCCATGTACTGCGCGGCAGTCTGTCGGTGGGTCCGGACGGCTTGCTGCACCTGAACGCGCCATTGGTGGTACAGGCGGTGGTCGATGCCGCCGGCCCGCTGCAAAAGTACCTGCATATCGGATTGACGCCGCAAGGGGTGGACTCTACAAGTGAGGTGACCTTGCTAGGCGCAACCGACCTGCCTGCACCGCCTGCGCAGCAGGCCCCCTCGCCCTCTTCCATCGCCTCCCCCGTGGTCTGGTACGACAGCGACTACCGGGACCATGCAGTGCGTGTGGTGGCGCTTCAAAGCAAAGTGCTTGACGAGCGTGGCCAGGCCTTTGACCTGCTGATCCAGGTGGCAGAAAGCACCGAACCACGCGACCGGGCGCAGGCGGCCACGCTGCGGCAGGAGTTGATACGCGACACCCGCATGGTGCTGGTGATGATTCTGCTGGTCTGGCTGGGTGTGACCTGGTCCCTGCGGCCGCTGGAGCGCCTGCGAAAAACCGTGCTGCAAAACAAGGGGCGTGACCTCAAGCCGCTGGACACGGCCAACGTGCCGCATGAAGTGGCGCCGCTGGTCGACGCCGTCAACCAGCACCTGGCCAGCTACCGCGATTTGCTTGAGCAGCAATCGCAGTTCCTGGCCGACGCATCGCACCAGCTGCGCACACCGCTGGCCATCATGCTGACGCAGGCCGGCGTCGCGCTGCGCGAAAAAGACCCTGAACTGCTTCACACGACCTTGCGCGCCATGGTCGTGCAGATCTCGCGCAGCCGGCGCCTGTGCGAGCAACTGCTGTCGCTGGCCCATGCGAGCGACGGTGCACCATCCGAAGACGCGCCCGCCGTCGTGGACCTCAACAGCATCGCGCGGGACGTGGTGCTGCAGCACCTGACACTGGCCCATGAGAAAAACCAGGACCTGGGCCTGGACGCGGCTGAAGATGCACCGGTGCCCGACGCGCTGCACAAAAACCCTGCAGCCCCGGTACTGGCTCGCGGCGCCGAACTGCACGAGGCGCTGTCCAACCTGGTGCACAACGCCATTGTCTACACCCCGCCGGGCGGGCACATCACCGTGAAGGTGAGCACCGGCGATGGCGCGGCGCTCGCCGAGGTGCGCGACGACGGCCCGGGCATAGCCAAAGCGCGGCACGCAGAAGTGTTTGAACGTTTTCATTCGGCCGGCCCCACGGAAAAAGGCGCGCGCGGCGCCGGGCTCGGTATGGCCATCGCACGCGCCTATGCCAGGCGCAACGGTGGCGACATCGAGCTGGCCGAAGCTGGCCTCGGCTCCGGCTTGCGCGCCATCCTGCGGCTGCCGCTGGCGTCCGATCCCCAGGGTTGAAGCACACGGCTGAGCCGTGGCCGGCAGTGCCGCAGGCGCCACCGGCCCTGTTAGTGATAACACGTATTTTGAGTTCGGCTGCGTAAAACGAAAGCCGATTGGAAGCCTCGCTTCCTAACATCCGCTCCATCCCAAACGCCCCAGCCGGTTGCAACTTGTGCACCAGCCAAAGGCAGGGCCACCATCAAGGAGACACGGATGAATCACCCCCCGTTTGTGACAACGCCCGCAGCGGCGCAGCCATGGAGCAAACCCCTATGAACATGAAGAACCGCAACTTCGTGCGGGGCCTCTGCCTCATGGCGATCGCCCTGCTCTTTGGCGGAGTGTCGCTGAATTACACAGTAGGCGAATTAAGCCGGTCCGGACCCGGCATGTTCCCCTTGATCGTGAGCTCCCTGCTGTTTGTGATTGGCGTTCTCACGGTGGTGCGCTCGCACTTCTATGACCCCGTCCCCCTGGATTACGGCGTCAAAAATATCGCCCTCATTCTGCTGAGCCTCGTCGGGTTTGCAGTGATCTCCCACTACATCAACATGATCCTGGCCATCATCTTTCTGGTGTTTTGTTCCACGCTTGCAGGTACGTCGTACTCCGTGGTGCGCAACATCAAGATCTCGGTGGGCCTGATCCTGGTTGCCTTTGCCTTCAAAAACTTTCTCGGCCTTAGCCTGCCCCTCTACTGATGGACATCCTGCATAACCTCTCGCTGGGTTTCGAGCATGCGCTGACCTGGCAAAACCTTCTTTATTGCGCCCTTGGCTGCACGGTGGGCACACTCATCGGACTGCTGCCGGGATTGGGCCCTTTGTCGACCATCAGCCTGTTGCTGCCCCTGACTTATTCCATTCCCACCGGCGGCGCACTCATCATGCTGGCCGGCATTTACTACGGGGCCCAATATGGCGACAGCGTGAGCGCCATCACGATGAAGATCCCGCATGCCAGCAGCATCGTCGCCTGTATAGACGGCTACCAGATGACGCTCAAGGGAAAGACCGGCCTGGCCCTGTTCACCGCGGGCATTTCCAGCTTCATTGGCGGCACCGTGGCCATTGTGGTGCTTTCGACCCTGGCTCAACCACTGGGTGAAGTGGGCTTCCTGTTTGGGCCGGCTGACTACTGCGCCCTCATGCTGCTGGGGTTTTTCTGCGTGAGCTTTGTCAGCAGCGGCAGCCTGCTCAACGGCCTGGCCATGGCCATGGTTGGCGTCCTGCTTGGGATGGTCGGCACCGATGTGAACAGCGGCACTGCGCGCTACACCATGGACCTGCCGTTCCTGATGGACGGGATTGGCCTGATCAGCATCGCCCTGGGCTGCTTCGGCATTGCAGAGGTGGTGAAAAATCTCGACAACAAAAACGTGCTCACCCCGTTCAACGGCGAGATCAAGCTCATGCCGACCTGGCCCGAGTTCAAGCGCATCATCCCCAGCGCCCTGCGCGGCAGCATCATCGGCTCGGTCCTGGGCATACTGCCCGGCGGCGGCCCCACGATTGCCCAGTTCGCCGCCTACGCCGCCGACAAGAAGTTCAGCAAGTACAAGCATGAGATCGGCACCGGCTGCATCGAAGGCGTGGCCGGGCAGGCCGCCGCCGACGAGGCCGCCGCACGCACCAGCTTTATCCCGCTCATGGCCATCGGCATTCCCGAAAATGCCGTCATGGCCCTGATGATGGCCGCCTTCGTCATCAAGGGGATCCAGCCCGGCCCCAATATGATCGCCAGCCACCCCGATTTGTTCTGGGGTCTGGTAGCCAGTATGTGGGTGGGTAATTGCTTCCTGGTCATCCTCAACGTGCCCCTGGTGCGCTACTGGCTGTCGGTCTTCAAGATTCCCTACACCGTGCTGTTTCCGGCGATTCTCTTTTTCTGCTGCATCGGCACCTTCAGCATCAACAACAGCCTGGACGACATCTACATCACAGCCGTGTTCGGCCTGGTGGGTTATTTGTTTTTGCGCCTGGAGATGGAAGCCGCGCCACTCCTGCTGGGTTTCATTCTGGGACCCATGCTGGAGGAAAATTTCCGCCGCGCCATGCTTCTCAGCCGGGGGAGTTTTAGCGTCTTCGTCAACAGACCCATCAGCGGAACCTTGCTGGCCATGATCGGAACGCTGGTCGTGTGGCAGGTCGTGGTGTTTGTCCGCAAGCTGATCAAGGCGCCCGACCATCACATCCACTCGGACGGCAATGCGCCCGCCGTACCGCTACCCGCAACCGGCGGTAAATGAGGTCGACGCGAGGCAAAGGCGGTAGAGCCCGCCGGTTCTCCCCCGACCCTGAAAGCCCCCAAGCCTCTCACGAGCTTGGGGCTTGTTTCATGCGGCCGTTGTGTTGAAATGAGCCCTCCCCTTCAGGAGACACACCAACATGAACCGCAGACTCTTCATCCAGGCCGGGGCCGTCGGCTCGCTAGCCCTTGCCGCTCCTTTTTTGATAGCTGCTCGCGCACAACCAGCGGGCGCCACAGGCACAAAACGTCCGGGAATTGTGATCCAGATCAGCGACAACGACCCAGCCAAGTGGAACCTGGCACTGAACAACGCCAAAAACCTGCAGGACGACGTGGGCGCCACCAACGTCGACATTGAAATCGTCGCCTACGGGCCCGGCATCGGCATGCTCAAGCTGGAGTCTCCCACCGGCGCGCGCGTCGGCGACGCCGCCAAAGCCGGCATCAAGGTCACCGCCTGCGAAAACACCATGCGCGGCCAGAAGTTGACGAAAGACGACATGCTCGCCGGCATCAGCTATGTGCCCGCCGGCGTCACCGAAATCATGAAGAAGCAGCATGAAGGCTGGGCGTACCTGCGGCCGTGATCGACAGCTCAGGCTTGGCTGGCTCCGCTGGGCGACCGCTTCTATAATCGACAGAGTCGCGGGTGTAGTTCAATGGCAGAACGGCAGCTTCCCAAGCTTCATACGAGGGTTCGATTCCCTTCACCCRCTCCAAACCCTTGTAAGTCCTTGATTTAGCAAGATTTACATAGCAATCTCACATTCGTTGCGTGAAGCCGCTGCAAAAAGCTTCACGACGCCCTTAAATCTCCAATAGCAACTGCTACGCGGAAATTTCGGACACCATTGGGCCCTCTGAGCCAATGGCTTGGAACCGATAAAACTTCGCAGATGTCCCCATATGACGGAATTTGTGGCGAGCTAGCTGCAATAGCTTCTCGTCGCAGGTAGAGATGACGAACTGCCGCTCGCCTTCCGGAGAACTCTGCAGGCCAAGAATCAGGTCGAGTAAGGCATACGTGTTCAGGTCATCGAAGTGAGTTACCGGATCGTCCATCATGATGGACGAAAAACCCGACCAGGTCTGCGAACTGCAAGCGGTGAGAAACAGACCCAAGACCAATGTCTGCACCTGCGACTGACTGAAGAAGTCCGTCGGCCTCAACGTCTCTCCCTTGCGATGGACACGGATGCTGATGGCAGCGTCCTTGCTGGACACCTCAATTTCGCCAAAGCCGTAGACCGGACGAAGCCGCTGTTGAATAACAGCGGTCCTTGGCCCGTACTCGGCGATGAAGTGGTCGGTCGCGAAGGCTTGCTGCGTGCTGAGAAGTTTCTTGACCTCAGTGAAATACCCGACCCAAGGCTGGACTTGCTGCGCGCGAGCGGTAGCTTCCTGAACCACTGTCTCATTCGCAAGAATGCGCTGGCGGATGTTCTCGAATGCGGCGGAAGTGGCGGCGGTGTCAACGGCCACCTCCAATTCCGCAACGCGGTCTCGCAACCCTAACGCTGAGGCTTCGCGTGCTGCGGCGACTTCCCCTTGCTGACGGAGCTCCTCCAGCGAAATCGCACTGTCGAACTTTGCAGCTGCCAGCTCCGACAAGATCGACTGAACGCCGGATTGATGCCCTGTCCAAGCTTGATTCGCCTGCTGGTGGCTAATTCGAGCGGCAGTAACGGCCGCCTTTGCCGCCGCCTGGGTTGCCTTCTGACGGTCGACGTGCTCATTCGCTGATTGGGCGGCCGCGCTTGTCAAGATCCTTTGTTCTTCGGTGGCGCGCTCCGCGTCTGTCAGAGCCTGGAGGCCGCTTGCCAGATTGATGGAGCCTCGATTGGCTTCATTGAGCAACTCGGTCAAGCGCTTCTGTGCAACGCTCAGCGCTGATTCAGCGGCCTGCCGCTGCTGGCCGAGCGCTTGATCGGCTGCATGGGCAGCTGTGAGCACGGCTTCGGCTGTTTCAAGCGATTGTCTCGCTGAGCCAATGGCCGCCGCGGCGTTCACCTCATCCTCATGAACCTTGATACTGAGGATTTGCGTCTGCTGCGACGTCTCGCTGGTTAAAGGAATCCCAATTGAGCTCAGCGACGCCTCGAAGTTCGCGCGCTGTTGCTCCAATTGCGACCGTTGGGTCTGCGCATGCGTGAGCTGCAACTCCTCCTGCTTCACTCGTTCGGCGAGTGCTTGACCTTGGCTTACAAGCATATAGAGCGCTGCCCGCTGTGTCACGGCAATATTGCTAAGCTGGACGATACGGTCACCGTGCTGCATTCGCCGGTCGATGGCTGCCAATAGGCCTTCCGTGCTTCCATGGTCGTGCCCGCACAGTTGACAATTTGGCCCATCCACATGGCCGCGAAGTTCCGAAATAAGCTCCTTGAGCCTCGAATCGCTGCTGCTGGCCTCTGCAAGCTCCCGCTCGGCCTGTGCAACTGAAAGCTCCTGCGAGTGTTCGTCCAACCGAACATCTCTGAGTTGCCTGCGAAGTTCCTCGATTGAGGCCTGTAGTTGAGCCTCAGCGCTCAGAAGATTAACGAGGGTTGGCGCAGCTTGTTCCCACGCTGCGGCGACTTCTCTGACCGATTGGAAATGAGCTCGCTTCTCCGATGCGGCTTTAAATGCGGTCTCGGCCCATTGGACCAACGCCACGGCTTCGAGTTGAGCCGCTTGCGCTTGCTCTAAGCTCGCACGTTGTTGACTCACACGCGAGGAAAGTGCGCTTAGCCCTGCCGCCAGACTTTGAGCTTGGTTTGTCAACTGTTCATACTCGGGTTGGACCGACACGGCCCAGTTCAACCAGTCCCGTCGAAGTTGAAAGCCCTGTTCCTGCATCTTTAGCTGCGCTAACTGGCTAGACACGGTGCCGAGATGTTCTGACGCCTCCTTCTCTTGCGCTTCAGCATGCTGCAGTTGGACCTGCCGCTCAGTCAACTGAACTCTCATCGGCTCAAGTTGCTCGCGAAGAACGCCGAGCTTCCCGACGTGATCTATAGCCCGCGACAACATCGCCCGCTGAGCGACTGTCTCAGTCGCCGCAGCGTCTAGCATGGCCCTCAAGCCTCTAGTGTCGCGTGACGCAATCCCGGAGATGTCGAAGCCGGCGGCCGAGATAGCTTCCTCCAAACCAGCGAAGCGGGCGTCCAGCGCTTCTGAGGAGGTATCCGAGGCAGCAAGTCCCTCCAGACGTTCTAGCTCTTTGCGCTCAAGCGCGATGGCCTGTTTGGTGTCGCCTATGTCGCTAGTTGCCTTGCTGTGTTCCTGCGCTGCGAGCTTCAGCACTTCCTCGGCCTTCTTGAGACCGTTCGCGTAGTCCTCGAAGGCGAGCATCCGCGAGACCAACTCTGACGATAGCTCGCACTTCGACGCCACGTCTTGCGTGAGTTCTTGGTTCTCTTGGCTGAACAGGTGCGTTGCTCGGAAAAGGTCCACTAGGCTGTCTACTCGATCGGCACCCGGGGTCGTTCCGCCGGTCAGCAGACTAAGAACTTCTTTACGTGGTGTGACCTTGCCGTCAACCAAGGCGTTGTTGTAATCAGCAAGATTACGCGTGATGACATGTGTCTTGCCTTCCCGCTCCAGCGTAAGTGAGACCTCTGTGGGGTCGCTCCCGCTGTCCAGGTGCTTTGCGATCCGGGTTAGCCCGCCAGGTGCCTTGGCGAGGCGACCGACACCACCAGTGACAGCGAAATCGATGGCATCGAAGAACGATGTCTTTCCGAAGCCATTGGGACCGTAGAGGATGGTCACTGCCGATCCGAGTTCGAACACCTTCTTCGTCCGATAGGCTCGAAAGTTCTCGATAGAGATGAACTTCAGGGTGGCTTGAGCCCGGTCTTCCCCGGTCTCAGTAATCGCACTGGGACCTGCTACCGACTGCAGTGCTTCGGAGGGGCCATAGATGCCAGCAAGACAGCCGTGCAGGATTGTCGATGCGCTACTCGTCGACGGCACCACGAGCGCCTTAGCAAGGTCCGCCTTGAGATTGCGCTGACGAAGCAGTGTCTGCGCTGACGGCGGCCTCGTCTGGGTGCCTGGAGTAATGGGCGAAAGAGGAAGAAAGGGCAACCTGGCCAAGCTATTGGCCAGGGCACCGTCAAGACGAACGACGTATTTCCTGCAGAAGTACACGTCGACCTCCACACGCGAACAGAAGTTTGCGTCCACAGTGACTTCCGCCGGAAGGCAGTACACGAAGGCCACGTCCTTCGTTGACCACTGCGCACTATTCTTCAAGTAGTGCTTCTTGAAGGCTTCATACAGCGGCAAATAATCGTCTTGGTCGCCGACGGCGAAGGCGGCCAACGAATGTTGGCGCAACATCATCACGACGGGCAGGCAGCCGTCCCGGAGGACCTCTTCAGAGAACGTCGCTCCCCCCATGAGGTCCGCCAAAGTGGCCCTCAGTTCTGCCGGTAGGCTCAAAGTCTCAGGAGAGCTTTGCATCGAGTGCCTCCTTCAACTTGTCTTGGTTCGCCGCATTCCGATACGCGCCAAGCACATCGTGGTAACCAACGCGAATGATCGCGCTGGTTGGTTGAGTGAATTTCGCTTCGGTAGATGGCTCATCTTGGACTTGATCGTAGATGGACTTGAAACGCGGGTCCCATGGGGTGTTGTCCTCGTCTCGGCTGACAACCACCAATTGCCCCCTGTGCTCAGGCAAGCAGTTGAGCACGTGCCTATCGCAGTCCTCATGGCTGGCTCCCATCACGGCAATAACCTCCAGACTGCTATCGTCCTTCATGATGGTCGCATGAGCCCCGTTTCCATGGAATGTTGCCGGGTAATGAGCCAAGTCGAGAATCGAGAAGGTGTGTAGAAGGTGCTTCACAGCATGGCTTTCGCCGCCCGTCCATTCGTCCGGCGTGCCTTTGCAAGCTGTGAGACTCGCAAAGTTCACGGTGGAACCGAGAGCACCTGCTTTCAGCTTACGTAGCTCACCGACCGCCCGCCGGTGTGCGACACCAGCCGCTGCGGTCAATGGCAGGTGTGCGTGCGCAGTGGCCAATGACTTTGAAGGCTCATCAAGTTCATCGTTCATCCACTTGACAACCGCAGGTACAGCGCCTCCGGGTGCCCTGGGATCATCCACGCCATGAAACGGGTGTACGGTAGGTTCACGTAGCGCGAATCGGCGCCCTGCCGATCCCGGAGGCAGCGTTGACGGATGAATGACCAAGAACGAGTGAATACAGGCTCCGCGCTCGCGAAAAACAGCGTCTCGAAAGTTCTCTAGTATTTCCCCTCCTCGCTGCGGCGTACCTCCGTTGCCGTATGTCGGCATGCACTTTGGGCGCGAGAAGCGGCTCTGTGTAACGATGACTGCGGACTGGCCGAACTTCTCAGCTTTGCCGGGCGTCTCCTTACCGGCGACGTTTGCCATTACCAAGCAGGTCTCGTCGCGAGTGACTCTCGGATATTGAGCGGGATCAAAGAATGGCCCCACCTGGCTCATGAAGGAAGCATGAGACGGCGCAGGGTTGCATTGCGCTACGAACAACCAAGTCAGAGGAAGCATGCCGCCTAACTGGCCAGCCCGTGTGGCAATCCCATCGAGTAGCCACTCCCACATTCGCTTCGCATCCGTTGACCCGATCCAATCGAAGCAAAGCAGGGTGGCGAACTGGTACGGGGCATCGGCGTTCGAGTGGACGCCTTTAAACACGTAGATTGAACGGCCTTGGTACATCGACATGTAATTGACGTCTAGTTCAACCCAAGCAGGGGAGAGCTTCGGCTGTACCCAACTGTGAACTTCACCGTTCGGCAGTTTCGCCCAGGTGACCACGCAATTCACCCATTGATGCGCCTGTATCCGGTCAAGTCGGTTTTCGACGATGTCATACGTCGTATTCGGCTTTTGAACCAGTTCAACAAACTGATCTTTAGTCAGTCCATCCACTCCGCCGATGACGAGCGTTTCCATTGGCCACTCGGCAGCTTCCATGACCGCCGTAATGCGATTCACGCCATCCAGTCCTGGAATCGTACATTCGGGAAAGATGGTGAAGTGAGTTTTTTCTAAGCCGTGCGCGCAACTCCGAGAGACCGCCAGAGTTTCATCTATGCACTGCAGACCCCGCTGTCGTTCTGCGAGAGTCCACGTAAAGGGCTCCTGCGGTAGGAGAACTAGGTGGGGTTGCGCGATGACCATAGCAACCTCCCCGCGCGGAAGGCGTACCCCTAGCAAACCCAAGTCAACCTCTGCGACCGCAACCATTGAGTCTCCCCGCTACTTTTGCAGGCGATTCTGACACGAATGGTGACAATTCAACTAATTTTGGTGTTCGAGCCTCTTGCTTGGCGATGCATCCTCAATGCACACCCTTTGCGGATTTGAATCGATAGAAGTCAGCCTCGCTTAGTCAGTTTGGTCCTCTTCTTCAGTGCTAGGCCAATTGCTGCTTTTACTGCCAACGGCGAGAGTGTCTTTGCGGCAATCTATTCGCATCTGTAACGGTCGACGCACCAACGTGCGTATTGACCCACTGACATAACTAGGAGCCGCCGCGCCTGCCCGCCTCACGAACTGCTGCGCCGCTTCAACCATCTCATCAAGCCACCGACCACAGGCAGCTTTTCATACAGCTCTTCCGCCGCGTCCCAGTAATCGCGATGCAGCGTGATGCGGCCTTCGCCGTCCAGCACCAGGTGCGAGCCGCCCAGGATGCACTGCGCCCTTCCCCGCTGAAAACGTTTGAAGGCAAAGTGGAACTCCCAGGTCAGAAAGCATTGCGTGCCTTGCACGATGCGCCCGGTGATGACGAAGCGCGGGTTCTCCAGGGTCTCATACATGTGGCTGTAGATCTGCTGGATCGCGGGCAAGCCATGCACATCGTTGAACGGATCTTTAAAACGTGCATCGGGAGCGTAGATGGCGCCCAGCTTTTCCACGCCCGCGGGGGTGAGGGTCTGGAAGGTGTCGGCAATGCGGTCGACAGCGTAGTTGGCGAAGTTCATGGATTTCTAGGCCTGCCTGAGGCGGCGGGTCGCCGCGAAAAATAGGAAATAGGGCAAAAGCCGCAGGGCTTTCATCCAGAGGGTAAAGCGTTTGGGGAAGTGGATTTCAAATTCTCCGCGTGCCCAGCCCTTGAGTATTTCCTGGGCCGCCTGTTCGGGGCTGATCAAGGCGGGCATTTTGAACTGGTTCTGTTGCGTGAGCGGCGTGTTGACAAAGCCGGGGTTGATCAGCGCAACACCCACACCCCGGGGTTGCAGGTCCAGGTACAAGGTCTCGGCGAGGTTGATGAGCGCGGCCTTGGTGGGGCCGTAGGCCAGGCTGTTGGGCAGGCCGCGGTAGCCGGCGACGCTGCCCATGAGGCTGATGTGGCCGCGCTGGCCGTTGCGCGGGTTCGGCGGCCGCGCCAGCAGCTGCGGCACCACGGCGTCCAGCAAGTAGAGCGCGCCGAGGTAATTGACTTCGTTGTGGCGTAGCAGGTCACCCAGGTCCATGTGGGTGGCGTCCATGGCGTGGTAGTGGCCCGCGCAGTAGACGACGCAGTCCAACGCATCCTGCGCGGCCAGAGTTGAGGCCACGGCCTTCACTTCGCTCGCGTCGGTGACGTCCAGCGGCAGGGCCAGGGCGCCGGGGTGGGCGTCGACGAAGGCGTTGAGCGCATCCACGCCGCGGGCCGAAACCACCACCTTCGCGCCCCGGGCGTGCAGCGCCGAAGCGGTGGCCCGTCCTATGCCGGTGGATGCGCCTACCAGCCAGACCGTGCGGCCGCGCCAGTCCGCGATGCGAGAGTTCAGTGCCATGCTGATCTATCGCTTGATGAAGGACAGCGTCACTTCGCCCAGGCCCACACCCCACTTGCGCATGGCGGCCTTGTTGAGCATGACTTTGTCGTTCATGAGGTACATCCAGTCGTCAAACTGCACGTTGATGACCCGGCCGTCCACCGGCAAGGCCAGGGTGTAGGCCCAGTTGAAGGCGTTGCCGCTTTGCCGGCCCTCGGCGGTGCCCACGACGTCGTCGGCCTGGCCGGTGTAGCGGCCGTCGGCGTGGCGCGTGAGGCGCCAGATGCGCCGCTGGGTCGTGCCGTCGGAATAGCTGAAGGCTTCGTCGAGCACGCCGGCGTCGCCTTTCCAGGTGCAGGTCATCACCACGCTAAAACGCTTGACGACCTTGCCGGAGCGGTCGGTGAAGATGCCGTAGGCGTCGAGCGTGCCGTTGAAGTAGTCTCTCAACTCCAGCACCGGGGCCTCCTTGGCGTAGTCCTGCACTTGCGGCGTGCTGCATGCGCCCAGCAAGGCGGCGCACACCACGACGGCGAGAAGGCGTGAGCGGTGGAAAAAAGTGCGTTGTGTCATGGGGTGTGCGGCTGGGCCGTGGTTGGGAGGATGAAAAAATGGAGCGCACCGGCCGCCAGGGCTTTGAGCGCGCAGGGCAGGAGGCAGTAGGCGGCGGTGAGCAGGGCGGACGCGTTGGCATCCCGCACGCCGGGCACATAACCGAGCCAGCCCAGCAAAGGCAGGGCCAGGCCGGCGGCCAGCGCGAGATTGAGCTTGGTGGCGAAGTTCCACCAGCCGAAGTAAGCCCCTTCGGCGCGACCGCGGTCACCGGCCCTGGCGATGACGCCGGCCAGCAGCGCGCCGGGAAGGACCAGGTCGCTGCCCAAAGCCGCGCCCGACAAGGCGCACACCAGCAAAAACCAGGATGCGTCGCCCGCGCCCAGCCGGCTCGCGCCCAGAAAAACCGCAATGGACAGCAGCATGCCAAAGCGCCAGCTGTGCACCAGCCCCCAGCGCTTGACCCCGCGCAGCCACAGCGGCATGGACAGCGCGCCGCACACAAAGTACACGGCCAGCGCGGCGGACTGCATGGCCTCGCTGGCCAACAAACGGTCTTGCAGAAAAAACAGCACCAGCGTGGCAGGGATGGCGCTGGCGATGCCGTTGAGCAGGTAGACGCCCAGGAGGCGGCGAAAGTCGGGATTGCGCCACGGATGCCGGAGCACGCCGGCCGTTGTGTCTGCAGCGGTTGTCGCCGCATGGCGGCGCCCAGGCCGGGGCGCCGCACGCCAGGCCCACCAGCCGACTGCCAGGCCGGCGACCAGCAGGGCCAGCATGACGGGCACGCCCAGCAGCGCGGGCGTGACCGACGCGAGCAGCACGCCCACCAGGCCCAGCCCTTCGCGCCAGGCCACCACGCGGCTGCGATACAGCGCGTCGCCGCCCAGCATGGCGCCCCAGGACTGGTGCGCAATAGACAAAGCGCTGTAGGCCGCGTAGGTCACGACCAGCCAGAACCCCGCCCACCAGAGCAGTGCGGTGGGATCACTCACCAACGGCACAAACAAAAAAGAAAATCCCACGGCGAGAACGGCTCCGGCCAATGCGCCCATCACCAGCACGGCGCGAAGCGATACGACATAGAGTCGATCGCACAAGCGGCCCAACAACGGATCGATGACCGCATCGAGCAGACGTGCGCCCAGGAGCACGGCGCCCAAAGCCGCGAGCGAGACGCCCCAATGGCGCGTGTACAGATTGGGCATCAAGACATAAAGCGGCAGGGCGCAAAACGCCAGGGGCAACCCCAGCAGGCCGTAGCGCGCCCCGCCGCTCAGACCCAGAACCCGGGGCTCCGCTTCGATGCGCGCGGCCATAGAGGGATTCATGGTGCGGCACCCACCGGGGCCGGGGATTTCTCCTGCGCCAGCAGCGCGCGGCGCATTTGCGGCTCGGAGGTTTGCGGTGACAGCCAGATGCCGAAGAAGAGTTTGGCAAACAGCGGGTCGCGCACTTCACCGAGCAGGCGGCCGTTGCTCCAGAACACCGCGCCCGTGGCGGGCTGGTGCACGCCGGTGATGCGATCGCCGGCGCCGACATCCGGGAACAGCGCACGCATCTGATTTTCCCAGGCGGCTTCCTGCGCCGGGGTGATGGCCGCCTGGCGGCGCATCTCCGCAATGGATCGCCGGGCAATGTCGGCCCCTTTGAAGTCACGCAGGTAAGCCAGCTCCAGCGCAAACGGGCTTTTTTCATAGGCTGGCCCGTCGAATCCTGGTGCGACCCAGAGGGTCGCCCGGTAAACCTCAAGGCCCCAGAATTTCAAATTAGCCTGACCCGACAGGATGGCTACAGGCAAGGCGGAGCGTAGCTCTTGCGGCAGAGGCTGAGCCTGAACTTGCAAGCAAGACAAGCACCCAATGACCGCCAATATCGCGCAAGCAGATGCGTTTTTCATATCGAAAGCGCTTCAGGTTTTCGCAAGGTGTACTGCATCAGGTTGATATCACCCGTGTCAAAGGCAGCCTCGCAGTAGCCCAGGTAAAACTCCCAGATGCGCATAAACCGTTCGTCAAAGCCGAGCGCCGCCACCTCGGCCTTGCGGGCGATGAAGGCGTCGCGCCAGCGGCGCAGCGTCTCGGCGTAGTCCGCGCCGAAGGCGAATTCGTCCACCACCTCCAGCCCCACCGCCTGGGCCTGGCGGCGGAATTCCCGCGGGCACGGCAGGCAGCCGCCGGGAAAGATGTACTGCTGGATGAAGTCGGTCGACCCGACATAGCGGTCGAACAGCGCGTCGTTGATCACGATGCTTTGCACGCAGGCCCGCCCGCCGGGTTTGAGCAGGCGGCTCATGGCGGCAAAGTACGTGGGCCAATAGGCCTGGCCCACAGCCTCCACCATCTCGATGGAGCAGATCGCATCAAACGGCGCGTCCGGGATGTCGCGGTAGTCCTGCAGGCGCAGGTCGGCCCGCCCGCCCGCGCCGGTGCCGGCGCCCAGGCGCTGCATGCGGGCATTGGCATAGGCCAGTTGCTCGGTGCTCAGCGTCACGCCCACCACGGCCGCGCCGCGTTCGACGGCGGCCTGCTCGGCAAGCGCGCCCCAGCCGCAGCCGATTTCGAGCACGCGGTCGCCGGGCTTCACGCCGGCCATGTCCAGCGCGCGGCGCACCTTGGCGTTCTGCGCCTCGGGCAAGGGGCGCGAAAGATCGCCGTCAAACCAGGCGCCGGAGTAGTTCATGGTCTCATCCAGCCACAAGCGGTAAAACGGGTTGCCCAGATCGTAGTGGGCATGGATGTTCTTGCGGCTGTTCGCGCGGCTGTTGTGGTGCAGCAGGTGCTTGACGCGGTACAGCAGCCGCCCGAACCATGTGCCGAAGATCATGGCGTCGACCTCCCGGCGGTTGGCGGAGAACAGCTTGAGCAGTTCGGTCAGGTCGGGCGTACTCCAGTCCCCGGCGATGTAGCTCTCGGCAAAGCCGATGTCGCCGGACTTGAGCGCGGCACCGAACACCTTCCAGTTGTGCAACGTGATGCTGGCGCTGGGGTGTCCGGGCATATGCATGTCATGCTGCTGTGGGTGCTCGCCAAAGCGGCGCTGCGAGCCGTCGGGCAGGTGCAGGGTCAGCGCGCCGTGGCGCAGGTTTTGCAGCAGGCGCAGCGCGCTTCGGGCGGCGGCCGGCGCATCATTTGGAAACGCAAGGCCTTGGACGGTGCGGGTAACGGCGTTCATGTCGGACTCCTGGAATGGGGCTTATGCATTGCGCGTGCGCCTCTAGCGCGAGACAAGGCTTTGCGGCGGCGAGGGTTTGCGAAAGAAAGGCACTTTTTTCAGCCACAGGCGCAACGCCTGGACGTGGATGTGCAGCACCACGCCCAGCGTCATCGCGGGATAGCGCCACAGGGCGCCGCGCAGGACGGCGGGCGTGATGGCCTGCAGCGTGCCGCTCACGCTGGTCTGCAGCACGGCGGCGTCGGCGACGACTTCGTCGTAGAAATCCACGCGGGCCACCGTACGCGCCTGTCCGTCCTGTTCGCCGTGTTCGCTGCGCATGAAGCGAAAGCGGTAGTGGCCCTGCACCGGGTTGAAGGGGGAGACGTGAAACACCTTGTCCGCGCGCTGCTCCACGCCATAGCGCGGGGCGTCCAGCACATAGCAGTGACGCTCGCCGAAGGTGTTGTTGACTTCCACCACGATGGCACGCAGACCGCCCTCGTGGTCGCCCGCCGCGCGGTGGCAATACCAGAAGCTCACCGGCTTGAAGGTGTAGCCCAGCACGCGCGGATAGGTGTGCAGCCAGGCCTCGCCGGTCGCGTCATGGATGCCCTCGCGCCGCAACACTTCGTCCAGCCAGGCGATGGCGCCGCCCTGCTCCGGCGCGCGCCCGTCGCCGTGGTCGGCCTCGAAAAAGCTCAGCGCGCCCCCGCGATTGATGCGCCACTGGCCCGGTTGCGGCGCCTGCTTTTGCAGGCTGCGCAGCGGCAGCATCAGGAAGTACGTGGGGTAAACAAACGCGTGGCGCCGCGGGCGCAGGCGGGTGTGGCGCACCTGGCCGAAACCGATGAGCGGCACGGGCTGGCTCATGCGTCCGCCAACAGCTGCGCGGCGGCAGCCAGCCCGGCCTTGAGGCCGTCTTCATGAAAACCGTAGCCCATCCACGCGCCCGCAAAGTAGCGATGGTTTTTGCCCTGCAGCGCCGGCATGCGGGTCTGCGCCGCCACGGCGGCTAGGTCGAACACCGGGTGGGCGTAGTCGTACTCGCCGATGATTTTTTCCTGTGCGATGGGGCGCACCGGGTTCAGGGACACGACTACCGGCTGCTCCCAGGGCAAGGGCTGCAGGCGATTGATCAGGTAGTGCAGGCACACCCGCGCGCCCTCCTGCCCGGCTCCGCCCGCGCGCTCGTAGTTCCAGGCCGCCCATGCGGCCCTGCGCGTCGGCAGGGCGGAGGCATCCGTGTGCAGCACGGCCTTGTTGGACTGGTAGTGAATGGCTCCCAGGGTTTCACGCTCCTGCGCCGTCGGCGCGGTCAGCATGCGCAGGGCCTGGTCGGGATGGGTGGCGATGATGACCTTGTCAAACAGCTCGGCGCCCGCGTCGGTGTGGATGCGCACGCCGCCTTGGCCGTCCGGCGTGTTGCCAACGTGTTCCACGCGGCGCACTGGGGTGTTCAGCCGCTTGTCCGCAATGCCCTCGATGATTTTTTCGACATAGCGCCTGGCACCGCCCTGCACGGTCCACCACTGGGGGCGGTTGGTGATTTGCAGCAAGCCGTGGTTGTGGCAAAAGCGCACCATGGTTGACACCGGGAACTGCAGCATCTGCGCGGTGGGGCAGCTCCAGATGCAGGCCATCATGGGCAGGAAGTACCAGTCGCAAAACGCGGCACCGAAGCCGTGCTCGTCCAGGAACTTTCCGAGGGGTTGGCCCAGTTGCGCATCGGTTCCGCTTTGGGCCATGCGACTGGTCAGGGCGTTAAAGCGCAGCAGGTCGCCCAGCATGCCCCAAAAGCGCGGGTTGGCCAGATTGCCGCGTTGCGCAAACACGGTGTTCAGGCTGGAGCCGCTCCATTCCATGGCGCGGCCGTTGGCAAAATCGTGAGTCCGCACCGAAAACGACATCTCTGACTTGACGCGCGCCACGTCCAGCTCCGCCAGAAGCTTGATCAGTTGCGGGTAAGTCCACTCGTTAAGAACCAGAAATCCTGTATCCACCCCGTGGGTGACGTCACCGCGCGGTGTGGGAAGCGTCACGTCGACGGTGTGGGTATGCCCGCCAAACCAGGCACCCGCCTCCAGCAGCGTGATGTCCGCCTTGCCCCTGAGGGCATGGGTGGCCGCCAAGCCTGAAATACCCGAACCCACGATGGCCACTTTGATCGACACACGCACTCCTTGAATTGCTTGGGTCAATTCTATACCAATCAGTATTTATTAAAACCAATTAGTATTAATATTTCCTTTGAATTCTTTTTTCAAACTAAATTGGCTAAAATCAGGCCATATGACCCTTAGCACCCTCCCTCCCAAGGTTTCCTTCAAGGCGCAAATGCTGCTGGCGCGTGAAGACGCCATCATCCAGTCGGTGAACCGTCTGCTGGCGGAAAAAGGCTTTGAAGCCATGACAGTGGACGAGGTGGCTGCTGCGGTGGGTATTGCCAAAGCCAGCCTGTATAAGCACTTCCCGAGCAAAGAAGACCTGGCGGCGGCGGCCATGGTGTCGGTCATGCGCCGGGCGCAGGCCTTTCTGGACACATTGCCCACCGAGCTGTCCGCCGTGGACAAGCTGCGTAAAGTGGTGGCGTGGACCATGGGCCTGAAGCTGGCGGGTGAAATGCCCTCGCTGCCCAGCCAGAACTCCAGCCTGCGCACCGCGCTGATGGCCAACAAGGACTACATGGACGGGCTCATGGACGTGAGTGACCGGCTGGGCGCCTGGATTGAGGCGGCACAGGCACAAGGCGCCCTCAACCCCAAGCTCCCGCCCATTGCGGTGCTGTATACCCTGTATGCCCGCGCCTGCGATCCCGTGCTGGAGTTTTTGAAAATGGGGGAGCTGCACACCGACGATGAAATCGTCGCCCTGGTGCTGAGCACGTGCTTTGAAGGCCTTGAAGCCCGCTGATTACCGGCGCACATGGGGCCTGCCTCAGGGACCGGCAGAACTACTTTGGAACCTTCCAGGATATTTGTGCGTTGAGTTCCTTCGTAACCGCGTAACACCATCATCGGGGTTGTGCCGGTTGGGTGCCTTTTTTTGGCAGCGCAGTATTGAGTTTCCGGGTCGGTGCGTCAACGCATCACGATGATCACGATGCCGAGCAAGGTCAAGCCACTGCCCGCCAGCGTGGTGGCCTTGATGGCGTCCTGGTCTTTGAACAGAAGATGGCTGAGCGGGAAAACCAGGACCGGCGTACACAGCGTCACCAGCGTGGCAACGGACAGCGGTATGTAGCGCATGGCGCCGATCACGCACATCTGGGCTGAAATGGTGGTCACACCGATCAGGGCGTAGAGCGCCATGCCACTGCGGCTGGCGGAGCGCAGGCGGGCCGCCATCGCACCCTTGTCGGCGCTGAAAACCAGAAGCAGGGCCAGGCCGCTGGCGGCGCCTATCAGCGCGCCCACAACGGGCTCATTCCAGCTGCGCACAGCTGACCCCCTGAGCACATTGCCTATCGCATACGCCAGCGAGCTGCCCATGCCCAGCAAAAAGGCCGATTGCAGCGCCCGCTGAAGCGCGGTGGATTGCACAGGCGCAGGTGCGGGGCCTCCGTCGGGCGCCAGTGCTGCCGTGGAAGCGCGGCGCGAAAAAAAACCGGGCTTGTAGCTGACCAGCATCAGGCCACCTATCGTCATGACCATGCCCAGCGCCACCAGCAAACTCAGACGCTCTCCCAGCAGCAGCCAGGCCATCAGTGCGGTGAACAGCGGGCTGCTGATCTGGAAAACGCTGGCTTTGGCCGGTCCGAAACGCACCACGGACTCGTAAAAAAACCAGCGCCCCAGGTAGGTGGCAAACGCACCGGCAGCGGCAAAAAGCCAGAACGCCTGCGCATTCCAATGCAAGCCATCCGTGCGCAGGCCCATCTGCACCAGCGTGGCCAACGCAGAAAACGCCACATTGGAGGAAGCTGCGATGAGAAAGCCCAGGCCAAGCTCCAGGCGGCTGGATGCCACCTTGGTGACCAGAATGGAGACCGTGAAAAGCAGCAGCGCAACGCTGGCCAGCAGGTAACCCAGAAAGGTATCAGACATCCAGATCAAGCATCAAATCGGCATTCAGCCCTTATAAGACGTGCGCAACCAGCTATCAAAACAGGAGCATTCATCACGATGTCAGATCTTGAAAGCTTCCAGTGACTCGGGGGCAAAGAGCTCCTGCGGCGTGAGCAACCGCTTTGAAAGGCCCTGCTCAAACGAGTACCGCAAGAAGGTCTGCAGCGTGGCTTCATTCTTCTCAAACCCGTAAGGCCAGAAGTCTTCGCCCATCTCACGCTTGACCTGCTCGACGTGCGAAGTCAGCCAGGGCAGCATGACTTTGAGTGCCGCTGTTTCGTACAGGTCTTCGTAAGTGCGCCGCTGCGACTCCTCCAACGCTTTCATCAGCGAGCGCGCCACCCAGCGGTTGGCTTCATACACGTCACGGCGAATTGCCACCGTGTGCATGATGGGGAAAATTTTCGTTTCCTGGAAATAGTTGCGCTCGACCTGTTCGTAGTCTTCAAAGAGGCGTTTGACTTTGCCTCCACCTTTCAAAAAGCTCGAAGGCATACGCGCGGTGTAGAGGGCATCGATCTCGCCGTCGAGCAGCATCTGCGCCAGTGTCTGCCCGGGGCCGATGCGCTCGACCTTGATGTTGGGCGGCAAATCCAGTTTGATCTTTTCAGAGCGGCCGGGTTCCTCCTCGCCGCCGGTGAAGTAGGTCACGCTGTCAACAGGGACGCCGTAGTGGTCGGACAGGATGCCGCGTATCCACACCGGTGCCGTCATCTGGTATTCGGGATTGCCGACGCGCTTGCCAATCAAATCCTTCGCCTCGCGAATACCGGAGTTGGCATTCACATAGATGCAGGAATGGCGGAAGAAGCGCGAGGGAAACACCGGGATCGCCACAAACGGCCGCGACTCATTGAACATCGAGACGGTGTACGACGACAGCGACATTTCAGCCGCATCAAACTCCTTGTGCCGCAGCATGCGAAAGAAGGTTTCTTCCACCGGCATGTTGAGGTAGTTCAGGTCAATGCCATCGGGTTGCAAGCTCCCGTCCATCAAGGCGCGGGTGCGGTCATAGTTCCAGCAGCCGAAGGTCAGTTTCAGTTTTGACATGTCGCAGTGTGTTCCTGAGAGTTATTCCGGCTTGATGCCCGACGCCACAATGGCTTTGGCCAGGCGCTCGTTTTCACCAAGGATGGCCTTGTTGTAGTCGGCAGGGCTGCTGCCGATGGGCTCGATGCCGGCGTTGTTCAGCGTGCTGATGACTTCCGGCATCCTGGCGATCTGCGCCATCTCGGCGCTGATGCGCTCTATCGCACTCGCCGGCGTGCCCGTGGCAGCCAGCACGCCCACGATGGGCGCGAAGTCAAAGCCCGGGATGGTTTCAGCAATCGCCGGCACATTGGGTTCCTGGCTGGAGCGCTGTGCCGCATTGTTGGCCAGCAGCTTCACCTGCCCGCCTTTCACAAAACCGGACAGGGACGGCAGTGCGGAGAACAGCACGTCGACCTGCCCACCGATCAGCGCCGGAACCGACTGACCCGTGCCCTTGAACGGCACATGGGTGATTTGCAGGCCGAGCGATGCCTTCAGCGCCTCCATGGTCAGGTGGTGCGTGCTGCCAATGCCCGAAGAGCCGTAGTTCAAGGTTCCCGGTTTGGCCTTGGCGAGCGCGATGAACTCCTGAAATGTATTGACCTGTACTTTGGGGTGAACCGCCAGGTACAGCGGCGCGCGAGCCGCGAGCGACACGGGCATGAAATCGCGTTTGAAGTCGTAACCCAGGCTTTTGTAGATGGCTGGGTTGATGGAGAACATCGAGCCGTCCGTCACCAGGAAGGTGTAGCCGTCTTTCGGGGCGGTGGCCAGCGCCTGCGCGGCCACCACACCGTTGGCGCCCGGCCGGTTGTCGACCACCACCGACTGGCCGAGCCTGTCGCCCAGCCGCTGCGCAAAAATTCGGGCCACGGTATCGGGCAGGCCGCCGGCCGCGTAGGGCACCACAAACTTGATGGGGCGATTGGGGTAGGCGCCCTGGGCGGCTGCGAACATCGGCAGCAGGGTGCCGGCTGCCAGCGTGGCGCTGGCCCCTAGAAGATGAAGAAGATGACGGCGCTGTTTCATGAAATGTCTCCTGATGATTTTTTAAAGTGTCATGGCGGAAAAGAAGCACAGAGGCAGAAAAAATGCCCTATGTAGCCCTATGTGGAATAAGACGGCTCCAGCGCTGGCTCGCGGGAATCCCACACATAGGACGCCTGGTAGGCACGCCAGTCCGTCGTTTTCGGAACAATAGCCTGAAAAGCGACCACGCTGGGCGGAATACGGAGCTCGCCTGTGCCGATGGCGGCTTCCCCCGCCTGGAACGCGCTCACCGCCTCCAGCATCTGCTTGCGGAACTCCACCACCGCCATGTCGCTGGCGCCCAGACGTTCGTGCGTTCTGTCGGCAATGGGGCCCATGGTCACCCACATGGCGATGTCCTGGTTGGGGAAACCGGTAATGCCGGTGAAGTTGCCGGCCTTCATGGCTTCGCGGTCCTGCCAGAAGTGGTTAGCACGGTTGCGCAGCGGCTGGTATTTTTCGTCCAGATCGGGGCCCAGCTGCTGGCCAAGGAATTTGCGCCAGGTGCCGGTGTCGGGCGTCTGCGACGGATGGCCCCAGGCGATGAAATAGAACGCGGTGTTGGTATCGTCCATCGGCACGTTGATGTTAGCGACGTTGTAGAGGTTGTTGGGCGGGATCAGTGCGGTGGCAGGTGCCACAAACACGGTCGAACGGATGTAGTCGTTGGCCGCCGCGTTTTTGATGGGTCGGCGTATGGCCGCATAACGAAAACCGTAGCCGCCGCGCTCCACCTGCATGCGCGGCGCCTTGTCGGTAGAGGGCCGCAGCCAGTTGGTATCCGTGGCCTCGGCGCCTTCCACGCGCGCCGGCACCATGTCTGAAGAATGCAGGCTGGAGCTGTGGGCCGAGTCGATCGCGCCTTCCAGGATTTGTGCCCAGTTGCAGGGAATCAAGGCTTTGGCAATCGTCACCTTCGTGTCGGCGGTGGGGGCCCAGGCCGGTGGCACGAAATCAGGTTGCGTCTCTTTCGGCCCCATGTAAGCCCAGACAAAACCGCCCCACTCCTTCACCGGATAAGCCAGGTGCTTGACCTTTTGCGCCATGCCGCTGGCGGCGGGTTCTGAAACCATCTCCAGCACATTACCCTCCACGTCCATCTTCCAGCCGTGATAGAGGCAACGCAGGCCGCAGTCTTCATTCCGGCCAAACACCAGCGACACGCGCCGGTGCGGGCAGTATTCGTCCATCACACCCACGCGGCCTTTGGTGTCGCGAAACACCACCAGGTCTTCCCCAAACACCCGTGCCTTGACAGGCGCGCCGTCAGGCTCGCTGACTTCTTCGATCAGGCATACCGGCGTCCAGTGGCGGCGCATCAACTGGCCCATGGGGGCCAGGCCCTCCACACGACACAACAGGTCATTTTCTTCGGCGGTCAACATCGCAAATATCCTTCACATCGGTTGCAAATTCATGGGCTCGGCATGAAATCAAAAGCAGCTTGCAAATCCGGGGCAAGCAGATTATTCTTAGCACACTAAGAATATCGGACTTTTGACATTTGTCAATCACCATACGGAGACAACGATGAGCGTTAACCCTAGCGTCGCAGCAGGCAGCCCCGCCGCGGCCGCCATTGAGCCGGATTTTTTTAAACTGCGGGTGGTCAGGAAGGAAGCGGTTGCACAAGGCATTTACCTGTTCGAGTTGCGTCATCCGGACGGCGCGCCCCTGCCCGCCTTCACGCCCGGCTCGCACCTGACGGTTGCAGTGCCGAGCGGCGTGCGGCGCAACTATTCCCTGTGCAGCGACCCGGCCGACAACGGCGCATGGCAGATCGCCGTCAAGCGTGATGAGCGCGGCCGTGGCGGCTCCGTCAGCATGGCGGATGACGTACAGGAGGGGCAGATGCTGTCGGTCAGCGCGCCGCGCAACAACTTCGAATTGGCAAGCCACGCCGCCGAGTCGATCTTCGTGGCGGGCGGTATCGGCATCACGCCGGTGCTGTCGATGATGCGCCACCTCAAGCGCACGAACGCCGGCTTCAAGCTCTACTACTGCACGCGCGATGCGGGCAGCACGGCGTTCATCCACGAGCTGCAATCGGAGTTTGCGGGCCAGGTGCAGATTCACCACGACAACGGCGACATCGACCAGGCGCTGGACCTGTGGCCGGTGTTTGAAAAACCCACCGCCGCGCACATTTACTGCTGCGGCCCCAAAGGCCTGATGGACAGCGTGGCCGACATGTTGGGCCACTGGCCTTCGGGCTCGGTGCATTTTGAAAGCTTCGGCGTCGACGCCAAGGTGTACGCTGAAAACACGCCTTTCACCGTGCGCCTTCAAAAGAGCGGAAAAACCGTTGAAATCAGCGCAGGGCAAACCATTCTGGAGGCCTTGCGCGCCACGGGCCTGCGCGTGGCCAGCTCTTGCGAGAGCGGCACCTGCGGCACCTGCAAGACCCGCCTGCTGGCAGGCCAGGCCGAGCACCGCGACATGGTGCTGACCGACGAGGAAAAGGCCGACCACATCATGGTCTGCGTCTCACGCGCAAAATCGACAGAACTGGTACTGGACTTATGACAAACCGCACACTAAAGATGGGCGTGGTGGGCCTGGGGCGGGCGTTCACGCTGATGCTGCCCACCTTTGTGCATGACAGCCGCGTCACGCTGGTGGGCGCGACCGACCCGATTGCCCAGGCCCGCGCGCAGTTTGAAAAAGATTTCGGCGCGCCCAGCTACGAATCTATCGAAGCGCTGTGCGCCAATCCGGCCGTGGAAGTGCTCTACATCGCATCGCCCCACCAGTTCCATGCGGAGCACGTGCGCCTCGCCGCCTCCTTCGGTAAACATGTGCTGGTGGAAAAGCCGATGGCCCTGACGGTTGACGAATGCACCAGCATGATTGAAGCGGCCCGCAGCGCAGGCGTTCACCTCATCGTCGGCCACAGTCACAGCTTCAACATGCCGATACGGCGCACGTGCGAACTCATCGACAGCGGCCGCTACGGCGCGGTGAAGATGATTCACGCCATGAACTACACCGACTTCCTCTATCGCCCGCGCCGGCCGGAGGAACTCGACACGGCAGCCGGTGGTGGCGTGATCCATAGCCAGGCCACGCACCAGATGGACATCGTCCGGTTGCTGGGCGGCGGGCTGGTGCGCAGCGTGCGTGCCCACACCGGCGCCTGGGACGCCGCCCGCCCCACCGAAGGTGCCTACAGCGCACTGGTCGAATTTGAAGGCGGTGCGTTCGCATCGGCCACCTACAGCGGCTACGGCCACTACGACTCGGACGAGTTGCTGGACAACGTTGGCGAAATGGGCCAGGCCAAAAACCCGAATGACTATAGCGCCGCCCGCAAACGGCTGCAGGTTGCGTCCACCCCGGCTGAAGAAGCCGCGCTGAAAGCAGCGCGCAACTACGGCGGCAGCCTGTACATGGCCGGCAACGCCCTGCCGCAAGGCCTGCAGCACCAGCACTTTGGCCAGTTCATCGTCAGCTGCGAAAAAGCTGATCTTCGCCCCGGCCCGGCCGGAATCACCATATACGCTGACGGCGAAAAAACCTTCCAACCCCTTCCTGCCCCGACAGTCCCGCGCCGGGAAGTGATCGACGAGCTCTTTGCCGCGGTGGTGAACGGCGACTCACCGGTGCATAGCGGTGAATGGGCCCGGGCCACCACGGCGGTGTGCCTGGCACTGCTGGAGTCGGCCCGCACCGGGCGGGATTGCCAGCCGGGGTATCAAGTGCGTCACAATGCCGGTTCATGACCAACGACACCCAAAACATCATCCGGCACTGGCGTGAAGCCGTTCCCAATGACCGCCTCGCGCACCTGATCCGCGATGCCTCACGCGCCTTTCACCGCGCGCTGCAGGTGCGCCTGGCAGAGCATGGTGTTCCCTTTGGCCACTGGACCTTCCTGCGCATTCTCTGGGAGTCGGACGGGCTGACGCAAAAGGAGCTCAGCGCGCGCGCAGGCGTGATGGAACCCACGACGTTCATTGCGATGAAGGCCATGGAGTCGCTGGGCTACATCGTGCGCAAGCAGCTGCCCACCAACAAGAAAAACATGTACGTGCACCTGAGCGACAAGGGCCGGGCGCTCAAGAAGCTGCTGGTTCCTTTGGCCGAAGATACCAACAACGTCAGCATTGAAGGCATTGCACCCGAAGACATCAAAACCACGCGCGCGGTACTGCTGGCCATGATTGAAAACCTCGCAAAAGACGAGCTGCTGCAAACACCACCCGCAACGAAGCGCAAGGCTGCCGCAAAACCGGCCGCCCAGGCCACGCAGTCACCCTCGGCCACGCGCAGCAAGCGTGGCAAAAAAGCCGCGTCCTGAACCCCGCGCGGCGTCCCTTCATGAAGCCATCGCTCCCGTACCCGTTTCGCAGGGTATAGTCTGCCCATGTACACGCCTTTTTCAAGCCATGCCACTGCGCCAGCCCTGCTGGCCGATGACATGCGCCTGACAGGCGGCTTCACTGCTCCCCCACCTGCCGCACCTCCGCGCAACGTGGTCGCTTCCGGCGCTTACCCGCCGGCCGCGCACGTTCCCGGCTGAGTCCCAGCCGGTCCAGCTCTCCAGCCCTCGTTTGATTCAGCCACTGGCGCAGCCGCGCCACGTGCGCTCGCTGGAGCTTGTCCTTTTTTCGGCAGGTAATTTTCATGATTTCAAAAAACACGGCCTGGGCCACCTTCGGCCCGACTTCCCTTTTCGTCCTGATCTGGAGCAGCGGCGCGCTTTTCTCCAAACTCGGGCTGCAGCATGCCAGCCCATTTGCTTTCCTGGGTTTACGGTTTGCCCTCGCGCTCGGCATTCTGCTGGCACTCGGGCTGGTTGGCCGCCGCTGGCTGCCGGCCCCCGGCACGCGCATACGCGTCGCGGTGACGGGCCTTCTGATGATCGGCAGCTATTCCATCTGCCATTTGCTGGCGCTGGACCACGGCCTCACGCCCGGCGTGCTGGCCACCGTGCTGGGCGTGCAGCCCATCCTGACGCTGGCATTAACGGAGCGGCAGGCCTTCTCGCGGCGGCGCCTGGCGGGCCTCGGCCTGGCCCTGGGCGGACTGGTGCTGGTGGTGTATGAAAGCATTGCGCGTGCGCACTTCACCGCCACCGGAATGCTGTTTGCTTTCGGCGCATTGGCTTGCATGACACTGGGCGCCATTTTGCAGAAGTCTGTCAAGCAAGCGCCGCGCGAAGTGCTGCCGCTGCAGCTGGCCTGCAGCCTGTTGCTGTGCCTGCTCTTCGCGCCGTTTCAGCCGATGTCTGTTGATCTGAGCACCGGCTTCTGGGTGGCACTGGTGTGGATGGGGGTTGTCATGTCGGTGGTAGCCACACTGCTGCTGTACCGCCTGATTCACGCGGGCAATCTGGTCAACGTCACCAGCCTGTTCTATCTGGTGCCTGCAGGCACGGCTGCCCTCGACTACCTGGTGCTGGGCAACCGCCTGGCGCCCTGGAGCCTGGCGGGCATGCTGGCGATCCTGCTGGGCCTGGTGCAGGTCTTCCGCAACCCTGTGCAGCCGTTAGCCGCACGCTGAAAGTTGCCGGGCGGCAGTGCAAAACCACCGCCCGGCTGCAGATCAAATCAGCTGGACACCCGTCTTGGCCTGCAAGACCTCGCGGGTGACGCCGGGTGCAAGCTCCACCAGCTTGAGGCCTTCGGGCACCACGTCCATCACGGCGAGGTCTGTGATGATGCGGTCGACCACGCCCACGCCCGTCAGCGGCAGGGTGCACTTCGGCAGGATCTTCATGTCTTCGCTGCCGTCCTTCTTTTTGGCAACGTGCTCCATCAGGACGATCACGCGCTTGACGCCGGCCACCAGGTCCATGGCCCCGCCCATGCCTTTGACCATCTTGCCCGGGATCATCCAGTTGGCAAGGTCGCCTTTTTCGCTGACCTGCATGGCGCCCAGAATCGACAAATTGATCTTGCCGCCGCGAATCATCGCAAAGCTTTCATGGCTGCCGAAAATGGATGAGCCCTTGATGGTGGTCACGGTTTGTTTGCCTGCGTTGATCACGTCGGCGTCCACTTCGTCTTCGGTCGGAAACGGGCCAATGCCCAGCATGCCGTTTTCCGACTGCAGCCACACTTCCTTGTCACCCGTGAAGTTGGCCACCAGCGTCGGGATGCCGATGCCGAGGTTCACATAGAAACCGTCTTCGAGTTCCTGGGCGGCACGTGCCGCCATCTGGTCTTGGGTCCAAGGCATGTCAAATCTCCCGTAGGGCCGCCCCAAGGGCGATTTGCGCCCCCTCGGGGGGCAGTGAAGCGGCAAAGCCGCAAACGTGGGGGCTCATATTAGGCTCCCGCTTTCTCGGTAATGGTTCGCTTCTCAATACGTTTCTCGGGATTTGCATTGAGCACGATCCGATGCACATAGATCCCTGGCAGGTGGATGTCATCGGGGGCGAGCTCGCCGACCTCAACGACTTTCTCCACTTCAACGATGCAAATCTTGCCGGCCATTGCGGCGGCCGGATTGAAATTGCGGGCCGTGAGGTTAAAGCGCAGGTTGCCGGACTTGTCGGCCACGTGCGCCTTCACCAACGCTACATCGGGCACCAGTGAACGTTCCATCACATAAGTTTCGCCGTCAAACTCGCGCAGCTCCTTGCCGTCGGCCACTTGCGTGCCCACGCCGGTCTTGGTGAAGAAGGCCGGAATGCCGGCACCGCCTGCACGCAGCTTTTCGGCCAGCGTGCCCTGCGGCGTGAAGTCCAGCTCCAGCTCGCCCGCCAGGTACTGGCGCTCAAACTCCTTGTTCTCGCCGACATAGCTCGAAATCATTTTTTTGATCTGCCGCGTTTCCAGCAGCTTGCCCAGGCCGAAGCCGTCAACACCGGCGTTGTTGGAAATCACGGTGAGGTTCTTCACCTGGCTGTCGCGCAAGGCTTCGATCAGCGCCTCAGGAATGCCGCACAGGCCGAAACCGCCGACGGCCATCAACTGGCCGTCCTTGACGACGCCCTTGAGGGCTTCTTCGGCGGAAGGGAAAAGTTTTTTCACAAATAGTCTCCTTGAGTCGTGACGCTGGCAGGTGCCATCAGCAATCCATTACGATACTACTTATCAAGTTAGGTAGTTTTCCGTAAAGGTAAGTACTGTGGAAGTCGATTACCAGCTCGCATTCGATCTGGCACCGGTGGGGCTGGTGCTGTCCCGCAACCGCTCCATTGTGGACTGCAACCAGCATTTGTGCGAGATGTTCGGCGCCACGCGTGAACAGCTCGCCGGCCAGTCGTTCATGATCCTTTATCCCAGCGCGGACGAGTACGAGCGCATAGGCGCACGCATGATTCCCATTCTGAACGCCAAGGGTCTGTATTCCGACGACCGCATCATGAAGCGCGTGGATGGCCGCAACAAAGGTGAGACCTTCTGGTGCCACGTCACGGGGCGGGCGCTTAACCGAAGCGCACCGCACGAGGCTGGCATCTGGACTTTCGAGGACCTGAGTTCGCGCCGCCCCGTCACGGCCGAGCTCACCGCGCGTGAACGCGAAGTGGCCGCCCACCTGATGGACGGCATGACCTCCAAGGAAATCGGCCGCGCGCTGGTGATCAGCCACCGCACCGTCGAAATCTACCGCGCCCGCCTGATGCGCAAGTACAAGGCGTCCACCACGGCCGACCTGGTGCACAGGCTGATGGCCGGGTCCTGACGAATCGATCATTTTTGCTACATTTTAGATAGCGCCTTGCGCCCGTTCATAAAGGGTTGCAGGGCTTTTTTTCTTAAACCAGTGACGCATGGGTGCTGACCAGCTCCGGTGGATTAACCGCTTCACTCGCCAGCCGGTCAAACGGCAATTCCTGCTTCACCAGAATCACCGTACAGGGCGCCGCCATGGCGACCTTGATCGGCACCGTCGCCAGCAGGCGCTGCATCTGCAGGCCATGCGTCGCAGCGCCCATCACGATCATGCTGACGTGATTGCCCTGGGCATAGTGCAGCAGTGCCTGCGCAACATCGCCCGATTCGATGACGTGAAAAGACACCATCTGGCTGCTCAGGTGCAAAGGCTGAGCCCACTGGCGAAGCATGCCCAGGTAGCGCCGGTGCACGGTGGTTTCGCTCGTCTGTGTGTCGTGGCCCGGGGTTGCCGCCGGATCAAGCACCGTCACGCAGGCCAGCCGCGCGCGTGGTGTCGTGCCCAGCACCCGCATCACAGCGCGCCGCAGTGAATACAGCGTGACGTCGCTCACGTCCAGGTAAGGCACGGCCACCATGACGATGGGCGCCGCATCAATTTGCCGGGAAGGCAGCGGGCTGGGTTGGTAATCTTTGCCCGCTGCGCGCAACCACCGCTTGAAATGCATCCAGAAGCCCGTGGGTTGCAGGCGCTGGCCCAGCCTCGTCACGGCGATCTGCGCTGGGTCAGAGAGATCCAGCGCCAGGTGTGCAGCCGACGCATAACGCCGGTCAGCCTCGTTCTGCAGGCAGTGCAGGATCACTTCCTGCAGCCATTCGGGCAAGTCTGGCCGCAGCGCGCGCGGCGGCGCCGGGTCCATCCACAGGCGCTGCCGCAGGCCGCCGCGGGTCTGCGGGTTGCCAAAAGGCAGCGCCCGTGTGGCCAGTTCGTACAGCATCACGCCGATGGCAAAGATGTCGCTGCGCGGGTCGCCCCGCACGCCCACCACCTGTTCGGGCGCCATCCAGGTCGGGGAGCCGACGGCGGGGCGCAGCTCTTCAGCCAGCAGGTCCGGGTAATGCGCATGGCAGGACAACCCGAAGTCGAGCAGCACGGCACGGCCATCGGGGCGTATCAGCACGTTCGCCGGTTTCAGGTCCAGGTGGCAGGCATCCTGCAGATGCAGGCTGTGCACCGCCTGGGCCACTGCCACACCCAGCTGGGCAATTTCTTCGGCAGGCAGCGGCGCTGCGGCCTCGTCCAGCAGTTGTTGCAGGGTGCGGCCGGGGATGTATTCCATCACCAGGTAGGGCAGTTTTTCGAGGTCTCCCGCAGCCACCAGCCGCGGCACATGCGGCCCGCTCAGCACGGAAAGCAGCTGCAGCTCGACCTCAAAGCCCACAATGTTTTCCGCGCCGTCGCCGGGCGTCATGCGCGGGACCTTCATCACCAACGGAAAAGGCACGGCGTGCGTTGCGTCGGCATACCCCACCTGGTAGATGTGCGCCATGCCGCCGGCATGCAGGCATTCGCCAACCACAAATCCATCTACCACGGTCCCGGGTGCCATCAACCTCACAGGCCCGCCTCCAGCCGCTGCGCAAAGTATGCGGGCAGACCCGCCGCGCGCACGTCGGCTGCGGCAGCCAGGTGGTCATAAGCCACGCGGTGGAAAGTCAGCTCGGCCAGCTCCGGGTCAAACAGTGCATACATGGCTTTGGTATTGCCGTCGCGCGGCTGGCCCACCGAACCCACGGTGGCGAGCCAGTAGCGGTGCGCCGGCACCGGAATGAGCACACCCGGGGTTGGATGAAAGCGCATCAGCCCCTGTCCCGCGCCGTGGAAATACAGCGTCTGCTGGTGTACGTGGCCGCAAAACACATAGCGTACGTCCGGGTCGAGCGATGCAGCGTCAAGGCTGGCCTCGGCGCGGCGCTCGTTGTCCACATAGTGCCATCGTCCCGGAGAGTCGGCGCTGGCATGCACCAGCAGCGCAGTGCCGACAGTCGCCGTCAGCGGCAGGGCTTCCAGAAAATCCAGCGCATCCTTATCCAACCGGTCGTGCGTCCAGGCGGCGCCGCTTTGATCGACCGAGCGAGCCTGTGCGGGCGGTGTTACCGTGTGTTGATCATGGTTGCCTCTGAGCACGACGGCGCCCTCGCCCGCCAGGTCGCGAATCCGTTGCACCACCTCGGCCGGCTGCGCGCCATAGCCCACCAGGTCTCCCAGTATGGCCAGTCGGCCGGCGCCCTGCTCTGCGGCGTGGGCAAGGCAGGCCTCCAGTGCACGCAGGTTGGCATGCACATCGGACAGCAGGGCTATTTTCATAAGGTGAGGCGCAGTTTTATTTCACGGCTGGCAGTTTCAGGCAGCCAGCCCTGCCAATCCTGCCATTTGCGAACAGGACAGCACAGTTTGCCGTAAAAGGGGGGATTCGTGGCTGTTTTTGCGCCTCGTCAGCGCCGCTGCCATGCGCTGGCCGGTAAGATGGTGATTGTCATAACGCTATTAAATTCATAGCTGCTTGCGCTCGCCCTGACTGGGTTGCAGACCAAAATTACCTTTATCCTCGCCTGCTTTATCGCCGTTGATCCCGTCATGCACATCCGCCCTTACCAGGATTCAGACCTCGCCGCAGTCGCCCAGCTGTTCACCGATGCGGTTCATGGCCTGGCGGGAAGCCACTACGACGCCGTGCAGCGCGAGGCCTGGGCGCCGCGCCCACCCGATCTGGGCCCATGGAAAACGCGGCTCGGGCCATTACAAATTTTGCTGGCGCAAGACACGGAAGGCGACGGTCTGCTGGGCTTTATTGGCTACGAAAAAAATGGCCATATCGACCTCCTGTTTACGTCGCCCGCTGCCGCGCGCCGCGGTGTGGCTTCGCAGCTTTATGGCCATGCCGAAACTGCGCTGCGCGGTCTCGGCATCGTGGCGCTTTTTACCGAAGCCAGCCTGGTGAGCCGGCCATTTTTTGAGCGCCAGGGATTCGCGGTGAGGCAAGAGCAATGCGTTGAACGGCGTGGGGCCATGCTTCGCCGCTTTGCGATGGCCAAGGCCATCACCCTGGGCGACAAGGCTTAGTCAACGGTTCAGATGGCGTCGGGCTCGTGCCGGATGGTTTCACGCGTGCGGTGGTGGTCGCGCAATTTCCCCAGTGTGTGGTCAAGCACCCGTTTGAGCTTGTCGCTTGCGCCGCGAAAGGCTTCGTCCTGGCTGGGCGCGTGGTGGTTGACGGCCAGTGGTTCATGATGCGCCAGCCGCGCCTCCATCACGCAACGTTTCTGGTCCGGGCTGATCTTGTCGCTGTTTTCATCACTCATATGAACCTCAATGCGCGTGATGTCACCCTTGAAGCGGCTCAGTGAGGTGTTGAGTTCGGTGCTGGCCCAGCGCTCGAACGATTCGCCGGTATGCATGGTGTGATTGGAATTGACTTGAACTTGCATGGGTATTGTTTTCCTTTCAGGACGGTTACAGCGAAGAGGCCTGCCGGCCGGGCTGTCTTGCAGTTGCCGGGAAGGCAACTGGAAAATTCATTGTGCGCCCTGCACGGCTGCGAGCGTGTAGTCCTGATCCTCACCCTGAAGTAAGGGTGGTTTTCCACACCGCACACGGACTTACGGTTTCCTCATGGGGTGAGTGCTTCACGGGGCTTCAGAAAGCGCCAGGCAGCGTGCACCGATAAATTCCCTGAGCAGGCGCAGGCCGGGCGTCAGTTGCCGCCGCCCCGGTAACACCATGTACAGCGGCACTGCCTCGGTTTGCCATTCTGTGCACAGGGCGACCAGCCGCCCCGCAGCCAGGTCGTCCGCCACATCCAGCCGCGATTTGTAAGTGATGCCGCGGCCGGCCAGGGCCCACCGGCGAACCGCGTCGCCATCGTTGGCAACATTGCCGCCAGTGGCACGCACCGTGAGCTCTTCGCCATTTCTCCAGAACTTCCAGCGGTCATACACGTCTTCACCCAGCATGAAGCACAGGCAAATATGCTTTGCCAGTGCCTGCGGCGTGTCAGGCGTACCGTGCAACGCGAGGTAGGCAGGTGATGCACACAGCACGCGCCGATTCGTCAAATCCACCGGCAACGCCAGCATGCTGGAATCGGGCGGCTCGCCTTGCCGAAAAGCCGCGTCCACCAGGTCGCTGTAGACATTGGTCACGCGATCCGACAGGTGCAGCCGGTATTGAATGCCGGGATGCAACAGCTGAAACGCTTCCAGCCAAGGCAGCAGCACATTGCGGCCGAAGTCTGATGGCGCGGCCAGCTGCAGCACACCGCGCACCTGCTGCCGGCCGCTGGCGAGCTCCAGCTGGGCATCGCGCAATGCCGCCAGCGCGGGCCGGCAATGCGCCAGAAACACCTCGCCCTCGCGCGTGAGGCGCAGGCTGCGGGTCGAGCGCACAAAGAGCGGCGCCTGCAGTTCCTCCTCCAGCCGCTTGAGCGCGGCACTGGCGGCAGCGGGCGTCAGATCCAGACCGCGGGCGGTGGCAGACAGGCTGCCGGTGTCAACGGTGCGAACAAAGATTTCCAAGTCTTGCAGGGCTTTCATTTACAAATTTTATTTGTAAATAGCTTCAATTGAAAGCCTATTTATCTTCATTTTCAAACCCAATACAGTTCAGGCATCAGTTTTGAGCACGACTGATCACGCCACACAACACCACGCAACATCACACGCAAAGGAAATCACCATGAAAGCCATCGGCTACACACACGCCCATGCACTCAACCAGACCGGCCAAACCGGTTTGAGCGACATCACCCTGCCCGACCCAACGCCCGCCGGCCACGACCTGCTGGTCGAGGTGAAAGCCGTGTCAGTGAACCCGGTGGACACCAAAGTACGCGCCAGCGCGGCGCGCAGCGCTGGCTCGGATTACAAGGTGTTGGGCTATGACGCCAGCGGCATCGTGCGCGCCGTCGGCCCCGAGGTCACACTGTTCAAGGCCGGTGACAAGGTCTGGTATGCGGGGTCCATCGCCCGGCCCGGCACCAACAGCGAACTCCACCTGGTCGATGAACGCATCGTCGGCCGCATGCCGCAAACGCTGGGGTTTGCCGAAGCGGCCGCCCTGCCGCTGACCAGCATCACCGCCTGGGAAATGCTGTTCGACCGTCTCGGCATCGTGCCGGGCAAAACACCCAACAACAAAACACTGCTCATCATCGGCGCCTCGGGCGGCGTGGGCTCGATCATGACGCAGCTGGCCACGCGCCTGACCTCGCTCACCGTGATAGGCACCGCGTCACGGCCCGAAACCCAAGCCTGGGTGAAGGAACTCGGCGCCCATCATGTCATCGACCACAGCCGGCCGATTGCCGAAGAGCTCAAGCGTATCGGCATCCCCGCGGTGGACTACATCGTGGGCCTCACGCAAACCGACAGCCACCTGGCACAAATCGCCGAAGCCATCGCACCACAAGGCAAGTTCGGCCTGATTGACGACCCGGTGAAGTTCGACATCACGCTGTTCAAACGCAAGAGCGCATCCATCCACTGGGAACTGATGTTCACCCGCCCCCTCTTCGGCACACCCGACATGGTGGCGCAGCACCGCCTGCTCAATGAGGTCGCCCAACTTGTCGATTCCGGCTTGATCCGCACGACGCTGACGGAAACGTTTGGTGCGATCAATGCCGCCAACTTGCGGCGGGCGCATGAGTTGGTGGAGTCTGGAAAGGCGCGGGGGAAGGTTGTGCTTGAAGGGTGGGTTTGAGTTTTCTTGTTGAGGCCGGGGCTTGTTCCGGCCTTAACGCCGCAAAGTCTTGAACATCACAAACGCATCCACCAACCCCAACCTCACATGCCGAAAAGCCCCCGGCAAGGTCCCCACAATCTCAAATCCCAATCTTTGCCATAACCGAACAGCACGCTCATTCGTCGACACCACCAGGTTGAACTGCATCGCCAGAAAACCCATGGCCAGCGCTTCCTGCTGGGAGTGCTCGCACATCGCCGACGCCAGGCCTTTGCCCTGCGCTTCGGGCGCGACCACATAGCCGCAGTTGCAGACATGCGCACCCAGCCCCGGCTGGTTGGGTTTGATGAAGTAGGTGCCTAGCAGTCGGCCGTCGTCGCTGTTCCCCTCACGCACTACATACGTCGCCCGGGGCGCGTCCATCCACACCGCGTGTATTTCAGCTTCTGTGCTGTCGGGCGAAAAGGCATAGGTGTCGCCTGCTTCAAAGGTGGCGCGCAGCAGCGGCCAAACGGCGGGCCAGTCGGCCTCGGTGCAGCGGCGGATCAAGGGCATGGGTTCAGTCATGGCGGATAAGGATAAAAGTTATTTCCTATCTTTTTAATAGCTATACATCCACGTATTGGAAGGGCTACAACCTCAAATCGCTTACAAACCTCAAGCCTTTGGAGGCGCATCAACAACCTCGGCCGCCGTGCGAAATGCCTCGACCGCGGCGGGCAGGCCGCAATAAATGCTCGCGTGCAGCAGCACTTCCTGAAGCTGCTCCGGCGTCACGCCGTTGTTGAGCGCGCCGCGCACATGCCCTTTGAGTTCATGCTGTTTGCCCAGTGCCGTCAGCATGGCTACGGTAATCAGGCTGCGTGTTTTGAGGTCCAGCCCCGGCCGCTGCCACACATCACCCCAGGCATTGCGGGTCACGAAGTGCTGGATCGGCAGGGAAAAACCGGTGGCCTTGTCGAAAGCATTGGCCACAAAATCCTCGCCCATCACCTGCTTGCGGGTGGCGAGGCCCTTGTCGAAATCCTTGTCTGCGGGCTGCGTCATGAAGGCTCCTAAAAGACGAAGCGTAATGGAAAGCAAAAAAGCCCGCTCCGGTCTTCACCAGGGCGGGCTTGGCCTCAATCAGCGCCTATGATGGTCTGCTCAATCAGGCAAGGTCGTAGCGGTCCAGGTTCATCACCTTGTTCCAGGCTGCCACAAAGTCACGCACGAAGACCTGCTGCGAATCGCTGCACGCATAGACCTCCGCAATGGCCCGCAGCTGCGAGTTCGAACCGAAGACGAGGTCGATCACCGTACCCGTCCATTTGAGTTCGCCCGTCGTGCGGTCGCGTCCCTCCAGCACATCTTCAGCGGCGGCAGATTTCTGCCACTTCGTACGCATGTCGAGCAGGTTCACAAAGAAGTCGTTGCTCAAGGTTCCGGGCCGCTTGGTGAAAACACCGTGCTGAGCCTGCCCGACGTTGGCATTCAGGGCGCGCATGCCGCCGACCAGAACCGTCATCTCGGGAGCGCTCAGCGTCATCAGGTTCGCGCGATCCACCAGCTGCTCGGCTGCCCGCTGCGCCTGCCCCTTGCGGGTGTAGTTTCGGAAACCGTCTGCGGCCGGTTCCAGCACGGCAAACGACGCCACATCGGTTTGCGCTTGTGAAGCGTCCGTGCGGCCCGGTGAAAAGGGCACCTTCACGTCGTGGCCGGCTTTCCGTGCAGCCGCCTCGACGGCCGCGCAGCCACCGAGAACGATCAGGTCGGCCAGCGAAACCTTCTTGCGTCCAGACTGCGCGCTATTGAACTCGCCCTGGATGGCCTCCAGCACTTTCAGGACTTTTGCCAGCTCGGCCGGCTGATTGGCTTCCCAATCCTTTTGCGGTGCGAGGCGGATGCGCGCACCGTTTGCGCCACCGCGCTTGTCGCTGCCACGGAAGGTGGAAGCAGACGCCCAGGCCGTTGTGACGAGCTGGGAGATGGAGAGCCCGGAGGCGAGGACCTTGGCCTTGAGGCCTTCAATATCCTGCTCATTGATCAGTGGATGATCGACAGCGGGAACCGGATCCTGCCAAATCAGAGCCTCCTTCGGCACCAGCGGGCCGAGGTAGCGCGCAGCCGGTCCCATGTCACGGTGCGTCAGCTTGTACCAGGCCCGGGCGAAGGCGTCCGCAAACTCCTGCGGATTCGCCATGAAGCGCCGCGAGATCTTCTCGTAAGCCGGATCCATGCGCATGGCCATATCGGCGGTCGTCATCATCGGGGCATGGCGCAGCGCGGGATCATGGGCATCCGGCACGGTGGTCGCTGCGGCAGGGTCTTTGGGCTTCCACTGGTGGGCGCCGGCGGGGCTCTTCGTCAGCTCCCACTCGTAGCCGAACAGGTTTTCGAAGTAGCCGTTGTCCCACTTGGTGGGGTTCTTGGTCCAGGCGCCTTCGATGCCGCTGGTGACGGTGTGCACGCCGTGGCCGCCGCCGAACTTGTTGATCCAGCCAAACCCCTGGTCTTCAATGGTGCCGCCCTCAGGCTCGGGCCCCACGTATTGGCCCGGATCGGCTGCGCCGTGGGCCTTTCCGAAGGTGTGCCCGCCGGCGGTGAGCGCAACAGTTTCTTCGTCGTTCATCGCCATGCGGGCGAATGTCTCGCGGATGTCCCGCGCCGAACCCAGCGGGTCCGGTTTGCCGTTCGGGCCCTCGGGGTTCACATAGATCAGGCCCATCTGCACGGCACCGAGCGGGCTCTCGAGTTCGCGGTCGCCGGTGTAGCGTTTGTCGCCCATCCACTCGGCTTCAGGGCCCCAGTAAATCTCTTCCGGCTCCCAGACGTCCGGGCGCCCGCCGGCAAAGCCGAAGGTCTTGAATCCCATGGAGTCCATGGCCACGGTGCCGGCCAGAACCATCAGGTCGGCCCAGGAGATTTTCCTGCCGTACTTCTGCTTGATCGGCCACAGCAGGCGGCGTGCCTTGTCAAGGTTTCCGTTGTCCGGCCAGCTGTTGAGCGGCGCAAATCGCTGTGTGCCGGAGCCAGCGCCGCCGCGCCCGTCGGCGATCCGGTAGGTGCCTGCGCTGTGCCACGCCATGCGAACGAAGAATGGGCCGTAGTGGCCGTAGTCCGCAGGCCACCAGTCCTGCGAATCCGTCATCAGCTCATGGAGGTCTTTCACCACGGCATGCAGGTCCAGGGTCTTGAATTCTTCGGCATAGTTGAACGCCTCGCCCATGGGATCGGACAGCGATGAGTTCTGGTGAAGGATCTTGAGGTTCAGCTGGTTGGGCCACCAATCGGCGTTCGTTGCGGCACCAGCCAGGGCGTGTTTGCGGGCGCCGCCCGAGAATGGGCAAGTGCCTTCGTTTTGCGTGTTGTGATCAGCCATGATGAGTTACCTTTGATGATTAAGTGGTGCCGAATGACGGCATGGATTTGCACTGCGGGACAGCCAGGACGCTTTGGTCAAGGCCGTGTTTTGGGGCTGCGGATGGAGTCTCCTTTGAGGGGCTTGCCAGACGGATGGCCTGTGAAACACAGTCTAGGTTTCGCCGCAAAATAATCAAAGGCAATTAAACATATTTAGTTAATAGTTTTTATCAATTACATGTATTTTGACTTCAACCCTCAGCGCGACCTGGCGGGTAGTCTTGCAGTTACGCTTGGACCCAAGTCACTTATCGAGTCACTCTTATAAAGCCTTTGAAGGAAGCCCTCATGACCAGCCCCAAAACCGCCGGCACAGCACCCCGGTACCCTGCTCCCGAACTGAAGGACCTGCCGGAAGACATCAAAGCCAAAGTCCTGGAGGTGCAGGAAAAAGCCGGCTTCGTGCCCAACGTATTCCTGGCGCTGGCGCGCCGCCCTGCCGAATGGCGTGCCTTCTTCGCCTATCACGATGCCCTGATGCTCAAGGAAGAGGGTTCCAACCCCAACGGCAGCCTGACCAAGGGCGAGCGCGAGATGATCGTCACCACGACGAGCGCGGCCAACAATTGCCTGTATTGCGTGGTGGCGCACGGAGCCATCCTGCGCATTTACGAAAAAAAGCCGCTGGTGGCCGACCAGGTGGCGGTGAACTACCGCAAGGCCGACATCACACCGCGCCAGCGCGCCATGCTCGACTTTGCGATGAAGGTATGCCTGCAGGCGGACCAGATTGAAGACAGCGACTTTGAAGCGCTGTACGGCCACGGCTTTGACGATGAAGACGCCTGGGATATCGCGGCCATCACAGCTTTTTTTGGGCTCTCCAACCGCATGGCGAGCTTCAGCAACATGCAGCCCAACCCGGAGTTCTACCTGATGGGCCGTGTGCCCAAACCGCCCAGGCCCACCTGAGAGCTGGTTCTGGGTTGTACGGTGCCCGGCAACGCTGAATAATGCGCATGGCTCCGCGTTTGTGTTTGGCTTGATTTGGAACAGGATTTCATGACTTCGACCGCCACCGCTTCCCCCGTCGCCCCGGCCGCGCCCAACCCCGCATCGGCCAACCCCTCCGGCCTGTCCGTGCGCAAGCTCGAGATCGATCTGGGCCAGGGCTTTAACCGCCACTGGTATGGCGGCGACGCCTTCCTGAGCCAGTACCACAATGCCTTGTCGATGAGCTTTCCGGTCGGTGAGCAATCCTTCATCGATGCGGTGCGCGACTGCGCGAAGCTGCTGCCCCCGACGCCCGAGCATGCCCTGCTGCACGAAGCCATGGCGCAGTTCATGGGCCAGGAGGCCACGCACCGCCATATCCACGCGCTCTACAACACGCACCTGGAAACGCAGGGCCTGGTCAACCACTGGCAGCACTGGGCTACGGCGCGCATCGACTATGCGAAGAAAAGAGGCATCGCGTCGCGCCATTTCCTGGCGGTGACGGCCGCGTATGAGCACCTCACCGCGGTGCTGGCCGACTACCTGCTGCGCCACAACGACACGCTGGACAGTGCCGACCCGAGAATGCAAATCCTCTGGCGCTGGCACGCGGCCGAGGAAACCGAGCACCGCGCCGTGGCCTACGACCTTTACCAGGCGCTGCAGGGCAGCTACGGCTGGCGCATACGCTGGTACATCTATGCGGTGCTGCTGTTCACCTTCGATTCAGGGCGGCAGACCGTGCTCAACCTGTGGCACGACGGCACGCTGTTCAAACCCGGCACCTGGTGGAGCGCACTCAAATTCTTCTGGGGCCGCAACGGTGCCATGTGGCACTGCACGATGCCGCTGCTGTCCTACTTCAGGCGCAGCTTCCACCCGGACCAGGAAGCGTTTGCGGAGCCCGGGCAGCAGACACGGACCCTGGCCCAGCGCTGGCTTAAAGAACACGCGGAGAGCTTTCGCGTGGTGCGTTGAGGCGCTCTACTCCTCGATTATTTTGCGCATCCAGTCCGGCAGCGGTCTCGACTTTTGCGCCGGAAAGTCCACCCAGATGGTGGTGGCACCGCCCGCAGCGCAGATCACGCCCGGCGTATCAGCGCGCTCCATCGTGGCCCAGCTTTCAAACGTGGTGCGCCCCGGGTCGCTTACGTACATCTTCATCAGAACGTCACCCGGATATTCCAGCTGCTTGTAGAAATTGCAAAAAGCGTTAACGATCACCGGCCCTTCGCCTTTCGGGTCGGGCTTGCAGCCAATGCCATACATCCAGTCGATGCGGATAGTTTCGAGATAACGGAAGTAAGTGCCGTTGTTGAGGTGGCCCATCGCGTCCATATCACCCCAACGGATGGGAATATGCATTTCGTGGACGAGCTTTTTCTTTTCGGGAATTTCAATTTTCATGATGCCAATTGCCTTTATCGATGGGCCCTGATGGAAGCCAGAATCCCCAGCGTGAACAACACGCAGGCAGACAGTTGTACCAGCGTGGGCCAGTGGCCATCCCAGGCAAACGAATACAGCAGCGCAAAAATGGTTTCGCTCACGATGAGCTGCCCGCACAGGCTGGCGCTGAGCCGCTGGCTGGCCATGTTCCACAAAATTGTCGCCAGCCAGGTGGAACCCAGACCGGCCAGAACACAAAGCAGCACGAACACACCGCGGTCTTCGCGGCTGGCCAGCACACTTGCGCCCGAACCCGCAAGTAGCCACATCAGCAACGCCCCGAGGCCGGTTGCCACGCCCAACCAGTTAGCCCAGTCGGTGGCGTTGACTTCAGGGTGCCGCTTGAGCCAGGCAGAATTCAGGATCGCAAACGCCGTCCAGCACACCAGTGAGGCCGACACAAACAGCATGCCACGCCAGAAATTCGTGGCTGTTCCCTGACCGGCCTCGTGGGTGGAACCCATCATGAGCGCCAGCCCCGCCAGGGTGAGCGCCAGGCCGGGCAGCAGGGAAGCCCAACGCAGGCCTTGCGGCTTGCCCAGCAACATGACCCAAATGGGAATGGTGCCGATTACCAGCGAAGGCACTTCGGTGCCGGCGTCGCGTATGGCCAGCACCAACAGCAGGTAGTAGCCGCTGAACCCGAGAATGCTCATGACCAGAGCGGCCCACGCCTGCCGCACCGTGGGCAGGCGGCGAGTGCGCCATCCCGCCAGCATCACCAGCACAGCCACCACGCCGTACACCGCAAAGCGCCCGGCCGTCAGGTCAATGGACGAATAGCCACCCACGCCCATGTCGAGCATGCGCGGCGCCACAAACACCAGGCCCCACAGCGCGCCCGCCGCGAGCCCGGCCAGAATGCCCGTCAGCATCCGTCAGGCAGTGTGCGCAGTGGCTACCAGGCGCAAACCTAGCAGCCCCATCGCACCGGCGGCGGTGCGGTCTACCGCAGCCTTGCTGCGCAGGTAGGCTGCGCGCGGTACAGCGGAAGACAAAACCACCGCCACCACGGCATACCAGCCGATTTCCATCACGAGCACGCCCACAAGCACCAGCAGGGCTGCGGGCAAGGGAAACTGTGCGGGCAACAGTGCCGCGAACACGCTGCTGTAAACCACCACGATCTTCGGGTTGCTCAGCTGCGTCACCAGCCCCTGGCGAAACGATTGCAGCACCGTGCGGCGCGAAGCGCCCGTGTCACCGCCGCCCATTTCCAGCGGCTGGCGCGCGCCGCGCCAGATATTAAAGGCGATCCACATCAGGTACAGGCCGCCCACGACCTTGAGCGCCATGTAGACACCAGGCAAGGCGGCCAGCAGGGCCTGCAGCCCGGCCAGCGCCAACGCGGCAAACACCAGCGCCCCCAGGCCCATACCCACCGCGGCAGCCAGGCCGTCAGCGCGTGAACGCGAAACCGCGATGCGCGCAACCTGCACAAAACTGGGGCCCGGGCTGACCACGCCCGCCAGCAAGGCCAGGAAGATCAGGCCTATCGGGCCGAGGTAGGGCACTACGGAATCCATCATGTTCTTCTCCGAAAATTAATCTTTGTTATGCCGATCGATCAAACGCCAAACCCGTCGTCGGCTGCAATCACTGCACCATTGACGAAATGGCTCTCGCCACTGGCCAGCATCACCAGCAGTGCATCCAGGTCTTGCGGTTTGCCGATGCGCTTGCGCGGCAACATCTGCACCAGCCTCTTGCCCTGCTCGGTTTCCCAATGGTGGTGGTTGATCTCGGTGTCAATATAGCCGGGGCAGATGGCGTTGACGTTGATGCCGAACTTGCCCCACTCCAGCGCCATGGCTTTGGTCATCTGCACCACGGCGGCCTTGCTCATGCAGTACACGCCGATCTGCGGCAGTACGCGCAAGCCGGCCATGGAGGCGATGTTGATGATGCGGCCGCCGGCATAGTTGCCGGGCCCGGCACCGCGCGAACGGGCCAGCATGCGCTTGCCGACTTCCTGCGCCACGAAGAAGGCGCCCTTCACATTGGTGTTGAAGATGAAGTCGTAGTCTTCCTCGCCGACGTCCTGGATGCGCTGTGTGGTGCTCACGCCGGAGTTGTTGACCAGAATGTCGATGGGCCCGACTTCCGTTTCAGCATGGGCCACGCCGGCCTTGATGCTGGCGTGGTCGGTCACGTCGAGCTCAACCACATGCGCATCGCCACCCGCAGCCTCAATCTGCGCGCGCAGGTCCTTGAGCTTGTCGAGCCTGCGGCTGGCCAGCACCACGGCCGCGCCGGCACGGCTCAGTGTTTTGGCGAACTGCGCACCCAGCCCGCCGGATGCACCGGTCACGAGAGCGACACGCCCCGACAGATCAATGCTGTAAGCCATTAGAGGCTCCTCTCTCAATTTAAACCGTACAAAAGAGAACGACCGTTCGCATCGCCGCATTCGCGACATAAAATCCAACGCGAGACCGACAATCCTTCCTGAAAATCATTATCAGCGAGTCCCCGATGAATACCCAAGAAATTCTGGCCCAGTTCGGCCCGCGCGAAGCAATGGAATATGACGTGGTCGTGGTGGGCGGAGGCCCGGGCGGCCTGGCCACCGCCATCCGGCTCAAACAACTCGCCGCTGAAAAGGGCACAGATGTTTCCGTGGTGGTGCTTGAAAAAGGTTCCGAGCCCGGCGCGCACATTCTCTCGGGCGCAGTGATGGATCCGAAGGCGCTGACCGAACTGCTGCCCGACTGGAAAGCCCGGGGCGCCCCGTTGAACCAGCCCGTTACCGCTGACGAAGTGCTTTTCCTGAGCGAAAAGAGCGCGATCAAGACACCGGCCTTTTTTGTGCCGGACTGCTTTCACAACGAAGGCAATTACGTCATCAGCCTGGGCAATGTGGTGCGCTGGCTGGCGCAGCAGGCAGAGGGCCTGGGCGTTGAAATCTTCCCCGGCTTCGCGGCAGCCGAAGTGCTCTACAACGACGACGGCTCCGTCAAGGGCGTGGCCACCGGCAATCTCGGCATCGGCAAGGACGGTCAGCCGACCGACAACTTCCAGCTCGGCATGGAGCTGCACGGCAAATACACCGTGTTTGCCGAAGGCGCGCGCGGCCACCTGGGCCGCCAGCTGATCAACCGCTTCAAACTCGACGAAGGCCGCGACCCGCAAGGCTACGCGCTGGGGGTGAAAGAACTCTGGGAAATCGACCCGGCCAAACACAAGCCGGGCCTTGTGATCCACACTGCCGGCTGGCCAATGGACAGCCAGACCTACGGTGGCGGTTTCATGTACCACCTGGAGGACAACAAGGTCACGCTGGGCATGGTCACCGGCCTGGACTACAGCAACCCCTACCTCAGCCCGTTTGAAGAGATGCAGCGCTGGAAGACTCACCCCAGCATCAAGCAATACCTTGAGGGCGGCAAGCGCATCAGCTATGGCGCGCGTGCCATCACCGCCGGCGGCGCATTGAGCCTGCCCAAAACCGTGTTCCCCGGTGGCGCGCTGATCGGCTGCGAAGCCGGTTACCTCAATGCCGCCCGCATCAAGGGCAGCCACGCGGCCATCAAGAGCGGCATGCTGGCCGCTGAGGCCGCCTATGGGGCTGTCACCGCCGGCCGCCAGCACGACGAGCTGGCCGCCTACCCTGAAGCCTATGCCAAGAGCTGGCTCGCGCAGGAGCTCAACCAGTCGCGCAATTTCAAGTCCTGGTTCAAGAAAGGCCTCTACGTCGGCGCCTTCATGACCGGCATCGAGCACTGGCTGTTGCCCAAGCTGGGCTTCAAGTCGCCGCCCTGGACCATCCACAACAGCATTCCGGACTACGCCAAGCTCAAGCCGGCGGCCGAGTGCACGCCCATCGTGTATCCCAAGCCCGACAACAAGATCACCTTCGACCGCCTTAGTTCGGTTTTCGTCTCCAACACCAACCACGAAGAGCACCAGCCCGCGCACCTGACGCTCAAGGACGCGAGCGTGCCGGTGAGCATCAACCTGGTCAAGTACGCCGGCCCCGAAAGCCGCTACTGCCCGGCCGGTGTCTACGAGTTCGTAAAGAACCCCGACAATACCGACCGCCTGCAGATCAACGCGCAGAACTGCGTGCACTGCAAAACCTGTGACATCAAAGACCCAACACAAAACATCGTGTGGGTCACGCCCGAAGGCGGTGGCGGACCCAACTACAGCGGCATGTAAGCAAAGCATCTCCATCAACGAAAGCCCGGCCTCCCCCGGGCTTTTTTCATGCGATTTGCTACGCCGGGTTAATTCCCGGGAATTCAGCGCACTGTGCGAGCAGTCGCAGCAGCCCCTGATCTTTGTGACTTTTTGTCGTTTGCCGTTGGGATGCCAACTGCTAACGAACAGTTCAGCTCCCCGCCAGCCGGCGATTTGCAACCGTCATTCACAAGTGCTTACCGAACGATTCGAAACGCTTTGAGGCCAGCGTGACAGCTTCCCACGCACATATGCGGCTTACGCTGACATCCTTTCTCCACGCGTCAAAGACACTCGTAACTAGCCCCTGAAAGGGAATGGTCTGGTGATGTCTGGATGCTGCCTGTCCATGCAATCCCTCACGCGAACATGTTTCAGCAGTGTTACGCCGGCGCCGTGACCCGTATCAAATCAACCCGCTGCCATGCAGCCTTTTGCAATGACCCTGAACAAACCCAGTGTGCTATTAACCGGTGGAGCCGGATACATCGGAAGCCATACTTTTGTGGCGCTGGTGAATGCCGGCTACCAGCCTGTCATCCTCGACGACTTTTCCAACAGCCATCCTGCCGTGCTGCACCGGCTGCAGCAGCTGACGGATCAGCCCGCACCCTGCGAACGCGGCAACGTACTGGACACCGATTTTGTGGCAGGAGTCCTGCAACGCTACCACTGCGTTGCGGCCATCCACTTTGCCGGGTTCAAGGCCGTAGGGGAAAGCGTGCAGCGCCCTCTCATGTACTACCAGAACAATGTTGGCGGCCTCCTGAGTTTGTTGCGGGCGATGGAAACGACGGACTGCCGGGCCGTAGTCTTCTCTTCAAGCGCCACGGTCTATGGGGATCCCGCCACCGTGCCCATCAATGAGCAGTTTCCATGCATGCCGGAGAGCCCGTACGCCCACACCAAACTGATGTGTGAAAACATCCTGGCATCCCTGCGCATTTCAGACGCGGCGTGGCGGGTCGGGGTGCTGCGCTACTTCAACCCGGTGGGCGCGCACCCCAGTGGACTGATCGGCGAAGACCCTAATGGAATCCCCAACAACCTGATGCCGTACGTCACCCAGGTGGCCGTGGGCAAACGGGCCACGCTCAATGTGTTCGGCAATGACTACCCCACACCCGACGGCACCGGGGTGCGCGACTACCTGCACGTCACCGACCTCGCGGCAGGCCATGTGGCCGCAGTCGATGCTTTGCTGGCAAGCGGCAGGAGCTTTACGGTCAATCTGGGCACCGGCGAGGGCACCAGTGTTCTCGGTGTGGTCCAGGCGTTTGAGCGGGCAAGCGGACGGCCAATTCCTTATGAATTCGCACCTCGGCGAGCCGGGGATGTCGCACAGTACTTTGCAGATGTTTCCCTGGCCGGCAGCCTGCTGGGCTGGCGCGCCACATGCACGATCGACGACATGTGCCGCGACTCCTGGCACTGGCAGCAGCGCAATCCCGAAGGCTACAGGAACACCTCTGAAACCGGTATGGACGTATCTGCATCTGAGCCCATGCGCAATAGCCCGAACGGACTCATCCAGCCGGCGGTCAGCATGTGAGCAATTCAAGCCTTGCCCCAAGAATGCGCCACGCTTTTTTGAACTCAATAAATAGCATAAAGCGCGCCATGAGCCATTCGGACTATTGTCAATTGCTGCACTGCACAACAAACTCTTTTCCTGCTTTGACAGAAGGAAAACCCTATGTTTCGAACCCTGTTTACCGCCATTTTGGCCACCTGGATTGCTTCAGCAACGGCGTCTACCAACCCGCCTGCAGCGCCCGCAGCGGTGACGCCAACGGGAGCTACCGCCAAAGCGACACGTATGAAACTCCAGCCCGGCACTGAGCCCGTCAAGGTCAACACAGTCCACGGTGTGAACACGGTGCGCAATGGCCAATCCGGCTTGGGTGTCACGGCGGCGGCGGGCGAGGCAGATACGGACGAATCCGGATGGCACCCTTACGGCACGCTGCTGGCCACATTGGCGTTGATGGGCGTGATTGCCGTTCGCCGCCATAAAGCAGAGAGGTCTTGAGCATGAGTGGCCTCGGCCGTCCGGGTGTTGCAGCGGTCAAATGGAGCGCCGTTTCCACAGCGGCACGCTTTGGGCTGCAGCTGGCGGCCCAGGTGATTCTGGCCCGCACCTTGGGGCCGGAGATTTTTGGTGTTTTTGCCATCGGCATGGTGGTACTGACATTCGCCACATTCGTCTCCGGTTTTGGCTTCAGCTGGAGCCTGTTGCAACGCACCACACTGAGTGACGAAGACGTCCGGTTTGCCTGGACATGGCAACTGATCGTGGGTATTGCCACCATGCTTGCCCTCTATTTTCTGGCGCCGCTGCTGTCGGCTTATTTCCGGGAGCCGCGCGCGCAATTCGTCATTGAATGGTTATCGGTGGCGTGCCTGTTGGGTGCTGCGGCAGCACCGGCTACCTACCTGCTGCAGCGTGACTTGAATTTCCGGGCAGTGGGATTGATCCAGGTCGGCAGCTATGCCGCTGGGTATGTGGCTGTTGGGGTGCCGATGGCACTGCTTGGCCAGGGTGAGGCTTCGCTGGTAGCGGCCTGGCTGGTTCAGGCGGCTGTTGTGTTTGTTGCCAGTTATGCCCTCAAGCCGCATGCGCTTCGCCCGCTGTTCTGGTATGCCGATGCAAAGTCCGCTGTCGGTACGGGACACACGGTCTTTTTGACCAATATCGTCAACTGGGTACTCAACAACCTTGACCGGGTATTGATAGGCCGGTTGCTCAACGCGCAATCGCTGGGTCTCTATAACGTGGCTTACAACCTGGCCACGATGCCCAACACCTTGCTGCTGGGCGCACTTCAGCCCGCGTTCCTGGCGGCGGGCGCACGCCTGCAAAACGACCGGCCACGACTGGGCCGCGCTTATCTGCAGATGCTGGCCACCATTGTGGTGTTGGGACTCCCCGCCTTTGCGACGCTTGCCTTTCTGTCGCCCGACATCGTGCGTGTGCTTTATGGGCCCGCATGGAGTGGGGCAGCCTGGGTGCTGGGAATTTTGTTCCTCTGCATGCCGGCGTACGTCATTTGGGGACTGTCGACACCCGTGCTGTGGAACACCGGACGCAAGTACTACGAATTTGCGCTGCAGCTCCCGCTGATCGTTTTGGGCATCCTCGGTTTTTACCTGTTTGCAGGCCAGGGAATCCACATGGCTGCAGTCGTGGCAGGTCTGTTGCTGGTACTGCGCGCAGCCGTTACGGCTACGGCTGCATTCCGTGCACTGGAGCTTGGCTGGATGTCCCTGCTGCCGGATGCCCTGCGCGGGTTTCTTCTTTGTGCCGCTTGCGTTTTAGGTGTGATGGCAGGTCAGCACGCGGTTGCACGGTTTGATATTCCCCTGCTCTCGCTGCTTGCCGGAAGCCTGTCCGCAGCAGTCCTGCCGGCATTGCTGCTTGCCCTGAGGCCGCAAATGCTGGGACGGGAAACATCCGAAATGGTCATCCGGTTTGTCCCCGGACTGGCGAAGTTTTTGCGCCGCGGTGTTTCGGCACCACGTACCGATCTTTCCAATTCCCTTGAGCAGCCACTCTAAGGAGCTATCCTGGAACAAACCGTCGTTATTTCTGTTCTGGTTGCCGGCGCCATTTTGGCGGCACTTTTGGCGACGCTGGGCATGGCGGGTGCCGTTCATGTCACGTCACGCCGTGCGCACGGATACATGCATGTCATTTTTTACGCCATCCTGGCAATGGTGGCCCTGAACAATTTCCTCTCGGGGCGCGACCTCTCCAGCAGTGCGTTTAAATTGGACGAAGTTGCAGTGGTGGTGCGCCACCCACTGGTGGCTTTGGCGCAGCCGCTGGTTTCCCTCTTGCTGCTCACGCTAGCGGGGGAGCGCATCATCACGCACTGGCTTCAACGCGACAAGACGGTGCAGGCGCCCCCGGTGATGCTGATCACCTTTATTCTTTTCTGGGCAGGCACGGTGGCCGCACCGGCCCTTTTTGGCCTGCATCCGCATGTGTCACACGACTACGTGTACCCGCTGCTCATCGGCATCGCGGCAGTGCTTGCCACCAGCATCGAAAGAGATCTTGCGTTCAAGGCAGCTCGCAACGCCTTGCTGCTCTTTATGGCAGCGGGCTTGCTGCTAATCCCCTTCAAGCCAACGCTGGTGCTGGATCTCTCCTATACGCAGGGTCTGCTGCCGGGTGTACCGCGGATGGCAGGGCTGGCCGCACATGCTGTGTCACTCGGCATGCTGGCTCAGTTGGGCTTGCTGTGTCTCCTCGCGCGCCCTCTGCAGAGCGTCTGGCTTAATCGCCTGGCGTGGGGAATGGGGCTTCTTGTCCTTTTTCTCGCTCAATCCAAAACAGCCTGGATTTCTTTCACCCTGTGCTCCGCCTGCATTCTTGCTGTACGCCAGGGGCCCGCGTTTCTGCGCCGCGCCAGCGACCCGGTGCGGCCGGAATTCGGCATCGTCTCCTTGGTGGGGTTCATGGTTGCGGTGACTGGTGTCACGCTGGTACTGATGTTTGGCGATGTCGATGCGCGTCTGTCCAGCTTCTTTGACAGCGCCCAGGGCGCGCAACTCGCGTCCATGACCGGCCGTGATCAGATCTGGGCAATTGCCTATGACGAATGGCAACGCAACCCTGTGTTCGGCTACGGACCCACCCTGTGGGATGTCAGTTTCCGTGAAAGCATCGGCATGCCCAATGCGACCCACGCGCACAACCAGTTTATGGACACGCTGTCGCGCTCCGGCACGGTGGGTGCCGCTGCACTGGTGTTGTACGCATTGGTGCTGCTGGTCCTGTCCATCCGCTATGCACGGGCCAGCGGCGGCCTTTCACTGGCGTTGTTCGTGGCGCTGGCACTGCGCGCCATCAGTGAAGTGCCGCTGCTGCTCTTTGGTTACGGCCCCGAGCTCACTACCCACGTGCTTTTGCTGATGACGCTGGCCGCTGCAGCGCGCGAAGCCTATGCCCGCAGAGCGCAGCCGGCAAGCTTGCCGGAAGGCGCCGTGCCCCGCTTCGCCGGGAACTTCCATCCGTCCCCGGCCACCTCTCGGGCCCAACCATGAAATTTTCGATTGTCATTCCGCTTTACAACAAGGCACCGTACATCAACGACACCATCGCGTCGGTGCTGGCGCAATCCTTTTCGGACTTCGAGGTCATTGTGGTGGACGACGGTTCTACCGACGGCGGTGCGGAACTGGTAACGTTCATACCTGACCCGCGATTGCGCCTGGTGCGCCAGGCCAATGCCGGCGTTTCCGCCGCCCGGAACCTGGGAATCTCGCTGGCAAAAGGCGAATGGGTTTCCTTTCTCGACGCCGATGACTGGCACCATCCCCAGTACCTGGCAACCCTTCTGTGGACGCAGGCGCGTTACCCGCAGGTCGACACGGTGGCCACCGACTTCCTGCCGGTTCCCGATACCCACACCATGTGGCCGCCGAACTGGCCAATGCTGGCAGATCAGCCGGAAGTGGAACTCATCACCGATCTGCCACGGCGCTGGATGAGCGCGCCGTCGCTGTGCACCAGCGCGGTGTCCGTGCGAAGCGCGCGCTTGCGGCAAATGCAGCCATGCTTTCCTTCGGGAGAGTCGCACGGCGAAGACCTGGATCTATGGTTTCGCCTGGCAGAGAAAACCCCCGTTGCGCTGGTCCGGTCGCCCTTGATGGCGTATCGGCTGGCCGTGGAAGGCGGCCTGACGACATATCACCCCGACCTGGCCATGCCACCGTTTCTGGAACGCATGCGGGCACGTGCACTTTCAGGGACCATGACCACCATACAACGCCGGTCTGCACTGTGGCTTGTGGCGCAACACGAGTTGACGCTGGCACGGCAGGCACTTGCATCCGGAAGCCGCCGTGAGGGCTTCGACTGGCTGGTGCGCGCGCACCGCGCGGCTACCGGAAGACGGTGGTGGCTGACGGCGGCCATGCTTTTCATGCCGGGCCAGGTGGTGAAAAACTGGCAGCTTTGGCGCACGCGCCGGACCGTTCACACCGGCAGCCCGGCCGAAGCAGGATAAAAAATGAACCCCAAATCACTCCGCAAAATTACCCCCCTCTGGCATTCCTGCCGGGTCTCCGTGGTCATCAAGGCACTGAATGAGGAAAAACGCATCCGGGCGACCATCGAGAGTGCGCTGCGCGCTGTTTCCGCCGTGGGCGGAGAGGTCATTCTTGCCGACTCCTGCTCGACCGACAACACAGTGGAGCTGGCATGCACTTACCCCATCCGTATCGTCCAGCTGGCCAATCCCAACGAGCGCTGCTGCGGCGTAGGTCCGCAACTGGGCTACCAGCATTCGCATGGCGACTTCATCTATATCCTCGATGGCGACATGCAGATGCAGGAAGGCTTTCTTGAGAAGGCACTCGATTTTCTGGATACCCACGAGGATGTCGCAGGCGTTGGTGGCCGCGTGGTGGAGCAAAACACCGAGAGCCTGGAATACCTGGCGCGTGGAGAACGCGCCTCGCCGCACTTGCTGCCCGGCAAGGTCGACCGGCTCGACGGCGGTGGGCTTTACCGTCGCACCGCCATTGAGGCCGCAGGCTATCTTTCCGACCGTAACCTGCACAGCTATGAAGAATTTGACCTGGCCATCAGGCTGCGCGCTCTCGGCTGGCATCTGTGGCGCCTGCCGGTGGATGCCGTCAACCACTTTGGCCACGATGCACCGCCCTATCGCTTGTTGATGCGGCGCTGGAGCACCCGCTATATCTGCGGGCTGGGCGAACTGGTCCGCGCTGCCGCCGGCCAGCCCCGCCTGCATCTGGCGCTGCAGGGCCTGCGGGAACTGCGCCTGTACCTGGCCGTCCTGGGCTGGTGGGCGGTCATGGCCAGCCTGGTATTCTGGCCGGTGTCGGCGCCCCTGCGCATGGCATTCTTTTGCATCATCGTCACGGCGCCGGTGTTGCTGATGACTTGGCGAAAGCGGTCTGTCACCAAGGCGCTCTATTCGGTGGTCTCATGGTGCTTCAACGCCGCGGGCCTCGTACGCGGCCTGCTTCGCCGGCAGCGCCCGGCTGGCGAGGCCATCGCGAGCCGGGTACTCAAGGACTTCGCCATGGCGCCCCGCCAGGCAATTCAGGGGAGCGCCCATTGACCGGCCCCAATGGAAGCCCGCAGAAGCAGCAGGCGACACAGCAATTCACGGGCGTACAGATTCTGAGATTTGCCGCGGCCATGCTTGTCGTGGTCATGCACATTACCCAGGCCATCTCCATCCACATCGGCGGAACCGGCCCAACCCGCTATTGGGCAGACGGCTCCGCAGGCGTGGACATCTTTTTTGTCATCAGCGGTTTTGTCATGGCCATGTCAACGTCGGCACTGCCTTCCGACGCAACGTCGCGGGTCAATGCCGCCTGGGTGTTCATGCGAAGGCGCTTGCTGAGGATCGCACCACTTTACTGGTTCTATACCTTGCTGAAGGTTGCCCTGTTGCTGGCCGTGCCGACCCTCGCATCCCGCGCGTCCGTTGAGCCCGGTCATCTGACCGCCTCCCTTTTGTTCATCCCTGCCGTGAGCCCGTGGGGCCTCGTATTGCCCGCGCTGCCCGTCGGCTGGACATTGAATTTTGAAATGCTTTTTTATGCGGTTTTTGCGGCAGCCATTGCGCTGGGCGCACCACGCATCCGGTTTTGTTTGCTGGTTTTTCTGCTTATTTTCACGGCTGGGCGGCATGCACCGGACTCGGTGGTGCTGGGTTTCTACGCCCAGACCATTGTTTTTGAGTTCATTCTTGGGGTCTGCATTGCCTATGCTTTTTTGCATTTTCGGCATGCATCGCCAGGAGTCGGCCTGATCGTCATGGCCGCTGGTGTAGTGTTCATGTTTATCCCTGACTGGGGGCACTCGGCCGACCGTTTCGCAACATGGGGCTGCGGTGCTGCGCTGGTCGTCCTCGGGTCAATCTGGCTCGAACCATGGACCTTGCGCGCGCCACTGGCTTCCCGCCTGTCCTTCCTGGGTGACGCTTCCTATTCCATCTATCTCTCGCACACCTTCGTGGTACCGGCCGGTGTGCTGGCACTGAAAAAACTGGGCGTGCAGGACAGCCTGACCATCGTGCTTGCCGTGGGCACGGCCGTGGTGGTTGCAGGCTGCATCTCATACGTGTGGCTGGAACGTCCCATGACCACCTTCTTCAAGCGCGCACTCTTTAGGAAGCCCGGTCTTTCTTATCAAGGTACAGGAAAGTAATTATGAGAAGTGAATCGCTGCCGCATTCAGCCGCACGAGAACGCGAGGGGCGCTATATCTACCTTGCGTGTCCCTGGACGCCCAAAGGCGGCGGCATGTTCAAGGTCGCGGACTACCTGATTCAGGCCCAGGCGTTTTCCGCCCCTGCGGATGCGGCGGAACTCCGTCCGCTTGACACCCGCGGCGGCGCCAACGCGCTGTATTCACTTTGGGTGCTGGCAACTGCCATGGCCAGAATAATGCGCGGAAAACTCAACGGCCGGCTGGCGGGTGTCCATGTGAACATGGCCGAGCGGTTGAGCCTCTTTCGCAAGAGCGTGATCATCATTGTCTGCCGCGCCCTCGGTATTCCGGTGGTGCTTCATTTGCACGCTGCGCAGCTGCATCATTTCTACCGGTCGTTACCCCGTCCGCTGCAGATGCTGACGCGCTGGGTATTTTCACTGCCGGCCAGTTGCGTGGTGCTGGGATCATCCGCACGACGTTTTGTGGTCGAAGAACTCGGCGTGCCGGCCAATCGCGTGGAGATCGTTATCAACGGTGTTCCCGAACCTACCCATGCACGGCGCATAGCCTCGGAACAAATCGTGCAGCGCGTGCTCTTTTTGGGAAACCTGTCGGAGCGCAAGGGGGTATCGGATCTTTTGCAGGCGCTGACACTCCCGGGATTTGATGCCTCACGAACCGAAGTGATTCTGGCCGGCGGCGGCGATATCGAAGCCTACCGGATAAAGGCAAAGCAACTGGGCATCGAAGCACTGCTTGATTTTGCCGGCTGGTCCGACCAGCAGCAGGTCGCACGCCTGATGGCTCGCGCCGATGTCCTGGTATTGCCTTCTTACGACGAGGGTTTGCCGCTGGTCATCCTGGAGGCCATGGCCAACGGCGTTGCGGTGGTCTGCAGCCCGGTAGGCGAAATACCTTCCGTGTTGACCGATGGCGTCAATGCCTGCTTCGTGCAGGCCGGTGACGCGGCCGGTATTGCCAGGAGCCTGCAGCGGGTGCTGAACGAGCCTGCGCTGAGGACGTCACTGGAGCGCAACGGCCGGGCACTTTATGAACAGAATTTTTCCCTTACCCGTTTCTTTGCCAGCGTTGCACGTATCCACCAGCGCAATTTCGGCGTAGCAGCCCAACCGCTGCGCACCACCGCCAAATTTGTCCCGGACACCCACCTATGATCACGCAGGCCAATGACATTCAGGCCGGCAGCCGCCTTCAGGCGGACGTCTGCGTAGTGGGTGGCGGCCCCGCGGGCATTGCATTGGCGCTCACCTTGTCGGAGCAAGGGCATTCCGTGCTTCTGCTGGAGTCGGGGCAGGTGCAGGCGCACGCTCCCACCCAGTCGCTCTGCGAAGGAGAGGTCGCGGATGAGCGGCTGCACAGTCCGCCCGGCAAATATCGCCAGCGGCGTCTTGGGGGATCCACCGCGATCTGGGGCGGACGCTGCATGCCCTTCGACCCGATTGACTTCGAGACCCGTAGCTACATCCCGCACAGCGGTTGGCCACTGTCTTACGAAGATCTGCTCCCCTACTACCCGCGTGCCAATGCCCTCGCGGAAGCCGGGCGGTTCATTTATGACGCGGGTAACGCCCTGGAGCCGGAGATCGGTCCGATGATTGCAGGGTTCGACAGTTCGCGCGTGCTGACCAATGGGCTGGAGCGGTTTTCCTGTCCCACGCATTTCGGCAATCGCTATGCACGGCGGCTTGAGCTGGCGCCCAATATCCAGGTACTGCTGGGAGCCAACTGCACTGCAGTGCGGCTGCACGCCGACGGAAGGGCCGTCCGGGAACTCGAGGTACGCACCCTGGCAGGAACACACTTTTGGGTGACTCCGAATACCACGGTACTGGCCATGGGCGGACTCGAAACGGCGCGTTTGTTACTGGCGTCGCGGGATGTCGTTCCGCAAGGTGTCGGCAACCAGCATGATGTGGTGGGGCGCTACTACATGTGCCACATCGCCGGGAATGTCGGCACCCTGACCGTTCATGGGCCCGTCAGCAATGTGCGGCACGGCTATGAAATTTCCCCGGAAGGCATCTATTGCAGGCGCAGGCTGTCTGTGGCCGCCCACGAGCAAAGGCGCCTGGGCCTTGCCAATGCAGTCGCCCGCCTGCACTTCCCGCGCATCACCGATCCGGTGCATCGCAACGGGGTGTTGTCGGGGCTGTTCCTGGCCCGCAAACTGATCAGCTACGAATATGGAAAGCGGCTCAACGATGGCCATGCCCCCACGGCAGGGACTTACGCCCGCCACCTCCTCAATGTGGTGGCCGACCCACTGGACACCACGGCTTTCCTGGCCCATTGGCTGGCCAGGCGCTCCTTCGCTGAACGCAAATTCCCGTCGGTGATTCTGCGCAACCGCACCAACCGCTTCAGCCTTGAAGTTCATGGTGAGCAAATACCCCAGGCCCACAGCCGGGTCACACTTGCCGGCACTGTCGATGCGCTGGGCATGCCTCGCCTGAAGGTGGATTGGCGCTACAGCCAGGCGGACATCGACTCCGTCCGCAAAACCCTGGACGTGATGGCTGAAGAATTCGCGCGCAGTGGAAAGGCCCACTTCGACTACAACCGCCAGACCCTTGAGGACGACCTCGTGCGCTTCGGCGCCTACGGAGGGCATCACATCGGCACCGCGCGCATGGGCGATGACGTGCGCACCAGCGTGGTCAATGCCGACTGCCAGGTTCACTCAGTGCACAACCTGTTTGTAGCCGGAAGCGCCGTTTTCCCTACGTCAAGCCAGGCCAATCCGACTTTGACCCTGATTGCCATGTCGCTCCGACTGGGCGACACGCTGTCGCATCGCTTGCGTGCAGAGCGAGCACCGGTCCAGTTGAAGGAGGCCGCATGAAGGTGCTGGTATTGGGAGGTTCAGGCCACATCGGCAGGCGCCTGCTGGAAATGCTGCACAGCACTTCGTGGGCAACCCCCACCGGCGCATCCAGGCGAAAAAAAACTTCGGAAGGCGCAAAAAAGTTGCAGGCCGAATGGCTGGAACTGGACACCCGAGACGCCGGGCAACTTGCGGTGGCACTAAAAAACTTCGATGCGGTTGTTAACTGCGTGGCGGGCGATGCAGCGTCGATTTCTGAAGGCATGCACGTCCTGGTCGACGCCGCGCTCAAGGCAAACTGTCCGCGCATTGTTCATTTGAGCACCATGTCGGTTTATGGCCCTGCAGAAGGCCTTATCCGTGAGGGTGCGCCACATGATCCCAGCCTGGGTTGGTACGGCCGTGCCAAGTGCGAAGCGGAAACCAGTCTGGAGGAATTTGCTCGTCGCGGCGGTACAGCCGTGATGCTGCGGCCAGGCTGTGTTTTTGGTCCTGGCAGTGAACTCTGGGTCGGACGCATCGGCCGATGGCTTCAGTCCGGGCGTCTTGGCGACCTTGGCATCGCAGGCGATGGTTGGTCCAATCTTGTCCACGTGGACGACGTTTGCCAGGCTCTGCTGGTTGCACTGCAGCTGCCGGTGGCTCCAGGCGAGTTGCCGGCTTTCAATCTGGCTGCGCCGGACAGTCCTCGCTGGAACGACTACTTTGTCGACCTGGCTATCGAAATCAAGGCAACGCCGGTGAAACGCATCGGCCGGCGCCAGCTGAGCGTGGACTCCTGGGTAGGTGGCCCGCCACTCAAGGCAGCTCAGCGGGCCTTGAAATTTCTTGGCATCACCGGCCGGCGGCTTCCCGATGCGTTGCCACCGGGATTGCTCCGTTTGTGGTCTCAGCACATTCAACTCGACTCGCAGGCAGCAACGGAACAATTGGGATTGGCGTGGACACCTTATCGCACCGGTGTGCATGGCTCGGCCCGGTGGTTCCGTACCGGGGCATCAACCAGCGGCCAAACCATGGAAAAAATAGTATGCCTTCCCTGAAAGCCGATATTCACCGGAAATTTGGACGATCCGACGGGCACCTGGCATTGAAAGGCGCCCTTCTGGATCCGGCATTTCGTGTGGTGGTCACCTTGCGTCTTTGCCAGGCAGCCCAGCAACTGTCGCCTGCATGGCGCTGGTTCGCGATGGTTCCTGCACAGCTGCTGTACCGACTGACAAGCCAGCTGGCGGGGATCGAAATACCCTGGCGAACCGCCATTGCGCCCGGTCTTGCCCTCACCCATGGCCGCGGCATCGTCGTCAACGTGAATGCACGTATCGGCAGCAACGTCACGCTGTTTCATGGCGTAACGATCGGGCAGCGGGATTACATTGACAGCCAGGGCCAGCGGAACACCGTTTACCCGGTCATTGAAGACGATGTGTGGATCGGCCCGCATGCGATTGTGGTGGGCGGTGTGACCGTGGGGAAAGGCAGCAGGATTGCCGGCGGAGCGTATGTCTTTGAGAACGTTCCCCCCTACAGCGTAGTGATGGGCAATCCCGGGCAGATTGTTAAAACCAACTGCACACCGGATGTGGATAACCGCTACGTACCGACATCCGTGGACGAAGAAAACCGGCACTTGCGGCCGCAACGTCAATCGCTCGCAGTGAATGCCGGATCAGCGTCGGTTCAGCGAGGCCAGGCGCAAGGCCCGCGTTAAGAATAGCGGATTGCCTATCACGTAGCGCTGAAACAACCGGCGCGGCTCCAGCGCCAGGCGAAACAACCACTCCAGACCGGCTCGCTGCATCCAAATCGGTGCGCGCGGTGTTTTTCCGCCCAGAAAGTCAATGATGGCTCCGCCACAAACGATCAGGCAGGGGAAATCCAGCAAGGCGCGCAGCCTGGCCGCCACTTCCTCCTGCCGGGGCATTCCCATGCCGAGCACGATCAGCGCCGGTTGATGTTGAACTGCCAGCAGGGCGTATGCCTCTACATCCAGGAAGCCATCGGCTGCAATGAGCTGGCTGTGGGGAGCCAGTTCTTGCTGCACACGCAGCCGGCCCTTGGCCAGATAGGGGTCACGCGTACCGAACAACGCAATGCGGCGGCCGTCAAACGCCCGGATCAATTGCGGAATGAAGTCCGTTCCATTGAGATTAAGGCCGGGCTGCATCCGCAGCAATTTAAACAGCGTTGCCATGCCGGAGCCATCCCTGAGCACCAGGTCGGCCGAACGCATTGCCTCAAAAAAAGGAACCGATGCCACCATGGAATTCATCGCATGAGCATTGGCGAAAGCCAGTACCTGCGGCCTTGCAGGATGGCTAAGGGATGCCAGCAGCGCCTGGCTGTCGACAGGGCTTTGCACCCGTTCAATCTTTTCCACCAACAGCGACCAGCGCTGGCGCCAGTCAGCAGGGCTATCAAAGGAAGAAGAACTCAGCATGGCGTCACCCATCCGGTCTGCGGCATGACAAAATCGTAGTCATGTCGAACACCGCAACCCCCGGCAATCCCCTGCGCACCCTTCGCATCCTGGCGGGAATCACCGTCGTCCTGACGGCCACAGCGCTTTACATACTTGGCGCGCAGCCTGTCGCCGTTGGGCTGTTCCCTTCGCCCTGGGACAAATTGGCGCACCTGCTTGTCTTTGGCATGGTGGGCGCGGCTGCCGGTATTGCAAGCGGCACGCGCGGCTGGCGTGTGGCGCTTTGCTGCGTAGCGAGCGCCGTCATGGTGGGTGCCATGGATGAGTTGCATCAGGCTTTCCTGCCGGGCCGGGCAGCCAGCTGGTCTGACCTGGCAGCGGACGCCGCAGGCGGATTTCTGGGAGCCGCCACGCTTGAGGCCGCCTACCGGCTGGGGGCTGGCCGCTTCTTCAAGCATCGTTAAGCACGGAGCCCACCAGAGCCACGCCGAACTCCCGCAGACTGTGGGTGAAACGGGTCATTTGCGGCATGGAACTCATGTTCTGCCTCGCCACAACCAGAGCAGCCCCTGCGCGGACGGCCACCGTGTGCGCATCGGCACATTCGCTGGCAGGCGGTGTGTCGATGATGATGACGTCAAAGTCTTCGCCCAATGATTGCAACAGTTTGGAAAACTCCTGCCGTCCAAGCAGCTCCTGTGGATTAGGCGGAATGACCCCCGCAGGCAGCACCGACAGATCCTGCAAGGCCGGTATGCTGATGACCGCTTCCGGCCCGGCGCGGCCAGCGAGCATGTCAGACAGGCCCGCAGTCGCCCCAAGGTTAAAAAGCTGGTGCTGCCGTGGCGTCCGCATATCCGCGTCGACCAGCAAAGTACGCTCCCCGAGCTGTGAAAACACAATGGCCAGGTTAGCTGCGATATAGCTGCGCCCTTCTTTCGCTCCGGCGCTGACAATCGCCAACCCCCGGCGCTCGGCCCCGGTGTCAAACCAGCGCAACATCAACTGGCTTCGCAGCGCGCGCAACTGTTCTACCGGCTGGCTGCCCGGCTGGTACGCCGCCACCAGCTCCCGGCTGAGCTTGGTTTCATTCGCAAGGTAGGGGTAGTCAAACTGGACCGAGAGGGCAAAACGCACATCGTCGTCACTCAGCAGGCCCAGGGCTTTGCCGGAATCGCCAAAGCGCAAGCCACGGTCCCGTTGAAAATGGAGAATACGTTCGGCATCCGGCGGCGACAGCCGACCTGCGTCCACCAGGATTGTCCCCATGGAGCGGCCGGCACCCGTGGCCGGTTTGCTGGGAACTGTCAGGGGAACTGATCGTATCGTCGGAGCGTTGTTTCTATTCATGCTGTCCCTCCATTGCCTAGCATCAGGCGGCGCGACCCGGGAAGCCTGCCGCTTCCTCCATCCGAAGAAATGCTTGCCAACACAGGCAGGCCCAATATCTGCACAAGGTCTTCGGCAGAGCGCACGCGGCGGTTGGCCAGTTCCAGCAGCAATCCGCATGCAATGCCGAGCAACGTCCCGCCAAAAGCAGCGACCAGCAGATTCACCAGCAGTTTCGGGCTCGAAGGGTTGACAGGAGGCGTTGCCATGTTCAGCCGCACAACATTGGTCTGGTTGCTCAGGCTCTGGAGGCGTGTCTGCGATGCACTCTGGCTGACAGCCTCAAAAGCGCGCTGGGCCGACTCGACATCGCGGCGATATACATTGAGCTCGTCCCGCTGCTTGTTCAGTTCGAGGACACGCGCTTTCTGTGCACCCACCGCGGCCTGCAGTTCACGCTCCCGGTCTTTGCCCACGCGGTAGGTTGTTTCGATGGATGCTGTGATGCGTGCAGTTTCGGTTGCCAGCCGGCTTTTCACAGCGGCCAGTTCGGATTCAGCGCGTTGCCGCTCAGGGTGATTAGCCCCGAGGCGCACACTGATTTCCTGTACCTTGGCCTCCAGCCGCGAAAGATCGGCCTTCAGGCCATTGATCAGGGGACTCTGCATGACTTCAGCGACGGTATCTCCGCGGGAGCTGCGTTTGCTCTGGCTGTCGGTAGTCTCGCCCTGCACAGTCGTGAGCTGGGAAGAAATTTCCCCCAGCTTCGCAGTCTCGTAGTCCACACGCTCGTCACTGCTGACAATACCGGCCTTCTGCTGGTACTCCGACAGGCGCGCCTGAGCCTCCTCAAGTTTCGCGCGAGATGCCTTGGTCTGGTCATCAAACCATTCGGCGTAGATCTTGGCAGGTTCCGTCTTTAGCGACAGGTTGGTATCGAGATAGGCCTGGGCAAAAGTATTGGCCGTAGTGGCGGCGACATCCGGATCGCTGCCCTTGTAGGTGATGTTGATCACGTTGCTTTCGCGCGCGGGCCGCACATCCAGGCCCTTCTGCAGGGACTCGGCCAGCCAGCTCTCAAGCGACCCGCGTCCGTCGGTGGCCTCAAGCCAACGGGCTTTGGTGCGTGGGTCTTCATCCAGCTTGAGCATTTTCACCACGCGCTGGGCCACACGGTCACCACCGATGATGTCCACCTGGGTCGCCATATAGCTGGGTGCAACCAGGCCGGGCAAGGCCGCGCCGCCGGCAACCGGATCAGGGGAGCGCACGTCAACCAGTACGGCGGCCTGGGCGGTGTACTTGCGCGGAAGCGCTAGGCTGACGGCCAGCGCTGCCAATATGGCCACCAGCATGACGAGCACAACAACCCGATAACGTGCCCGCAGGATCAGCAGGAATTGATGGAGTGTCATGATTTAAAAGAGGCTTTCACGAACATAAATCACATCCTCGGCGCGAACGGGGTCGGTGAGCCGGGGGGTTGTTTCCACGACCTTCCCCGCCGCGTCGCGGCGATGCAGGCGCAGCCGGTTTTCGCTGCCGCGCACCGTGGGTCCGCCGCCCTGGGCAAGCGCTTGCATCACGGTCATGCCCCGCTCAATGCGATACGGTCCGGGGCGCTGTGCCTCGCCGTAGATATAAAACATCGGCGCCTTGTTGACATACAGCGTGTCTCCGCCCGCCAGCACAATGTCTTCATCTGATTTCTCGTTCAGAAAGAGTGCCGGGATATCAATCACTTTCCGAAACGGCTTACCCTCACGCTGGCCGGTCAGGATCAGTACATCGTCACCCGTAGGGGTCACACCGCCGGCAGCAGCCAGCATGTCGCTGACACGGGTGTTGAATGTTTCCAGGGGGAAACGGCCCGGGCGGCTTACCTGCCCCAGCACGGCGACCTGATTGCCCCGTACCTGCCGCAAGACGATGTTGACCTGCGGTACCTTGACGAAACCGCCGGTGCGCAAGGCATCTGCAATCTTCTTCTCGGCCTCTCCAATCGTCAGGCCGCCCAGTTGAACGCTGCCAATCAGGGGATAGCTGATCACGCCGCTTTCAGATACCCGTGCGTCGACCGAGAGGTCCGGACTCTGGTACACCTGCACGCCAATGGCATCGCCGGCGCCGAGGCGATAGTCCTGGTTGGTCGGCACAGCCGCCGCTCCGGCTGCAGCCGGGGCCACAGGCGCAACCGGAGCCGTCACTGCAGCAGACTGACTTGGTGCGGCCGGCTGGGCGAACGCGGGAACCGTCATCGCCAGAAGCAAGGCCAATAAGACCGGAGGAAAGTTACGAATCATGAATTTCATCTTGTTGTCGCCTTTTCGGAAAGCAAAATGTCTGTAAAGGGCGCCGCAGGCTGGGGCCACGCCGGCACCTGAAAGCGGGGTTGGTTGAAGGATTCCATCAAAAGCTCGCTTGCGCTGAAAGACCAAAGGCATTGCTGGTGTAGTCAAAACCCGGCTCAGTGGATTTGCGCCTGTCACGCTGCACTGAAGCTATCAACTTGAGGGCACGCAGCGCCTGCCACTCAAGTGCCAGGGAAACCAGATTGCTGGTGTCGTGGCGGTCCGTTGCGGCAAAGCCCGGCAAAGGCCCCCGGAAGTCGCGTGCGCCGTGGTCGTAGCGCAGGCGAACTGCCGTCTTCTCGCTGGGTTTCCAGGTCGGCGCGATAAAGAAGCGATAGCCTTCGTAATAGCTGGCTGTAGAAGTCTGATAGCTGCCCAGTTCCCGCACCAGGCCTCCGGCAAGGCTTGTCTTTGCCGTGATGTTCCAGGTCGCATCAAGCTGGCCGGTAAAACCCGAAAAATCCCGCGCAGCCAATCCATCGTGCTTGCGGTCGAGGTGGGACAAGCGTGCCCGCAGGGTGGTTTTTCCGGTCGGCGCCCAGTCCAGCCGGAACTCGTGTTCGGTATCCGTAAAGCTCCCCGCAAACGTTGGCGACGGTACCCGGCCCGGATAGTCGCCGTTGCCCCGCTTGTAGCGATAAGCCATGGAAGTGTTCGAGGGGAAGACATAGCGTACGCCGCCCTCGGCTCCCCGAATTCGTGAGTCGCCTTCAAAGGTGAAGGGCTGGCTGCTGGTGCTGGTGCGTTCGAAAAGTCCGCCAACCAGCCGCCACGCACCATCGAGCTCGTATTCCGCATCAAACACGGTCGAGCGGTTGGTCCGGCGATTGAGTTGACCTGAGTTCTGGACGTCGGCCGTGTTGTCGACAAATTCCCGCCGGTCGGAGGTCAGGTTGCCGTGCAAGGCCGGCGTAAAACTCCAGCGCCAGGCGGCGGCGTAATTCACCGCGGTGAAATCGAGATTGGAAAAGCGGCTGTAATGATGGTCTTCGACCCCAGCGTCGAGCTCAAATCTCTGAAGCCCGAAAGGCTTGTTTATCTTAAAACCTGCTGTCGTCACCGAAACTGTGTCCGCGCGGTCCGTGGTTCCTATCAATGCCTGGGCATTCGCTGTATCGGACAACCGGAAGACATTGCTGTCGTGCGTGACGGATTGCCCGGCCTTGAACTGAAGGGTGTCAAGCTCATCGGCATGCACCGCCAACGGAAACAGGCTCAACAGCAGGAGCGGAATGGGAAGGAGGTCGCGGTGAGGCATCAGCTGTCCTTTTTTGCTTTTAGTAAGCCGCGCTGTCCTTGAAGACCAGGCGGATCGTTTTCAGAATGATGAAAAAATCGAGCTGCAGCGACCAGTTGCGCAGGTAATCCAGGTCGCAATCGATACGCGACTGCATCTTGTCGAGCGTGTCGGTTTCGCCGCGCTGCCCATTCACCTGAGCCCAGCCGGTAATGCCGGGCCTGACCTTGTGGCGAACCATGTAGCCCTTGATGAGCGAGCGGTACATCTCGTTGTGTGCCACGGCGTGCGGGCGCGGGCCGACGATGCTCATGCGCCCTTGCAATACGTTGATGAATTGCGGTAATTCGTCGAGTGAGGTTTTGCGCAGGAAAGCACCCAGGCGGGTGATCCGCATGTCATTCTTGCGGGCCTGTTGAATCGTGCCACCGTCTTCGGTAACAGCCATGGACCGGAACTTGTAGACCAGAATCTGTTCGCCGTCCAGGCCATAGCGCCGCTGCTTGAAAATTACCGGCCCGGGAGAGTCAAGCTTGACCATGATCCCGATCACCAGCATGACCGGAAAAATCAGCAACAGGATCAGCAGCGACAGCACGATGTCACTGGCCCGCTTCAGCACGCCGCTGACACCCCGGAACGGCGTATCACAGACAGATATCACCGTGACCCCGCAGACCGAATCGCTGCGGCCCTGTATCAGGTCGGTAATGAACATGTCGGGGACAAAATAGATCGACGCTGTGGTGTCCTTCAGGCCATCAAGCACCTGCAGGATGCGCGGCCGTGATGCCATGGGCAAGGACAGATAAATAAACTGGATACGGTGCTGCTTGACGTAAGCCGGAAGGTCCTCAATTTTCCCCACCAGTTGGTAGTCATCCTGCGATTCCCTGCGGTCTTCCCCGCGGTCATCGAAAAAACCCTTCAAATCAATGCCCGAATACGCCGAGCCCGTGATGTGCCGGGCCAGAGAAACGCCCTGCTCGTTCATGCCGACGATGACAGCACCCCGAACCGCCCCCTGCAACTTCAGCAACTGCGGAGCGGCAGCACGCAGGGCCACATGCGCACCCGCCTGGGCAACCGGCGCGACCCATAGCCAGTTAACCAGTACCGTCATGGAAAATTTGTAGAAATATTCGGTGGCAAAACCTGTCAGCAGCAACAAGCCGGCAATCCATATCCAGTGAAATGCAATCTTCGAGAACACCTTCCACACGGGCAAACGCAATTGGGAGGTACCGGGAAACGTCAGCGAAAACACGATGACCGACAAAATCAAATATGCAGGACGCACCGACCCCTCAAAGTACAAAGCCAGTCCCCAGAGCGAGAACACCAGAACCAGAGGGTCCAGCGCGGCCTCCACTGCGGTGAAAAGATGACTTCGACCCAACCCCATGGAGCGGGGTTCGCGCCGGTTAAGCCATGCCGAGGCTGAATTGAGCGGGTTGACGTCATCCATGCAAGCTCACCCGCGTAATCCTGGAGACAGCCTGGGCCCGGTTAAATACGTTGAGCTTCTGGAATATGCGCTGCATGTGATTCTTCACCGTGTAGCCACTGATGTTGAGGATGGTTCCGATCTCGGCATTGGTTTTGCCCATGGCGACCCAGGCCATGATTTGCGTTTCACGTTCGCTCAGACCGGACGCGTCGTCGGCTCCGTTGCGCACCGTAACGACAGCTTGCGGGTGCTGCTGTGGCAACAGCGCCATCTGCCGCAGCGCGTTATCAATGGCAGGCATCAGCATCCTCATGGCCTTCAGCCCAGACTCCCTGGGAATCTCATCTGCACGGAAAAACGCATACAGGCAGTCCTGGCGCGCCCTTTCGTCATGCATTGCGTGAACGAGCACCGAACGCATGTCCGCCAGGGTATGGGTGAACGAACCCGGCAGGCTCGCATTGCCCAGCAAATATTCGAACTGGCTGAAGTTGAGGAGGCAGGGTTGCCCGCCGGCCGCCACCCAGTGGTCATGAAGCCGGCCAAGCAAAAAGGGCACGCCGTCGGTACCGTCAGCATAGGAACGCACGCCAGGCAGTTCGGAAAGAATGTCGTGCTGGATAACACCTTCCTGAAAGTCGCCCCAGCCCACCATCAGGATGTCATGTGGAAGGAAATATTGGACGTCACCGCGCAACCATTCGAGCAAGTCGGCGTGCCGGGTGATGGCCGTAGCCTGCGTTATCAGCGCCGTATAGTGCGCAGGATCTTCGCTAAAAAGCGGAGCGTGAGATTTCATGCCTTGATATCACTTCCTGTGTTTTGTTCTGCCCCCTGCCTGCGTGTGCAGGCGTGGCAGAAGGGGCCCACTGAGAATCGTCTAGCTTGGTATAAGTCGCAATACCAAAGACGGCACAGTTGATGTAGGAACAAGACGACTCAGTGTAGGGTGGCAGGCATGCAATTGAGATGTCAGACCCGCGCGTATTGGTTGCAACTACGTAACAGCTGTGCGCTTGATGGCAGTTGCTTCGCAAAACGATACGGCTTGCAACAGTTTGCTTTCTTTTGGCGCACGGCCGTGGCTGCTATTGACTACGCTGCGCACATAATTTGTGCACGCAGTTGCGGTGAGCAAGACAGCAAAGAAGCAAGAAGAGGAACGCAAGGCCGATGACAGGTAAGAAAATGAAGCGCAGCATGGAAGTGGATACGGTAAGAGGCATCGCCTGCATCTTGCTGGTTCTGTTTCATGTAGTAGGGGATACGCCCTCAGTGGGCCTGAAGGTTCCGGAGGGGCACTGGCTGCAGATGTTCAATGAAGGGTTGGCCTATATCCGCATGCCGCTCTTTTCTTTTATCTCAGGCTATGTGTATGCATTTCGCCCCTATGAAGGCAATGCTGCTGAGTTCATTAAAGGCAAGGTCCGGCGGCTGCTGCTTCCCCTGATTACGGTGGGAACTATTTTTGCCGTCGTGCAGGCCTTCACGCCAGGCGCCAACTCATCGGTCAGTCAGTGGTGGCTGCTGCACATTGAACCCGTGGGGCACTTCTGGTTTCTTGAAGCGCTTTTTATTGTCTTCCTGGTCGTTCTGTTGCTAGAACACTTCAACGCGCTTTCTACTGCGGCCGGATTTGCGGTGGCCTGGGCACTCAGCGCGGTGCTGTTTGACTACTTCAGCCCACCCAACTATTTCGCAGCCCGCGGCGCCGTTTACCTTTTGCCTTTTTTCCTGGCCGGGCTTGCCTGCAAACGATTTGACATCGGGACGCCAAAGGCCCGGCTTGTGGCAGCGGCAGTATTTATTTGCGCCGCTACCGGGGCCATGCTTTTTCCGCAATTTTCCGAGCAGGGAAGTTCTGTCGCCGCACTGGCGCTCGGCGTCTCAAGCGCCTTTCTTCTTTTGCGGAGTGGCTGGAGTTTCGCGCCCCTGGCCTACATTGGATCCTTCTCATTTGCAATTTACCTGCTGCATGTTTTTTTTACGGCTGCGAGCCGTATCGCCTTCAGGAAGCTGGGTATCACGGACACGTATGTCCTGATGACACTGGGACTCGCCGCCGGAATTGCCGGCCCCGTCGCATCCGCGCTGCTCATCAGCCGGCACGCAGGCCTGAACCTGTGGCTCCTGGGAACTGTGCCTGGTAAACCGAAAACCAACCCAAAGACAGTAGTGGCCTGACATATCGGGCGCGGGCCAAGGCCTATTCCTTTCTGGCGCCAGCTCATCTTTGACGGCAGCACATCAGCACCCTGTCACGCCTCTTGCAACCCAGCCGATCTGCCTGCTGACCGGAAAGGCTTGTTCAACGCACGCCTGGCTGGCGGCCCTTCGTTCGAACTAAACTGCCTGACGCACCAAAAGCAAACCGGCAAACGGATCGGTGCGGGCATGCGGGCGGACAACCCGCAAAAGACAGAGAGACAACATATCCATGAATATCGTCATTACCGGCGGCGCCGGATTTCTCGGGGCCAGGTTGGCTCAACAGCTTTTGGATATCGGCCAACTGACCCTCGCGGGGAGCACGCCGCAAACCATCCAGAAATTGACACTGGTTGACAGGGTCGCGCCGCCGGCAACGCTTTTAGCGGACAAGCGCGTTCGAGCCGTCATCGGCGATCTGAACCAGCTGCTGGAAAAAAGCGACCCGCAGGTCCTCGTGGTAACGGAAAAGGACGCTCTCGTATTTCATCTGGCGGCGGCAGTCAGCGGTGAATGCGAAGCGGACTTCGACCTTGGCATGCGCAGCAATGTCGACGCTACGCGTGCACTGCTGCAGGCGTGTCGTGCCCTGAAAACATCGCCCACCGTCGTATTCGCCAGCTCGCTCGCAGTGTTTGGGAATTCACCCGAGCAACCACTCCCGGCGGTCATTGACGACAGAACGCTGCCCACACCGCAGAACAGCTACGGCATCCAGAAATTCATCGGTGAACAACTGGTGGCTGATTACGCGCGCAAGGGTTTCATGCGCGGCCGCAACGTACGCCTGATGACCGTGAGCGTGCGGCCCGGAAAACCCAACGGTGCGGCATCAAGCTTTCTCAGCGGCATGATCCGGGAACCCTTGGCGGGAACGAGGGCGCAGTGCCCTGTCCCTCCCGAAACGGCCGTGGCTCTTGCGTCACCCGGCCGGACGGTTGAGGGATTGATTCGCGCTGCGCAAGCCAGCGACATCGAATGGGGTGCCCGCACAGCCGTCAATCTGCCGGCCCTCAAGACCACGGTCGGCGAAATGGCGCAAGCCCTGGCACGGGTGGCAGGAAAGGACGCGGCGGATTTGATCGACTGGGTGTACGACCCTGTCATCGCAAGAATCGTGGGCAACTGGCCTGCCGATATCGACGCAGCACGCGCGCGGTCGCTGGGCCTGCTGCCTGACAGTGATTTTGAAAGCATCATCGCGGCGTATTTAAGCGAAAACCCGCGCATGACCGCTGATGCATCGCGGCAATAATGCGTGTGCTTATGGTCGAAAAATCCTGATGCAGGACCGGCCCCAGTCGTCCACAGGATTTCCGGTCCGATCACCCAACGGAGACAAACAACATGAAGCTTTCAAAACTGATTATCGGCATGACGCTCGCAGCGGGATTCATGGCGTCTGCAAATGCACAGACCACCATGAAAATCAGCATTTCCACGGCCCAGAATTCGCATCAGGGCATTGCCATCGACACCTTTGCCAAAGAAGTCGAGAAACGAACAGCAGGCCGCTACAAAGTCCAGACCTTCTATAACGGCGCCCTGGGCGGCGAACGCGAATCCATCGAGGCCGTGCAGCTGGGCACCCAGGAGCTGGCCTTCTCCTCCACCGGCCCCGTGCCCAACTTTGTCCCCGAGACCAAGATCCTCGACGTTCCCTTCCTGTTCCGGGACAAGGCGCACGCACGCGCCGTGCTGGACGGCCCCATCGGCCAGAATCTACTGACCAAATTCGATGCCAAGGGCTTTAAGGCGCTGGCCTGGGCCGAGAACGGCTTTCGCCACATGACCAACAGCAAGCGGGACGTGAAAGTTCCGGAGGACCTGAAGGGACTGAAGATGCGTACCATGGAAAATCCGGTGCACATCGCCGCCTACAAAGGCCTGGGCATCATCACCACGCCCATGGCCTTTCCCGAAGTGTTCACGGCGCTGCAGCAAGGCACGGTCGACGGCCAGGAAAATCCCCTGTCTGTGATCATGTCCGCCAAGTTCGACCAGGTGCAAAAGCACCTTTCACTGACCGGTCACGTTTATTCACCCTGTATTTTTGTCATGAACAAGGCAGCTTTCGACAAGCTCAGCGCCGGCGACAGGACGGCATTCATTGACGCTGCCAAGGAAGCGACCAAGGCGAACCGGGCCCGCGTGGACCAGGACGATGCCAACGGTGTAGCCGAGCTGCGCAGCAAGGGCATGACCGTGATCGAAAACGTTGACAAGGCGAAGTTCGTGGCAACCCTGGCGCCGGTCAATGCTGAATTTGAAAAGCAATTCGGCAAAGCCAACATCGACGCGATCAGGAACTACAAGTAAACCGTTCCGCAACTATTTGCTACATTATTTGTAGCTGCTCGCGCCCGCCACCATTGGTCTGCGGGCGTTTTCATTGAAAATCCTCTCACGTATTGGTGCCGCCATGAAACAAGCCTTTCTTCAACTTGAACGGTGGACCACCGGTTTCTCCATGCTGGTGGCCTGCCTGATGCTGGTCATCGCATCGGGGCTCGGCGTGTTCCAGATCCTGACGCGTTTTGTCTTCGAGCAGCCTGCAGAGTGGAGTGAAATCCTGATCCGCCTCAGCCTGATCTGGATGGTCTTTATGGGAATTCCCATGGCTTTCCGCCAGGGCGCCATGGTCAGCGTGGACGTGCTCTATCGCTGGAGCCCACCCCGCATCCGGCGGGTGCTGGACTGGCTGGTCTGCCTCGCCGCCCTGCTCCTCGTCGCAGTCATCGTCTGGTGGGGCTGGGACTATTCCCTTCGCGGGCGTGTGCAGTCCATGGCCGGCCTTGAATCCATTTCCATGTTTTGGGGCTATGTGGCCATGCCTGTCGGCGGCATGTTCTGCGTGATGGGCATCATCGGCAACCTGATCGACCCACAGCGCAATGAACTGGAGACAGCTCAATGAAAACCCAAGATGGATTTCACCCCGTTCAAGCAGGGGCCGCGGAACCGGCTTTGCCGGGCCGCAGGCGCAGCGGCCCCCTCGGGGGGCAGCGCATTACACGAAGTGAAAAGCGTGGGGGCCAAGTATGACCGCGGTAATGATTTCCACCATGGTGTTGTGTTTTGCACTCACCGTATCGGTCGCCGTGTCCATCGGGCTGGCATCCATCTTCGGTATCCAGGCATCCAACGCCAACATGCTGATCTCCGTCAAGGAGATGTTCTCCTCGATCAACAAGTTTCCGCTGGCCGCGATCCCCTTCTTCATCCTGGCCGGCAACCTGATGGAAACCGGCGGCATCTCGCGGCGGCTTGTCGAGTTCGCCAAAAGCATTGTGGGCGGCGTCCAGGGCGGCCTGCCCATGACCTGTGTGTTGACCTGCATGATCTTCGCCGCGGTGTCCGGCTCCTCCGTGGCCACCACCTTCGCGATTGGCGCCATCCTGATCCCGGCGCTCATCAAGCACGGCTACCCCACCGCCTACGCCGCAGCGCTGCAGGCCACCAGCGCCGAGTTGGGCGTGATCATTCCGCCTTCCATCCCCATGATTCTTTACGGCGTAAGCGCCGAGGTTTCGATCGGCGAACTCTTCATTGCCGGCTTCGGCCCGGGGCTGCTGATCGGTGGTGCGTTGATGCTCTTCGTCCACCTGTATTGCCGCTGGAAAGGCTGGGGCAAACAGGACGGCGACGGCCGCCTGAGCTTTGGCAAGGCGACCTGGCAGGCAGGTTGGGCGCTGCTGATGCCGGTGATCATTCTGGGCGGGATTTACGGCGGAATTTTCACGCCGACCGAAGCCTCTGCCGTGGCGGTGTTTTATGCGCTGGTCGTGGGCATCGTGATCTACCGCGAGATCAAGCCGGCCGACCTGTACGTCATTCTGCGCAAATCGGTGCTGTCCAGTGCCGTGATCATGTTCATCATCGCCAATGCCGGGTTGTTCGCCTTCCTGATCACGCGGGCCGGCGTGCCGGACGCCATAGGCCACTGGCTGGAAGCCGTGCTGCAGTCGCCCGCCCTCTTCCTGTTGGGCGTCAACGCGGCGCTGTTCATCATCGGCATGTTCATTGAAACCAGCGCCGCCATCATCGTGCTGGCGCCCATCCTGGCGCCAGTGGCCGTGCATTTCGGCATTGACCCGGTGCACTTCGGGCTGGTGATGGTGGTCAACCTTGCGCTGGGCATGATCACGCCGCCATTCGGTGTGAACCTGTTTGCAGCCTGCACCGTCGCCAGGATATCGCTGGACCGCATCGTGACCCACCTGCTCCCGTTTGTACTGGTGATACTGGCTTGCCTGATGGTGATCACTTACGTACCGCAGCTGTCCCTTGGCCTGCGCGATCTGGTCTACGCCAAATAGCTATTTTTTCGGACGGGGTTTCACGCCCTTGTCATCTACGCAGGCGATGCTTTAGGGCCTGTTAACGCTATTTATGCAAGATGCGTTGCGAGTCAAAAAAGCCATGAGCAAGGCGCAAAACGCAGGCGGGGTGAACCCCGTCAAGGCTTTGCAACGCCGCGCAGGGCCTTTTTGATCGCAACCCGGAGGGAATGGGGTGAGAAAGCCGCCACTCGGCGTTGCTCTCCTAGCCCAGACAGAAGTCTGGGCGTCGTCACGCGCCTTGATTGGCGGCTTTCTCACCCCATTCGCATTTGCATAAATAGCGTTAACAGGCCCTTACTTTCATTTGAGGATGAAATCCATGCAGCTCCATAAAACCGACCGTGCCCGCGCCGAGCTCAAGCCCGGCGTGAGAACGCTAGGCCAGCGCGAGCGCACCCTTCTGCTGATGGCCGACGGCAGCAAGTCTGCCCAGGACTTCCGACCGCTGTTTGAGGGCGACGGCGAAGCCATTGCCCTGCGCCTTTTGCGCGACGGCTTTCTGGAAGCCCATCCCGGCAAGACGTCCGCATCGGCAAAAAACCCTGCGCCTGCACCCGCCCAAACACTCACGCCGGCGCAGTTACAGAACTTTCCCAGCCCCGAAACCACCCAGGCCATTCAGGTCTCTGCCGATCAATTTGAAGGCAAGCGCTCGCTTGCCACAACCCGGATGTTCCTGTTCGACATCTGCGAGCGTATGTTCGCCCGGCGCAACCCGGAGATGGCCGAGCGCTTTCGCGAAGCGCTGCGCAATGCCAAGGACCGCGAGACCATGCTCAGCGCCTCGCGCGAAATGATCGAGGAAATCGAAAAAATCGCGGGCCATGAGCGTGCCGACTCCATCAGCGAGCGGATCGCCATGCTGCTGCCCCAGCATCTGGCCGCCTGATCAAACTGACCGACCGCACAGCCGGTTCCGTTACACTTGCCGGGTCAGGAGAGAGTTTTCCTTAGCGAAAACCGCCGAAGGCGCACGTACACCCAAGGGCACCCCTTGGGCCGCACTGAACGCTCAGGCAAAAGGACTGGCAACCGCCCTGCGGCGCACCACGCGGCAAGGCGTTCCCTACTGGAGAGAGGCCGCCTTTCACGGGCAGCCCACCGAAGGAGCAAGCCTGCATCGCCGGGTGAATCTCTCAGGTAAAGTGGACAGCAGGGGCAACTCATGGTTTTACCTGTTTGCCCCCTGGAGAATGCCTTGTCCGATTCGTCCACCTCTTCTGCCGCCCCCGAAACCCTGCTTAAAACGCCTTTGCACGACCTGCATTTAGAGCTTGGCGCACGCATGGTCCCTTTTGCGGGCTATTCCATGCCGGTGCAATACCCTGCGGGCCTGATGGCCGAGCACCACCACACGCGTCAGGCGGCAGGCCTTTTTGATGTCTCTCACATGGGCCAGCTACGCCTGGTGGGTGCTGATGCTGCAGCCGCCCTTGAATCCCTAATACCCGTCGACGTCATAGACCTGCCCGCCGGCAAGCAGCGCTACGGCCTGCTGCTGAACGACGAGGGCGGCATCATCGACGACCTGATGTTTTTCAACCGTGACTATGCGAACGGCGGCGACCTGTTTGTCATCGTCAATGGCGCGTGCAAGGTGGGTGACATCGCGCACATACAGGCCAAAATCGGCTCGCGCTGCGAAGTCATTCCCATGCCGGAGATGGCGCTCATGGCGCTACAGGGCCCGCAAGCCGTCACTGCCCTGCAGCGGCTGGCCCCGGGTGTCGAGAAACTGGTGTTCATGACCGGCGGACGATTCGACGTGGCCGGCTGCGATTGCTTCATCACCCGCAGCGGCTACACCGGCGAAGACGGCTTTGAAATCTCCGTGCCGGTTTCGCAAGCCGACACACTCGCACGCGAACTGCTCGCGCAACCTGAAGTCAAACCCATCGGCCTGGGCGCGCGCAATTCGCTGCGGCTGGAAGCGGGCCTGTGCCTCTATGGCAACGACATTGACACCACCACCACGCCGGTGGAGGCCAACCTCAACTGGGCCATGCAGAAAATTCGCCGCACTGGCGGTGCACGTGCCGGTGGATTTCCCGGTGCGGAGAAAATCCTGGCACAGCTGGCCGACCCTTCCCTGCTGACACGCAAGCGCGTCGGTTTCATTGCGCTGGAGCGCGTTCCGGTGCGCGACCACACGGAGTTGCAAAGCACCGATGGCGCAGTCATCGGCGAGATCACCAGCGGCCTGTTGGGCCCCACGATCAACCAGCCGGTGGCCATGGGCTATGTCAAACCTGAATTCGCCGCGCTGGGCACACGCGTGAACGCGATGGTGCGCGGCAAGGCCGTACCCATGGAAGTCGCCGCCATGCCTTTTGTTCCCGCCCGCTATTACCGCGGCTAGACCCTGAAGCTGTCACTTCATTTTTTTCACCCCACCACTCAACCCCGGAGAACCTCATGACCGTCAAATACACCGAAGACCACGAATGGGTCAAGATTGAAGGCAACGTTGCCACCGTTGGCATCACCGTGCATGCGCAGGACGCGTTGGGCGACGTGGTGTTTGTGGACCTGCCGGCTGTCGGCACCACTTTCGCCCAGAAAGAAACCGCCGGTGTTGTCGAATCCGTCAAGGCTGCGGCCGACGTGTATATGCCCTTGAGCGGCGAAGTGACCGAAATCAACGAAGCCCTGAAAAACGACCCATCGCTTGCCAACAGCGACCCGATGGGCGCCGGCTGGTTCTTCAAGGTCAAGTTATCTGACCCTTCACAGCTTGACGCGCTGATGGACGAGACCCGTTACACAGCCTTCGCCGCCTGATTTTCTGACCGACTTTTTTTGATTCCTGGCTGCCAAGCCTGACACGGGACCCGACATGTTGATGCAATCCGCCAAGCCCTTGGGCGATCTTGAAAATCCTTCCGAATTCATTGCCCGCCATATCGGCATTGACGACGCCGACGAAGTCCACATGCTCAGCATCGTGGGCTCGGCTTCGCGGCGCGCGTTGGTGGAAGGCATCGTTCCGCGCTCGATTGCACGCAGCACGGCCATGGCCATCCCGGCTCCTGTGACGGAGGCAGCAGCACTCAAGCAGCTCAAGGCCATCGCGGCCAAGAACCAGGTGTTCAAGAACTTCATCGGCCAGGGTTACTACGGCACCTGCACGCCCGGCGTGATCCTGCGCAATATCCTGGAGAACCCCGCCTGGTACACGGCCTACACACCCTACCAGGCCGAGATTTCGCAGGGCCGCATGGAAGCGCTGATCAACTTCCAGACCATGGTCTGCGACCTGACCGGCATGCCGATCGCCAACGCCTCCATGCTCGACGAAGCCACCGCCGCCGCCGAAGCCATGACCCTGGCCAAGCGTAGCGTGAAAAGCAAAAGCAATGTCTTCATCGTCGCAGGCGACTGCCACCCGCAAACAATTGAGGTGATCCAGACCCGCGCCAAGCCCTTGGGCATCGAAGTAAAGGTCAGCACGGCAGCCGTCACGGTGCCGCAACTGATGGCCGAAGGCAATTACTTCGGCGTGCTGGCGCAATACCCCGCCACCACAGGCAGCATCCATGACCTGCGCCCGCTGGCCGGCCAGGCGCATGTCGATGGCGCAGCCCTCTGCGTTGCGGCCGACCTGCTGGCGCTCACGCTGCTGGCCCCGCCCGGTGAATGGGATGCCGACATTGCGCTCGGCAACACCCAGCGCTTCGGCATGCCCATGGGAAACGGCGGGCCGCATGCCGCTTACCTTGCCTGCCGCGACGAATTCAAGCGCTCGCTGCCCGGCCGCCTGGTCGGCGTGACCATCGACAGCCACGGCAACCCGACCTACCGCCTCGCGCTGCAAACCCGCGAGCAACACATCCGCCGCGAGAAAGCCACTTCCAACATTTGCACCGCGCAGGTGTTGCCGGCCGTCATCGCCAGCATGTACGCGGTCTACCACGGCCCGCAAGGCCTCAAGCGCATCGCCGAGCGTGTGGCGGCCTACACGGCCATCTTCGTGCAGGGCCTCAAAGAGCTGGGCTATGAAATCACCAACACGGGCGCCTTCGACTCCGTCACGGTGAAGACAGGTGACGCTACCAATTTGATAGCTGACCGCGCACGTTCGACGGGCGCCAACCTGCGTTTTCGCCTGAATAACCATCTGGGCGTGTCGCTGGACGAAACCACCAGCCGCAAGGACATCGAACTGCTCTGGTCCTTCTTCGCCAAACCCGGCCAGACCGTGCCCGTGGTCAGTGCGTTTGAAAAAGGCATTGAATCGCTGATTCCTTCCGAGCTGCGTCGCACCAGCGCCTTCCTGTCGCACCCGGTGTTCAACACCCACCACTCCGAAACCGGCATGCTGCGCTACATCCGCATGCTCAGCGACAAAGACCTCGCGCTGGACCGCAGCATGATCCCGCTGGGTAGCTGCACCATGAAGCTCAACGCGACCAGCGAGATGATTCCCATCACCTGGCCGGAGTTCGCCAACATCCACCCGTTTGCCCCTGCCGATCAACTGCAAGGCTACGCAGAACTCGACAAGCAGCTGCGCGACTGGCTGTGCCAGGCCACCGGCTACGCGGGCATCAGCCTGCAGCCCAATGCCGGTTCGCAAGGTGAATACGCGGGCCTGCTGGTCATCAAAGCTTTCCACGAGGCCAAAGGCCAGGGCCACCGCAACATCTGCCTGATTCCATCGTCGGCCCACGGCACCAACCCGGCCAGTGCACAGATGGTGGGCATGACCGTCGTCGTCACTGCTTGTGACGCGCAGGGCAATGTCGATATGGCCGACCTCAAGGCCAAGTGCGAACAGCACAGCGCCAACCTCGCCTGCGTGATGATTACCTACCCCAGCACACATGGCGTGTTTGAAACCCAGGTGAAAGAGCTCTGCGCCATGGTGCACAGCCATGGCGGACGCGTTTACGTGGACGGCGCCAACATGAACGCACTGGTGGGCGTGGCCGCGCCAGGCGAGTTCGGTGGCGACGTGAGCCACCTGAACCTGCACAAAACCTTTTGCATCCCGCACGGCGGCGGCGGCCCCGGTGTTGGCCCGGTGTGCGTGGTGGCTGACCTGGTGCCTTACCTGCCCGGCCATGCCACTGCAGGGATTCCCGTCAACGGCGTCGGCGCTGTCTCGGCTGCGCCGCTGGGCAATGCCGCGGTGCTGCCCATCAGCTGGATGTATTGCCGCATGATGGGCCCGGAAGGTCTGACGCAAGCGACCGAAGTCGCCATCCTGAGCGCGAACTACATCAGCTCGCGCCTGAAGGACCACTTCCCGACGCTCTACGCCAGCGAGAACGGCCATGTCGCGCATGAATGCATTCTCGATCTGCGCCCGCTCAAGGAAACCAGCGGCGTCACCGCCGAAGACGTGGCCAAGCGCCTGATGGACTACGGCTTTCACGCGCCCACATTGAGCTTCCCTGTGCCCGGCACCCTGATGGTCGAGCCGACCGAAAGCGAAACCCTGGCCGAGCTGGACCGTTTCATCGACGCGATGATCGCCATCCGCGAAGAGATCCGAAAAATCGAAGCTGGCCAATGGCCGCAAGACAACAACCCGCTCAAGCATGCGCCGCACACCGCGGCCAGCCTGATGGGCGCTGACTGGGACCGCCCCTACTCCCGCGAAATCGGCGCCTTCCCATTGGCCTCGCTCAAGCAGGTCAAATACTGGCCGCCGGTTGGCCGCGTCGACAACGTTTACGGCGACCGCAACCTTTTTTGCAGTTGCGTGCCCGTGAGTGACTACGCCTAGGACCTGTCAACACTGTGTTGGCAGGTACTGACGCTCACATCATCCTCATCGTCGCGGGCGCGGCGGCGGCGGGGTTTGTCCAGGGCCTGTCGGGCTTTGGCTTCAGCCTTGTCGCCATGTCCTTCTGGGCCTGGGCCATAGACCCGAAGCTGGCCGCTGTCATGGCGGTGTTCGGCGGCCTGACCGGCCAGGTCATGGCGGCCTTCACGGTCAGCCGCGTGACTGACTGGAAGCGCCTGCTGCCGTTTCTGGCCGGCGGCCTGCTCGGGCTTCCGCTGGGTTTGCTGTTGTTGCCGCAGCTCGATGTCCAGCTGTTCAAGCTGTTTCTCGGCGCACTGCTGGCGCTATGGTGCCCGGCCATGCTTTTTTCGGGCAAGCTTCCGCGCATTCACCACGGAGGCCGTGTCGCCGACGGTACGGTCGGCGTCGCCGGTGGCTTCATGGGGGCATTGGGCGGTTTCAGTGGCGTGATTCCGACGCTATGGTGCACGCTGCGGGGCTATGAGAAAGCTGCCCAGCGCGCCGTCATCCAGAGCTTCAACCTGGCCGTGCTGACCGTCACCATGGCCAGCTACGGCGCCGCCGGACTGGTCACCCGCGAGACGCTCCCCATGCTGGCCATCGTCGCGCCCGCCGCTCTCATTCCCGCCTGGCTGGGTGGACGGGTGTACACAGGCATCAGTGACCTGGCTTTTCGCAGGCTGGTGCTGAGCCTGCTGACCTGCTCGGGCCTGGCGATGCTGGCGTCCTCCGTGCCGGGCTTGTTACAGCGGATCGGGTAGGCGAAAGCCGATTTTCCAAGCAGCGCGTTTCAATAAAAACGCGAGCCGGCCCGCAACTCACGAATGGCCCGAATCATGGTCGGAGCCAGCGCATTCCATTGCAACGCCCGCAACGATCGGCGGTAACGCAGCCCGTTGGCGCGCAGGGAAGCCGACACCAGTTCCAGGGGATCGCTCACCACGCACAGAAGCCGCGTGAGCATGGGGTCCTGCTCGGTAGGCACACCGCCGAGGAAGGCGTCGTTCTTTCCGTCCCACAGAAGCTGGGCATTGATGTGGATACCCCAGCCGCACTCCCAGCCGTTCGCTTTCAGGCGTTCCAGGGCGGCAGCCACGTATTCGGCATCGAAGATGTAGGTGTCGGTACGCACCCAACGGCCCAGCCAGAACTCCGCCAGCGGCCGCGCCGCCGGCGTGGCCCGGGGAATCAGGCCGCGCAGCATCTCGCCCCGCATCTCCATGTAGCGCACACGAGCCGGGATGCCGGCGGAGCGCATCAGCGCAATCAGCAGCGTCACCTTGTCGTCACCGTCGCCCGCGCGCGCCTCGAGTACGTCGCGGGCGGTCGGGTACTGCAGCTTGATCCGCTTGGTATAAGGCAGTCGCTTGACGAAGCGATAGATAGCCAGTGCCTTGTCCCGGTCGGTGCGGCACAGCTGGACAATCGAGCGAGCCTTCAGGCGCAGCTTGGTGTCGTCCAGGTCCAGCAGGGGCGTTGTGCCAAGCCAGTCCTGCGGCCGGTCGCTGGCTCTTTGATGCAGCCGGCGGGGCGAATCGAATTGTGCGGCAAGTGCCACCATGAAACCACCGACGGAGTGAATGGTTTACGCATCGTAACCCCGGAGGCGCAATTGCGGCGAATTTCCGTTCCACACCCGGGCGCTGACGGACTGGCCCCTTCTTCCTCCGGAGAAGGCAGGCATGAGGGCTCGCGACGTCGGATGTTGCGCCGCAGCATGTCATCAAACGCAGGTGACCAGCCGGCGATTCAGGCACCAGTGCCCAGGGTGCTTCCGGTTTCAGCTAACGCATTGCGCAGCTGGGTCTGTGCGATGGGCACTTGCAGCGCCGCGGCGCGCTCCACCACGAGTGCCAGGCGGCGCAGCTTTTTCTGCGCGTGGTCCTTGGCAATGTCGGCCAGACGGTGTTCCAGAAACGGGTTAAGCAGACGGTCGCGCAATTCCACCAGGTAGGCGCGGGCTTCGGCACCTGTGCCCTCGGCGTCAAATACCGGCAGCACCTCGTCGGCCCACACCGCCTCCAGCGGGGTGCGCAGTGCCGGGGTGTGCATGGCCTGCACCACGGTCATGTCCGCAGCACCGCCCAGCAGCCGCCAGCGTTCGGCCAATATGGTGTGGCCCAGATTCAGCAGCCAGAGCTTGCGTTGCTCGAATGGGGCCAGTGCATCCGTCACCACCATGGCCGGGTGGCTGCAAGGAAGCACCATGCGCGGCTGGTGTTCGATGGCCCACAGCGCGTAGGGCTCGGCCACCGCACCGGCGGGTTCCAGCGGAGACGACACGATGCGGTCCACCAGTGAATTGACCCAAACGCAGTGCTCCCGCACATAGCGAAGGAAGGCCGGCGTAACGCTCCAGCTCTGTGCCAGCGTGGATACCAGGTCGCGCAGTGTGTCACCGTTGCGGCTGACCAGTTCGCAGGGGTACAGCGTCAGGGGAGCCTCCGGCTGCTGCTGCCAGCGGTGGTGCAGAAGCGCCACCAGCTTGGCCGGGTAGCTGCGCGGCGGCGTCGTCGTCGTCGGGCTACGCAGCAGCGCCGCGGTGTCGGAGTCGTCCAGCACATAGCCCATGTCCGCGGTGTTGGAGATGATGACCTGCACGGTGGTAGCCATGGCATCGCGCAACAGTGTCCAGTCGCGGCGGGCATGCCAGACGGCCTGGACTGCGTTCACTTGCACGGTTTCCTCGATACGCCGGCCATGTTGCATGCCGCGCAATTCGACACGGTAGCCATGTGCCAGTGCCGCGGCGCGCGCGCTGCTCTGCGGGCTGTCTGTGCTCTGCACCACAGTTATGCCGCCCAGCGCCTGGCCCTGGGCCAGGGCCTCGGACACAAACAGGTCTGCATGCGCCTGCAGAAAGCGCCCGGTGCCGAACTGGAGGATGGGCGTGCTCACGTGCAGGCCCCGGTCAGCATTCGATCAGCGCCTTGACCACGCCCTGCGTGGGGTCTAGCAGGGTGGCGAACTGGGCAGGTACATCGGCCAGGGCCATGCGATGGGTGTTGAGTGCCGCGGTGGGGATTTTGCCGCCCCGCATCGCCTCAAGCACCGTTTCGAAGTCTTCCATGGTGGCATTGCGGCTGCCCAGCAGCGTCGCCTCGCGTTTATGAAACTCCGGATCGGCGAACGTAATATTGTCCAGCACTATCGACACCAACACATACTTGCCGCCATGGGCAATGAACTGGAAGCCGCGCTCCATGGCCCTTGCGTTGCCCGTGGCGTCAAAAACGACATCGTAAAAATCTCCGTTGGTCAGTGCGCGCAGCTCGTCCAGGTCCTTGTCACCTATCACAACACCCGCATGCGCCCCCAGGTGTTGTTTGCAGAATTCCACCCGCTCCTTTCGCGTGTCCAGCGCTGTGACCTGGCCACCACGCAGGCCGGCGAATAGCAAGGCAGCCATGCCGATGGGACCCGTCCCTACCACCAGTACACGCTGGCCGGGCTGTACGTCGGCGCGACGTACGGCGTGGGCACCAATAGCCAGAAATTCCAGCATGGCGGCCTGGTCCAGTGAAACACCCTCTGCCTTGCGCACAAACTGCGCGGGTACGTTGAGATACTCGGTGAAGGCGCCGTCGCGGTGCACGCCCAGTACCTGGATGTGGACGCAGCAGTTGGTCTTGCCCTGGCGGCAGGCTACACACCGGCCGCATGACAGGTAAGGCATGACGAAGACGCTGTCGCCGGCCTGGAGGGGGCTGTCCGCTGGAGCTTCCTCTACGGTACCCGCGATTTCGTGGCCCATGACGCGTGGATAGGCCAGGAAGGGTTGTTTGCCGGTGAAGATGTGCAGATCGGTGCCGCACACCCCCACGCGGCGGATGCGCAGCAGCACATCGCCTTCATTGCGGATAGGCATGGCCCCTTCGACCGTGCGCAGCACGCCGGGAGTTTCGCAAATGACTGTCAGCATAGATATCCTTGGGTGGAAGTGGTTAGTCAATGTGGAATACGGATTCCATGGCGGCCCAGTGCTCGCCTGGGCTGCGGGTTTGAAGGGGGCGTTGGCAGGGGCCGCAGAGGGTCCACCAACGCTGCGTCTCGGCATCAGCGGCGATAGCGGCCATGTCCGCGTCAAAGTCCCGGCCGTGGTATTCCCAGTAGCCGAACAGCAGGTTTTCCGGCTCTCGCAGAAAAATGCTGTAGTTGCGCACCTGCGATTGGTGAATGCGCTGCAGCACAGCGGGCCAGACGGCCGCGTGCAGGCGCTTGTATTCGGCGATGTGTCGGGGGTCGATACCAATGACCCATCCCATTCGTTGCATGTCAATTTCCGTCTATATGTTGGCCAAGGTGGTACAGGCGGCGCGCATTGCCGCCAAAGATGGCGGCCAGTGGCCAGTGCGGTTTGCCAGATTCCAGAAATGCGGGTGTGCGTCGATCAGCATGGGGTCTTCCTCAGACTGGTACCGGCGCATCGGGATGCAGCAGGTCGCGGCTGCGCAGGGCCTGCCACAGCGTGGCGGGAATGGGCGTCTCCAGCCAGGCGACGTTCTGTTGCAGCTGGGTTGCGGTGCGGGTGCCGGTGACGCAACTCACCACCGCAGGGTGCGCCAGTGGAAACTGCAGTGCGGCGGCCTGCAAGGGCACGCCGAATTCCTCGCAAGCCAACGCCAAGGCTTGCACGCGCGCCACCACGGCGGGCGGGGCTTCCGCATAATTGAATTTGGTGTTGCCCGCCAGGACGCCGGAGTTGAACGGCGCGGCCACCACGATGGCGTTGCCGCGGCGCATGCAGTCGCCCAGAAAGGGGGTGATGCAGTCCTGCTCCAGCAGGGTGTAGCGCCCGGCCAGCATGGTGCAGTCCAGGTCGAACTCCTGCATGCTGTCCATCACCACCTGCCATTCGTTCACGCCCAGGCCCACTGCCTTGGTGGCACCGCTTGCGCGCAATTCGTCCAGCGCGCGGAAGCCGCCCCCCGTGGTCAATTGTTGCCAGTAATGCGCATGCTGTTCGCCGTGGGTGTCGCGGCCGATGTCGTGTACGTACAGGATGTCGATGTGGGCCAGACCCAACCGTTGCTGGCTGTCCTCGAATGAGCGCATCACGCCGCTGTAGCTGTAGTCATACTGCGGGCGAAACGGGTAGGGGTTGGCCCATCCGCCATCGCCAGCAGTCACACTGGCATCAGGACGCAGCAGGCGGCCCACTTTGGTGCTGACTACATATTCGTGCCGGGGGCAGTCGGCCAGCTGGGCGCCCAGGCGGTGCTCGGAGCGGGTGTAGCCGTAGTAGGGTGCCGTGTCGAAATAGCGCACGCCGGCCGCCCAGGCGTTCGCAAAGACCTCCTCTACCTCGCGGGCGCTGGTGGCACGGTACAGGCCCCCCATTTGCGAACAGCCCAGGCCCAGGGCTGTCAGCCGCAGGTCCACGCGGGGAAGGAGTTTCAGATCCGTGGTGTGCATATGCCCATCCTCCGGCAGCCGGTGCCGGAGGGTCCTTGGGTTGGAACGGTTTAGTAGAGAACGTTCTTGGCTGCGGGCGTGTCGATGTTTTTCTTGGTCACCATCAACACACCGGTATCGCGGAAGGCGGGCACTTTCTTGCCTGCCACGATTTCCGCCACCGTCTTTACGCCGAGGTTGCCCATCTCAAAGGCGCTTTGCACGGCAATCGCCTCGATGGTGCCGTCTTTCACAAAGCCTTGCAGGTCGGAGTTTCCGTCAAAGCCAATGGCGACCACCTTGCCGGCTTTGCCCGACTGAACCAGTGCGCGGCCCATGCCGATAGCGGTGGGTTCGTTAGCGCCGAAGATGCCCTTGAGGTCGGGGTTGGCGGCCAGCACGTCGGTGGTCTGGTTCAGTGCGGTACCCATCTGCGAGTTGGAGTAGAAGGGGCCCACGATCTGCAGCTTGGAATGCTTCTTGATGTAGTCGGTGAAACCTCCCACGCGGCCGATTTCGGAGCCCGAGCCCGCGGTGTAGGACATGACGGCAATTTTGCCGGTGGTACCGACTTTCTCGATCAGCGTCTTGGCGGACATTTCTCCGGCAGTCTTGTTGTCGGTGGCCAGGAAGGACTGGTAGTAAGCCTTGCCGGAATCCGATGCGGCAGAGTCAATCAACACCACAGGAATCTTGGCTTCCCAGGCTTTTTTCATGGCGGGGATCAAGGCATCCGGATCCGACGGGGCCAGCACGATGCCGGCGACCTTGCGGTTCACGGCGTTTTCCACCAAGGCCACCTGCCCGGCCAGGTCGGTGTCGGATGCTGCGCCCTGGAAGGTGGCGGTGTAGCCCTTGAGATTTCCCACGGCAGCGTTGGCACCCTTCTTCACGTTTTGCCAGAAATCCGAGTTGGCGGTCTTCACGATGACGGCAATTTCCTTGTCGGCGGCCATAGCCATCGACGACGCAGCCACCAGAGCGGCTGCGATCAGTGTGTGGACAAATTTTTTCATTTCTTTCCTCATGGGTAGTGGTTGTGGAGGTTGTCTCTCGAAGTCCCGGTAAGCCCTGCCGGTAGGGATCACTTGCGATGGCGCATCTGGTCGATCCATACGGCCAGCAGGATGACGACGCCAATCAGAATTTGTTGGGTGAAAGCGGACACGCCGCTCATGTTCAAACCGTTGCGCAGGATGCCAATCACGAACGCACCGATGACGGTGCCCGACACCGTGCCCACACCACCCGTGAGCGAGGTGCCGCCTATCACCGCGGCGGCAATGGCATCAAGTTCGTACATCAGGCCTTCACTGGGCTGGGCCGTGACCAGGCGTGACATCAGCACGCAGCCGGTCAGCCCGGCCAGCAGGCCGGAAAGCACATAGGCAAACAGCGTCACGCCATTAACATTCACGCCCGAGAGCCGGGCGGCTTCCAGGTTGGAGCCGATGGCGTACAGATGGCGGCCCAACGTGGCACGGTTAAGCAGGATGGAGACGGCCAGCGCCAGCACGATCATGAGCACCACGGGGTAAGGGATGCCGACGAACACCACATCGGGGAAGCCGTCCGCACCGATATTGACGATGCGGAACAAGGCTCCGTTGCCCAGTTCCGCAAAGCTGTCGCCCAGGCCGCTGATGGCGCGGGCATCGGTCAGCTGCAAGGCCACGCCGCGTGCCACCAGCATCATTCCCAGGGTGGCAATAAAGGGCGGCAGTTTGAGCACCGTCACGCACAGGCCGTTGATCAGCCCGCACAGTGCACCGACCAGCAGGCCAGCAAACATGCCCAGCGGCACGGGCGCGCCCGCCTTGACCAGCATGGCGGCCACGACGCCGGACAGTGCCAGGATGGCACCTACCGAGAGGTCGATACCGCCGGTGATGATCACGCAGGTCGCTGCGATGCCGAGGTAGGCAATGGAGGTCACCTGGAGCGCCACGGTCATGCCATTGCCCACGCTGAAGAAGGCGTTGCTGGTGAACGAGAAGATGGCGATGAGTCCCAGCAGGCTGGCCAGCGCGGCAAATTTCTGAAACAGGTCTTGTTGTTGTTCGGTCATGATGTGGTTCGGGAAAGAAGTCTTGAAGGGTTCAGTGGGTCAGCTGGTCGGCGGGCAGAGGCGGCACGCTGCGGCCGGAGGCGTAGTGCATGACCTCCTCCTGGTGGGTCTCGCGGGTCGGGAGGATGGTGACCAGGCGGCCTTCATGGAAGACCGCGACACGGTCGGTCATCCCCATGATTTCGGGCAGCTCGGAGCTGATCATCACGACGCCGATGCCCTGCCCTGCGAGCTGGTCGAGCAACTGGTAGATCGCATACTTGGCGCCCACATCGATGCCGCGCGTGGGCTCGTCAAAGAACAGCACGCGTGATTGACGGAACAGCCATTTGCTGATCACGAGTTTTTGCTGGTTGCCGCCCGAGAGCAGGCGCACGATCTGGCTGCTGCTGGGCGTGCGGATGTCGAGTGCGCCGATGTAGTGGCGTGCGGCATCCTGCTCCTTGGCAAACTGGATCATGCCCGCACGATTGGACACGGCTTCCATGTTGGCCAGTGTGATGTTCTGTGCCACATTCATCTTCAGTGCCAGCCCGTCGTGCTTGCGGTCCTCTGACAGATAGGCCAGTCCCTGGCGCACGGCATCCCGTGGCGAGTGAATGGTGAGACGCTGCCCGGCCAGAAACACCTCGCCGGCGTCGATGGGGTCGGCACCAAAAATGGCGCGAGCGACCTCGGTGCGGCCAGCCCCCATGAGCCCCGAAAAACCCAGGATTTCGCCACGGCGCAGTTCAAAGTTCACGTCGTGAAACACACCCTGGCGTGTCAGGCCTTGCACGCGCAACAACACGTCGGTAGTGGGCACGGACGTTCTTTTGGGGAATACATCGTCCAGCGAGCGCCCCACCATCCTTGCCACGATCTCTTCCACACTGGTATCAGCCAGGCGTTCGGTGGACACGTAGCGTCCGTCGCGCAAGACGGTGACCCGGTCCACGATGAGCGCCAGTTCGTCGAGGCGGTGGGAGATGTAGACAATGCCCACCCCCGTACGCTTGAGCTCATGGATGATGGCAAAGAGCTTCTCGGTCTCCGACTCTGTGAGGGACGAGGTGGGTTCGTCCATGATGAGCACCTGGGCGTTGAGCGACAGCGCCTTGGCAATTTCCACCATCTGCTGCTGGGCTACCGACAGGGTTTTGACCAGAGCGTCCGGTGCAATGTCCTGCCCCAACCGGTCCAGGCATTGCTGTGCCTGGCGACGCAGTGCCGCCCGGTCAATCAGCCAGCCTTTGCGTGGCTCGCGGGCCAGGTAAATGTTTTCAGCCACCGTGAGGTGCGGAGCCAGGTTCAACTCCTGGTGAATGATGGCAATGCCGACAGCCTGGGATTCGGCGGTGGATTGGAACTGGCAGGCTTCGCCGCGGTAGTACAGGGCCCCCGCATCGGGCTGGTACTGGCCGCTGATGACCTTCATCAGCGTCGATTTGCCGGCGCCGTTTTCGCCGCACACCGCGTGGACCTCGCCACTTCGCACCTCAAAGCTCACACCATCCAGTGCCAGCACCCCCGGGAAGCGTTTGGTAATCCCTTCCAGGCGCAACAGTACGCCAGCCTCGGCGGGGCTGGGCGCATCGGGACGGACGGGATCGGACACGGAAGACAGCAATGCGAACTCCTCTTGGTGGGTCAGGGGACCGGGAGGGATGAATCTGCTGTTTTGCAAATTGGTAAGGCCACCTGACACGATGTGCCGTATTTGGCCTTACCGGGAAGTGCGTGTGTATTGGTGCTTACCCGTGATCCGGGATCAAAAATCGGGGGTGAAAAAAACGGGAAAAAGCCTGCGCAATTGCACAGGCCTGACTACGGGCACGGGAGTAAAGGTTGACGGAGCTCATGACCATTCGCGGCGGTTCTCGACCCAGCGCTGTTCGGAGGCTTGCAGATGCATTCGCATGGCGTTCTGTGCGGCCAGTACGTCCCGGTTCTCCAGGGCGCGCAAGATGGCCTCATGCTCCTGCAGCGCAATCGCCCAGCTTTGGCCCGATTCGGAATGCGCGCTCAGGCGCGCGGCAATCGGGCTGTGGCGCTCGTCAAACAGCTCTCCCACCAGCCGCTCCAGCACGGAGTTGCCGGTCATGGCCGCAATCGTTTGGTGAAACTGCCGGTCAAAGGCCAGGGGCGAGCGGTTTTGTGCCATGGCGGACAGCATGTTGTCCAGAATCTGGCGCAGCGCCAACAGCGCCTCGGGCGTGGCCCTGGCGCAGGCCTGCAGCACGATGGTGCCCTCAAGGGCGGCGCGTGCCTGCATAAGTTCGATCGGGCTTTCGCCCATGGCGGCCAGGGACTGCGGCTTGCGCTGGGCCGCGCTGCAGACGTACACGCCAGCGCCCATGCGCACTTCCACGCTGCCCTCAATTTCCAGTGCAATCAGCGCCTCGCGCACCGAGGGGCGTGAGACGCCCAACTGCAGGGCCAGATCGCGCTCCGGCGGCAACCGCGCACCCGCGGTGTAGTTGCCCTTGTCAATGAAGGCGCGAATCTGCTCGGCAATTTGTTGATAGAGCCGACGGTTGTCGACCTGTTTGAGTTGGTCCAGCATGAGTCCTCCGCGTGAAGTGCAGTTTATGCGACGGCGGTTTTTGCTATGGGGTTATGGTTCGAACTGGTAAGGCCAATGCAAAATTTTTCACGCTGACGTTACTTAATTTTGGAGCCAATTTTGATTGGCTGGCGTACCACTCATACCTTCCGCCCCGCTCATGATCCAGCTCAGCGACCTGACAACCTGAGATAGGCGAGCCGGCGCCACTGAGGCAAGGCGAGAGCCGGGACGATAATCAAGGCCACACGTTCCGATTCCCCTTAGCCATGAAAGCATGACCCCCATGAAGACATTGACCGCCGCGCTCATCGCCCTGGCCTCCATTGCCCTGTCCACCACCGCCCTTGCCGCCGCCCCGGCCGAAACCCTGCCCAGCGGCGTGAAGATCGTGCACAGCACCGACGGCACCGGCCCGCAGCCCAAGGCGACGGACACCGTCAAGGTGCACTACCGCGGCACGCTGGCCGACGGCAAGGAATTTGACAGCTCTTACAAGCGCGGCGCGCCCGCCACCTTCCCGCTGAACCGCGTGGTGCCCTGCTGGACCGAAGGCGTGCAGAAGATCAAGGTCGGCGGCAAGGCCACACTGACCTGCCCACCCGCCACGGCCTATGGCGACCGCGGCGCCGGCGGCGTGGTGCCGCCCAATGCCACGCTGACCTTCGACATCGAACTGCTCGCGATTGAAAAGTAAAAGCTAAAGAGGCGCTTCGAGCGTCGTGAGGAGGGCTTTGTCAAAGGCCTGCGCGCGCTCGAACTGCAGCCAGTGGCCGGCGCCTTCGACCAGGGCCAGGCCCCTGAAATCCGCAGCTCGCTCCAGGGCTGCCCGCAGCCCATCAAGCTTGCCGCGGTACAGCGCATCCTCTTCCCCGTAAATCGCCCACACCGGGCAGCGCAGCCGCGCCAGTGACTGCGCCAGCGCGCCGGTGCGCGCCAGGCTGCGGCCCTTCATGCGGTCGCGCAGCACGTTGGCGATGTGCAGGCGCAAGGCCAGTTCGTTGATCGCGTCCGCGCGGTACAGCATCAGCGCCGCGAGGTTGTGGCGATGGATCTCATCGCGCTGGCCCGCATCGGTGATATGCCGCCATGCGCGCAGGCGTATGGCTTTTTCGGGCGCGACACCCAGGCCGGGCGCACCCACCAGCACCACACGCGCCGCCCGGGCGGGGAAGCGCTCCGCCACAAAGCCGGCCACCATGCCGCCAAAGGAAAATCCCACGAGGTCGCAGGCCGCCTCGCCCGCCAGCAGGGCCAGCCCTTGCTCGACCGGTTCGGGCAGCACGTCGGCATCGGTGCCCCGTAAAGGCGCGGCCGAATCGCCAAAACCGGGAAGGTCGGGCACCAGCACCCAGCGGCCCGACGCGGCCAGCGCGGGGATGTTGCGCAGCCAGTGCATCCAGCTGCCGCTGCCGCCGTGCAGCAGCACCAGGGGCGCGAGCCCGGGCCGGCGCGTGGCCTGGCCCCACGTGTGCCAGACCATGGTGCCGTCGCCGCAAGGGGTTTCAAAACGGCTGGCCGTGCGCAGCATCGCAAGCGCTTCGGAGGGCCGCTCAATGTTTGCCGAATCTGTCATGGGAGATAGAACCTATTTACGGTCTAAACGGAGCCGCGTTGGGGTGCAATCGGGATGAGTGGGCCGACCGGGACCGCCGCATGGGCTAATGCCCATGCAAGGGCCTGGGTGGCTCAATCGCCCGACCGCCCAGCCGGCCGGCTGGGCGTCGTGCAGCTGCCCCAATGGGGATGCAAACGCGACCGCGTTTGCGTCACCCCAACCCGAAGGGCAAGCCCCTTCTCGGGCGGTTTGCAGCGTTGCGATGCTAACCCATAGCTGTGCTATGGGCGTCGCACCGCGCCTTGCATCCCATCCCGAGAAGGGGCTTGCGCGGCCTCGTTTAGACCGTAAACAGGTTCTTATACCCTGTCCCTCATGCGGCCATTGCCAAGCTCCTAAACTGGCCCGGCACCCTTACAACAACATCCATGAATTCAGGCCAGCTCGCTTCCTCTTCACTCCCACTCCTCCGGGGAGAGGGCGCAAAAACATGATCCCCTTTTCAGTCCTCGACCTGTCCCCCATCGTCACGGGCGCCACTGCCGCCGATGCCTTTCGCAACACCCTGGCCCTGGCCCGGCATGCCGAACAGCTGGGCTTCAAGCGCTTCTGGCTGGCCGAGCACCACAACAACCCGGGCATTGCCAGCGCCGCCACCGCGGTGGTCATCGGCCATGTGGCGGGCGGCACGCAAACCATCCGCGTGGGATCCGGCGGCGTGATGCTGCCCAACCACTCGCCGCTGGTGATCGCCGAGCAGTTCGGCACGCTGGCTTCGCTGTACCCTGACCGTATCGACCTCGGACTGGGACGCGCACCGGGCACCGACCAGTTCACCGCACGCGCGCTGCGGCGTGACCACCAGAACAATGCCGACACCTTTCCGCAGGACGTGGAGGAACTGCAGGCCTACTTTGAACCGGCAGAGCCCGGCCAGAAAATCAGGGCGGTCCCGGGCGCTGGCCTCAAGGTGCCGCTGTGGCTGCTGGGCTCCAGCCTCTTCGGTGCCCAGCTCGCTGCCATGCTGGGTCTGCCCTTTGCTTTCGCATCGCACTTCGCGCCCGACATGTTGATGCAGGCGCTGGACCTGTACCGCAGCGGCTTCAGGCCTTCCGCGCAGCTCGCCAAACCTTACGCCATGGTGGTGGCCAATGTCGTCGCGGCCGAAACGGACGAAGCGGCGCGCTACCAGCTCACATCGGTGCAGCAGGCCATGACCAACCTGTTGCGCGGCACCCCGGGACCAATGCCGCCGCCGATCGACGACATCGAAAGCTACTGGTCCCCGGCCGAGAAAGCCGGCGCCCAGCGCATGCTGCGTTATGCCGTCGCGGGGTCGGCTGCAACGGTTGAAAACCAGCTTCAGCGCTTCATCGAGGACACGCAGGCCGATGAACTGATGGTGACCACTCACATTTACGACCCCGCCATCGCCCGGCGCTCCCTGGAAATCACTGCACAAGTGCGGGACAGGCTGCAGGAAGAACGCCAGTGCCGCGCATAGCGCTATTGTTTTGATAGCTGCTTGCGCTCGTCTTTATTGGGCTAGAGCCTTAAAATGCTTGAATTTCGTCATGTGAGCGCCGCAGGCCAAACCGTAGTCACTGAAATGCAAACGTGCCCATTGGCACAGATCATGCAAAGCTGAAGCACCCGCCCGCGGGCAACACGCCAGCTTCCCATGCCCCCAGTTACATCACCCGAACGCCACACCCTTTTTGACGATGCGCAGGGCATCTTCACGGGCACGCTGTTTGTGTCGCTGGCGATGGTGATCTTCAACCAGGCAGGCTTGTTGACGGGCGGTACGGCCGGCGTGGCCTTTGTGCTGCACTACGCCACCGGCGTGAGTTTCGGCAAACTGTTCTTTCTGGTCAACCTGCCCTTTTACTGGTTCTCCTGGACCCGCATGGGCCGCGAGTTCACCATCAAGACCTTCCTGTCCATTGCATTGCTATCACTGCTGGCGGACTGGTCGCCCCGGGTGCTCGACATCGCAGACATCCACCCGCTGTACGCCGCGCTGGTGGGCGGCCTGCTGCTGGGGACCGGTTGCCTCTTCCTGGCCCGGCACAGGGCCAGCCTGGGCGGCGCCACCATCGTGACGCTCTACCTGCAGGAAAAGCACGGCTGGCGCGCCGGCAAGATACAGATGGCCATTGATTCGGTTGTGGTCTTGATGGCGCTGGCGGTCGTGCCCTCCGAGCGCGTGGCATATTCCATCATGGCTGCCGTGCTGATGAGTCTTTTCCTCTGGGTCAACCACAAACCCGGGCGCTACACGGTGACCTGAACTCAGTCGCCGCCGCCCACCTTGCCCCGCGAAGACTTGATTTCCGAACGCTGGCTTTTGCCGGCCAGGCGGCGCTGCTTCGAACCGTAGGTGGGTTTGGTGGCGCGCCGCGCCCGGGGCGGTGTGGAGACGCTGTCAACAATCTCCTGCAGGCGTGCCATGGCGTCGCTGCGGTTCATCTCCTGGGTGCGGTGCTGCTGCGCCTTGAGCACCAGAACGCCCTCCTGCGTGATGCGGTTGTCACTGGTCGCCAGCAGCCGCTCCTTGATGGCGTCGGGCAGCGACGAGGCAGCAATGTCAAACCGCAGGTGAATGGCGCTCGACACCTTGTTGACATTTTGCCCGCCAGCGCCCTGCGCGCGTATGGCGCTGAACTCCACCTCGCGTTCGTCAACGGGAAATTTCGGTGGCGCAGCCATGGTCAGCGCCGCAGCGGGTCAGGCTGCCAATTCGGCCAGGCCCGCGATGGCGAGTGCGTAGCCCCTGACGCCGAACCCGGCCATTACGGCCCTGGCAGCCGGCGAAATATAAGAATGATGGCGGAAAGCCTCGCGGGCATGCACATTGCTGATGTGCAGCTCGATCACCGTGACGCCCGCGCCCTTGATGGCATCGTGCAAGGCCACGCTGGTGTGGGTGTAAGCGCCGGCATTCAGCACGATGCCTGCCAGCGTGCCCGCGGCCTGGGCGCGGCCGGCTTCATGAATCGCGTCAATCATCACGCCTTCATGATTGCTCTGGCGAAAGTCGAGCTTGAAACCGTGGGTTGCGCAGGCTTTCGTGCACAGCGCCTCTACATCGGCCAGGGTTTGCGAGCCATACACAGCCGGCTCACGCGTTCCCAGCAGATTGAGGTTGGGGCCATTCAGGACAAGAACTGTTTGCATGAAGCGGGGCTTTCCGGATGTTCGGGTGGGTGGGGTTTGGCTATTAGCCTGGGCCCGATTATCGACGCTGCCGCCGCCACCCCATCACCGAAGCACCCTGTCCCCCGCTCCCGCACCTGCCTGATCAACCCGCCGGCAGCACCCTAGCGCAGGCTTCCGAAAAAGCGTTCCAGCCAGTCGGCAAACGCATCTGGTTGCTCCACCGCGCTCAAATGAGCCGCTGGCAAGGTGCGCAATTGCGCGCCCTTGATGCTGGCGCAAATGGCTTCAGACATGGCCAAGGGCGTTGCCTCGTCACGCGTGCCGGCAATCACAAGGGCCGGGCACTGGATCGCGCCGTTGCTGGTGCGAAAGTCAATGCGGGAAACCGCTTCGCAGCTGGCCGCATAGGCGGCGGCATCGGTGGTCTCAAGCACCTTGCGCAGCGCCGCGACCTTGCGCGCACCGCCGCCCACCTCATCCGCCCTGAATTCCGGGGTAAACCAGCGCTGCATCGCACCGTCTGATATCGCCGCCACGCCCTGGGCCTGTACGGTGTGAACGCGCGCCTGCCACATGGCACGCGCCGCATCGTCGTAAAACAGGGCGGCGTTGGCAACGACGATGCTTTTGAGCAGCTGCGGATGCCGCGCCGCCAGCGCCTGCGCCGTCATGCCGCCCATGCTGAGCCCGACAAAATGCACCGGGCCACCGCCCTGCCCTTTGATAAGGCCCGCCACATCATCGGCCAGGAAGTCGAGCGTGTAAGGGCCCGGCACCGCTTCCGATTGGCCGTGGCCGCGGTGGTCATGGCGCAGCACGGTGTAGCGGTTCTTCAGGATGGCTGTCACGCCGTCCCACATCGTGAGGTCACAGCCCAATGCATGGCTAAGCACCACGACAGGCCCCTGGCCTTCACTGATCCAGTGCAGATGAGGTTTTTTCATGCGTTATCAAATGATGTAGTGGTTGAGGAACCGAGAATGCAGCCCTGTCAGTCAGCGAGCAGGCCTTTTTCGCGAAGGATGTCGCCCGCCACAGAGAACGCATGGTTGGCGGCGGGAACACCACAGTAAATGGCGGCCTGCAGAATCACTTCCTTGATATCGTCCGGCGTGAGCCGCGACTCCGGCGGGCCGTCGAGTGCCGCGCGGACATGCATGGCAAATTCTTCGTACGCCTTGAGCGCAATCATGGTCGACAGCACCATCAGGCGGCGCGTCTTGTCACCGAACGCCGGCCGGCCCCAGACCTCATTCCACGCATAGCGCGTGATCAAGTCCTGGAACTCGCCGTTGAAGGCATTGCTTTTGGCGATGGAACGATCCACCCAGGCATCACCGAGCACCCGCCGGCGGTTAATCATTCCCTTGTCATGGTCGTTCATGGTTTTACCTTTTTGCAGTCTTTGTGCGATGGTTGTCAGTGTGCGTTTTCCCCAGCAGTGCTTCAACTGCGTCGGCCTGGGCATGCGCCAGCGCTGAGGCGTGCCGCGCCAGCGCCGGATTAAACCATTCGTCTGCGGCATCGGCGGGCAGCACGGAACGCAACGCATCCAGATTGGCGCTCATGCGCTGCGTGTCCACCTGCAGACCCGGCAGGGCCTGGGCCATGGCACGAACGGATCCGTGCGCCGACATCAGCAACCCCGGCCACTCGGCCAATTCGGCCTGCCAGTTCCCCAGGGCGCGCTCATGCTCCTGCGCCATCGTGGCCAACAGGGCGGCCACGCGCTGCGGCGCGCGCTGCGCCGCAGCCAGTGCCACCATGCAGGCGACCGGATTGCGTTTGTGCGGCATGGCGGATGAACCGCCGCGCCCCGGCTCGATCGGCTCCGCCAGTTCGCCCACTTCGTACTGGCCCATCAGCGAAATGTCTTTGGCGATCTTCCCGAGGCTGCCCACCAGCAGTGCCAGCTCGCAGCCCAGCGCCACCCACTCGTCACGCTGGGTATGCCAGGCAAATGCAGAAGGTTTGAGCTTCAGGTCGGCCGCCATATGCGCCATGATTTGCGGGCCCTTGCCGTTCATCTGCGCCAGTGTTCCCACGGCCCCGCCCAGTTGCACGGCCAGCGCATTGTGGCCGGCCACCTGCAGGCGTTGCAGGCTGCGCGCCAGCGGCGCGGCCCAACCCGCGCATTTGAACCCAAAGCTGGTGACGGATGCCGGTTGCATCAGCGTGCGGGCCAGCACGGGGTCAGCGGCATGGCGACGGGCCAACACCAGCAACGCTGCCACGGCCTTGCGGATGTCGACCTCAATCAGGTCCAGCGCATTGCGGGTCACCAGCGACAGCGCGGTATCGATCACGTCCTGGGAGGTCGAACCGAAATGGACAAAACCGGCAGCTTCCTTGTTGAAGAGCCCTACGGTTTCCTTCAGGGCCTTGACCAGTGGAATGGCAATGCTGCCGGCGCGCCCGCTTTCGCGAACGATCTTGGCCACATCAAACAACTCGACCTTGCAGGTGCCGGCGATGGAACGGGCCGCCGCCTCAGGAATGAGGCCCGCCTCGGCCTGCGCCTGTGCCAGCGAAGCCTCAAAACGCAACATGGCATCCAGGAAGTTACGCTCACTGAAGGCCTCCAGGATTTCCGGCGTGGACAAAAAACCTTCAAAAATGCTGCTCATGCCATGACTCTCAAAAAACAATGGCCCATGTCTTTTCGCCGGACCACTTCATGAAAAAAAGCGCGCCCTTCGAGCTGGCAGCAAACCAGGCGAAGTGACGAGCTTGGGAGCTTCATTTTTTCAACCGTATCTGGTTAGGCAACGGAACGGATCGCCGCAGCACATCCTCCCCCAGCCACAGTGCAGAGCGCCATGCCCGCTGGGCCACAGTGGGCAATGGCATCTGCTGGTAGTCATCGTTGAACACCTCAAAGCTGTAGTCGCCGCGGTAGCCCAGACCATGCAGCTTGGTCACCAGCGTGGCAAGCGCTTCGCTGTGCACGCCCTCGCCTGGAAACACGCGGAAATGCCGGGCGGTGGCAATGCGCTCCTCGACCGACTTGATTTCCGTCCACATGAAGTCGGCCAGCTGCACCAGAAAAATTTTGTCCGGATCCAGTATGTCCAGCTCATCCAGCGAGGTCTTTGTCGCAAACATATGAAAGGAGTCAAAGCCCAAACCCAGGTTGGGCATGTCGGCTTCACAAATAATGTCCCAGGCCTGCGGGAACTCATTGACGGTGCGGCCCCACGACAAGGCTTCGTAGGCGATCTTGATATTCATCGGAATCGCCAGCATGGCCAGCTTGCGCAAGTCCCTGACCAGCGCCCGGGTTTCACCCGTGGCGTGCACCGAGGTTGACGAACAGATCAGCAGCAGGCGGCAGCCCAGCGCATGGCACATTTCCAGCATCGATTTGGCGATGTCCATCTTGTAGTCGTGCAGGTGCCCGGACAACCCCTCAAAATCACGCAAAACCTGGAACCCGGTGACGCGCAAACCGCTTGCACGCACCGCAGCGACGGCGGCTTCCATGCCGTCGGGGTGGCCTACCAGGTCCTTGGCGGCCAGCATGATCTGGGTGAAGCCGGCTTCGCGCACGGCCTTGAGCTTGGCCTCCAGCGGGCCTGCCAGCGAGATGGTGTCCATCCCGAAATCGTCGATGTTGCCGCTGTAGTGGCTCATGCCTGGCGCCTGTTTAGCGTACGTCATGGACCAGCTCAAAACTCACGCTGCCCATCCAGCTCTTGGTCAGCGCGCCGCGGTCCTCGGTATGGACCCCGGGTGACTCGAGGAATTCCACGCCGCGCTTGCGCAACTCGCCGACAGTGGCCAGCACGTCTGCGCTGCCCAGGCCAATGCGCTGCAGGCTTTCGTCCCCTTCCACGTCGAGCACGCTGGCTTCAGGCTCGATCAGCTGAAGGTAAAAGCGCGACGAAGGCGGGCACGGGCTGCGAAGGATGCGTCCCTTGGGCAGGATGCCGAAGCGCTGTTCGTCGGGCAGGTCGGTAAAGCCAAACAGCTCGCGGTAAAACTCGGCCCAGTCTTCAGTGCGGTCATTGCCGATGTATTGCACGACACCAAAGAAGTGCAACCCCGCCACGGCAGGCGGATGCTGATCCACCGTGGGAATCGGCACAAAGTCCACGTCATAGATCGAAAACTTGTCGTAACGGTCTACAAAATAAATGCGGCTCTTTCCCACGCCATGGATGGCCGGGATGTTCAGCTCCATCACCTCGACGCGCGACGGCACGGCCCACGCGCCCCGCTCCAGCGCACGGTGATAGGCGTCTGCCGCGTCCCGCACGCGCAAGGCCACAGCGGCAATCACCGGCTTGTCGGTCGGCGCGGCGCCATCCGGCATGGCGGGAATGTGGGCATTGACAATCACGTTCATGCTGCCTTGCCGGTACAGCAATACCTCGCGCGAGCGGTGGCGGGCGACCGGACGGAAGCCCATTGTTTCCAGCACCTGGCCCAGCGCCTGCGGCTTGGCGGTGGTGTATTCAATGAACTCAATGCCGTCCAGCCCCAGGGGGTTGGCGACTTCGGGGATGGCCTCCCGGTCGGCGGCTGGCGCTGGTGCAAAGGTGCTCATGGTGATGTCTCCGGTGAGAGGTTGCAGCAGATTCAGGAAGTTGCCACGGCGGGCGCCACGGTTGCGCCCGGCACATGGCCGCCGCCGAGGAAGAGGCGTTCGATGTTGGGGTCTGCCAGCAGCTCCGCCGCCGGCTTGTGCAGCACCAGTTGCCCCGACTCAAGCGCGATGGCGTCATCGGAAATTTTCAGCGCGCTTTTGACGTTTTGCTCAACCATCAATACTGTCGTGCCCTGCGCCGCCAGTTTCTGCAACAGCTTGAACACGTCCTGCACCACCATGGGTGACAACCCGATTGAGGGTTCGTCAATCAGGATGACCTTGGGGCGCAGCAGCAAGGCCCGGCCGATTTCAAGTTGCTTCTGCTCACCACCCGAAAGCGCTGAGGCCTGGGAATGCAGGCGTTCCTTGACACGCGGGAAAAACTCCAGCACCTCGGGAATACGCTCGTGTGTGGTTTTCGTACCCAGCGTGATGCCGCCCAGCTCCAGGTTCTGCCAAACAGTAAGCTGGCCAAACAGGTTGCGCCCCTGGGGCACAAACACAATTCCTTTGGCCAGCAATTCTTTCTGGCTGGCGCCCGAAATGTCCTCACCATTCAACAGGATGCGGCCCTGCCGCGGCTTGAGCAAGCCAAACAGCGCTTTCAAAACCGTGGACTTGCCCGCACCATTGGGGCCCAGCAGCAGCGTGATGGAACCCGTACGCACCTTGAACGACAGGTTGTTCAGGATCATGAAGTCCTTGTAACCCGCCACCACATCGTCAAATTCGATACAGATATCACTTGTCATATCAATCTCCATGGCCTCAATCGACCTCTTTCCAAGCAACGGCGCGGAACCGGCTCCGCCGGGCCGCAGCGGTTGTCCCCCTGAGGGGCTTAACTGCCCGTTTTTCGGCTACACGAAGTGAGCCGAGACAGGAGGCTAATTCCCTAAATATGCGTCCAATACCTCTTTATTGGCCCGAATTTCCGCCGGCGTACCGATGGCCAGCACCTTGCCTTCGACCATCACCATGATGCGGTGGCACAGGCCCATCACAAAATCCATGTTGTGCTCGATCACCACAAACGAGGCCTTGCGGCCAAATTTGGGGTTCTGGTTCAGATCCCGGAGCAGCGACGAGATGCCGCCCACCAGGCTAGGATTGACGCCCGCGCACGGCTCGTCGAGCAGCACCAGATCCGGTTCGGCCATGAAAGCCATGGCGATGTCCACCAGCTTTTGCTGGCCGTAGCTCAAGGTACCGGCGAGCTTGTCGGCCACATGGCGGATGCGGAACTGGTCGATGAGCGCATCGGCCTTGTCGCCCAGCCCCGAGTCACCGGGTGCAAACATGCGGCCGAGCAGGCTGCCCTTGTGCTCCTGGGCCGCCACGATCAGGTTGTCGCGCACCGTCATCTTTCCAAACACCTGCAGCGTCTGGAAGGTGCGGCCCACGCCGCGGCGGCTGAGCTCCAGCGGTGACAGGCCGGTGATGGTTTTTCCATTGAGCTCGATTGAACCGGCGTCGGGAGTGATCTGGCCCAACACGCTGTTGAACATGGTGGTTTTACCCGAACCATTGGGGCCGATGACACCGAAAATTTCACCCGGCATGACTTCGAAGGAAACTCCACCCACGGCCTGGATGGCGCCGTAAGCCTTCTTGAGCCCGGCGACTTTTAACAATGCATTGCTCATGATGCCGCTCCGATCCGGCTGGCCGCAGCCGCACGTGCCTGGGACGCCTCACGCGCTGCGCGCTTGGCCCGTATACGGTCAGGAATGCTGAGCAACCCATCGGGCAGCCACACCATCAACAGCACCACCGCAGCGCCGAACATCGGCAAATACCAGTTGGACACCAGCGGCACATCGCGCAGCCATTCCGGCAGCACCACACCCACGGCGGCGCCCACGATCGGGCCCAGAAAATAACCTGCGCCACCGACCACCACCATCAAATACATCATGATGGATGCCGCCACCGTAAACGGCCCCGGCTCAATGAACTGCACCAGCGATGCGAACAACGCACCGGCGATACCGGCATACGCCGCGCCAATGGCAAAACTCAGCAACGTGTAGTTGCGGATGTCTACCCCCAGGCTCTCGGCACGTATCGGGTTGTCGCGCAGGGCCGTGAAGGCCTTGCCCCAGGGCGAGCGCAGCAGGCCCCACAGCAGGCCCGAAAGAATGACCGTCACGGCCAGTACAAAGTAGTAGTAAGGCAGGTTGCCTTCGAGCGAATAACCGAAGAGGGACGGCCGTGCAATGTTGTTGATGCCGAAGGTTCCCCCGGTGAGCCATTCCTCATTGCGCATCACCAGCCAGATGGCGGTGTTAAAACCCAGCGTGGCGAATGCCAGGTAAATGGCCTGCACGCGCAGCGCCGGGAAACCCAGGATCAGCCCGACGGCAAAACAGATCAATGCGGCAGCCGGCAAACCAAGCCAGAAGCTGACACCCGCCTTCATCAGGATGGCGACGGTGTAGGCGCCAATACCGAAGAAAGCCGCGTGGCCCAGCGATTTCTGGCCCGCGTAGCCAATGGTCAGGTTCAGTCCCATGGTGGCAATGATAAAAACCAGCCAGTAGGTCAGCAGGTAGATGCCGTAGCTCTTCAGGAACTGCGGCACTGCCAGTACCAGCAAAGCGGCCAGAACCGTCAATACCAGGGCAAATTTGTTGTTGGCGAGCTTCATACCTTGCGCTCCTCTTTTTTACCCAGCAGGCCTTGTGGCTTGAAGAGAATCACCACCATGAAAATAACCAGCGCCACGGCGTCCTTGTAGGCCGGTGAAATATAGGCAGCGGCCAGGTTCTCGCACACCCCCACAATCAGCCCGCCCAGCAAGGCGCCGCGCGAGTTGTTGAAACCGCCGATGATGGCGGCAAAAAATGCCTTGGTACCCAGGCCTTCGCCCATGTCGAACTTGGCGAGGTAAGTGGGCGTAACGAGCAGGGCCGCCGCCACCGCCAGCACGGCATTGATGGCGAAGGTGTAGAAAATCATGCGCGGCACATTAATGCCCAGTACCGAAGCGCTTTCGGTGTTTTGTGCCACGGCCTGCATGGCACGTCCCGTGACGGTTTTGGCCAGGAAGGCCTGCGTCGCCATCACGATGATCAGGGCCAGCGCAAAAGTGCCGATGTCCTGAAGCGTTATCGTGACGCCGGCGATATTGAACAGCTTGTCGGCAAAGAGGCTCGGAAAAGGATGGGCTTCGGCGCTGTAGCCGGCGCGCACGCCGTTGCGCAGGGCAATGGAAAGCCCGATGGTCGCCACGACGATGGGCATCATGCCGTACTTGAAGAGTGGATCCACCACCCCCCGCTTGAAGACCCAGCCCAGCAGCAGCACGGCCAGCAGCACCGCCAGCACAAAGCTCACCAGCATGGGTGCGCCCAGCGAAATGAAGGCCAGCATCATGAAGGCCGGCAGCATGACAAATTCACCCTGCGCAAAGTTGATCGTTCCCGAGGCCTGCCACAGCAAGGTAAAGCCCAGGGCTGCCAGCGCATAAATGCTGCCGGTGGCCAGGCCCGAGAAAAAGAGTTGGAGAAAGTCTGTCATGGGAAGGTCCGATGGAGAAAGTCGGTTGTATTCAGCGGAGTTCTCAATGGGAAGGGCTTGCGCCCTGCCCCATGAGCGGCCGGCCCCGCATGGCCGGCCGAGGTTGCAGTTACTCAGTTATTTCTTCGCGGCCGGCTTGGCCGCAGCAGGCGCCAAAGGAAGGGTCTTGCTCACGTCCCGGGTGGCCAGGCCAAGCGGGGGAACCATGTCAATGACTTCCTGCTTGCCGTTTTTGACTTCCACCATGAAGCTCATGCGGTCGAGGTCGCCCTTGTTGTCAAACTCGGTGTACATCAGCGCGCCGGGGTATTTGTCGGTGTTGACCTTCAGGCCCTTCATGGCCGCAGCCACGGCTTTGCGGTCCAGCTTGCCGGCTTTTTCAATGGCAGCCTTGAGCACGTAAACACCGGAGTAGCCCTTCATGCCGTTGTGGTCGGAGATGTACTTGTAGTCCTTCTCGAACTTGGCCTTGAAGGCGCGGATGGCAGGCACCGGCGCATCCACCGTCAAGCCCACGTGGGCAATCGCGCCGTTGGCAGCCTCACCGGCCAGCTCAATGACTTTCTGGCCTGTCAGGGTGGTTTCGCCGATGATGGGCTTGTTCCAGCCCTGCTTGCGCAGCTCACGCAGCAAGCGTGCCGACTCTTCTTCGTTTGAATAAGCGAACACGCCGTCTGCATTGCTTTGCTTGGCACGCAGCACCGCGGCAGAGAAGTCGACCTGGCCGGGTTCGGTGGAGATCTCGCTCAGGATTTTGGTCGGCGAATTGGCGAGGGCCTTCCTGATCGAGTCCATCCCGCCTTTGCCGAAATCGTTGTTCACATAAATGACGGCAATGCTTTTGAGCTTGGCCTGATCACTGATGTAGCGTGCCACCTTGGGCATGGCAGTGGCTTGCGTGAAGCTGGTGCGAAACACGTAAGGGTTGCCCTGCTCGGTGATGCCGGCTGCCTCGCCCCCGGTGAAGTTGGGCACCTCGGCGCGCCGTGATTCGGCCATGCTGACCATGATGGAGCCGGAGAACACCGGACCGAAGATGGCAAACACGTCGTCATCGATGGCTTTTTGCGTCAGCCCCTTGGCCACGCCTGCATTGCTTTGCGTATCAGCGGTGGTTGTCTGGATTTTCTTCCCCAGGATGCCGCCGTTGGCATTGATTTCCCTGACGGCCAGCTCAACGCCGTTCTTGAAGTTGGTGCCTGCCGTGGCGCCGCCGCCGGACAGCTCGACAATGTTGGCGATCTTGATGACGTCTTGCGCAAAACCAGCGCTAGCGCTTACTGCGAGAGCGCAAGCGGCTATCAATTTGAGAGCGAATCGTTTTTTCATGGTTGTCTCCTCTGGGGGGTTAAAAAATCAAGGTGATGCGAGTCGTGCTTCCCCGACTCCTGGGATGGGAACACTGTCAGATGGTGTGGTCTGGAAGGGGCGCCTGATTTCACCGGCCATCGTGGCGGGGTACAAATGCCCCCGGATAAAGGTGGCATCGCGGCGAACGGCCTGCGCCGCTGCGGCATGCCCAAAAAAATCCAGGTAGTCCGGCACCTGCTGGATCAGCATCTCAAATCCGGGCTGTGCGGTCAGACCGCGCTCGCGGGCAGCCCGGACCAGCGGCGTCGGCTGGTTCTTCATGAGGATGTCCATGACGGCCGCATGCGGCGCCATACGGGACACATCGCACGGAAGGGGATCATCGGCCCGGAGCCCCAGCGGTGAGGCATTCACCACCACGTCATGGCCCGACGGGTCACCGCTGCTCACAGCCGCGATGCTTGCGTTGGACAGCGGCATAGCGGCGGCAATCTGGTCGGCCAGCACCTGCGCCTTGCCGGGCGCCGGGTCATAGAGCGAAATGGCGGCTGGCGCCTGGCTGCCCGCCATTGCGAGTGAAGCGGTAATCGCGGCAGCCGCGCCGCCTGCGCCCAGTATCAACACGCGCTTGCCGGCGTAGGCCACACCGAAATAGTCCAGCGACAGGACAAAACCTTTGCCGTCAAACAAGGCGCCTTCCAGTTCACCGGCTGCGTTACGGCGAATGCCGTTCACCGCGCCGGCTACCCGGCCCGCGTCATTGCAATGCGAAAGCAGGCTCATCACTTCGGCCTTGTGCGGGATGGTCAACAGCATGCCTTTGACGTTCCTGGCCAGGAAAGCGGCCTTTACAAAAGCCTGGATGTCCCCGGCGGCCACATGTACCGGGACAAGGACAGCATCAATACCCAGCGTCTTGAAGATCAGGTTGAACACCTCCGGCGCACGCACCTGCCCGACCGGATCGCCGGGGATCAAATACACGTCGGTATTGCCCTGAATGGTGGAAAACATGCTGGATTGCCTGAAACGTTCGATAATCGATTGAAACTGCCAGATTTGGTGTGAACTTTAGTAGCTAGCCTCAGGAATCCCAACAGGTTTATCACCAAATTGATCGTTAATCGCTCAATAAAGATCGATGATCGAACGAAACAAGGGTTTGACCTACGCCTGCGTTGACACCGTGTTGTGAATACTTCAGCAAATGACCGCGGCCAAACTCCCCATTTCACCCTCTACATTGCAGGCCCCCACCCCTTCCACGCTGGACAAGCGCGACTGGATTGCCGGGCTGGAAAAAGGCCTGTCCATCATCGAATGTTTTGACGATGCCAACCCACGCCTGACCGCCAGCCAGGCCGGCGCGCGCTGCGGCATGACACGCACGGCCGCCCGCCGCTATTTGCTGACACTGGAGCACCTGGGGTACGTCGCCAGCGACGGCAAGCTCTTCTGGCTGACACCGCGGGTGCTTCGCCTGGGCCAGTCCTACCTGGAGTCGGCGCGCCTGCCGCGCATCGTGCAACCCTTTTTGCAGCGCGTGACCGCCGGCACCCAGGAGAGCGCGTACGTCAGCGTGATGGACGGCGACGACATCGTCTATATCGCCCGCAACGGCTCCAGCCGCGCCATGAACACCGGCTACGTGCTGGGTTCACGCGTGCAGGCCCAGGTCACGGCAGCGGGCCTTTTAATGCTGTCGATGCGCGACCCCGCCTGGCTGGAAACCTGGCTGGCCAACCACGAACTCAAGGCCTACACCTCGTACACGATCGCCAGCAAGGACCGCCTGCGGATTGAACTGGCGCGCGTGCGGGCGCAAGGATGGGCGATTTCCGAGCAGCAGCTGGAACTCAATTACCGCGGTATTGCCGTACCGCTGCGGGACCGGCACGGGGAAGTGGCGGGCGCGCTCAGCGTGACCATGCCCATGGGGCATGAGTCGAGTGAGGAGGCGGGGGGACGGGTTCTGTCGGTGTTGCGGGAGACGGCGCAGGCGATGAGAAACCTGATTTGAGTGCATCTGCCAGGGCGGTTCTTGCTCTGGCGATGCGCGCTTTGCTGAGGGTGGCTGGCCGGGGGTTGCCCGGCATGCAAGTAACTTTCTTTTGCTTCGCCAAAAGAAAAGTGAGTAGCCGCCGGGCTACCCCCGGCCAGCAGATCTCAGAAGAAGGCGCATAGCCGGAGCAACATCCGGCCTCAAAGAGGCGCTATCAATTCAATAGCTGCTCGCGCCCACTCCCATTAGTCAAAAGCCTTTTTTTACGAAAAAATCAAACCGCCCCAACACTCCCCGTCACCGGTAAAACAATCCCCGTGACATAACTGGAACAAACAGGAGAAGCCAAAAATACATAAGCAGGCGACAACTCCTCAGGTTGCGCCGGCCGCCTCATGTCGGTCTTCCTGCCGAAGTCCTTGATGACGAGCGGCCCGCACCTGGCGCGGTGTAGGAAAAATCCGCGCCTTCACCCCGGCCATGCCTTGCGGGCCGCTGCAGCGTCGGGCCGAATCTTGCACAATCAAGGCAGCCATCTTTTCCATTGCCGCTTTTGTTGCCGCCCGAGCGGCGTTTGATGCAAACCCGACACTTCCTCCAGCTCATCGCGATGTCCGCCCTCTGGGGCGCATCATTTCCCCTGCTGCGTATCGCTAGCCCCGCCCTGGGGCCGTGGGTGGTAGCGGCCACCCGCTGCGTCCTGGCCTCGATCGTGCTGGGCCTGCTGATGAGCAGGCTGCGCGGCCAATGGCCGCCGCGCGAGGCGTGGCCCCGGCTGGCGCTGCTGAGCATGCTGTCGGTGGTGGTTCCCTTTGTGCTGTACAACTGGGCCGCGCTGGTCATCCCGTCGGGCTATTCGGCGGTGCTCAATGCCACGGTGCCGCTCTTCGGCGTGATGGCCGCCGCACTGGCCGGCGAGGAAAAACTCACCCGCCTCCGCCTGCTCGGCTGCGCAGTCGGCTTTGCCGGCGTCGCGCTGCTGGTGCAACTGGGGCCCGTCGCCGTCAGGCCCCGGGTCGTGCTGGCGGCGTTGGCCTGTGTGGCCGCGTCGGCCAGCTACGGCTTCGGTGCCATCCTCATGAAACGCGCCACCATGGCCTATTCGCCGCTGCCTTCGTCAGCGGTGGTGCATGTGGCCGCGGCCCTGATCCTGCTCATACCGGGCGGGATCGCCGCACCCTCGGCTGTCCTGACGCCGGGCGCCGTGGCTGCCGTTACGGTGCTGGGCACGTTTACCTCCGGGTTTATGTACTGGATCAGCATGCGGCTGATGCGCGAGATTCCGGCCAGCGCCACCACGTCGGCGGCCTTCATGATTCCGCTGTTCGGCGTGACCTGGGGCGGGCTGTTTCTGGGGGAGCCGGTGACGATCAGCATGTTGCCCGGTTGCGTGCTGGTGCTGTCGGCCACCGCGCTGATCACGGGCTTTAACCCGTTTCGGGCTGCGCCACCTGAGCCATAAAGCTTAAGGCACGCACCAGCGCGAAGCCGTAAAGAAATCGTAGCGAGCGACCCGATGTCGCGTCGAGGACCGGAACCGTACACCCGTACGGTGAGGACCGCAGATGCGAGATCGGGCTGCGCAGTAGATTTATTTGCGGCTTTGCATGATGTTGGGCGTGGCGACCACCACATCCGCATTCTGCGCACGCTGGCGCAGCGCATGCTCCATCACCACCAGGGCCAGCATGGCCTCGGCAATCGGCGTGGCGCGAATGCCGACACAAGGGTCATGCCGGCCCTTCGTCACCACTTCGGAGGGGTTGCCCGCGGTGTCGATCGACTGGCGCGGCGTGATGATCGAGCTCGTCGGTTTGATGGCGATAGAGACTTCCAGATCTTGCCCCGTGCTGATGCCGCCCAGCACACCGCCGGCGTTGTTCGACTGAAAGCCCTCTGGCGACAGACCGTCGCCGTGCGTGGTACCGCGCTGCGTGACGCTGGCAAAGCCGGCGCCGATTTCAACGCCCTTGACGGCGTTGATGCCCATCATGGCAAAAGCAATGTCGGCATCCAGCTTGTCAAAGAGCGGATCACCCAGGCCCACCGGCACTTTGGACGCCGTGACACGAATGCGCGCGCCGCAGGAGTCGCCGGCCTTGCGCAGCGCGTCCATGTAGTCTTCCAGTTTCGAAACGTCAGCCACCGGCGCGAAGAACGGATTGCCCGGCACGTGTTCCCACGATTCAAACGGAATCGCGATGTCGCCAATCTGCGTCATGCAGCCGCGAAAGGTGGTGCCGTATTTTTCAACCAGCCACTTCTTGGCCACCGCGCCGGCGGCCACCATTGGCGCCGTCAGGCGGGCGGAAGCACGGCCACCGCCACGCGGGTCGCGCCGGCCGTATTTGTGCAGGTAGGTGTAGTCGGCATGGCCAGGGCGGAAGGTTTCCAGGATGTTGCCGTAGTCCTTGCTGCGCTGGTCGGTGTTCCTGATCAGGAGGCAGATAGGGGTGCCCGTGGTCTTGCCCTCGTACACGCCGGAAAGGATCTCGACAGCGTCGGGTTCATTGCGCTGCGTGACATGCCGGCTGGTGCCGGGCCGGCGGCGATCCAGGTCGCCCTGGATGTCAGCCTCACTCAAGTCCATGCCCGGCGGGCAGCCGTCAATCACGCAGCCAATGGCCGGGCCGTGGGATTCACCGAAGTTGGTGACTGCGAATAGGGTTCCGAAGGTATTTCCGCTCATGGGGGGATTATCCCAGAGGGGGGCTGAGGGGGCACGGACAGCCTGATTCAGGCCCGCCGTTGACAAGCCCGGACAAACCCGGAGTGTGGGTAGCGCTGGTTTCTCGTGGTCATGTCAGACCGATGCCGAAGGGGCCGGTCCTTTCGGCAAGAAGGTAACAGCGGAAAAGTCGCTGCGCCAGAACATTGCCGATGTGATTGGATCTCCCCAGGATTCAACGTAGGCAAGCACATCGCCTCGCTGCAATCGTTTCCGCTTTAATCGCAACTGATACTTTTCCAGGTTTTCGAAGGACAAAGGATCTCCCTTTTGATAGAAGTCCCAACCCGGGTTGTCACTCATTACACGTACAAAGCGCAACAAAGCGCCTTGGGAATAAGCCGAGAACTCATTGAGCGCGTCCTTCTTGCAATCATCAGTCGTACTTCGAATTGAAATCACATCAAAGCGAAACGTCAACTGCGCATAAGCTGGTACGTAATCATCTCCCGCAGACAGGTGAGGCATAAAAACCGTTAGCCCAGGGGCGTTAGCCGGTGACCAGAGAATGAGCGGCGACGCGTCTTTGTCTTCCGTGTACGGCTGTTCTGGCAAGACAAACGGGGTTGGGCTGCTATGAACCCGCATTGGCGGATAGCGATCAAACGCCTGGGCAACCTCGGTCACCGGTGCCTTGATCACAGACAGATTGAAGAATGGGCGATCCAGAACAGACATGATGCGAACGTTTTGTTGCTTGCCGGCACTGCGGCTACGCGAACTCTCCGTGGCGCGGTGCAACTTCGCCCTGCAGAAGAACACGTAATGTGAACTTGAGCGGGAAGACCTGAGACTCTTTCACGCGCAGCGCGGCCGCAACCGCCTTGCGTTCCTTTTTTGCCTGCGGGTACTCGGCCGAGGGAACGAAGATGTGGGTGTTTTCGTGCAGCAGCACCCCATGCCCAAACTCGAGATCGCCAGCCGTGGTCACGCCAATAAAGCCGGTGAACGTCTGGCCTGAGGAAGCAAGGAAATCAGCAGCAACGGACAGGTCGTAAAGGTCCGGACCCATCATCTTCGCCAGATGAGGGCGAACCCAGGTTTCGTCCTGCTCTTCATCCTCTTCCTCGTCGCTTGCGAACTCCCAGACGGGAAAAGCGATGAGGTCTTCCGGCTTGAGTTGGTCAATGGGCTTTCGGGTCTTCAACGATGGACGCATGGACAGTGTCTTCCAAGGTGAAAGTGTCAACAAAGCCGAACAAGCCCGGCATTCGCTTGAAGCAAGGGGCAGGCCTCTGCTCCCCCTTGAGGAAGCGGATGCGCTTGAGCCACAGGGTCAGACGCCTTTGACCCGTATGGGTGTGGTTTAGGCGTTCCTGAACTATAGCTTTGCAACCACCCCCCTCTTTGTCGCCCTGGCTGTGCAGCCATGCGGTGTAGCGCACGCCGCACACACTGTGGAACACTTCATGCTTGCTGCACTGCACCAACCCCGAATTGGATGTCTTGATTGAACAGGAGCACCCCATGCTGGACCGCACCGCGACCAAGTTTTCCCATGTCAAGCCCGGTGACACGCAGTTTGTCTCCGGTGGTTTGCGCGACTTTTTCCTGTACCGCGACCTTGGCATTGCCGACGCGACCAACGGCAAGGTCATCGCGCACCTTGTGAAGGCGAATATGGCACCAGAAACAGGCACGGGATGGCACCGTCATGAGGCAGATTTCCAGATCGTCATCATGACCAAGGGCTGGGCCCGCTTTATGTACGAAGACAAGGAAACCCTGGTCGAGGCCGGCGACGTGGTGCACCAGCGCCCGGGCATCAAGCATTTCCTGTTCGACTACTCCCCCGACATGGAATACCTCGAAATCGTCGGGCCGGCGGACTTCAAATCGATCGACGTCGACCCGGTCTGCGAGATCCCGCCCCCCACGCCCWGGAAGTAACCGGCCCTGGCCGCCCCCATCCCCGCACCCGCTCCCGATTGCCCCTTGTGGATGCGCCGAGGAGCGGAGGTTCAGACGGATCAGGGCAAAAACTTGTTTGAGCGAAGCGAGTTGTTTTTGACCCCGGCTGGACCGAGCACCGCAGGTTGCCCGCAGCGCAGCGGAGGGACGCAGGAACCAGGGTCGCCTTTTCTTTGCTTACTTTCTTTTGGCGAAGCAAAAGAAAGTGAGTTGCATGCCGGGCAACCCCCGGCCAGAGCCCTCAGCAGAGAACCCAGCCCTCATCAGACCAACAGACATCGCCGTCAGTCAGCTCAAAACTCCGCATCCAACTCATCAATGTCATCCGGCTCCTTCCGAGCCTCAGCCACCCACTCCTTCATCGCCGGCAACTCCATGATGCGCTTGCAATACGCGGTACAAGCCTTGTCCAGCGGCACGTCGTAGGTCAAAAACCGGGTAACCACCGGCGCATACATGGCATCGGCCACCGACAGCTGCTTGCCGAACAGATAGGGGCCGCCATAGGTGGCCAGGCATTCCTTCCAGATTTCCAGGACACGGTCGATGTCGGCCTGCGCGCGGGACCAGACCTTGAAGCCCGAAAAATGCGCCTTGATGTTCATCGGCAGCGCCGCGCGCATGGAGGCAAAGCCCGAATGCATTTCGCCGCACACCGCACGGCAATGCGCCCGCACCTTGATGTCCACGGGCAGCAACTGGGCTTTAGGCTTGATTTCATTGAGGTATTCGGCAATCGCCAGGGTGTCCCACACCTTGACGTTGCCGTGCTGCAGCGACGGCACCAGCATGCTGGACGAAAGCAGCAGCATTTCGGCCTTCATCGCCGGGTCATCCGGTGAAATCACTTTTTCGGTGAATTCCAGCCCCGCGAACTTCGCCAGCAGCCAGCCGCGCAGGGCCCACGCTCCGTAGTTCTTGCTGCTGATCGTCAGGATGGCTTTGGCCATGCACATGCTCCTTGAACCGGAAAGGCCCTGCTGGCTAGCAGGATGGATGCTTGAACTCCCGCAAGGCTTATGCCAGCCTGCGTTTTTCGGCTCCGACTGGCCCGTAACTTGCCTGCATGGACTGGCAGAGACAAAGAGACAACGAATTCCGATTCATGTCAGGACAACCATGCTTTACCAGGCCTACCAAACCCAGTCCGACCTGCTGTCGCCGTTTCGCCTGTTCGCCCAAAGCGGTAGCGCGGCATTCTGGCTGGGTAAAACCGAAGGCAGCCTGCTGCGCAAGATTTCGGCGTCCATGGAGGTGTTTTCACGCCTGCGGCTGACGCATACACGGCCGGCCTATGGCATCAGCTCAGTGAAGGTGGGCGAGCGCGAACTTGCCGTGACGGAAGAAACCGTTCTGTCCATGCCCTTTGGTACCCTGCTGCGCTTTCGCAAGGAAACACCCTCGGGCCTGCCCTTCCAGCCGCCGGTGCTGCTGGTAGCGCCGCTGTCGGGCCACTTTGCCACGCTGCTGCGCGAAACCGTGCGCACCCTGCTGCAAGACCACGACGTGTACATCACCGACTGGCACAACGCGCGCGATGTGTCCCTAAGCCACGGCCCGTTTGCGCTGGACGACTACATCGACCACATGATCCGCTTCACCCAGGCCATTGGCCCGGGCACCCATGTGGTGGCGGTGTGCCAGCCTTGCGTGGCGGCGCTGGCGGCCACCGCCATCATGGCTGAAGACGACGACCCGGCCCAGCCACGCAGCCTGACCCTGATGGCCGGCCCGGTGGATTGCCGCGTGAACCCCACCGGCGTCAACACCCTGGCTACCAGCCAGCCGATTGAGTGGTTCGAGAAAAACCTGATCAGCCATGTGCCGCTTCCGCACGCCGGCTACATGCGCCGCGTGTATCCAGGTTTTGTGCAGTTGAGCGCTTTTCTGAGCATGAACCTGGACCGGCACAAAAAATCCTTCCAGGACATGTACCAGCACTTGGTGGACGGTGATGTGGAAAAGGCCAACATCATCCGCGTGTTTTATGACGAGTACCTCGCCGTGAACGATCTCCCCGCCGAGTTCTACCTGGAAACAGTGGAAAAGGTGTTCCAGACCTACGACCTGCCGCTGGGCAAGCTCAGCTACCGCGGCCGCCTTGTCAAACCTGCCGCCATTCGCCGCACGGCGCTCATGACTGTTGAGGGGGAACGCGACGACATCTGCGCCGTAGGGCAAACGGTTGCGGCGCAGGACCTGTGCACCGGCATCCGGCCGTACATGAAAACCCACCATGTGCAGACCGGCGTGGGGCACTATGGGGTGTTCAGCGGGCGCAAGTGGAACCAGCAGATTTATCCGCGGGTTCGGGAGATGATTCACTCGAGCATGGGCTGAAATTCATACGAAATCGGCCTCCAGGCCAATGGAATCGGGCGCAAGCAGCTCCTGAATTAATAGCAATCAGTTGACCTATCCTTCAGGACTCGAGCCTTATCGGACGACACCATCCCAATCTCTGCGGATCGATTGATCTGCCAGAACCCATTCCTCAAAATGTGCAATTGCCGTCGCAGTTGCATCTTCCGTGAACGCTCTCCGCTCGAACTTCCCTCCACGCTCAAAGTAAAAAGTTTCAATCGCATCGCCATGGTTGAGGATGCAGTAAGTGTTATCAGACGGCGTGTCGTTGATTCGGAGCGCACTCATCCCGACACCTTTTGACTCCAATCTTCGCCGGAGTTCTTCGTAGGCATTCATCAAGGATTTCGCGTCTATATTTGCACGCGGTCAGCAAGGTCTTTTATCGATGCCTTCCACGCATCAAACTCGTCCGAATCTTCCCAAAGCTCTTTCAATTCAGAACCATCCGCCAGGATTCGTTCGATAACCTTGTGAGCCTTTTCTGCCAGTGCGCTACTCGGAATGAGTCTGATTTTTTCGACCCAGATATCGATTGACTCACTGTAAGAGTTCTTCACTCCCCAATTACCCTGGAGCCTTGCGATGACTTCGATTGCCGCGAGAGCCTCGCAAGCATCTGGAGATTCCAGGTACTCCAATCCGTCTGAAAGCGCTTTGTTCAGCGTTTCCTCAACGAGTGAGAGATCACGGCATTCATCAAGGCCGTAGGCCCAATCGCATGCATCGTCATTACCCAGCGCGTCAATTGCCCAAGCACCCATACAGAACTCCTTAAGTCTTAGCGTTGAACGGCAGGCGGCCAAGGGCGTCGCCTGTTAGATGTCTCACCGAAAGGGACGAACCCATGCCAATGGCGCAGGAGCACGTCAATTCCAAAGCTGAGAGAGTCTAAGCGCAGCGAAGGTTCTCACCTCACGCCAAAAGCTCACTGCGCCGGCCTCATCCGTGCCACCCCAACCCCAATCAAACCCATCACCCCGACCAATCCCAAAATCACCCCACGCCCCTCCATCACCCCCGCAAACACCCCCACCAGCATGCCTGCCAGCGGCTGCGACAAATTGTTGAGCATCACGATCACGCCAGTAGTCTTGCCAAGGTCTCCCGGTGGAATGATCTTCTGGCGCAGGCTGCGGATGTAGACGTTGAACATCTTGTCAAAGCCGATCACCAGCAAGAAACCGGCGGTATACACCCAGAAGCTGCCGGCCAGCCCCGTCAGCAAGCCGCCGGCCAACATCACGCTGTATGACACCAGGCCCAGGGTGCGCAAGGGCAGCACGGTGCGGGCGATGAACAGCAGGATGATGACGGTGGCAATGGCGCCGGCCGTTTGCAGCAACGCGTAATCGCCCGCCGTGCGCTGCAGCAGCCCGGTCACCATCGCGGCCGAGGTGGCGAGCGTCACACCGATAACCAGGTTCACGCCGGCCGCCAGCGCAATCACTTTTTTCAGGCCCGGCAGGTGCAGCACCTGCGAAAACGCGGTGCGGATGGGCCGCAGCCAATGGTCCGGGGCGGTCTCGGGCGCGGCCAGCTCAACCGGGTTCTTCCGGTGCCACAAGGTCACGGCGCCATCGGCCAGCAGAAAGAGTGCCGCGGTGGCTGCCACCACCGCGGGCCATGGCATCCAGCGCAACAGCAGTGACGCCAGCACGGGGCCCAGCACCATGCCGAGCTGGTCGGCAATCTGCGCATGGGCCAGCACTTTTTCAAAGCGGTGCTGCCTGAATATCTGCGGCAGCATGACCTCGCGGGCCATCAGGCCCTGGGTGGTCAGCACACCGCAGACCGCGGACAGGGCAATCAGCCAGCCAATGCCGCCCAGCCACTGAAAAGCGGCCGCCCCGCCGATGCATACGAGCGCGCGGTAGAGCTGGCTGATGCGCAAAAGCTTGAGAGGCGAAACCCGGTCGCACAGCGCGCCGCACACGGGAAAAGCCAGGAAGCGGGGGAGCGTTTCTACCGTGAAGGCGATACCGGACCAGGCCACACTTCCTGTGGTTTCGAAAACCACCAGAGGAACCAGGAACAGCAGTATCTGGTCGGCAAGCCTGGAAAGGAACAAGGAGCTATAAAACAGCTGGCCGTTGGCGTTGTTGGCGTTGTCGCGCACTCCTGCTCCCATCGCCTTGCCTCGCAAAGCAGGCCAGATGCCTTGCGTATCTGGCTATTATTTTGATAGCGCCTTGCGCTCTTCCTGATTGGGCTGATTGGGCAGGCGGCATCTTTTACGCAAAGAACGCCATCAGGTCCGTACCCCTTGTGTTCAGCTGCGGTCGGCGCCGTCTTCTTCCGGCCAGTCGCGGATATAGGCCTTGAGCATCTTGTTTTCGAAGTTCTGGCTGTCCACCACGGCCTTGGCCACGTCGTAAAGGCTGATGACGCCCATCATGACTTTCTGGTTCATCACAGGCATGTAACGCGCGTGGCGTTCCAGCATCATGCGGCGGACTTCGTCGAGTTCGGTCTCCGACGTGCAGGTGAGTGGGTGGTCGTCCATGGCAGTGCGCACCAGCGTGCTGCCGATCTCACCGCCGTTTTTGACGATGCAGACAATCACTTCGCGAAATGTCAGCATGCCGACCAGGTCGCCGTGCTCCATGACGACCAGTGAGCCGATGTCTTTTTCGGCCATGATCTGCGCCGCCTTGGCAAGGGGTTCGTCAGGCTGGACGGTGTAAAGCGTGTTGCCCTTCACGCGCAGTATGTCTAGAACCTTCATGGCCATCTCCTCGGTTGTGCTGCTTGCCGGCCCTCATTGTCCCACCACAGCGCGGCAACAGGGAATTCAGTTTAAATATAGCCCACAATCAAACGGCAGGTTGCAAGAATCTGTTCGGGCTCCTGCGATTGCCCGGCGCACCGCCACTTTTTTCTGACTGGAGACAAACCCATGCCCGGTTACTCAGACCCCGGCTTCGACACCCTGGCGTTGCACGCCGGCGCCGCGCCCGACCCCACCACCGGCGCGCGTGCCGTGCCGATTCACCTGACGACTTCTTTTGTCTTCGAATCCAGCGACCACGCGGCCAGCCTCTTTAACCTCGAACGCGCAGGCCACGTCTATTCGCGCATCAGCAACCCGACCAACGCGGTGCTGGAGCAGCGCGTGTCGGCTCTGGAAGGCGGCATAGGCGCGATCGCCACGTCCAGCGGGCAGGCGGCACTGCACCTGGCAATTGCCACCTTGATGGGCGCCGGCTCGCACATCGTCGCCAGCACCGCGCTTTACGGCGGCAGCCAGAACCTGCTGCACTACACCTTGCGTCGTTTCGGCATTGACACCTCCTTCGTCAAGCCCGGTGACCTGGACGGCTGGCGCGCCGCTGTACGGCCCAACACCAAACTTTTCTTCGGCGAAACCGTGGGCAACCCGGGCCTCGATGTGCTGGACATCGAAGCGGTCTCGAGCATTGCCCATGATGCCGGCGTGCCGCTGCTGGTGGACTCCACCCTCACCTCACCCTGGCTCATCAAGCCCTTTGACCACGGCGCCGACCTGGTCTACCACTCGGCCACCAAGTTCCTGAGCGGCCACGGCACGGTGATTGGCGGCGTGGTGGTGGACGGCGGCAGTTTCGACTGGGAAAAATCCGGCAAATTTGCCGAGCTGACCGAAGCCTACGAAGGCTTTCACAACATGGTGTTCAGCGAGGAAAGCACCGTGGGCGCCTTCCTGCTGCGCGCGCGGCGTGAGGGCCTGCGTGACTTCGGCGCCTGCATGAGCCCGCATACGGCATGGCTGATTTTGCAGGGCATTGAAACCCTGCCGCTTCGTATGGCGCGGCACATGGGCAACACCGAAAAGGTGGTGCAGTTTCTTGCCAGCCACCCGCTGGTTTCACGCGTGGGCCACCCCATGCTCGAGTCGCACCCCAGCCATGCACTGGCCAAAAAGCTGCTGCCGCGCGGCGCCGGCTCGGTGTTCAGCTTCGACATCAAGGGCAACCGCGAACAGGGCAAGGCCTTCATCGAGGCGCTGAAAGTCTTCAGCCACCTGGCCAACGTGGGCGACTGCCGCAGCCTGGTGATCCACCCCGCCAGCACCACGCATTTCCGCATGAGCGACGAAGCGCTGGCGGCCGGCGGCATCACACAAGGCACGATCCGCCTGTCGATTGGACTGGAAGACCCGGACGACCTGCTGGACGACCTCAAGCGCGCACTCAAGGCGGCAGAAAAAGCCGGCGTGAAAGCGGGGGCCTGAAGCATGTACCTCGACGTCAACGGCCATAAAACTTATTGCTACACCGGCGGCAAATCTTTTGATGCGGCCAAACCCACTGTCGTGTTTACCCATGGCGTGCTCAACGACCACAGCATCTGGATTTTGCAGACCCGCTACTTCGCGCACCACGGCTTCAACGTGCTGGCGCCGGACTTGCCCGGCCACTGCAAAAGCGAAGGCGAGCCGCCGCAGTCGGTCGAAGAGGCTGCCGGGTTCATCATCGCGTTGCTCGATGCGGCCGGCATCAAAACCGCCGCACTGGTGGGCCACAGCTTCGGCTCCCTCACGGCGCTGCACGCGGCGTCCGTCGCGCCGCAAAGGGTGACGCACCTGGCGCTGCTGGGAACCGCCGCACCGATGAAGGTTTCTCCCGCGCTGCTGGACAACGCACTGAACCAGCCGATGAAGGCCATCGACATGGTCAACACCTTCTCGCATTCCATGCTGGCGCCGCCGCCTTCGTCGCTGGGCCCGGGCACCTGGCTGTATGGAGGGTCGAAGGCGCTCATGAAGCGGGTGCTGGCCAGCAATACCAAAGTCAACCTGTTCCACCGCGGCTTCAAGGCCTGCGACGACTACACCGGCGGTGAAGCGGCCATTGGAAAAGTACAGTGCCCGGTGCTGTTCATCCTGGGCAAGAACGACGCCATGACCTTGCCCAAAATGGCCGCGCCGCTGCAGGTCAAAGTCAAAAATGCCAGGACGGTGATGCTGCAGGCCGGCCACCAGATGATGACCGAGGCACCCGAAGGGGTCTTGTTTGCGCTGAAGGATTTCATCAAGCCATGAGCGTGCCGATGGCCACGCCACCGATGACGCAGCAGCGTGCGCTGGAAATCGCCGCCAGCTTCGACCTGCGGGCGCTGCCGCCGGATTTTTACGCCAACCCCTATCCGGTTTATGCAGTGTTGCGAGAAACCGAACCTGTCAAGCGCATGCCGGACGGTTCCTGGTTCTTCACGCGTTATGCCGACCTGGTGGCGGTGTACCGCGACGCGCAGACCTTCAGCTCGGACAAGAAGGTGGAGTTCGAGCCCAAGTACGGAGCGGGCTCGGCCCTGTTTGAACACCACACCACCAGCCTGGTGTTCAACGACCCGCCGCTTCACACGCGCGTTCGCAAACTGATCATGGGCGCTCTCACGCGGCGCGCCATCGCCGACATGGAGCCTGGTCTCATCACGCTGGTCGATGGCTTGCTGGACGTGATCGAAAGCCGGGGCGGCGGTGATTTGATTGAGGATTTCGCTTCGGCGATCCCGGTGGAGATCATCGGCAACCTGCTGGGCGTGCCGCATGCCGACCGGGCGCCGCTTCGCGCCTGGTCGCTGGCCATACTCGGCGCTCTGGAGCCCAAATTGACGCCCGAACAGGATGCCTTGGGCAACAGTAGCGTGCGGGACTTCACCGGCTACCTCAAGGACCTGGTGGCCGACCGGCGCAAACACCCGGGTGACCCGGAACACGATGTGCTGACACGGCTGATCGGCGAAGAAGTGTCGGGTGAAAGGCTCAGCGAAACCGAGTTGCTGCAAAACTGCGTGTTCATCCTCAACGCCGGCCACGAAACCACGACGAATCTCATCGGCAACGCGCTGGTGCTGCTGCAGGAATGGCCGCAGGCAAAGCAGCAACTGCTATCAAAACTGGAGCTGCTAGCGCCCGTAGATAAAGGGATGCAGGCCGATTTGGCTGTTGAAATCGATGAATTTTTGCGTTTTGAGTCATCCAATCAGCTGGGCAACCGTCGTGCGCTCAAGGCCTGCCAAGTGGGCGGTGTGGACTTGCCGGAAGGCGCATTGCTGACACTGTGCATTGGGGCCGCAAACCGCGACCCGGCGCAGTTTACGCACCCGGAAACGCTGGACCCGGCACGCCAGGACAACCGCCACCTGGCGTTCGGCTTCGGCATTCACCAGTGCGCCGGGCTCAGCCTGGCGCGGCTTGAAGGCCGCATTGCCATTGGCCGCTTTCTGCAGCGCTTTCCGCACTACCGCCTGACCGCCAGCCCCACACGCGGCGGCCGTGCGCGCTTCAGGGGTTTTCTGAAGGCGCCGTTTTCAACGACGGCTACCTGACCTGGCGTTGCGCGCCCCAACGGTGTGGCGGCGCCGCTTCCATCGCCCGCAACAACGCCTGCGTGGATGGCAAATGAGGCACGGCCCTGCTGTCGGTCTGCTCCATCGAGTCCAGCAGGCGGGAAAGGGTTTGCGCATGCGGCGTCAAGGGGCCCAGAAAGTGCGTGCCGCCCGCATCGGCAATCAGCAGCGTGGGAAAGGTCTCCACTTCCAGGTCTCCGACCAGCGCGGCTTCATCTTCAATGTCCAGCCAGACAAACCGGCTTTCCGGATAGCGCAAGGCCATTTCCGAGAAGACGACGCCGTAGTCGCGGCAAAGGCCGCACCAGTCCGCGCAGAGGCAAATCACCCAGCGCGCGTGGGGCGTCGTCACAGGCGGCTCATCATGGGGAGTTTCTGGAAGTAAATCGGTTGGCATGCAGGCAGAAGCGCGGAAAGGGTGTGACGAGGCTGGGCGGCCATGGATTGACTATTATGGCCAGCGTCGCAAAATGAGGAGCACCCCCGGATATCCGGCGCAGGAGACAAACCCATGAATGCCATCAGCCCCGATGCGGCCGAAACCGGCGTCACGACACCCGTTGATCCCCGCAGCTTTGCGTCTTTCGCGGATTTTTACCCCTTCTACCTGGGCGAGCATCGCAACCCGATCTGCCGCCGCCTGCACTTTGCAGGCTCAAGCCTCACGCTGCTCTGCCTGGCGGCACTGCTGGCCACCCGCAACCCGTGGTGGCTGCTGGCAGGCTTGCTGTGCGGCTACGGCTTTGCATGGATCGGGCATTTTGGGTTCGAGAAGAACCGGCCCGCCTCGTTCAAACGGCCGCTCTACAGCTTCATGGGAGACTGGGTCATGTACCGCGACATGTGGGTCCGGGCCTTGCGGCGCAGCAAAAGCAGCTGAACCCTGTTTTCCACGTTGCAGTCCCCAAACCCTTAACGGGCTGTATCAGGAGTCCAGTGACTGCAAAGGGCCAGTTTTTAACGCCTTGAGGCATGCAGCACCTGCCTGCAACGCCGCTTCATGCGTGGGATACGGGTGGTCGGAGCCTTCAATGCGCAGGTCCGCCATATGCTCCTGCGCAGACAGCTGCGTGACCACCCAGTAAAAAAGACCTGCTGACGGCTCCTTCACCCGCACCGCCAGCGGCCCGGGCGCATCGGGAACAGCGGCACTCATAAAGACCGCCCGAGTTCAGTGCTCACGTCTTTGGCGGCAGGGCCTACTTCCGCCACGGCAACACGCAGTTCAAGCTCACTGCAATCGAGTGCGCTGACCCAGTATTTCAGGGAGGCTTCCTCGTTGATGTTGATGGGCTCGTTTGTCAGGGCCGGGTCGGCGATCAGGTTCGATGGTGATGTCACAGTTCTCTCCAGCTTGGTTGTCAATTGAGGGGATTGCAGCAGATGGAGAGAATCGTGGCGTAAGCATAAAGATGGTCTTGTAAGAATTCCTCCCGCGCGCCTGAAGGCCTAACGGGCGAAAATTTGTGCGGTGCAGCATAAAAATTCTTACAAGGCTTACGTCACCCGAACGGCTGTTGCAGGATCAGGCAATCTGGCTGGAAAACAGGCTCAAACCTGCTTCCCGGCACGGCGTTTGGGCTGAAGGCAGAGCCTGCCGAATCGCAAGGAGGCCACGTCAAAGGCCAGATTGACGCGGGTGCGCGCCTGAACCGCCGCGAAGGCGCAACGCAAAAAATTAAGGGCTGGACTCGCCGTCTACCCGGATGCCCAACTGCTTGACCTTGACACGCTGCTCCACGGCCTGACTCCACATTTCGAAGTCTTTATTGGTGGGCGCCGGGCCCTGGCCGGTCTGATAGGCCCACATTTTTGCAGTCAACTCTTCGTAGATCTGCCTGGCTTCCTGGTGCGCCTGCCGTTCATGCGCGATGGCGCCGTCCAATTTTTCCCTGGCTGGTGTTTTTGATGGCATTGTCAGTGCGTGAAAAAATCAAAAAAACAGATTTTGTTACAGCACGCCGGCAGGCACAAATATCCCTAAGCCGTGATTGGTTTTTAGTCCGGATGGACTAGCCTCGAAACCTGCCGATGTGCGGGGGTTGGCGGGTCGGAGTTGGCGGTTTACAGCGCGTCGCGCAGCCGTATGGCCGGCCACCGGGCTTTTTCCCAGAGGCCCTGGACCGCTTCGGCTTTGTCCAGCAGAAGTTGCTGTATCAGCGGCTCCAGCGGCGTGGCGTCTGGATCGGCCAGCAGCAAGTAACGGGCTTCTACCTCGCCCTCGGCTTCATTGAGCTGGCCTACCCAGTCCAGGGCAACCAGTGTTTCCAGTACCGGCTCCAGCTGCAGCCCGTCCACCTGAAGCAGCTCGGCCAGCTGCGAAGCGCTGACGCCCTTGCGCGGGGTAGCCAGTGCCCGGTGCAACTGCTGGAGCACTTCAATGGCCAGCTGGAAATGCCAGCCATGTGCGCTGCCGCGACGGGCCACTCCGGCCAGGAGACTGGGCAGGTACGCGGCAATCACAGCGCCCATCAGTACGATGACCCAGGACACATAAATCCATACAAGGAGGATGGGCAAGGTAGCGAACGCGCCATACACCAGCGAATAGGTCGGCACGGCGCCCAGATACAGGCTCAGCACGCGTTTGGCCACCTCAATGCCCGCAGCCACAAACAGGCCCCCTACCCAGGCATGCGACCACTTCACGTAGGTATTGGGTACATAGCGGTACATCGCTGCCATGCCCCCTGCCACCAGGAAAAACTGCAGGACGCTGAGCAGAAAACGCAGGCTGACCGGCAAGGCGCCCACCAGGCCGCCCGAGGCGGACAGCACATAAGAGGTGACCGCCAGGCTGGCCGCCAGCAGCAGCGGCCCCAGGGTAATGGCAGCCCAATAAATGAGCACACGCTGCGTCAGTGGCCGCGCCTTCTTGACGCGCCAGATACCGTTGAGCGTGCGGTCGATCGTCAAAATAAGCGCGATGGCGGTAACCAGCAGCACGGCCAGGCCCGCGATGCCCAGCTTGTTGGCCTGGCGGCTGAACTGCGTCAGGTAACCCAGCACCTGGCGGGCAATGTTGTCGGGGATCAGGCTCTGGATCAGCCAGGCCTGCAGGGCACCCTGCAACTTCGAGAACATCGGGAAGGCCGTAAAAATGGCCAGCGCCACCGTAAAAAACGGCACCAGCGCGATCGACGTGGTGAAGGTCAGGCTGCTGGCGGTCAGGCCCATGTGATCTTCGCGGAACCGGTCGCGCAGCGTGAGCGCTGTGCCGCGCCACGGAAAGCGCGACAGGTTGCCCAAGAGGTCCTCCAGATATTGCTGAAATTTCATCCCCGGTATCATGCCACTGACCTTGGACGTGTTGACGGTCCAGCGGGTTCCCATGACCATGAACAAAACAACGCAAATTGACATCACCCGCCGGCTCGCGCTGGCCAGTCTGCTGGGCCTTATCGTCCTGGGCCTGGCCTGGGAAATGTGGCTGGCGCCCATACGCCCGGGCGGCTCATTACTGGCGCTCAAAGTGCTGCCGCTGTGCATCCCGCTGGCCGGCATCATGAAAAACCGCATGTACACCTACCGCTGGGTCAGCCTGCTGGTGTGGCTTTATTTCACCGAAGGCGTGGTGCGGGCCTGGAGCGACCGCGCCCCCGGCAACTACCTGGCCTTCATCGAGGTACTGCTGTGCCTCACGCTGTTTGTCGCCTGCGCGATGCATGTGCGGGTGCGGCTGAAAAACGCCTCCACCGCTTCCAGCGCCTCAAATCCATCAACCCCTTAACCTGAAGCCGAACATCGTGAGCACACACACCCAACTGATTGAGTCCCTGCGCCAGATCGTCGGCGCACCCAATGTCCTGATTGATGGCGACCTGACGCCCTGGGTACAGGACTGGCGCAGGCGCGAAACCGGCAAGGCCCTGGCCGTGGTGCGTCCTGGCTCCACGCCTGAAGTCGCGGCCGTGGTGAAAGCCTGCGCCGCAGCACGCGTAAGCATCGTGCCGCAAGGCGGCAATACCGGCATGGTGGTAGGGTCGACACCCGACGACACCGGCACGCAGGTCGTGCTCAGCCTGACACGCATGAACAAGGTGCGCACGCTGGACGCCGGCAACCTGACCATCACGGTCGATGCCGGCTGCGTGCTGCAAAACCTGCAGGAAGCCTGCGAAAAAGCCGGTTTCCTGTTTCCCTTGAGCCTGGCCTCGGAAGGAAGCTGCACCATTGGCGGCAACCTCGGCACCAACGCCGGCGGCACCCAGGTCGTGCGCTACGGCAACACCCGCGACCTCTGCCTGGGGCTGGAAGTCGTGACCGCACAGGGTGAAATCTGGGACGGCCTCTCTGGCCTGCGAAAAGACAACACCGGCTACGACCTGCGCCACCTGTTCATCGGCAGCGAAGGCACGCTGGGCGTGATCACCGGCGCCATCATGAAGCTGTATCCCATGCCCAAATCCCAGCTCACCGCCTTTGCGGCCGTGCCGTCGCTTGAGGCCGCCGTACAGCTGCTGGGCCTGGCGCATGAGCACCTGGGCTCCGGCCTGACCGGTTTCGAAGTCATGGGCCAGTTCGCACTGGGCCTGGTGGCCAGGCACTTCCCGCAACAACGCGTGCCTTTCTGGCAAGAGCACGCCTGGTGCGTGGTTCTGGAGAACTCGGACAACGAATCCGAAGCCCATGCGCGTGAATGCTTCGAACGCTTGCTGGAAGCCGCCATGGAAGCAGGCTGTGTCGCCGATGCGGTCGTCGCCGAGAGCATGGCGCAGGCGCACGCACTGTGGCACATCCGTGAAAGCATCCCGATGGCGCAGGCCGAAGAGGGCCTGAACATCAAACACGACATCTCGATCAACGTGTCGCGCATCCCCGAATTCGTGACTGAAACCAATGCCCTGCTGCTCGCGCGTTTTCCCGGCGCGCGCATGGTCGTCTACGGCCACCTGGGCGACGGCAACCTGCACTACAACGTGCAGGCGCCGGAGAATGAAGACCAGGCACGTTTCCTGAACGAGCAGGAGACGCCCATGAATGCCCTGGTCTACGAAGCGGTGGACCGCTACCGGGGCTCGATATCGGCCGAGCACGGCGTCGGCAGCCTCAAGGTTGATACGCTGCCCAAGCACAAATCACCCGTGGCACTGGACATGATGCGCGCCATCAAACAGGGCCTGGACCCTCATAACCTGATGAACCCGGGACGGGTGCTAAAGGCATAATTAAACCTTTGGCCGCACGCCGCCCCGCCGGCCCCCGCCCCCCCCTGACCCCAAGCCGACTGGTTGTAAATGACCCGCCCCATCCGCTCTCAATATGAAGATTTCATGCGCCATGTGGACACCCACGGCGCCTTCAAGGCCGACCGCACCGGCACCGGCACGAAAAGCGTGTTCGGCTACCAGATGCGCTTTGACCTGAATGAGGGCTTTCCGCTGGTGACCACCAAAAAGGTTCACCTCAAATCCATCGTGCATGAGCTGCTGTGGTTTCTGCAGGGATCGAGCGACAACAACTGGCTCAAGGAACGCGGCGTCACGATCTGGGACGAATGGGCGCGCGAAGACGGTGACCTGGGCCCGGTTTATGGCGTGCAATGGCGCAGCTGGCCAACGCCGGATGGCGGCCACATCGACCAGATCAGCGAAGTCATCAAGACGCTGAAGACCAACCCTGATTCGCGCCGCATCATCGTGAGCGCCTGGAACGTGGCCGACCTCTCCAAGATGGCGCTCATGCCCTGCCATGCGTTTTTCCAGTTCTATGTGGCGCCATCTGAAGTCCAGGGTCAGCCCGGCAACCTGAGTTGCCAGCTCTACCAGCGCAGCGCTGACATTTTCCTGGGCGTGCCTTTCAACATTGCCAGCTACGCTCTCCTCACCCACATGGTGGCGCAGCAATGCGGCCTGGGTGTGGGTGATTTCATCTGGACCGGTGGCGACTGCCACATCTACAGCAATCACCATGAGCAGGTGGCGCTGCAGCTGAGCCGCAAGCCTTTTGCCTACCCCACGCTGCAGATCAAGCGCAAACCCGAATCGATCTTTGACTATCAGTTTGAAGATTTTGAGTTTCTCGAGTATCAGCATCACGACGCCATCAAGGCGCCGGTAGCGGTGTGACATCCGTGCAGGCAGGCGCTCCCTCCGCAGCGCCGGCTTCCACGTTCAATTCGCGGCAACGGTTTTCACTCACACTGCTGGCTCTGGCCTCGGAGCTGATCTTTGTGACGGTGGTCATCTTGCCGATCGCGCCCTTCGTGATGCTTCAGGCCGCCATTTGGGGACCCGGTTTTGCCGCGGTGTTTGGCCTCGCGGCCTTTCTCTTCCTGTGGTGGCTGGTCCAGCCCTCGCCCGGCACGGTTGGCCGGCACACCATTCGCCGTGAAGAAGCACCCGCACTCTTTGAGATGGTGGACGGCTTGTGTACCAGCGCCGCGGCGCCGCGCATCCACCGCATCGTGCTGGACAACGAACTGAACGCGGCGGCTTATCAAACCGGCGGCTTCCTGTCGTTGTTTGGCAGCCGCCGCACTCTCATACTGGGTGTCCCCTTGCTGAAGATGCTGAACAAGGACGAAGTGAAAGCCGTCATCGCGCACGAGCTGGGGCACTTTTCCCGCAACCACGGGCGTCTGGGTCACTGGATCTACAGGGTGCGGGCCAAATGGGACCACTACCTTCACATGCAAGGCAACGACAGCTTCGTGGATGGGGGGCTGAAGGCCATCGCGTCCTGGTTTGTTCCCTACTTTGTCTCGCGATCATCCAGCTGGTCCCGTCAGTGTGAATTCGAGGCCGACGCCGTCGCAGCGCGGACTTCCTCAGCGCGCCACCTCACCGACGCTCTTGCCAGGCTGGAATTTATTTCTTTTCTTCTGGCCCGGAAACTGCCCACACAACTGAGCAGCCTGCGCATGCAATCGGCACACGCGCCCGGCAACTTCTGGGGGCTGATATCCGATCTTGTCGAGGCCCATGGCAGCTTCATGCCGCAGGCGCTCGCGGAGGGAGCCAGCCGCCCACGGCGTGCGCAAGACACCCACCCGCCGCTGCATGAACGTGCGGCGGCGCTCGGCCTGCAGGTCGAGCCACCGCCGGTTGAAAGCTCGCCCTGCGCCGGAGACATGCTTCTCGGCAAGGAATGGGCCCGGGTTTTGTCGGCCTGCAATGAGGATTGGCAGAAAAACACGCAGGCCGACTGGCGATTCGACCACCTGCGGATGCGGTGGCTGGTGGCCGGTGGGGTGCATGTGCTCTTCTCCGAACAAACGCCCGCCCAGACCGAACTGGCGACGGCGATTGTGCAAGAGCAGTTGCAGAGCGACGACTCAAGCCTGGCCCTGCTGTCTGCAGCGGCCGCCCGCCATCCCGAAATGGCCATGGCCCGGTTCTACTTCGGCCTGGCGTTGCTCGAAAGAGGCGACAACGCCGGCGTCGAGGAATTGCGGCAATCGATCCGGCTGGACAAACGCATCGCCCTCGGGGCGCAGAACGTTATTTGCGGCTATCTCGCATCGCATGGCGACCCGAAGGCCGCACGTGAAGCCGTCATACGCCGCCGCTACACGCACAGGAGGCTGACGCCGCTGTACGAGCAGTTGTGGGAGGCCCTCCTGTGCCGCCCTGTACGCGCCATCGCACCCGGTGCGGCGCCGCTTCTGGCGGAGGTGCTGGCGGGTGAATCACTGACCGACGGCTGCTGGGCCGTGCAGCTGGACCTGCCCGACGCGGCAGGCCTGTCTCATACCGTGAATATCCTCGTGGTGCGGATTGACCATGAGCAAGCCCACACAACCGGCCTTGGCGAAGACGCGCTTCGCTCGCGTTACCAGGACTACCTTCAGGCCGTCACACCGCCCGACCAACTGGCGATGGTGCACACTGTCTATACCTCCGAGGCGCTCAATCCACGCCTGCTCAAGCAACTGCAAGCAGTTCCCGGCAGCGCGATCATCGCGCCGGCCAGGCCCCTGAATCTGGATATCATCCGGATCGATTCCCTCTGAACACCATGAAAATCCACATGATCTTCGCCCGCGCCGCCAACGGCGTGATTGGCCGCGACAACACCATCCCCTGGCGCCTGCCGGAAGACATGGCGCGCTTAAAGCGCCTGACCACCGGCTGGCCGGTCATCATGGGCCGCAAGACCTGGGATTCATTGCCGGTGAAATTCCGGCCGCTGCCCGGCCGCACCAACATCGTCATCACGCGGCAGCCTGACTGGAAAGACACTGGCGCCGAAACGGCCGCGAGCCTGGCTGACGCGCTGGCGCTATGCCCATCTTCAGCCGAGGTGTGGATCCTGGGCGGCGCGCAGATTTACGCGCAGGCGATGCCGCTGGCAGATCGCATTGAAGTCACCGAGATTGCCGAAACGATTGAAGGCGACGCCTATGCGCCGACACTGGGGCCCGAATGGCGGGAGGCCGCGCGTGAAGACCACGTGTCGGCCAACGGGATGAAGTTCAGCTTCATCACCTACCGAAAATAGGCCCTGCTCCCATCGCAACACACACCACAACGCATAACAACACACTAGGAAAAGATATGTCAGGAGGCGGATTTCACGTACACGGGCCCCACGACCATGAGCTCGAGCATGCGGCTCAAGGTGGCCACGGCGGCCACGACAACAGCGGCATGATTGCGCAGATCGCAGTCATCACGGCCATCATTGCCACCATAGGCGCCATCTTTGCCTACATGGGCGGCGCCACGCAGGCTAATGCGGGCCTCTACAAAAACAATGCGGCCATCAAGAAGACCGAGGCCTCCAATCAGTGGAATTACTTCCAGTCGAAAAGCACCAAGCAGTCGCTGGCCGAACTCGCTCGCGACCTGGCGCCTGAGGATAAAAAAGCCGGCTACCAGGGCAAGATAGACCGCTACGAAAAAGAAAAAAACGAGATCAAGGTCGGCGCGGAGAAGCTAGAAGCCGAAGCCACCACCTGGGACAAATCGTCCGATGAGCAGATGCACCAGCACCACCGATGGGCGCAGGCCACCACCGTGCTGCAGGTCGCCATTGCCCTGGCGGCCATCGCGCTGCTGACCCGCAAGAAGTGGCTTGAATATGGCATGTTCGTCGTGGCCGGTGTGGGGCTGGTCATTGGCGTATTTGCCTTGCTACATATTTGATAGCTACTTGCGCACGTCCTTATTGGGCTGGAGCACTAAATCATGAAAATTGCCACCTGGAACGTGAACTCCCTCACTGCGCGGCTTGCGCATGTGCTGAACTGGCTCGCGGCCAATCCTGTCGACGTGCTGTGCCTGCAAGAGCTCAAGATGACGGACGACAAGTTCCCGCTGGAGGCGCTCAAGGCCGCCGGCTATGAAGCCGTTGCTTTTGGCCAGAAAACCTACAACGGCGTGGCCATCCTGTCGCGCACGCCGCTGCGCGACGTGGTGAAGAACATCGTCGGCTTTGAAGACGAGCATTCACGCGTCATTGCCGCCACGGTGGATGGCCCTGCGGGACCCATCCGCGTGCTGAACGGCTATTTCGTCAATGGGCAGGAGCCCGGCAGCGAAAAGTTCGCCTACAAGATGCGCTGGCTGGGAGGTCTGCAGGCTTATGTGCGCGCGGAGATGGCAGCCCACCCACAACTGGTGCTGCTGGGCGACTTCAACATCGCACCCGAAGACCAGGACTCGTTCGACCCGGAGGGCTTGCGCGACACCATTCACCACACGAAGGAAGAGCGTGAACATTTCCGCCAGCTGGTGGCGCTGGGCCTGACCGACAGTTTCCGCATGTTCGAGCAGCCGCTCAAAAGCTTTTCGTGGTGGGACTACCGCATGCTGGGCTACCAGAAGAACCGCGGCCTGCGCATCGACCACATCCTGGTCAGCGACGCCCTGAAGCCGCAAGTCAAAGGCTGCACCATAGACCGCGTGCCCCGCAAATGGGAAAAGCCCAGCGACCATGCGCCGGTGACCGTGGAATTGAGCTAACCCCCGTCCAGGCTCACTGCGTGTAGCCTGCTCCCCAAAAAGTGATGCACCCCTGTCCAAGCTCACTGCGTGTAGCTTGTTCCCCCCTCAAGGGGGCGGCGCCTGCGGCCCGGCAAAGCCGGTTCCGCGGCTGCCCACTGGTGAATACCAGCCCTCACTGCTTACGCACTGAACTCTTAAAGCCAGCATGAGCCGCGGGACTGGCTTTGCCAGACCGCAGGCGGGCGGCCCCCTCGGGGGGCAGGGAGCTACACGAAGTGAGCGACCGTGGGGGCCACATTCACTCCAGATTGAGCTCCTGGATCTTGCGCGTGATGGTGTTGCGGCCTATGCCTAACTTTTGAGCGGCCTCAATGCGGCGCCCGCGTGTATTGACCAGTGCGGTCTGGATCAGTTTGGATTCAAAGCGCCGGGTCAGCACATCCCACACGTCACTACGACCGGTCGCCAGCAATGCCAGGGCTTCTGCTTCAAGACCACTTTCCCAGCTTTGCTCAAGGCCAGGGCCTGACGGCACCGGCATTGCGGCTTCGGCGGCATGGCTGGCAGGCGTTTTTTCGGCGCCGGTGCCTGCTGTCCACTCTACTTTGGCAGCACCCGCTTTCTCGGCCAGCGCCTGGGTTTTGCCCAACTCAGGGATAACGCCCAGCACTTCGGGTGGAAGATCCTTGGGCTCAATCACCTGCGCCGGCGCCATGACGGTGAGCCAGTGGCAAATGTTTTCGAGCTGGCGCACATTGCCGGGGAAACCAAAGTTGCTGAGCTGCTGCAGCGCCAGGTCGGAAATCCGCTTGGGCTCTACACCAAGCTGCTTGGCGCTTTGCTGCAGGAAGTGGCGTGTCAGCATGAAGACGTCTTCGCGCCGCTCACGCAGTGCGGGCAGGCGCAGGCGGATCACGTTGAGGCGGTGGAACAAATCCTCGCGAAAGCCGCCTTCCTTGACGCGCTGCTCCAGGTCCTGGTGGGTGGCGGCGATCACGCGCACATTGGCCTTGACGGCGTTGTGCCCGCCGACGCGGTAGAAGTGGCCGTCGCTCAGCACACGCAAAAGCCGCGTCTGCAGGTCAAAGGGCATGTCACCGATTTCATCGAGAAAAAGCGTGCCGCCTTCGGCCTGTTCAAAGCGGCCGCGCCGCATGGTCTGCGCGCCGGTGAACGCGCCGCGCTCATGGCCGAACAGCTCGCTTTCAAGCAAATCCTTGGGGATGGCCGCGGTATTGATGGCCACAAAAGGCCCATTGGCGCGCGGCGAATGCTTGTGCAGCGCACGCGCCACCAGCTCTTTGCCCGAGCCTGACTCACCGGTGATCATCACGGTCACCATGCTCTGACTCAAGCGCCCAATGGCGCGGAAAACGTCCTGCATGGCAGGTGCCTGGCCCAGCATTTCGGGCGCGGAGGCCATGCGCTCTTCAGCCACCTCTTCGCGCTGGCTTTCTTCCACTGCGCGGCGAATGAGTTCTACCGCCTTTGGCAGGTCAAACGGCTTGGGCAGGTATTCGAAGGCGCCGCCCTGGAAGGCGGACACCGCGCTGTCGAGGTCGGAGAATGCGGTCATGATGATGACCGGCAGGCCGGGGAGTTTTTCCTTGACCTTTTCGAGCAGATCCAGACCAGAGCCGCCCGGCATGCGTATGTCGCTCACAAGAATTTGCGGCCCCTCGTCCTCCGTCGCGCTTTCCAGTGCGGCAAGAACTTCGCGGGGATTGGTGAAACTGCGCGTAGGAAGGTCCTCGCGGAGCAGGGCCTTTTCCAGAACAAACCGGATGGACTGGTCATCATCAACGATCCAGATCGGTTTCATGTAGTGCAGTCCCTTTTTTCGTGCTTTCAATGCAGGGCTTTCTGGAACCCTCTGCACGATCGCGTTATGTATCAATCATGGCTGAGAACACATTTCAAGGCAGCGGTATAAGCAGCTTGAAATCTGTACGGCCCGGCACACTGTCGCACTCAATCAAACCGTGGTGTTGCTGGACAAAGGTTTGCGCCAATGTCAGCCCCAGCCCCGAACCACCTTCCCGCCCGGATACCAGCGGATAGAAGATGCGGTCTTTGATGGAGTCCGGCACACCCGGTCCATTGTCGATAACATGCAATTCCAATGCCAAGCGATAGCGCTGCTTGCCAAAAGTTACCTGCCTGGCGATTCTTGTCCTGAAAGTGATGTGCGCATTGCCCGCTGCCACCCGTTCCGCCAAAGCCTGCGCGGCGTTGTGCGCGATGTTCAGCACCGCCTGAATGAGCTGTTCGCGGTCTCCGCGGAAATCAGGAATCGAGATGTCGTAGTCGCGCGTAACCCTCAAACCTTTTGGGAACTCCGCCAGGATCAAGGAGCGGACGCGCTCACACACTTCGTGAATATTGACATCGCCCACCAGGTGCGGGCGGCGGTGCGGGGCCAGCAGGCGATCTACCAGCGTCTGCAGGCGGTCTGCCTCATGGATGATGACCTGGGTGTACTCGGTCAGGTCCTTGCCGATTTCCATCTGCAGCAGCTGCGCAGCGCCGCGAATACCGCCCAGCGGGTTTTTGATCTCGTGGGCCAGGTTGCGGATCAACTCCTTGTTGGCCTGCGCCTGGTCGATCAGGCGTTCTTCGCGCTCCTGCTTGGCTTGCTGCTCCAGCGGCAGCAGCTCCACAATCGCCTCACCCGGGGTGTCGGTCTGCGCCACCACCACATGCACGGGCAGCGGTTCGTGGTTCAGGCGCCTGAGCCACGCGTCGTAACGCAGGGCGGCAAATTCATTGCTGCCCGCGCCCTCCAGCGCATTTTGCAAAATGAGCGGCTCGGTAAAGCAATCGGGGAGCTGCGAGCCTTCAATGGTCCGCCGCGAGGTGCCTAGTGCGTCTTCCAGCGCGGCATTGGCAAACACCACGGTGCCGTTGGTGCGCACCACAGCCACCAGCGTGGCCAGCAGGTCAAACGCCTGAAAGCGCGGGGGAAGTCCTTTGACCGGGACGGACGATAAAGCGACGCGGATGGAGGGCTTGTTCAAGCCATCCATTTTCCTCCAGAAGCCGGCTTGTCGCGGCTTATCGCCTTGGTTTAATTGACGACAGCCGCTGAGGCCGGGGCAGGCAGCCGGGAGATTTCGCGCTTCAGGCCGGCAATGTCGCTTTGATTGCGGGCGATGCTGTCCTTGAGCTCGGCCACGCGGTCCAGGTAGCGCTGGTAATTGCGGCCCTCAATGCCCTGTTTTTCAGGTTCACCGTTGTTGAATTCTTTTTGCTGCTCGGCCAGCTTGGCTTCGGCCTTTTTCAATTCGGCCTCAAGAATGGCGCGCGAGTCGTTGTCGCGGGCCCGCTGTTCGGAGCTGCCATCGGTGCGCGGGCCACTGGAGCCTGCAGCCGCAGCCACACGAACCGCGGCTTTGGGCACCGGCGTGCTCTGCATCACCGTCACATTGCCGCCGGACAGCAGTTTGCAGCTCCGGGTTTGGGCGTCTTTGGCGTTGTTGATGTATTCAGGGGCCGCGCCTCCGATGCCCGCGCAGCGGTATATCTGCTGCGCCCATGCAGCATTCCCCGCGCCAGCCAGCAGCAACGACAAGGTAGAAAGCAATAAGGTGTGTTTCATAGGAACTCCTGATGCCCAGGAAGGGCGAGGACGGTCTATCAGTATGCGGCAAAGGTGCCGAAATACAAAGCCAGCAAACCCACAACCTGCCGGGGCAATAAAAAAGGACGGCATATGCCGTCCCTTTTTGACCACAAACTGTACAAGTAAACAGTAGGCAGTTGAGCTTTCGCTCCCTGATTACAGGGAGTAGTACATCTCGAATTCGATGGGGTGGGTCGCCTGGCGCAGGCGGGTCACTTCACCCATCTTCAGTTCAATATAGGCGTCGATCATGCTGTCGGTGAACACTCCGCCCTTGGTCAGGAAGCTGCGGCCCACGTCGAGTGCGTCCAGCGCCTGGTCCAGGCTGTGGCACACGGTTGGCACTTTTGCGTCTTCTTCGGGCGGCAGATGGTACAGATCCTTGGTGGCGGCTTCGCCCGGGTGGATCTTGTTTTCCACGCCGTCCAGACCCGCCATCATCAGGGCCGAGAAGCCCAGGTAAGGGTTCATCAGTGGATCGGGGAAACGTGCTTCGATACGGCGGCCCTTTGGATTGGCAACGTAAGGAATGCGGATCGATGCCGAACGGTTTTTGGCCGAGTAAGCCAGCTTGACCGGTGCCTCATAGCCGGGAACCAGACGCTTGTAGCTGTTGGTGCCTGGGTTGGTGATGGCGTTCAGGGCACGTGCGTGCTTGATGATGCCGCCGATGTAGTACAGGGCGAAATCAGACAGGCCCGCATAGCCGTCGCCGGCAAACAGGTTTTTGCCGTCTTTCCAGATGGACTGGTGAACGTGCATGCCGGAGCCGTTGTCGCCGACAACAGGCTTGGGCATGAAGGTGGCGGTTTTTCCGTAGGCGTTGGCCACGTTCTGCACCACGTATTTCAGGACCTGGGTCCAGTCGGCGCGCTGAACCAGCGTGCTGAAACGGGTACCGATTTCGTTCTGGCCGGCGCCAGCCACTTCGTGATGGAACACTTCAACGGGGATGCCCAGCGATTCGAGGATCAGGGCCATCTCGGCGCGCATGTCTTGTGTGCTGTCGACAGGAGGCACGGGGAAGTAACCACCCTTCACGGTAGGACGATGGCCGCGGTTGCCGCCTTCGAGCTTGGCGCCGGAGTTCCAGGGTGCTTCGTATTCTTCGATCTTGAAGAAGGTGCCCGACATGTCGGTGTTCCAGCGCACGTCGTCAAAGATGAAGAATTCTGGCTCAGGACCGAAGTAAGCGGTGTCGCCCAGGCCGGAAGCCTTGAGGTAAGCCTCTGCGCGCTGCGCGATGGAGCGCGGGTCGCGGTCATAGGCCTTGCCGTCGGCGGGCTCGAGCACGTCGCAGCTCATGAACAGCGTGGTTTCTTCAAAGAACGGATCGATGTTGGCCGTTTTTGGGTCAGGCATCAGTTGCATGTCAGAGGCTTCAATGCCCTTCCAGCCGGCAATTGAGGAGCCGTCGAATGCATGGCCCGACGTGAATTTGTCTTCGTCAAAGTGGGACACGGGCACGGTCACGTGCTGCTCTTTGCCCCGGGTATCGGTAAAACGGAAGTCAACAAACTTGACTTCGTTTTCCTTGACCATTTTCATGACGTCTGCGACGGTCTTTGCCATCAAAATCTCCTGTTGCTGGATGGGTGGTTGAAAAATCTATTCGGGCTGTCGAATGCACTTTTTGTGCCACAGACATTGGCGGTTGAGTTTCCTGCCAAGCCCCGGATTGTGCCGCTGATTGTGCCGTGATCTGGCTTCACTTCCCGCCTTGGCACAGCCGAAAATACAAAAAACACCTGGTAGTAACAAATGCACCAATTAGGTGCAAATCACAAACCGCACATATTTGGGGCTCTGATTTAACGCACCAATTCGGGGCCGAATTTCAGGTCAAATTTGTGCAGCCCCGCCAGCATGTCGGGATAGGCGCGGTTCACCGCTTCGGGGGCGCCTTTCACTCCCAATTCAATATGCCGGCCATATTCAGGGTGGTCCACGCTCGGCAGGCTGAACACTTTGACACCCGCATGTGCCGCTTCAATATCGAGCATCAAGGGCGTGAGCATGGCCTCCATGGACCCAAAAATGATCACTGATTTTTCGGTGTAAGCCGACTTTTGGTGCAAGTGCGGATAGCTGTTGTCAAGCACCCATTCGATCATCGGCCAAGCCATCACAGGAAAGCCCGGAACGAAGTGAACCGCCCCCTGCCCCGCCCGGCAGGTAAAGCCCGGAATCTTGTTGTACGGATTCGGAATGATCTCTGCGCCGACCGGAAACACGCCCATGTTCAACCGATGGATGTTGTCGTCCCGGTCAGGCTCGTAGGGCGTGCCCTGCTCTTTGGCCACATCTGCCATGCGTTCGAGGATCAGTGTTTTGGCCGTGGGATGCAGCGCAAGGTCAACGCCCAACGCTCTGGCGGCGCACTGCCGGGTGTGGTCGTCCGGAGTGGCACCTATACCGCCGCAGGAAAAGACCACGTCGCCATGTTCACGCGCGGCGGCAAAAGCGCGCGCCAGCGTGGCCGTGATGCGGGCAGGGTCGTCGCCCACATAGTCGGCATAGGCCAGCTGCAAGCCACGCGCGCCCAGCAGTTCGATGGCTTTGGGCAGGTGCTTGTCGGCACGTTTGCCGGAAAGGATTTCGTCGCCGACGATGATGAGGCCGAATTGTGGGGTCATGTTCAGGCTTGTCAGGTAACGGGTTCAGGGTTGTGATTCGGGCTTGCCGCCCAGCGAACCGAAGCTGGGCGCCGGCCCGGGAAGGGCATCGGGGGCCAGCTCACTTGCTATCGATTGGATAGCTGCTTGCGCAAGCGGGTCGGGCGCCAGGGCATTATTCTTCTTGCGGAGTTGCTCCAGGGCCGACAGCGTGTAGTGCGCAAACCAGAGCGAGGAAAACGCAAACACCAGGGTGTAGATCCAGATGGCCACCGGCACCAGGATGGGTGCCATGGCTACAAACATCGCGCCCGAGGCCCACAGCAGGCTGGGAGCCGCGCCGAGGTAGCCGCTGAACACACCGATCGCCAGCAGCGGCAGGCGATGCTCCTTGAATATCTGGCGCCGCTCTTCACTGCTGGCGTGGTCCACCATGGCGTCATAAGACATGACACGGTAAGTCAGCCAGCCCCAGATCAGCGGGGGCAGCACCAGGATCAGCGGTGGAATCAACCAAAGCGGAATCGAAATGACCAGCGCCACCACAGCCAGCAAGGTCGATCCCAGCGACCAGAACAAACTGGTGAACAGGGAACCGCCGCGTTTGCGTTCCATCTGGGGAAAGCGCCGTTCAGCCACCAGGGCCACCATGGCCGGCGTCATGAGCAGCGCCACAAAGAGCAGTGCCACGATCACGATCACAGGAATTGCCAGGAACAGCAACAACGCAGGTGCCAGCACCATGCGCAGGTCGCTCAGGCCCAAGCCCTCAAGCCAGCGCACCAGCGTGCTGACAAGCTCGTAGCTGCCAATCTGCGACCGGATGGCTTCCACGGCATCGTTCCAGAAAAAATACCCCAGGCCCAGGGAGATCACCACCATGATGATCAGCGGCAGGACCGACAACGCAATGACCCGCGGGTGCAGGCAATACATCGCAGCGCGCCAGAAGGCGTCAAGAAGTTTGCTCATGCTGAAAGTGTAGCCCCCACAGTCGTTCACTGCGTGTAACTCCCCCCCCCCGAGGGGGCCGCCCGCCTGCGGTCTGGCAAAGCCAGTCCCGCGGCTCATGCTGGCTTAAGAGCTCAGCAAGTTCAGGCTTTGCCGACGAGGCGTTTCAAGCCAAGCCATTGCTGCGACCAGAAGCCTTTGCCATAGTCGCGATTGGCTTCGACCTGGTCGCGAATGCCCGTCGGGTCATAGCGCTGCTCAAAATTGACCGTGCGGAACAGCATGTCCCACCAAGGGAGCAGCACGCCGAAGTTGTGGCCCCCCAGCGTTTTGGGTCCATGGCTTTCGTGGCCAATGCCGATGCTGTGGTGCAAGCGGTGAAAGCGCGGGCTGATCCACAGGCGCTCGCCCACCTGCCCGAACCACATCCGCACATTGGCATGCTGAAAGCTTTCGCTGAGCTGGGTAAAGGCCACGATGGCAATGAACTGCCCCGGCGCCACGCCGATGAGCTGGGCCACCAGCACGACGATGGAGTCGACCAGGATGTCGTCCAGCAGGTGGTTGCGGTTGTCGCTCCACATCGTCATCTGCCGCTGCGCATGGTGCAGCGAATGCAGGCGCCACCACCACTCGATCTGGTGCTGGCCGCGATGCGTCCAGTACGCCACAAAGTCAAACACCACAAGATAAATCGCGAAGCTGACGAGGGCGTTGTCCGTCACGCCTGGCCAGAGCTGGTCCAGGTGAAGGGTGCCATAGCCGGCCGTGCGCAGCGCGCCAAATGCTTCGTCAAACCACGGGTCCAGCGTGAAAAACAGCGCGATGCGAAACAGGCCCAGCCGGTGGATCAGGGTGTAGAGCACATCGGTGCGTATGGTGGCCCGGTCCAGCACGGGCTCTACCGGCCGCCAGCGTTGAAGCGGGCCGACGATGGCCAGCAATATCAGTACCTGGATCACGCCCACCATGAACCAGGCGGTGGCGTCGTAGCCGTCTTCCAGCAGGTTGCCCATGCCCAGCGCAAACATGGCCGGCTGTACGGCGGACTCAAACAGCCACTGCTGCGCCATCGAAAAGAGATCGCTGAACCAGTCCATGTGGCTTATTTTGAAGGCCTGGCAGGCGCCGGGGCGGCCTGCGACGCAATCCAGTCTTTGTACTGGGGATGTTCAGCCAGGGTCTTGAAGCAAAAGCCCCGCGACTGCAGGCCGGTGATGAGCGGCTCCAGCACGGCAGGTGCCCAGGGGTCCTTGCGTGACCAGATGCCCAGGTGGGCCAGCAGGATGTCGCCGGAGCGGATGTCGCGCAGCGCCTTCTTCAGCAGGAAATCATTGCCGAACCTCTCGCTGGCCAGCTCATCACCCAGGAAACCGGCGGGCGACCAGCCCACATGCTCAAAGCCACAGGACTTGGCCGCCGCCAGCAGCGCGGGCGAGGTTTTGCCGCCCGGCGCGCGAAAAAGCGGCAGTGTTTTTTTGCCGGTTATTTCTTCGAGGCGTTTGCTGGACTTGCCGATTTCTTCGCAATACTGCTTCGCCGTCCAGGTGAAGTCCTTGCCTTCCTGCGGGCCCGCAGAAGGCCGCATCCTGAACTGCACCGGTGCACCGGGTGCGCCAGGTACATCGCCCCGCCAATAAACGTGGTCCCAGGTGTGCGAGGCAAATTCGTGGCCTTCACCCGCCCGTGCCTTCCACCAGCCCGCCCACTGTGTGCCCAGGCTGCCATCGCCGGTTTGCGTACGCTCGTTGGCGGCAAAAAAGGTGACCTTGACCTTGTGCTTGTTCAGCACCTCAGCCATCAGCGGCGCAACCGCCATGTGGCCAGTGTCCAGCGTCAGGTAGACGGGTTTGCAGGCCGCTTCGACCGGCTGCGGTGCATTTTGTGCGGCTTTTTGTGCATTGTTTTTGCCCGCAGCCCATACAGGATGAGCGCAAGCAGCTATCAAAAGAATAGCAACCAATGTCTGCAGCAGACGAGCCGTAGCGGTGGTCAGCGGAGACTCTTCAAGCAAGCCGGGACCGCGGGACTGGCTTTGCCAGACCGCAGGCGCAGCGGCCCCCTCGGGGGGCAGGAAGCTACACGCAGTGAGCGACCGTGGGGGCTCAGCGTGGTGCGTGGTCAAGCGTCCAGACGCCATGAGGGCTCTTTCCAACATTGACCTGGCGCACGATCTTGTGGCTTGCCACGTCGATCACCGTGAGCTTGCGTGCCCAGCGCGATGTGACCAGTATCTGCTTGCCGTCACGGCTCACGTCGATACAGTCAGGGCCGCCCGGTGCGGGGTAGTTGTCCACCACTTCCAGGGTCTGCAGGTCGATCTTGCTGATGCTGTTGGCCACGCGGTTGCTGACCAGCACATGGCGTTTGTCGCCGAAGGCGCGGAACGCGTGCGCGCCGGCACCGGTCTTGATGACCTTGGTTCGCTGCGGTTGCGCGCCGCTCACGTCATACACCTCGACGGCGTCGCCGCCGGTCAGGCCCACCAGCAGGTGCTTGTCGTCGGCTGTGCCGTACACGTCGGCCGGGATGGAGCCGGTCTTGACACGCCACTTGACGGACTGGCTGGGCAGGTCGATGGCGATCAGCTCGTCGCTGTCCTGCATGGTCGAATAAATCGTGGTGCTTTTGGTGTCGATCCACAGATGGCTCGGCGTCTTGCCGGTGGCCACGCGCTTGGCCAGCGTGATGTCCTTGCCGTCCCACTTGTAGATGTCGATGTGGTTGAGGCGGTTGGCGGCCGTGACAAACCATTTCATGTCGGGTGAAAAGCGCAACTGGTACGGGTCGATGATGCCGCGCACCGTGCGCTGCACTTCAGCGGTTTTCGGGTCGATGAAGGTAAGCGAATCCGACAGCGCGTTGGCGACGATCACCGATTTTTCATCGGGTGTGAGGTACAGGTGATGCGGCTGCTTGCCCGTGGCAATACGTTTGGTTTCCGTCCAGGTGGCCGGGTTGATCACGCTGACACTGTCTTCGAGCGAGTTCAGCACAAAAACAGGCGTTGTGATTCCCGAAAGTGCGGCACCAGCGGCGGCCGTCTGGGCAAAGGCGGTGGAACATGCCAAACCGGCAAGGGCAAGCAGCCAGGCGGCGGCAAAACGGACGAAAACATTCACAAAAACGGTCTTTCTACGTGCAACCGGCTAGTGTACCGGGCGTCAGCCGTGGCAAATGCCTAAAGATACCCAAAAGTCCTCTGCGGCCCCTTTTCCCAACGCCAGATTCGCCCAATCGTTTACATCCTTTACGATGCAACGATGAACTTGATGGAGATCAACGGCATGCGCCTGGAAGTCAGGCACATCGCCGGGCGCACCGACCTCGCTCCGGTGGTTTTCCTGCATGAAGGCCTGGGCTCGGTCAGCCTCTGGACGCAGCGCGGCCTGGACTGGCCCCAGGCGGTGTGCACGGCAACYGGACGGGCGGGTATTGTGTATTCGCGACGCGGCTACGGGCAGTCAGAGCCCGTACCAAACGTACGCGGTGAACCGGCAGAGCAGAACGGCCAACGCACCGGCCGCCTGCTGCCCGACTACATGCACCGCGAGGCCTGGGAGGTGTTGCCCGCGCTGCTGGGTATGCTGCGGGTTGAAAACCCCGTGTTGCTCGGCCATTCCGACGGCGCAAGCATCGCCCTGCTCCACGCCAGCCGCCATCCGGTTTCGGCCTGCATCGCGATGGCGCCACACGTGCTGGTCGAAGACATCGCGGTGCAGGCGATCGCCCAAGCGACTGCTGCATTCGAGTCTGGCGGCCTGCGCGAGCGCCTGGCTCGTTACCACGCTGATGTGGACGTCGCTTTCTGGCAATGGAACGATGTCTGGCTGTCGCCGGCCTTTCGCAGCTTTGACATCCGGCCGGACTGCGCGCGCATTGCGGCCCCGCTGCTGCTCATCCAGGGGCTTGAGGATGAGTACGGCAGCATGCGGCAGCTGGACGAGATTGCACTGGCAGCACCCCATGCCCGGCAACTGAGACTGGCCGCCTGCGGGCACTCACCCCAGCGCGATCAGCCTGAAAAAACGGTTGAAGCGATCGCTGACTTTCTCAAAGACATCGATTGAGCCGTTTGGTAGTCGCTACGTTTTTCATAGCTGCTTGCGCTCGTCCCTATTGGTTTACAGGCCGATTTCATTTAAAAACAAGGCCTGAACCGTCATTTCAACGCGACGCAGGTGCTGCTCAAGCCTCTTTGACTTCGATGTGGTACGTCGCCCAGGGACACCAGGCAAAGCGCGCCGGCAGCGGCTTGACAGCCATGTCGGGAAAACGGTCCGCGTCATACACGGCCCAAAGGGGGCCCAGCCCGCCCAGCGCCATGGGCTGGCCATCCAGGTGGGTCGCAACGATGAAGCGGTATTTGCCGGCCTCTGCGGCGGTGACCTGGGCTGCATAGCCGTCCACGGCGCGCAGGAAAAGCGTCGTCTTGTCGGTCAACTTCACGCCGGCAGCTTTCATGACATCGGCCAGCAAGGGGCCTTTCAGGGTGTGCGGCTTGCTGTCGTATTCCAGCGTCGGCTTGATGGTGACGGCCGGCAGCGCCGTGAGTGCGGCAAAGTCAAAGACATGGGCCTTGTCGAACTGGATTTTCTGCTTGCTCATCATCTGGTCGAGCACCGGATCGAAGGCGCCGCGGTTGCCCCCACCGATCAGCCCGCTGACGGTCAACAGGATCGGGCCTCGCGACGCTTTGGGCGCGTGTTGCGCCAAGGCCAGCGACGGTGCGGCCACGGCACCGATTGCGGCGGCATTCAGGAATTGACGACGTGGGTTCATGTTTCCTCCGGGTTTGCTTTTTGCGAAGCTGGCAGCGTAACCGCTTGCCGCCGCGTCTGGATCAGGTTTTTTACCGGTTTCAGGGGGTTTTGACTGCAGGCGCTGAAATGCTGGCCATGTCCTGCGCTGTGAGCCAACGCCATTCGCCGGGTTTCAGGTCAGGCGGCAAATCCAGCGAACCAATGCGTGAACGGTGCAGGCCACCCACGTCCTCGACCCGGTTGCCCACCGCGGCAATCATGCGCTTGACCTGGTGGTATTTGCCTTCGGTAAGCGTCAGGCTGAGCTGGTTCTCGCCGGTCTTTTCGCAGCTTGCGGCGCGCACGGGCTTGGGGTCGTCGTCCAGCACCACGCCGGCAAGCAGTTTTGCCACCTGCTTGTCATCGACCGGGTGTTTGGCCCGCACCTCATACACCTTGGGCACATGGCGCTTGGGCGAGCTCATGCGGTGGATGAACTTGCCATCATCCGACAGCAGCAAGAGGCCGGTCGTGTCCTGGTCCAGTCGGCCCACCGCCTGCACGCCGGCCGCTGCGCCACCGCCGCGCTGGCGGATCGGCGCGGGCAGCAGGGTGTAAATACTGGGGTAGGTGCTGGGCTTTTGCGAGCATTCGTAGCCGGCCGGTTTGTGCAGCATCAGGTAGGCTTTCTCGTGGTACTCCCAGGCCACGCCCTGCACCGTGAAGTGCAGGCCTTCCGCTATAAATTCCATAGCTGGTTCCGCACAAGGGACGCCCGCTACAGCCACAAAACCCTGTTGAACCAGCCCCGCGCACACGCGCCGCGTGCCAAAGCCCTGAGAGAAGAGAATTTCTTGAAGTTGCATGCTTGCCATGGGACGTATTGTCGCCGGGAGGCAGCGACGGGCAGGCAGCCGGGGAAACCGCAGGTCGAATGGCCAGAATTGCCACTTTGGCCGTTTCGAGCCACACCGGCCAGCTGTGCGCGCGTTTTCAGCCATTGCCCCCCAAGTCAAGCCAGATCGCCCTGCCTGTTGACTGCGGTCAAGCGATTCCAGGGGCCGGCGTCCTATGATCTTTTTCGGAAAACGGTCAAAAACAGACAACGGCAGAGAGACGGCGAAAGAGACTCATGGAATTTGAAATACCGGAATCCCTGGCCAACACCTTGCTGGGGATGATCAACGCGGAGTCGCCGCTGGCCCGGCGCCTGAGCGAGCACGGCATGTCGCGCGGCAAACGCGTGGTACCCAGCCGCCTTTTTGACCTCACCACGCTGAATACGCTGTACGGCCTGTGCCGGGCGGCCAACGAGCGCGAGTTGATGTTTCAAATGCTGGCGCTGGACAACATCCACGCCGCGCCGGCTGCGCGCAAGATCCCGAGCCTGGAGCTGCTGATCCCGGGCCTGATCGCCTGGCTATCGCGCGACATGATCGATGGCTGGCTTTACAAACGCGGCAAAGACGGCGTGCTGCTGCCCTGGCTGGTGCATTCGATGCGCTATGTGCAGCCCACCGACGGCTCGGCCTACGTGGTCATCGGCCTTCTGGCCAACACCGTGCAGGCCGCCGGGCGCGAGCCCATCACCGACCCGCGCATGCGGCGCACCGGTATGACCTACGGCATCAGTTTTTATGCTGACGACATCGAGAACCACACCATCCCCGAACTGATGACCGGCGACGGTTTCTACAAGGAATGTGCCGAGTTCAAGGCCGAATACGAAGCGCACGCCAAACGCTTCATGCAATTGCAGCCGAAGTTCGGCGCGCAGTTCACCATCTCGGGCGCGGCCTGGATGTCGGACGACAGCCCCCGGCCGCAACTGGAATGCCGGCGGCTGCAGGCCGGCACCAACGCGCGCTGCGTGAACGACGAGGAGTTGCTGGAGCGGCAGTTCGACACCACGGCCGACGCGACCTTCTGGCGCGAAAGCGGCATCGCCGAGGGCTTTGAGCGGGTGCCGCTGCACTGCTACCTGCATCTCTTTCACCTGGATTGGCATCGCAATCTGTGGGTGCATGTGCAGAACGTGCGTGAGTACCGCTACAAGCCGCAGCTGCGCGACAAGCTGGTGCTGCCGCAGGCGCACCGCGACCTGATCGACATCCTCACGGCCGACCGCAACTTCCTGATGGAAGACATCGTCGAGGGCAAATCTGGCGGCACCACCATCTTGTGCAAGGGCGCACCGGGCCTGGGCAAAACGCTGACGGCCGAGGTGTACGCCGAGGTGGTGGGCAAGCCGCTGTACCGCGTGCATTCAGGCCAGCTCGGCGTGACGGCCGGCTCGGTTGAAGCCAATCTGTCGAAGATTTTGCAGCGTGCGGCCCGCTGGGATTCGGTGTTGCTGCTGGACGAGGCCGATGTCTACATCCGCCGACGCGACAACGACCTGCAGCACAACGCCATCGTGGCCGAGTTTTTGCGCACGCTCGAGTACTTCAACGGCCTGCTCTTCATGACGACCAATCGCGTGGCCGATATTGACGATGCCATTTTGTCGCGCTGCATTGCCATCATCCAGTTCGAGACGCCGACGAAAGAGAAGGCCGCGCAACTGTGGAAGTCGCTGGGGCAGCAGTTCAACGCCGAGTTGCCCGACGAGTTGGTCGCCAAGCTGACCGTGACCTACGCCGCCGCCAGCGGGCGCGATATCAAGGAGTTGCTCAAGTTGACTTCGAAGTTCTGCAAGGGCAAAAGCGAGCCGCTAAGCGAAGACGCGTTTGCGCAGTGCGCGGCTTTTCGCTGCATCGGTCAGACACCTTAAAGACTAACCATGCTGGACATGTCGCTTCTGGGTGGCGCGCTGTTGGGACGGCTTGCATTTCGCCCCGGCCCACGGCCCCATCAAAACCCCTTGCCTGCGGGCCGGTACAACCTGGGCATTGCCGAAGAGCGCGACGCCGTACTGATCGTGCCCGACGGCCTGAGGCCCGATGCGCCTGCGCCTCTGCTGGTGATGTTCCACGGCGCAGGCGGCAGCGCCGACAAGGTGCTGCCCTTCCTCATCGAGCATGTACAGCAGCGGGGGTTCTTGCTGTTGCTGCCGCAGTCGCAGTTTCCGACCTGGGACATCGTCATAGGCGGCAACGGCCCTGACCTGGAACGGTTGGACAAGGCCCTGGCGGAAGTCGCTTCAAGGTTTGCGATAGACCCGACCCATCTGGCTTTCGCCGGATTTTCCGACGGCGGAAGTTACGCACTCTCGTCAGGCGTCACCAATGGCGACATCGCCAGCCATGTGATTGTTTTCTCAGGCGGTTTCATGTCGGTATTCACACAAGAAGGCACGCCCCGCATCTTCATCGCGCATGGCCTGCAAGACGCGCAATTGCCGATAGAGACCAGCGCACACCCCCACGCGGAAAAGCTCAAAGCTGCGGGTTATGACGTCACCACGGTGGACTTCAATGGCCCGCACCGGATTGAGCCTCCTGTGGTGGCGCTGGCGATGGAGTTTTTTTTGGGGCCGCTGACGCCCAAATGAAAAGCCGTCGGCATACCCTGTGTCGCGAATGTGCGCCAGGCCATGAAAAAGGCCGCTTGCTGAAATTCAGCAAGCGGCCTTGGTCGTTATGGCTGGGGACTACCGCAAGATGTCTTGGAGCCCTCGCTCCATCTACATTTCTATTCGATCAACCATCGTCAGTTCCCCCTTTTGTTCCCCCGCTATTTAGAACGAGTATTTTCCGAACCATAGGTTTAGACAAGTGCGAAACCGTTACGACGATTTCTAGCGGCGCACTCCCCGGAAGGCAAAACAGCTTGTCCATATTCGTCCATATTGAGGAGGCGATAGCCGCTGAATCCCTCCACAAGGCCCCATCCCGGTGTGAGGGGACTTGTAATACAGCGGCAACCGGGTCATCCCGGTTTTTCTTGTTGAACTACCAGCAACCCCTTACTCGGGGAAACGATGAAGTTCATACATCAACTGCATCGGCAAAGCTACTTGAGGCTGACAAGAAAAGCCCAAAGAAAATTGCCATTACAAATGAAAATTTCATGTAACTCTCCTAGTTGGCGCGCTCGAAAAGTAGCAACAGGTGCTTAAGCGCGGTAAGCACCTAGTGTTTGAATTCAACTACCACGAAAGCGGCCAGTTGGAGCGAGGGGCTAGCAACAGGAAATTCAGCCAACAGAATAGACAGGAAGCCCCAGCAGGCGATTCTAGGCAGCGAGCTTGACGATCACATCCTCTGAATAGATTAAACAGAGAGTTGTATTCATCCACACTAGCGTAACCCGGCCTGGCTGCACCCTTTGGTGCCAGTCGCTGCGCTTTATGTCAAGTCGGCTGCGGGCGCCACACCTACGCGGTAAAGAACCGGGCTACGCCTCTCGCTCTTCAACCCAGTGGGAGCCGGCGCCATGGGCTGACCATCCAGGTGAGTGGCAACGATGAAGCGGTATTTGCCGGCCTCGGCGGCGGTGACCTGGGCGGCATAACCGTCTACCGCGCGCAGGAAAAGCGTCGTCCTGTCAGTCAACTTCACGCCGGCGGCCTTCATCACATCGGCCAGCAAGGGGCCCTTGAGGGTGTGCGGCTTGCTGTCGTATTCCAGCGTCGGCTTGATGGTGACGGCCGGCAGCGCGGTGAGTGCGGCAAAGTCAAAGGCGTGCGCCTTGTCGAATTTGATCTTCTGCTTGGCCATCATCTGGTCAAGCGCGGTATCGAGGGCGCCGCGGTTGCCCGCACCTATTAGCCCACTGACGGTCAACAATGTCGGACCTCGGAGCGCCTTGGGCGCCAGCTGTGCCTGCGCCAGCTCAGGCAAAGCGACGGCTCCCCATGCCGCCACACCCATAAATTTGCGTTTATCCATTGATTGCACTCCTCTTTTTGCAAGTTTCACGGGGCCAATTCAGCGATGGGCCTATGTTCAATAAGTCACGCAATCTTAATAATTGGTAACAAATTGCCAATTAATCTGATGAATTTGAATACAAGGTACGTAAATAAGCGCACATTGTAAAAACCCGTAACAACCAGGAGTTCGTCATGCACAGAAACTCAGAATGGTCGCCAGTAGAGCAGCCCCGTATGGAGCGCATCTACGAATGGTACAGGTTGTGGTCGCGATGGGTAAACCCGGGGAAACGCCGCATTCCCAAACACTGGCCCCTGCATGCGCGAGTGTTGATGAATAGCGAAGAACTGCGAACCTGGCACTGGATGAACAGCACTTTTGACGATCACCATGTCCTGGTCAAGACGCCGGTAACTCGTTTCACCAGGCCCAATGCCAGTGAAAACAGCCTGTACTGGTATGAATTGCTTCAGAACACCACCTGCACATTTTCAGTTTGCGCGAGCGACGGCCACGTAGTCGGCTGCGTGGACGTACCCAAGTCCTTCGGACTCCCCCAAAAAGCCAGAAGCCTGAAAAGGAATTTGCTGGCGCAGTGCGGCATTTCCTACGCGGTGCTCAACCCGTCCATGCTGCCGGACCCCGACGTACTTCGCAATGAATTTTTCGGCGAAGAGGCCACAAAAGCCCGGCATCTCAAGCGTGAAGAAGCGATCCTCGAAGTCGCCCGCATCAGCCTGAAAAAAACGCTGGCGCAACAGCGCCGCATCCGCACACTCAGGGACCAGGATCACACCAGCAGCATGCCCAATCACTGGCATGACTCGTTTCTCATACAGTCCAACACCCGCCCAGCCGAACTGCGATAGGCAGAGCCAGTGGATGTGCCGGGCATCCTGCATTGGCAAAGGAATGCCAGGCTCTGCTGCTTCACCCCCCCGACGGCATTTGGCGCAGGGCGGTACTCAGGCCGCGATGCGGGTCAGGTCTTGCACCGTCAACCAGCGCCATTCACCGCTTTCAGGTCGATCGGCAGATCCAGCGAACCGATACGCGAGCGGTGCAAGCCGCCGATCTCTTCCACCCGGTTGCCCACGGCGGCGACCATGCGCTTGACCTGGTGGTATTTGCCTTCCGTCAAGGTCAGGCTTAACTGGTTGTCGCCGGTTTTCTCGCAGGCCGCAGCTCGAACGGGTTTGGGGTCGTCATCCAGCACAACGCCGGCCAGCAGTTTGGCCACCTGCTTGTCGTCCACCGGGGGCGCGCGGCCAGGGTAAGGACATGGAAGCCAACGGCGTGCGGCAGCTGGTGGCCATTTGACTTTCTCATTCGAGGGCCGAGACCGGGTCCGACATAGCCGCCGGAGGGCTACGTGGTGCAGTACCCAGCGTGAAGTAAAACGTGGTGCCTTCTCCCGGCGCGGAGTCTGCCCAGACCTTACCGCCGTGCCGCGTGACAATCTTGTGCACGCTCGCCAGACCGATCCCGGTGCCCGGGAAATCCGACCCGAGATGCTGGTGCTGGAAGGCGCTGAACAGCTTGCCGGCATGCGCCATATCGAACCCGATGCCATTGTCCTTGACATGGTAGATCAGTGTGCCGTCAGGATAGCGCGCACAACCGACGGAAATCTTCGCGCGGTCCTGTCCACGCGTGAACTTCCAGGCGTTGTCGACCAGATGATCGATGGCGAGCGTCAGCATAGCCGGGTCCGCGGTGGCCTGAAGGCCGGCCTGAACATGGATGTCGGAGAGGCGGTCGGGATCACGCTGCTGGCAGGCCGCAAGCGCGGCGCTGGCGATCGCGCTGACGTCCACCGCGCCACTCGCCAGGTGGGGGAGTGAGAGACGAGCCAGGGACGCCATGGCGTCTGACAATTCGTTGATCTTCTGCACACCGGCCTGGATGCGGCTCAGGTAGTGGTCCTGCAACTCGCTTGCGCCGGGCTGCAACGTGCTGCGCAACTGACCGCAGAACCCGCTGATGGTGATCAGCGGCTGGCGCAGGTCGTGCGCCAGCGAGTACGAGAACGCCTGCAGCTCCTGGTTGACGGTTTCCAGCTCCGCCGTGCGGACCCTGACACGCTCTTCCAGCCCGTCATTGAGATGCTGGATATCCTGCTGGTGCGTCTGAACTTCGTTGGAAGTGTTGTCCAGGGCGCGCATCAAATCGCCGATTCCGCCGCGCGGGTAGGGCGGTCCGATGCGCGCGCCCAAGTCACCGTTCCTGAACCGGGCCGTGCCCTTCACGATCCGGCCCAGCGGGCGGCGGACCCCCAGCTCTACAAGCGACCAGGCCAGCAGTAGCGCCAGCAGCGCTGCACCCACAACGCCCGCAAGCACAGTCCGCGCGCGGTGCTCCGCGTCGGCTGCCAGGTCCTGGGTCGGCACGCCCAGCGCGATCAGTATCCCTGCGTCCCATGGCGGCGGCAGCGTACCCAGGGCCCAGACCCGCCGCACCCCCGCCGGGCCAGCGAACTCGGCTATATCGCCGTTATGACCCTTGACGGCGAACCGGCCGAGGGTGGTATCGGCCAAAGATATTCCTGGCATGGGCCGGTTGGTGCGTGGCACCCCGACGCGCGTGCTGCGGGAAGCCAGCACGACACCGGCGCGGTCAAACAGGGTGATGGCCGTGTCGGAATAGGGCTGTGCCGCCAAGACATCACGCGAGAATTGGTCCAGGTTGATGGACGCAAGCAGCACGAACCGCACCTTGCCTTGTGGGTCGCGCGAGGCCTGGGCCACCTGCGCCACGCCGATACCGGTGAGACGGCCAATGACCGGCTCCAGCGCCGGTGCCGTGGACACCATGGCCTGCTGGAAATAGGCGCGGTCGGCCAGGTTGAGCTTGCGGCCGGTGCGCAGCGAGTCGCAGTGCAAGTCGCCATTCGGCTTGATCGTGAGGATGCTGGTGTATTGCGGATGCTGCTTCAGCACTTCGGCAAGGTAGGCCGAGCAGGCGCCGCGCTCCTCCACATCAAGCTCGCGCGACTGGGCAAGCCCGAACAGCAATTGGTGGGTGCCCTGAATTTTGGCCCGTAGGTCATTGCTCGCGCTGCGCGCGAGCGCGGCGAGGCTGTACCCGGCCTGGGCGATGTCATGGTCGCGCTGCTGGAACAAGAAGCCCATTGCGACTGTAGCCGGCAGCAGCGCGGTGAGCGCCACCAGCAGCAGAATGATCCGCGCGCGGAACCCCAGCTTAATAGCTGGTGAGGTCATGGCGGTGGCAGGATGCCGGGCTTGCGCAAGCGAAGGCGCTGCGCCGCATTCATGTCGTGGTGTAGATCATCAACCAGTATGCGCTCATTGTGGCAGTGCTGGTTGCCTGCTTTCCCATGCCATTGTTGGTATTAGTTCCGCGAAAGTAGAATCGCTGCGGTCGCTGAAGCGGTTGTCGCAAGGACCTCACGACTCCCTAGATATCCCCGACTTAGCGAGCGGCTAAGCCGCCAGCAGGGGAACGATTTTGACCCCCTCTCGCAGCTTGTCTAGGTAATCAGCCCAAGCCTGCATCATGTTCCGTCGTTGGTTCAGGTACTGAGTGCGGTTGTAGGCCCGACCGTTTGCATCTTTCACGGCATGCGCGAGTTGGGCTTCAATGATCAGCGGGTCGATCTCGAGGCGCTCAGCCAACATGGTGCGCGCCGTTGCTCGAAAGCCGTGCCAAGTGTGAATGTCTGATGAATAGCCCATGGTGATCAGCGCAGTGCGCACGCTGTTTTCAGAAATAGGCCGCTCGTGGCTTCGCTCACCTGGGAACACCATCACGCCGTGCCCGGTGTATCCATGAAGGCCTTTCAGAATCTCTACGGCCTGGCGTGACAGCGGCACCAAGTGCGGGTCGCCAAACTCCTTGCCGTCTTTTCCGCGCTTCATTCGCTCCGCCGGAATGGTCCAAAGAGCCTCTTCCAGATCAATTTCAGACCAGGTCGCTGCGCGCAGCTCACCTGGGCGCTGGAATAGCAGCGGAGCTAGCTGCAGGGCTGCACGCACAATCGGTCCACCTTTGTAAAGTTTGATGGCACGCAGCAGGTCGCCAAACTGGACTGGGTCTGTGATGGCAGCAAAGTGAGTTCCGCGGTAAGGGGTTAGAGCTCCTTTTAGGTCGCCCGTTATGTCTCGGTCCACCCGGCCGGTTGCGACGGCGTACCGCCAGACCTGCCGGCAGAGCATCAAGCCCCGGTCGGCAGTCTCAATGGCGCCGCGCTCCTCGGTCTTGCGCAGCGTCGCGAGAAGTTCGGTCGGGCCGATGTCCCTCATCCGTCGTTCCCCCACCCAGGGAAACAAATCGCGCTCGAGCTGGCGTAGAGACCTGGTCGCGTGCCCTTCGCTCCACAACGGCTTCTGCTTGTTGAACCATTCCAGGGCCACGACCTTAAAGGACTCGCCGCTCGGATTGCCTGCCGTCAACTTAGCGACCTTTCGGGCCTGGACAGGATCGACCCCGATTGCCTTCTGCGCCTTCGCTGCGTCGCGAGCGTTTCGTGCGGCTTTAAGGGACACGTCCGGATAGCTGCCAAAGGCCATCCGCCCCTCTTTTCCGTCGCGCCGGTACTTCCAAAACCAGCGGCGGGACCCGTTCGGCGCAACCTCGAGGTACAGGCCCCCCGAATCAGTAAAGCGGACACGCGCGCGCTCCGGGGGACACTGCGCGTTACGGCATTGAATTTCAGTCAACATGGGGGAACAGAATCCTTGAACACCCGAAAATCGGGTTTTGTTCCCCGCATTGTTCCCCCTTTTGAATCGGGATGTCAATAAATCGTATTGGACGAGTACAGACAAAAAAAGACCGGCTTTAGAGGAGAAAACCGGTCTTTTTGGACTTCTCTGGACTACGCCAGATTGATATATGGTGGAGCTGGGGGGATTTGAACCCCCGTCCGCAAGCCTTGTTCGGGCAGATCTACATGTTTAGCGGTCTGATTTGAGTCTCGCCACCTGTGTCGCGCAGTCGCACGCTACACAGGACGCCAGCACCCTATTTTCTTGCCCCGGGTTAAGGTACCCAGCCCGGAGCCAGCCGATGAAATTATCTTTACAGCCGGGAGCGTTTAACTTGCGCTAAACACCCCTTGCCCAGCCCATCGGCCTGCTGTTGTAAAGCTCACTGGCAATTAAGCAGCGAGTGCGAAACGTTCGTCGTTTGCAGTTAGTTTGTTTGAATCTGTTTTACGAGCACACTCAGCTCGACATGCACCACACCGCGTCCGAACCCACGTCGAAACCAATGCAGCCCCAGGAGGCCTAGTTTACGCCATTCGCAGCAAATTCAAGAGGGCGCCGGGCGCGGCGATGGTGGCATCGGCTTTCCAGCCGTCGGTGTCAGCCGTTTTGCCGAGGTAACCGTAGGCGGCGGCCACGGTAGGCATGCCCGCCGCGCGGCCTGCGACGATGTCGCGCTCATCATCGCCGACGTAAATACAGCGTTCAGGCGCGACATCAAGCTGGCGGGCAGCCTCCAGCAACGGCGCCGGGTGCGGCTTGGCATGCGGGGTGGTGTCGCCGCTGACGATGGTCTGGGCGGTGTTAAAGAGTGGCATGGCTTTGGTCAGCGGCACGGTAAACCGGGCTGATTTGTTGGTGACCACTCCCCATTTCAGGCCAGCCTGCCTGATTTGCGCAATGAGTTCGGCCACCCCGTCAAACACCGAGGTGTTTTCGGTCATGCGTGACTCGTAGTTGCGGAAAAACTCTTCCCTGAGGTCGGCGAAACGGGCATCGTCGGGTGTGAGGCCGAAAGCGATGGCGATCATGCCGCGTGCACCGGCGCCGGCCATGGGGCGGTAAAGCGCCAGGGGGAGCGACTCAAGCCCCCGGTCTGTGCGCATTTTGTCGGCGGCGGCGCCCAAGTCGGGGGCGCTGTCGATCAAAGTGCCGTCCAGATCGAACAGGACGGCGGCTATGTTGTTGAACATGTCTGGGACACTAACTAATGAGAGGACAAAGACGGGATCAGGGCAGGATTCGGGGTCTGGGCGCGAAACCCAGCCCGAATTTCAGTCTTTCTGCGTGGCCAGCATGTAATTAACGCTGGTGTCCGCACTCAGCCAGTAGTGACGCGTCAGGGGGTTGTACTCCATGCCCCGGGTTTGCTCTAACGAAAGGCCCGAAGCACGGCAATAGCCAGCGAGTTCGCTGGGTTTGATGAGTTTGGCGTACTCATGGGTACCTCGGGGCAGCATGTTCAGCACATATTCAGCACCCACAATGGCGAACAGAAAGGCTTTGGCGTTGCGGTTGATGGTGGAGAAAAACACATATCCGCCGGGTTTAACCAGTGCTGCGCAGGCCTTGACGATGGAGGACGGGTCAGGCACGTGCTCCAGCATTTCCATGCAGGTCACCACATCAAAACTGCCAGGTTTCTCAGCCGCAAGAGCTTCTGCGCTGATTTCGCGGTATTGAACCCCCTCGGTTTGAGCCTCAAGAGCGTGAAGCTGGGCGACTTTGAGGGCTTTGGTGGCCAGATCAATGCCCAGGACATCGGCGCCTTTGCGCGCCATGGCGTCGGCCAGAATGCCGCCACCGCATCCAACATCCAATACGCGCAGTCCTTTGAGGGGAACCAGGCCTTCTATCCACCCCAGGCGGAGCGGATTGATCTGGTGCAGGGGGCGAAATTCACTCTCGGTGTCCCACCAGCGGTGGGCCAGATCTGAGAATTTCGCCAGCTCGGCAGGGTCGAAGTTATCGCTGATAGACATGAGGCATTATCGTTGAGGCATAAAAAAACCGCGCCGTAGCGCGGTTTTTTAAGCGATCCCAGAGGATTACTTGTTGGCGCGGGTGCCAACCACTTCGATTTCCACGCGGCGATTCTTCGCGCGGCCTTCGGCGGTCTTGTTGTCAGCAACTGGCTGTTTTTCGCCCTTGCCTTCAGTGTAGACGCGGTTTTTCTCGATGCCCTTGGACACCAGATATGCCTTGACGGCTTCCGAACGGCGGACCGACAGCTTCTGGTTGTAAGCATCGCTACCAACGGAGTCGGTGTGACCCACGGCAATGATGACTTCCAGGTTGATGTCCTTGATCTTGCCGACCAGGTCATCCAGCTTAGCTTTGCCTTCTGGCTTGATCACTGACTTGTTGAAGTCAAAGAATGCGTCAGCAGCGTAGGTAACTTTCGTTGCGGCAGGAGGAGCAACCGGAGCAGCTGGCTTTGCAGCGGCAGCAGGAGCACCAGCGGCTGCAGGAGCAGCAGGAGCCATCGCAGGGGCAATTGCGCCATCGCAACCAGGCGCTGCAGTAGCAGGCGTCCAGTTGGCGTCACGCCAGCACAGTTCGTTGGTACCGTTTTTCCAGACCAGTTCGTTGGAACCGTTTTTCCAGTTGTCGATAGTTTGTGCACCAGCGGCGGTAACAAGCGCTGCGGAAGCAAACAACATTGCCACTTTGTTGAGTTTCTTCATGGTTCTCCTCTAGAGAAAAGCCGCAGACTGGCTGCGATTAGTAATTTACACGCCGTGAGTGACCATCACTCAAAGCGTTACATCGATTGTGCCACACCTGCCTGAACCTTCAAGCACGCTATCGGCTTCGTCTGACACAGACTTAAGATTCTTCAGCATTTGTTGCTGTCCCGCCACAGGCCATCGCTTTAAACTCCGGCCTTAAAATCAGCGGTTTCCTTCAAGAATCTCGAAATCCCAACCAGGCCGCTCATGACCCAGTTCGCTAAAGAAACCCTGCCCATCAGTCTTGAAGAGGAAATGCGGCGAAGCTACCTCGACTACGCGATGAGCGTGATCGTTGGGCGGGCCCTGCCTGATGCAAGGGATGGCCTCAAGCCGGTACACCGGCGCGTGCTTTTTGCCATGCACGAGCTGAACAACGACTGGAACCGCCCTTACAAGAAGTCAGCGCGTATCGTCGGCGATGTGATCGGTAAGTACCATCCGCACGGCGACCAGTCAGTCTACGACACCATTGTGCGGATGGCCCAGGACTTTTCCTTGCGCCACCTGCTGGTTGACGGCCAGGGGAATTTCGGCTCTGTCGACGGTGACAACGCTGCGGCCATGCGCTACACCGAAATCCGTCTGTCGAAAATTGCCCATGAGCTGCTGGCCGACCTTGACAAGGAAACCGTCGATTTCGGCCCCAACTACGACGGCAGCGAGCAGGAACCGCTGGTCATGCCGACCCGCTTGCCGAACCTGCTGGTCAACGGGTCAGGCGGCATTGCTGTGGGTATGGCGACCAACATTCCTCCCCACAACCTCAATGAGGTTGTCGATGCCTGCCTTCACATGCTGAAGAACCCGGGGGCCTCCATTGACGAATTGATGGAGATCGTGCCCGCCCCAGACTTCCCCACGGGCGGCATTATTTACGGCATCAACGGCGTCAAGGACGGTTACCGCACCGGCCGCGGCAAGGTGGTCATGCGCGCCAAGTGCCACTTCGAGGACATCGACAAGGGCCAACGCCAGTCCATCATCGTCGACGAACTCCCCTACCAGGTCAACAAAAAGACGCTGCAGGAGCGCATGGCCGAGCTGGTGCACGAGAAGAAAATCGAAGGCATTAGCCATATCCAGGACGAGAGCGACAAGTCGGGCATGCGCCTGGTGATTGAACTCAAGCGCGGCGAAGTGCCCGAAGTGGTGCTGAACAATCTGTACAAGCAGACCCAGCTGCAGGACACCTTCGGCATCAATATGGTGGCGCTGGTCAATGGCCAGCCCAAGCTTTGCAACCTGAAGGACCTGATCCAGGTCTTCCTGTCGCACCGCCGTGAAGTCGTGACGCGCCGAACCGTGTTCACGCTGCGCAAGGCACGCGAACGCGGACACGTACTGGAAGGCCTGGCAGTGGCCCTGGCCAATATTGACGATTTCATCGCCATCATCCGCAACGCCCCCACGCCTCCCGTCGCCAAGGCTGAGCTGATGCTGCGCCCCTGGGACAGCAGCCTGGTGCGCGAAATGCTTACCCGCACGCGTGCCGATGGCGGCGTGGTCAACGCCGATGACTACCGCCCCGACGGCCTTGAGAAGATGTTTGGCATGGGCAACGACGGGCTGTATCGCCTCTCGGAAACGCAGGCACAGGAAATCCTGCAGATGCGCCTGCAACGCCTGACCGGCCTGGAGCAAGACAAGATCGTGGCCGAGTACAAGGAAGTCATGGCCGAGATCGACGACTTGCTCGACATCCTGGCAAAACCGGAGCGGGTTTCCATCATCATTGGCGAAGAACTGTCAGCGATCAAACTGGAATTCGGCCAGACAAAGCTCGGCGCTCGCCGCAGCCAGATCGAGCACAGCTCGTTCGATCTCAGCACTGAAGACCTGATCACCCCCACAGATATGGTGGTGACACTTTCCCACACCGGCTATATCAAGAGTCAGCCGCTGTCGGAATACCGGGCGCAAAAGCGCGGCGGCCGCGGCAAGCTGGCCACCGCCACCAAGGAAGACGACTGGGTCGACCAGCTCTTCATCGCCAACACGCACGATTACATCCTGTGCTTTTCCAATCGCGGCCGGCTCTACTGGCTCAAAGTCTGGGAAGTACCCGCCGGTTCGCGCGGCTCGCGCGGGCGTCCCATCGTCAACATGTTCCCCCTGCAGGAAGGTGAAAAAATCACCGTCGTCCTGCCTCTCACGGGCGAAAAGCGCAGCTTCCCGGCTGATCAGTACGTCTTCATGGCCACCTCCATGGGCACCGTGAAGAAAACCGCCCTCGACGAGTTCAACAACCCGCGCAAAGCCGGCATCATCGCCGTGGACCTCGATGCGGGCGATTACCTCATAGGCGCGTCACTGACAGATGGCAAGCACGACGTGATGCTGTTCAGCGACGGCGGCAAGGCCGTGCGCTTCGACGAAAACGATGTGCGGCCCATGGGCCGCAATGCGCGCGGCGTGCGCGGCATGATGCTGGAAGACGGCCAGGGCGTGATCGCCATGCTGGTGGCCGAAGACGAGCAGCAAAGTGTGCTGACAGCCACCCAGAACGGATATGGCAAGCGCACGTCCATTACCGAATACACGCGTCATGGCCGCGGCACCAAGGGCATGATCGCCATCCAGCAGAGTGAGCGCAACGGCAAGGTCGTTGCGGCCACGCTGGTTCACGTGGACGATGAAATCATGCTGATCACCGACAAGGGCGTGCTGGTCCGTACGCGCGTCAGCGAAATCCGGGAAATGGGAAGGGCTACACAGGGCGTTACGCTCATCGGCCTTGACGAAGGTTCACAATTAAGCGGCCTCCAGCGCATCGTCGAAAACGATGCCACGCTGGATGAACCCGATACTGAAACCGGTACCGGCACAGACACCCCCAACATCGAAAGTACCTGATGAAAATCTTCCTTACCGCTATCACGATCGCTGCCATGGCCTGCGGCGCCACGGCTGTTCACGCGCAGGCCGCAGATCCAAAAACAGAGCTGGCCAAAAAAGTGGTCGCGCTACAGCAAGGACCGGAGCTTGACCGGCTGGTGAACCAGCTTGCGGGCACCACGGCGCAGGAACTCATTGTTAAATGGGCTCCAAAAATGGAAGAAAATGTTCCCAAAGCCAAGCAGCCAAAAGCGTCTGAAGAACTTAACGCCGAACTCAAGAAATATGTTGATGATGCGAGCAAGTTGATCAGCAAGCAGGTCAGCAAAGTCAGCGCCGAATCGCTGGTACCTGCGTATTCAGAACGGTTCACACAGGAAGAACTCCAGCAGCTTGCTGCTTTTTTTGAATCACCTGCCGTCAAGAAATACCAGGCTACGGCGCCCGATCTGGGCAATGTCTTTGTACAAAAACTGGTGGAGGCCACCCGTGCCGACGTCCTCGCACGTGCCAAGCAGTTCGACGACGTGGCGCTGAAGATCATTGGTACCGGCCCCGCGCCGGGAGCAGGCAAGCCGCCCGCCAAGAAATGACCCGTCCTTTCAATTTTTCCGCTGGCCCGGCGAACCTGCCCGAAGAGGTTTTGCGGCAGGCGGCGGGCGAAATGCTGGACTGGCACGGCAGCGGCATGAGCGTGATGGAGATGAGTCATCGTGGAAAAGAGTTCATTTCCATTTATGAAAACGCGGAGGCTGATTTTCGTGAGCTGATGGCCATTCCGGCCCACTTCAAGATCCTGTTCATGCAGGGCGGCGGACTTGCCGAAAACGCCATTGTTCCCATCAATGTCTCGGAGGGTCGTTCGGCCGATTTCGTGGTAACAGGCAGCTGGAGTGAAAAATCGCAAAAAGAGGCACGCAAGTATTGCGATGCGCAGATCGCTGCGAGCAATGCAGACAACGGGCACACGCTGCTACCACCTCCGTCCGGCTGGAAGCTGCGGTCGGACGCAAGCTACGTCCACCTGTGCACCAATGAAACCATCCACGGTGTGGAGTTTCAAAGCCTTCCAGACCTTAAGGCCTTGGGAAGCGATGCGCCACTGGTCATCGATTTTTCCTCTCATGTAGCATCGCGGCCGGTTGACTGGTCTCTCGTTGGCCTGGCATTTGGTGGTGCACAAAAAAACCTGGGGCCTGCAGGTGTCACGCTGGTGGTCATCCGGGAAGACCTGCTTGGCCGTGCGCTGGCGATTTGCCCCAGCGCCTTTGATTACAAGACCGTAGCGGACAACCAGTCCATGTACAACACGCCCCCCACGTACGCAATCTACATTGCAGGCCTTACCTTCGCGTGGCTCAAGTGCCAGCAAGAAGGCGGCGCTACCGGCATTGCCGCAATGGAAGCGCGCAACAAAACCAAGGCGCGGCTTCTGTATGACGCCATTGACGGCTCGCAGTTTTATCTCAACAAGGTCGACAAAAACTGCCGGTCCCGGATGAACGTTCCATTTTTCTTGCGCGATGAGTCACGGAACGACGCGTTTCTCTCAGGTGCCAAGGCACGGGGCTTGCTTCAGCTCAAGGGTCACAAGTCAGTGGGAGGGCTGCGCGCCAGCATTTACAACGCCATGCCACTGGCCGGTGTCCAGGCACTGGTGGAGTACATGCGAGAATTCGAACAAAAACACGCCTAGGATGAAATGTTTTTTCGCCCTCATTATGGTTCGCCTTTCCAGCAGGTTTGCAGCACCCGCCGCATGGCCGGGTGGTCTTTGACATGACCACCCATCTTGCAGATTTACGCGTACAGATTGATGCACTGGACCGAGAACTGCTCGCCCTGCTGAATCGTCGCGCCCTGGTCGCCGAGCAGGTCGGCGAAGTCAAAAAACGCGAAGGCACTCCCTTCTTTCGCCCGGATCGCGTTGCCCAGGTCATTGAGCAGATCCAGCAAGCCAATCAGGGGCCGCTCAAAAATGAGCATGTTGCGGCCGTGTGGCGTGAAATCATGTCGGCTTGCCTGGCACTGGAATCTCCGGTGCGTGTGGCATACCTCGGTCCCGCCGGCACTTTCAGCGAGCAGGCAGCACTGCAGTTTTTTGGCGCCAGCATCGAGCATGTTCCCTGTGTCAGCATCGACGAGGTTTTTCGCGCAACGGCTGCCGGCAGCGCCAGCTACGGGGTTGTGCCGGTCGAAAACTCGACCGAGGGCGTCGTGTCCCGCTCTCTCGACCTGTTCCTGAACTCCCCCCTGCACATCGTTGGCGAGATCAGCCTGATGGTGCGCCACAACCTCCTACGGCTTTCCGAGTCCCTGGAAGGTATCGAAGCCGTGTATGCACACCCCCAGGCCCTGGCCCAATGCCAGGGCTGGTTGACCACGCACCTGCCCAATGTGGAGCGCCGGGCAGCCTCCAGCAATGCGGAAGGTGCACGCCTTGCTTCCACCAACCCGGCATGGGCCGGCATTGCCAGTGACCGGGCCGCCACCCAATTTGGCCTGTATACGGCCGCCCACGCCATTCAGGACGACGCGTTTAACCGCACGCGCTTTGCCGTGGTGTGCCTGCCGCAAACACTGCCCTCCCCGCCCCTCTCCGGCAAAGACTGTGTCAGCCTGGTGGTCTCCGTACCCAACCGCCCCGGCGCCGTCCATGACATCCTGATGCCGTTGAAAGCTCACGGCGTCTCCATGACCCGCTTTGAATCGCGCCCGGCACGCTCCGGCCAGTGGGAATATTATTTTTATATCGATTTGCAAGGCCATCCGTCGCAGGACCACGTCAAGGCGGCACTGGCTGACCTGCAGCAAATGTGCGCCTTTTACAAGGTTCTCGGAACCTATCCTGTCAGCGATTAATGCACGAACTCACAAAACCCCTGGTACCACGACATGTTTGAACAATTAGGTCTCATTGGATGCGGCCTGATGGGCGGTTCTTTTGCGCTGGCTCTCAAACGCGCCGGTCTGGTCAAACGCGTGGTGGGCTATAGCAAGTCGCCTTCGACGACCGAGCGCGCACGCCAGATGGGTGTCATCGACGTAGAGGCGCCTTCCGCCTTGCTGGCAGTCTCCGGAGCTGACATTGTCCTGCTGGCGGTACCGGTTTCTGCAACCGAAGCCACCTTCAAGGCGATCCGGCATCTTGTTGGCCCAAACACCCTGATCATGGATGTCGGCTCCACCAAGCGCGACGTGGTCGATGCCGCACGGCGGGTCCTGCAGGGCAACGTCGGTTCTTTCGTTCCCTGCCATCCCATTACCGGCAAAGAGGTGTCGGGTGTCGAACACGCCGATGTCGACCTCTACAACGGAAAGCAGGTCATCCTGACCCCCATAGAGCGGACTTTCACGGTCCAGCTGCAAAAAGCCACCGACGTATGGACCGCCATGGGCTGTCATGTCCTCAAGATGTCGCCGCAGGCACATGACGCTGCGTACGCCGCAGTCAGCCATCTGCCCCACCTGATCGCCTTTGCACTGATCAATGGCATTACCGGACAGGAGCACGGGAAGGATTACATGTCCCTGGCCGGGCCCGGCTTTCGCGACTTCACACGCATTGCTGCGAGCGATCCGAAAATGTGGCGCGACATCCTGATTGCCAACCGCGAAGAGTTGCTGGCGCAGTCCAAGATCTTCCAGCAGACCCTGCAGTCCCTCGAAGTACTCATTTCGAGCAGCAACGGCGACGGCCTGGAAGCGCTCATTGAGCAAGCCAGCGAGACGCGCGCCAACTGGCGCATCTCTTCTCAAAAATCGCATAAATAAACCTGCGATTCATGTTCGACATCGAGTTCCTGGACATCCCGCCCCTCAGTGGAGCGGGAGGCACTGTCCGCCTGCCCGGATCCAAAAGCATTTCCAATCGCGTCTTGTTGCTGGCTGCCCTGAGCCACGGGGAAACCACAGTTCACGATCTCCTGGCGTCTGACGACACCGCCGTGATGCTGACAGCGCTCAGGCAGCTTGGCTGCGAAGTAAAACAAGAGGGCAGTACCGCGATAATCACCGGCCTTGGCGGCCGCAACGTTCATACACCGGTCAAGCTGTTTTTGGGCAATGCCGGTACTGCCATGCGTCCATTGACGGCCGCTCTGGCCTTGCTGGGTGGGGAATTTGAGCTGTCGGGCGTGGCCCGTATGCACGAAAGGCCTATCGGCGACCTGGTTGATGCCCTCCGGCAGCTGGGCTGCTCCATCGATTACCTGGGAAATGAAGGTTTTCCGCCCCTGCGCTTGCGTTCCGGCCAATTGAACCTGAAAGAACCCATCCGGGTACGCGGAGATGTTTCCAGCCAGTTCCTGACCGCCCTGCTGATGGCCCTGCCCATTGTGGCTGTTGACAACATCTGCATTGAGGTCGTGGGGGAGCTGATTTCACGGCCCTACATTGAAATCACGCTCAAGCTGCTCAAACGTTTCGGCATTGACGTGCAGCGCAAAGGCTGGGAGCAGTTCGTCATCCCCGCCGGCAGCCGCTACCAGTCGCCCGGAGAAATCCATGTTGAAGGCGACGCTTCCTCTGCTAGCTATTTCATAGCGCTTGGCGCAATAGCATCGGTCGCTGCAGGCCAAAATGGCATTGAAGTTTCGGGGGTCGGGGCAGACTCCATCCAGGGCGACATCCGTTTCGTGGAGGCCGCACGAATGATGGGCGCGCAAATCGACAGCACGCCCAATTCATTGCGCATCTCGCGCGGTGCGTGGCCGCTCAAGGCGATTGATCTGGATTGCAACCATATTCCCGATGCCGCGATGACGCTGGCCGTGATGGCGCTGTATGCCGAGGGGACCACCACCTTGCGCAACATTGCCAGCTGGCGCGTCAAGGAAACCGACCGCATCGCCGCGATGGCCTGCGAGTTGCAAAAGCTCGGCGCCACGGTGGAAGAAGGGGTGGACTATCTCAAAATTACCCCGCCCCTGTCCGGCGAATGGAAAACCGCGCCCATTCACACCTACGACGATCACCGCGTAGCCATGTGTTTTTCGCTGGCCGCTTTCAACCCGGCCCGGTTGCCCATCCGGATTCTTGACCCCAAATGTGTCGGCAAAACATTTCCGGATTACTTCGAGGCCCTGTTCATGGTGGCCAAAGCAGATGTCAACCATATCCCGGTGATTTGCGTCGATGGCCCCACTGCCTCGGGCAAGGGTACCCTGGCAGCTTTGACGGCACAACGACTCGGCTACCACTATCTTGACTCCGGCGCCCTGTATCGCTTGAGCGCATTTGCCGCCTTGCGTGCCGACGTTTCGCTCGACGACGGGGCGGCTGTTGCGCAAATCGCCAGTACCATGCCGGTTCGTTTTCAGGGCGACCGGATTTTCCTCGGGGCGGAAGATGTGTCAGAGGCCATCCGCTCCGAAGCTGCCGGAATGGCCGCTTCCCGGGTCTCGGCCCATCCCCAGGTTCGCGCTGCGCTGCTGACCCTGCAACACAGTTTCCGGCAGTTGCCCGGTCTGGTAGCAGACGGGCGGGACATGGGAACCGTCATTTTTCCCGATGCGCCGCTCAAAATCTACCTGACGGCCAGCGCCCGGCACCGCGCTGAACGACGGCATAAGCAGTTGATTTCAAAGGGAAATTCAGCTATAATCAGCGAGATTCAGCAAGATTTAGAGGCACGTGACGCCCGCGATTCATCGCGAAAGGCCGCCCCTTTGAAGCCTGCTGATGACGCCCGTCCCCTGGACAATTCCTATCTGTCGATTGAAAAATCGGTTGATCAGGTGATTGACTGGTGGCAAGGCACCCGGCCCTTCTGACCCCCGACGCGCACCCTGCGCTTGGTCAGCAGGTTCATTAACGTAACCCGCAGCCTTATTCAACGTCTGGCCGCAAGCAACCGCCGCAAGCAGCTATAAAAACAATAGCAATTCCGCTATTGGAACCCTGTTGTGTGGATGAGGAAAATCATGTCTGAATCTTTTGCCGATCTATTTAACGAATCGCTCCAGCGCTCTGAAATGCGCACCGGTGAAGTCATCACCGCTGAAGTCGTTCGCATCGACCACAACCACGTCGTCGTCAACGCCGGACTGAAGTCCGAGGCCTATGTGCCGCTCGAAGAATTCAAGAACGACCAGGGCGAACTCGAAGTCCAGGTCGGCGACTTTGTCTCCGTGGCCATCGACTCCGTCGAAAACGGCTATGGCGACACCCTGCTGTCCCGCGACAAGGCCAAGCGCCTGGCCTCGTGGATGAGTCTGGAAAAAGCCCTGGAATCCGGCGAATTCGTCACCGGCCAGACCAGCGGCAAGGTCAAGGGCGGTCTCACCGTCCTCGTCAACGGCATACGCGCCTTCCTGCCCGGCTCGCTCATCGACACCCGCCCCATCAAGGACTTGTCTCCGTACGAGAACAAGACCATGGAATTCAAGGTCATCAAGCTGGACCGCAAGCGCAACAACGTCGTGCTGTCACGCCGTGCCGTGGTCGAAGCCAGCATGGGCGAAGAACGCGCCAAGCTGATGGAAACCCTGAAGGAAGGCTCCTCCGTCAAGGGCGTCGTCAAGAACATCACCGAATACGGTGCGTTCGTTGACCTGGGCGGCATCGACGGCCTGCTGCACATCACCGACATGGCATGGCGCCGCGTGCGTCACCCAAGCGAAGTGGTGACGGCTGGCCAGGAAATCGTGGCCAAGATCCTGAAGTTCGACACCGAAAAGAACCGTGTCTCGCTGGGTCTGAAACAGATGGGCGACGACCCATGGATGGGCGTGAACCGCCGCTATCCACAAGGCACGCGCCTGTTCGGCAAGATCACCAACATCGCCGACTACGGCGCATTTGTTGAACTCGAGCCAGGTATCGAAGGCCTTGTCCACGTGTCCGAAATGGATTGGACCAACAAGAATGTGGCGCCGAGCAAGCTCGTGGCACTGGGCGACGAAGTCGAAGTCATGGTCCTCGAGATCGACGAAGACAAGCGCCGTATCAGCCTGGGCATGAAGCAGTGCAAGGCCAACCCATGGCAAGAATTTGCACAGGAAACCAAGCGCGGCGACCGCGTCAAGGGCCCGATCAAGTCGATCACCGACTTCGGCGTCTTTGTGGGCCTGGCTGCCGGCATCGACGGCCTCGTGCACCTGTCCGACCTCTCGTGGAACGAACCCGGCGAAGCCGCCGTTCGCAACTACAAAAAGGGCCAGGAAGTCGAAGCGATCGTTCTGGCAGTCGACGTCGACCGCGAACGCATCTCCCTGGGTATCAAGCAGCTGGATTCCGATCCGTTCACCACGTTCGTGTCGATCAACGACAAGGGCGCGATTGTGACCGGCAAGGTCAAGACTGTTGATGCCAAGGGCGCTGAAATCGATCTCGGCGAAGACATCATCGGCTACCTCCGCGCCAGCGAAATCAGCCGTGACCGCGTCGAAGATGCGCGCAACGTGCTGAAAGAAGGCGACGAAGTGTCCGCAGTTGTGGTGAATGTGGATCGCAAGACCCGCAACATCCAACTGTCGGTCAAAGCCAAGGACAACGCTGACCAGCAGGAAGCCATGGCAACCCTGAGCCAGCAGTCTTCGCGCGAAAGCGCCGGCCTGACCAACCTTGGCGCCCTGTTGCGCGCCAAGCTGGACAACAACGAGAAGTAAGGCGACCGTGCAGCGGTGTGATACGCCCCCGGCGGATTGCATCGCTGTACAGCTACTTTATCCATGACCCGAAGCGATCTTGTCGAAGAACTGGCAGCCCGATTCAGCCAGCTGACGCACCGCGACGCCGAATATGCCGTCAAGACGATTCTTGATGCCATGAGCGACGCGTTGGTGCGCGGCCACCGGATCGAAATCAGGGGATTTGGCAGTTTTTCCATCAACCGCCGCCCGCCTCGCATGGGCCGCAATCCGCGTTCCGGTGAAAGCGTGGCCATCCCTGAAAAACGGGTGCCCCATTTCAAGCCGGGCAAGGCGTTGCGGGAAACGGTGGATGCCCGGACCCAGGAGCTCCTGGCGGTCACGGATCCGAAGTAAGGTCTTGCTGTTTTCCCCCGGTGGTCTGGCTACAATCGCGAGACCACCACGGGGGGACGACCAAGTGAAATACCTCATGTGGCTGCTCAAGGCAGCCATTTTTTTTACGCTGTTTGCTTTTGCACTGAATAACCAACAAACGGTTTCGGTGAATTTTTTCTTTGGCACGATGTGGCGAGCACCTCTGGTGCTGGTTGTCCTGAGTGTCTTCGCCTGTGGGCTGGCGCTCGGTATTCTTGTCATGATGCCGCGCTGGTGGAAAAAGCGCAGATCGGCCAAATATGCCTCCTCCACCATGGGCCCCCACACCGTGACCGAAGACCCCTCCACGCTTCACCATGGAATTTGATTTCACCTGGGTCCTGCTCGGGTTTCCGATCGCCTTTACCCTGGGCTGGCTGGCTTCGCGACTGGACTTGCGGCAACTGCGCATCGAAAACCGCCAGGCACCCAAAGCCTACTTCAAGGGCCTGAATTTTCTGCTCAATGAGCAGCAGGACCAGGCCATAGACGCCTTTATAGAAGCCGTACAGAACGACCCCGACACTTCCGAGCTTCACTTCGCCCTGGGCAACCTGTTTCGCCGCCGCGGCGAATACGAACGCGCCGTGCGCGTACACGAACACCTGATGTCGCGCGGCGACCTGACGCAACCGGAACGCGACCGCGCCCAGCATGCACTGGCCCTGGATTTCCTCAAGGCCGGCCTGCTGGACCGCGCCGAGATCGCGCTGCGCAAACTGGAGGGAACACCGTTCGAGGAAGAAGCCCGGCTTGCGTTGCTGTCCATTTATGAACGCTCGCGCGATTGGCCTAACGCAACCGAAATCGCAGCCAGGCTGGGCACCTCCAGCCATGGCAGCTTCAGTGCCCGGCAGGCGCATTACCTCTGCGAGCAGGCCATTGCTTCCGCAGCGGCGGGCGACACAGGCCAGGCCCTGGAGACATTGCAGCAGGCGGTCGCCATGGCCCCGGTGTCGGCCCGGCCGCTGATTGACCTGGCCAAACTGCAACACCAGCTCGGCAGGCCACAAGATGCCCTGCGCACATTGCAGAAGCTGGAAGACCTGGCACCGCAAGGGCTTCCGCTTGCCGCCGGCCTGCTCGCCAATATCGCCCAGGCAAGCGGCCAGGAAGCCGTCGCACTGGAGTTGCTGAAGACCAGTTACGCCAACACACCGTCCATCGACGTGGTTGAAGCCATCGTCAAACTGGAAAAAGACCCCGCGTCGGCACGCCAGTGGTATGCCAGGCACATGGAACGCCAGGCGTCGCTGGTCGCCGCCGGCAAGTGGATAGAAGGGGAACAACTCCAGGATGCACATCACCACGCCCTGGTGCAGTGCTCGCTGGGTCAGGCAACCAAACCGTTGATGCGCTATCGTTGTGCCGCGTGCGGCTTTGAAGCCACGCAGCACTTCTGGCACTGCCCTGGCTGCCAGGCCTGGGACAGCTACCCGACGCGCCGAATAGAAGAATTATGAACACCCCCGTGGAGAGTTTCGGCACACCCCGTGGAGGCTTCGCCTCCTCCCCCTTGCAGGGGCAACAGCTGTGGCCCGGCAAAGCCGGTTCCACGCTGTTCCTTGCTTGAATATAGACATTCATGACCACTATCCCCACACTATCCGCAGAACGAATCGCCAAGGCCCGTGTCCTCGTGGTGGGCGACGCCATGCTGGACCGCTACTGGTACGGCGCGGTAGACCGCATTTCACCTGAGGCACCGGTGCCCGTGGTGCGTGTCACACGCACCGAAGAGCGCATAGGCGCCGCTGCCAATGTGGCCTACAACATCGTCACGTTGGGCGCACAGGCCTCGCTGCTGACCGTGGTGGGCGACGATGAGGCCAGCCACCAATTGGAGGCGCTGGTCGCCAAAACCGGCATCGCCCCTTACTTCGGCCGCGACGCACGGCTCAAAACAACGGTCAAGCTGCGCGTCATTGGCCGCCAGCAGCAGCTGATCCGGCTCGACTTCGAGAACACGCCGGAAAACGAGGTGCTCGCCTCGCAGTCCGCCACCTTTGAAAAACTGCACACACAACACGATGCCGTGCTCTTTTCAGACTACGGCAAAGGCGGCCTCGCGCATATCGTGCTGATGATCGCCCAGGCGCGCGCTGCCGGCAAAGTGGTGCTGGTCGATCCCAAGGGGGCGGACTACGCACGCTACAAAAACGCCAGCGTCATCACGCCGAATCGCGCCGAGCTCGAGCACGTGATCGGTACCTGGAACAACGAAGCCGAGCTGCGCACCAAAGCCCATAACCTGCGCACCACACTCAATCTTGATGCCCTGCTGCTGACCCGCAGCGAGGAAGGCATGACACTGTTTGACGCCCAGGGTGAGCTGAATGTACCGGCCGTGGCACGTGAAGTGTTCGACGTCACCGGCGCCGGCGATACGGTGATCGCCACACTGGCAGCCATGGCGGCTACGGGCATGAGCCTTCGCGATGCGGTGCCCATCGCCAACCGTGCCGGTGGCATTGTGGTCGGCAAGTTTGGTACCGCAACGGTCAGTTACGACGAGCTGTTTGCCGCGCATTAAATTGCGGCTCAGGTTAAAGGATTCATCATGAAAATAGTTGTCACGGGTGCTGCAGGTTTTTGCTCCGACATAACTTGCCAAAGCAAGTTAGTCTTCTCTGAAACCTGCTGGAACGAATCATGAAAATAGTAGTTACAGGTGCTGCAGGTTTTATCGGCAGCAACATCATCAAGGGCCTCAATGCCCGCGGCATCGACGACATCATCGCGGTCGACGACCTGACCGAAGGCGACAAGTTCCGCAACCTGGCCGGCCTGCAGATCGCCGACTACGTGGACGCCGACGACTTCTACGACCTGTTCGCCGAAGGCGCCTACGGTCAGGTCGAGGCCGTGTTCCACGAAGGCGCCTGCAGCGACACGATGGAGCCCGATGGCAAGTACATGATGGACAACAACTACACGCTTTCGTGCGAGTTGTTTCATGCCTGCCAGGACCAGGGAACACGTCTGCTGTATGCCTCATCGGCCGCCACCTACGGCGGATCCGACACGTTCAGGGAATCGCCCGAATTCGAACGACCACTCAACGTCTACGGCTACTCCAAGCTGCTCTTTGACCAGCGCCTGCGGCGTGAACTCGGCAACCGGTTTGAAGGCGCAGCCACCCAGGTTGCGGGCTTTCGCTACTTCAATGTCTACGGCCCCCACGAACAGCACAAGGGCCGTATGGCCAGCGTGGCCTTTCACCAGTTCAACCAGTTCCAGGCCGAAGGCAAGGTCAAGCTGTTTGGCGAATACGGCGGCTACGGCGCCGGCGGCCAGATGCGCGACTTCGTCTTCATCGACGATGTGGTGGCCGTGAACCTCTGGTTTTTTGACCATCCAGAACAATCCGGCATTTTCAATCTTGGCACCGGAAAGGCCCAGCCCTTCAACGATGTCGCGCTCGCCGTCGTGAACACCTTGCGCAAAGGGCAGGATGCTGCGGCGCTGAGCCTGGAAGATGCCGTGCGCGGCGGGCTCATCGACTACATCACCTTCCCGCCAGCCTTGGTGGGTAAATATCAAAGCTACACGCAGGCCGACCTCGGCGCCCTGCGTGCCGCTGGGTGTGACCATGTGTTTGCTGATGTGAAAGCGGGTGTAACTGCTTACATGCAGTGGCTGGGCAAGAATCGCTGAGGCTTGGGGTTCCCCAACCCAATCGCATCAGGCAGGTCAACCCCGTGTGAAACCGGGCCGTTATAAACACAGCATTCTTATTCACAGGATGCATAACGCGCTTCGCCACTCACCACTGAGGAGATTTCCATGTTCAAGAAAGTACTGGCGTTTTTCGCCGCCATGTCTCTCGTTGCAGCCTTTGCTGCGGTCGACGTCAACAAAGCCACAGAGGCCGAACTCGACGGCATCAAACACATCGGCCCCGTCACCTCCAAGCTGATCATCTCCGAGCGCAAGAAAAGCGAGTTCAAAAACTGGGATGACTTCATCACCCGCGTCAAAGGCGTGGGAGAAAAACGCGCAGCCGAGTTCTCCGCCGCAGGGCTGACCGTTGGCGGTGCCGCCTATACCGGCCCGGCCGCCGCAGATGCGAAGGCAAAAACCAAGGCCGAAGCCAAAGCGGATGCCAAAGCCGGCAAGAAGGCTGACAAGCCGGTCACCGAAAAGGCCAAAGACGCAGCCATCGCCACCAAGGATGCCGTCAAGGGCGCGGCTATCGCGACCAAAGACGCCGTGGTGGAATCGGCCAAAGATGCCAAAGAGGCGGTAACGTCCAAGAAAGACGCCAAGAAAGACACCAAAAAAGAAACCAAGACCGAAGTCAAGGTTGAGGCAGCCAAGCCTGCCGCAAGCGCTGCCAAGAAGTAATTGGCCCGCACCCATAAAAAACCCGCTCATAGCGGGTTTTTTTATGTCATTTTGAATTCCAACCCTTTAGGGTCGGGCGCAAGCAGCTATCTATTTCATAGCAATTTAAAGACCTCTACACCAGCGCAATCAGGTCCGTCACTCCCACCCCTGCACCAGCCTGCGTGACCAGTGTCGTCACTTGCCCTCTATGGTGTGTCTGGTGATTGAAAAAATGCGTGAGGGCCTTCCAGACCCCGTGTTCGCGCTGCACCCCTTTGGAGTTGGCGTAGCGCATGGTCATGGCCGGGTAAGCCTCAGGCATGTCCGCAGCCCACTGCTCGATGGCGCCATCGAGCTGCTGCCGTTTGGCTTTCAGTCCGGCCCAGTCTTCGTACAGCACCATGTCCAGTGTGTAGGCCTCCGGCATGTCCAGCACTTCAGCGCCCAGCGACGTGAAATGGATTCCGTTCTCATTACCGCACTGCGCAAAGCGCCTGAGCCAGACCTGGTCGGCCAGGACAAGATGGCCCAGCGTGTGATGGATCGAGCCGAAAAAGGCACCACGGTCACGCTTGCGCTCCTCATCCGACAGGGTTTCACACGCGCCATACAGCCGTTCATTGATCCAGCGGTTGTACTGGGCCAGAAGCCGGTAGTTGTCGGTAAACGAAGCGGTCATACATGCTCCTGAATTGATAGCTTCTCGCGCTCGTGCTGATTGGCCCAGGGCCGGATTTCATTTGAAATTACGGCATTCCGCACCCCTAAAAGCCTGCCTGCCCCCGTCACAAGGTGCGCTGGCTCCACTGCAGATTTTCCACTGTCCTGGCGATGGCCGATCGTTGCCGTGCAAAAAAAGATAGTGCTAAACGGGAGGGAGGTCCGGTTTACGGCGCGTCCGCGATGCACAGCGTCGAGCCGTTTGCAGGTACTAAAGCCAGCCCCAAGTGTTACGGGCGGCTGAGCAGATGACTTTGCGAATGACGATCAGGCGCACGCGTGAACGGGCAGGCGCTTTACCCACCCGTCACAGCTGCGCGGTCGCTCCGCTTGGGAAGCAGGCCGGCATACACCGGCCCGTGATTGGCATCAAGCTTTCCCGAAGCCGCCGCCGCCCGGCGTATGGATTTCAAAAATATCACCGGGCTGCATCTCGGCCTGCCCGATATGGCCCAGTGTTTCAATCTGGCCTTGCGCCCGGACCACAACGTTCTGTCCAACCTGCCCCGCCTGGCCGCCAGCCATGCCGAAGGCGCCGTGTTTGCGCCCGTTCGACAGGATGCTGGCCGTCATGGCCTCCAGGAAGCGCACACGGCGCACACCGCCGTTGCCGCCCTGCCATCGGCCTGCACCGCCGGAGCCCTGGCGAATCTCATAGCTTTCCAGCCGCACCGGGAAGCGGAATTCCAGTACCTCCGGGTCGGTCAACCGCGAATTGGTCATATGCGCCTGCACCACAGAGGTTCCGTCAAAACCAGACACCAGCTTGCCCGCATCATCAAGCTTGCCGCCCGCACCCGAGCCCCCCGAAATGGTTTCGTAGTACTGGTGGCGCGCATTGCCGAAGGTGAAGTTGTTCATCGTGCACTGGCCGGCGGCCATCACACCCAGCGCGCCGTAAAGCGCATTGGTGATGCAGGTAGACGTTTCCACATTGCCCGCCACCACCGAAGCCGGGGGATTCGGGTTGAGCATGGAGCCCGGCGGGATGATGACCTTGAGCGGCTTCAGGCAGCCCGCGTTCAGCGGAATGTCGTCGTCAACCAGGGTGCGAAACACATACAGCACCGCCGCCATGCACACCGCCGTCGGCGCGTTGAAGTTATTGGTCTGCTGCGGCGATGTACCGGTGAAGTCGATCTCGGCGCTGCGTCCTTTGACGTCAACGCGAATGGCGACCTTGATCTGGGCTCCGTTGTCCAGAGGCAAGGTGAACTCGCCATTTTTGAGGCGCGTGATCACGCGGCGCACCGACTCTTCGGCGTTGTCCTGCACATGACGCATGTAAGCCAGCACCACCTCCAGGCTGAAGGTGTCCACCATCTTGCGCAGCTCCTGCACGCCCTTTTCATTGGCGGCGATCTGCGCTTTCAGGTCGGCCATATTCTGCTGCGGGTTACGGCTGGGGTATTTGCCGCTTTTGAGCAGCGCAATCATTTCTGCCTCGCGCAGCACGCCACGTTCCACCAGCTTGACGTTGTTGATCTGCACGCCCTCTTCTTCGATCAATGTAGAGAACGGCGGCATGGAGCCCGGCGTGGTGCCGCCGATGTCGGCATGGTGGCCGCGCGAACCGACATAAAACGTCGGCTGTGTCGCCGCACCAAGGTAGACCGGTGTGATGACGGTGATGTCGGGCAGGTGCGTGCCGCCATGGTAGGGGTCGTTCAGCACATACACGTCGCCAGGCTGCATCTTTCCGGCGTTCTCGCGAATCACCGTCTTGATGCTTTCGCCCATGGAACCCAGATGTACCGGCATATGCGGCGCATTGGCAATCAGGTTGCCTTCGGTGTCAAACAGCGCGCAGCTGAAGTCCAGGCGCTCCTTGATGTTGACCGAGTAAGCGGTGTTTTGCAGCTGCAGGCCCATCTGCTCGGCAATGTTCATGAAGAGGTTGTTGAAGACCTCCAGCAGCACCGGGTCTACCGTCGTTCCCGCCGCAAACTTCACGGCGCGTTCAGCCCGGCGGTCCAGTACCAGGTGGTCCAGCGCCGTCAGCGCGGCTTCCCAGCCCGGTTCCACGACCGTGGTGGCGTTTTTCTCGGCAATGATGGCCGGCCCCGAGATGATGTCGCCCGGCCGCAGGTCTTCACGCACCACCAACGCTGCGTCATGCCACTGGCCTCCGGAATACATGCGTACGGTTTCGCGGCGCGGCACCTCGCGCGGCTCATGCGTGGCATGGCGCGGCTCAGCAGGCGCGTCGCCCGCCACCACCGACTCTACCGACACGGCCTCAACCACCAGGCCCTTGCCCTGCATCAGGAAGGCAAAGCGCTGGCGGTAAGCGGCTTCGAACCCGGACTCGATCTCGTCCAGCGTACCGAAGGGCACGATCAACGCAGAGTCGCTGCCTTCATAACGCACATGCACGCGGTGATGCGTGGTGATGCTGCCGGTGCTGACCTGCTGGCGCTGCAGCTCGGCCTCTGCCGTCGCGGCGAGCGCGTTGAGCTTGTCGGCAATTTCCGGAAGCACGGCGGCCGAGAGCTTGAGCTCCACCGCCTGCTCACGAATCACATTCTGGTCGGCCAGGCCCATGCCATAAGCGCTCAGCACACCCGCCAGCGGATGCACAAACACCTTGGTCATGCCCAGCGCATCAGCCACCAGGCAGGCGTGCTGCCCGCCCGCACCGCCAAAGCATTGCAGCGTGTAGCGTGTCACGTCATAGCCGCGCGCCACCGAAATTTTCTTGATGGCGTTGGCCATCTGCTGCACCGCGATGTTGATGAAACCTTCAGCCACCACCTCGGCACTGCGCCCGGTCTGCCCCGCCAGTTCGTTGAACTGGGCCTCTACCGCCTCGTAACTCAACGGCTCATCGGCATTGGGACCAAATACCTTCGGAAAGTAGCGCGGCTGCACCTTGCCGACCATCACGTTGGCATCGGTCACCGCCAGGCGGCCGCCGCGCCGGTAACTGGCGGGGCCTGGGTTGGCGCCTGCGCTCTGTGGACCAACCCGGAAGCGCTCGCCGTCAAATTTGAGGATGGAGCCGCCGCCCGCAGCCACGGTATGGATGCTCATCATGGGGGCGCGCATGCGCACGCCGGCCACCTGGGTTTCGAATTCGCGTTCGAATTCCCCGGCGTAATGCGACACGTCGGTGGACGTGCCGCCCATGTCAAAACCGATGACCTTGGCGTGGCCGGCAATGGCCGCGGTGCGGGCCATGCCCACAATGCCGCCGGCCGGGCCGCTCAGGATGGCGTCCTTGCCCTGAAATACATGCGCATCGGTCAACCCACCGGAAGACTGCATGAAAAAGAGCCGTACCCCCGGCATCTCACTGGCGACCTGTTCCACATAACGGCGCAGGATGGGGGAGAGGTAGGCGTCCACCACCGTGGTGTCGCCGCGGCTCACAAACTTCATCATCGGGCTGGTTTCATGCGAGGTGCTGATCTGGGTAAAACCCACCTCGGTCGCGATGCGCTTGGCGGCCTTTTCATGCTCCGTGAACCGGTAACCATGCATAAAAACAATTGCAAGGCTTCGCAGCCCTTTCTGGTACTGCGCAAGCAGCTCCTTTTTTAATAGCACTTCGTCGAGCGCCTGAAGCACCTCGCCTTGCGCGCCCACACGCTCCTGGGCCTCCACCACCGCGCTGTAAAGCAATTCTGGCAGCACGATGTGGCGGTCAAACAGACGGGGGCGGTTCTGGTAGGCAATGCGCAGGGCGTCCCGAAAGCCTCGTGTGGTGACCAGCAACGTCGGCTCACCCTTACGCTCCAGCAACGCATTGGTCGCCACGGTCGTTCCCATCTTCACGCAGTCCACCACGTCGGCGCGTATCGGCTCGCCCGTTTTCAGGCCCAGCAGGTGGCGGATGCCGGCGACCGCCGCATCGCGGTACTGCTCCGGGTTTTCCGACAGCAGCTTGTGCGTGACCAGCGAGCCATTGGGCTTCTTGGCCACGATGTCCGTGAAGGTGCCGCCGCGGTCTATCCAGAATTGCCAACGGTCGCCGCCCGGTTTTGAAGTGGTGTCTTGCATAATTTTTTTGATTTCAGAGTTAACGTGTTCTTTGCTGATCTCTATGGATCTTATTGATCTTGCTGCTGTCAGACCTGGCTTGGCACGACGGTGTGAGGCGTTGCCAGCCGGGATCTCTTGTCCGGAAAGTTGGCCATCTTCTCCCTGCCAATGTACCCAAGTACCGGCGCCAGGTGCTGGATGTCCGGCGCGCCCCGCAGGGCCGTGGAAGCCGGGCACCAGGGATAGGGAAGACCGGCGACCCAATCCATGACCTCGTCTGTGTGCGAGGCCGGCAGGGTCTGCATGCTCGCGATGGTGATTGAAAGGCTTTCCGCCAGACATGAGGGCGGCGAAAAACACCAATCGTAGCGACCACACCCGACCCGCACGGCGCGGCTGTCCTTTTCCGTCATGGCAACCAGCCAGTCACAGCAAAACACCTGCGCGTCGGCCTCCGGCGGCGAGCTCAGGCAGAAGGTGTAGACATTTTCGTAGGATTGGCCAAACCGGCGCACCAGCACCTCACCGATGGCATCCCTTCCCCGTGACACCGGGGGAAACGAGATCGCACTGGTGTGGACGGTGACCTGCAGCAGGGCATCGTCCGTAAAGGCTTGCGCCAGCAGCTGAGGCCGGTTGCCATCCTTGGCATGAAGGTAGGCGGCGATGGATGCGGAAGGAGTTTTCATGCGATTCGAAGCCTGCGCTTATTGCGGCATGTAGTACGGCACGAAAATATCATTGGCTTCATTGCCCACCGATCGTATCCACTCGCGCGAGAACTTCTCGCCCATGCGCTTGATCTCAGTGTCCAGCTCGGGGGGAATGCGTTCTATCTTCACGCCGTTGGCGCGCAATTCCTCGGTCGCGCTGGTCGCCAGCGCCTGGCTGGCCTGCCAGCCGCGGACTTCCGCCTCGCCCGCCGCCTTGAGCACGGCGGCACGCACCTCGGGCTTCAGTGCATCAAAGACCTTGCTGTTCACAAACACCGCATTTTTGGGGAACCAGGCATTGATCTCGTAGTAATACTTGATCGGGCCCCACACCTTGTTCTCCACACCAGTCAGCGCCGAAGTGATCATGTTGTCCATCCGGCCTTCGGCCAATGCCTTGCCCACATCGACCATGGCCACATCCACAGGCTTGGCGCCCAGCATTTCGGCGATACGCATGGTGGTCTGGTTGTAGGTGCGCATCTGGGTACCGCGAAAGTCTGTCGGGCCCCGCACCGGCTTGTTCGAATGCAGGCCTTGCGGCGGCCACGGCACTGCGTAGAGGAGCTTCATACCATGCTCGGTGAAATGCTTTTCAAGGCCTGGCCGCTGCAGTTTCCAGAGGCGTTGTGCGTCCTTGTAGGAGGCCACGACGAAGGGAATGGAGTCCGCGCCAGCCAGCGGAATTTCCTTGACCATGCCCGCCATGATGGTCTCGCCCGCTTCGGCCTTTCCCTGCTGCACGGCCGCGCTGATGTCCGCCAGCTTGGCCAGGGTGTTGTTGGGGTACACCTGTATGACCAGCTGTCCGCGCGTGGCCAGATCCACATCGCGCCCAAATTGCAGGAGGTTCTGCGTATGGAAGGACTCTGCCCGGTAGCCCGTGGCCAGCTTCCAGGTTGTCTGGGCGTGCGCTGCCCCCGCCGTGACGAGCACGGCTATTAAAACTGCTTTCATGGGAACTCCTTGGGAGTTGAGAATTAGCCCGGCGGCGGGTGCATGGAACTCACCCTTTCAGGTCCGTCACAAACATCTTGCCCGGCGCATGGGTGATGCACATCGACAGTCGGCTCTTCTGGGCAACCCATTGCGGCGTGACGCCGCAACCCCAAAACACCGGGATTTCATCATCCTTGATGTCGACTGCATCGCCGTAATCCGGTCGCGACAGGTCGGTGATGCCGATCACCTCCGGATTGCCGATGTGAACGGGCGCACCATGCGCAACGTCAAACCGGCCAGAAATCTCCACCACCTTTGCCACATCGCGGCTCTTGATGGGCCGCATGGTGACGACCATTTCGCCGCTGAACACACCAGCGGGCTGGCACTGGAGACTGGTACGGAACATCGAGACATTGCGGCCCTGCTCGACATGCCTCAGGGGAATGCCGGCCTGGGTGACCGCGGCCTCGAAAGAAAAACTGCAGCCGATCAGGAAGGCGACATAGTCGTCCTTCCAGATCGAACGGATCTCGCCCCGCTCTTCGACAAACTCGCCGTCACGGTAAACGCGATAGCCCGGAATGTCGGTCGTGATGTCCGCCCCCCGTGCACACAAAGGCTCCGTGGCGCCCGGCTTCAGAACCTCCACCAGTGGGCAGGGTTTGGGGTTGCGCTGGCAAAACAACAGGAAGTCAAAGGCCTGGGCCTGCGGCACGATCATGAGGTTGGCCTGGATATGGCCGTTGGCGTGTCCCGCGGTAGGCAGGGCAAACTCGCCGCAACGGCTGGCCATCCGGAGGTCAGCGGGACGATCAAAAATCTTGTTCATGGCTGGGTAAAGCTTGATTGGAAAAAATAGGGTGATACAGCGGCTTTTCCGTCAAAGGCCCAGGTAGGCCTTTTTGATCCGGTCATCATTGAGGAGCTCATGACCCTTGCCCTGCATCACGATACGGCCGGTCTGGATGACATAGCCGTAATGCGCGATGCCCAAGGCCTTTTGCAGGTTCTGTTCCACCAGCAATATCGAGACACCTGTGGCATTGACCTGCTGGATAACCTCCAGCACCTTGGTCACAAACTTGGGCGCGATGCCCCACGAAGGCTCATCCAGCATCAGCAGCTTGGGCCGGGCCATCAGCCCGCGGGCGATGGCCAGCATTTGCTGCTCACCGCCGCTCATGGTACCGGCCAGTTGTGTGGCGCGCTCCTTGAGGATGGGGAACAGCTGCAGCATCTCTTCAATGCCCCGCGCCACCTCGTGCTTGTCCGTGCGCGTAAAGGCACCGAGCTCCAGGTTGCGAAGCACTGTCAGCCGGGGAAACAGGCGCCGGCCTTCCGGCACCAGCGACAGACCTAACGGGACGCGTTTGTGCGCCGGCATGCGGTGAACCGGCTCACCGTTGAAAGTAATACTGCCCGCTGCGGCGGCATTGAGGCCTGCCACGGCGCGCAAGGTGGTGGACTTGCCGTTGCCGTTGCCGCCTACCAGCGCGACGATCTTGCCGGGCTCGACCTGGAGGCTGACGTCGGAGATGGCCAGCACGTCGTCGTAGCAGACCTTGAGGTTTTTGATTTCCAGCATCTTCAGTCCCCGAGGTAGGCGGTAATCACGGCAGCGTCGTTCGACACCTGCTGCGGCGTGCCTTCGGCGATCTTCACGCCGCGGTCCAGCACGACGATCTTGTCGGCGATCGGCATGATGCCTTCCAGCACATGTTCAACGATCAGGCACGCAATGCCCTTGTCCCGGATCTTGAGAACCACGTCGACCGCTTCGCGAACTTCCGACGGGTTGAGGCCCGCCATCACTTCATCCATCAGCAGGATGCGCGGCTGTATGGCCAGCGCACGCGCCACGGCCAGGCGCCGCTGCTCGCTGATGGTCATGCTGGCGGCAGGCCGGTCGGCAAAGCGTTCAAGCCCGGCAAAAGCCAGCCAGTCCATGGCAGCCTGGCGTGCCTTCGCAACGTTGTGCTGCAGCAGCATGGCCGCGGTCATCACGTTCTCGCAGGCCGTCATGCTGGTGAAGGTGCGCGCAATCTGAAAAGTCCGTGCCACACCGGCGCGGGCGCATGTTTCGGGCGGCAGGCCTGCGATGTCGCGTCCGCCCAGCATGATGCTGCCCGATGTGGGGGCGAAAAACCCCGCCACGCAATTGAACATCGTGGTCTTTCCGGCTCCGTTGGGGCCGATCAGGCCCACCACCTGCCCGGTGTCCACGCTAAAGGACACATCCTGGTTGGCGACCAGCCCGCCGAAACGCTTGCTGACCTGTTTGACTTCCAGCAACTTCATATGGCCTCCTCGCCGGCGTTCTGCACGGCGGCGGTGGGCACCGCCATCTGCCGCGATGCATCGGCGCGTGCCTCGCGGCGCTCCCGGAAGCTGCGCAGCCAGCCAATGAGGCCCGTGGGATAAAAGACTGCGATCACGATGATGAGGCTCGCATAAATGATGACGTCAGTGCCGCGGCCCGTCCCACCGAAGGCGATGCGGGTGAACTCCTCGATGCTGGTCAGCACCACGGCACCCACGACCGGCCCAAACAGGGTACCCACGCCCCCCAGGATGGACACCAGCGCCATCTTGATGGAAAGCGCCGTCGAGAGCACCGAATTCGGATCGATATAAAGCTCTTTCTGTGCATACAGGCTGCCGCCGACCGCCGTGAGGAAAGCACTGACCGACAGTGCGACCTGCTTGTAGCGGGCGATGTTCACACCGATGCTGCGGGCCGCGTCGGGCTCATCCTTGATGGCCCTGAAGTAGTAGCCGAGGTAGCTGCGCTCTATCCACCAGTTCGCGCCCAAGGTGATGATCAGCAGGCCCAGCGCCAGCCAGTAGTACGGCAATTTGGTGGCGAAGTTCAGCCAGAGCCAGCCTTGTTTGTCCATCGGCACGTAAAGCCCGACCGCCGCACCGCCGTAATCCCACTCAGTGAAGAAAATCTGCACCAGTTCGGCCACCGCGATGGTGGCCATCGCAAAGTAGTGGCCCTTGAGCCGGAAGCAGGACCAGCCAAACCCCAGGCTGAGCAAGGCTGCCACCAAACCGCCGGCGAGCACGCCTATCCAGGGATTGATGCCGAACTTGATCAGCAGCAGTGTCGAGACATAGGCGCCAAGTCCGTAGAAAGCCGCATGGCCGAGGGACACCTGTCCCGCATAGCCGCCCACGATGTTCCAGGCCACGCCCACCTGGGCCGCCATGAGAATGAGGATTGCCATGTTCAGATGCGAGGCATCCGTGAACGCGGGGACGGCCAGGGCGAGCGCCAGAGCGGCGACGGCAAAAATGAGTTGCTTCATGATCATGCCTTGCCCATCAGACCCTGGGGGCGGAACATCAGCACGCCGAGGAACAGCACCAGCACGATGGCCGTCTTGTACTGCGGGCCGAGCAGCAGGCCGCCCATGACCTCGATCACGCCGACCAGGATGCCAGCCCAGAAGGCGCCCGAGACGCTGCCGAAACCGCCCAGGTTGACCACCACAAAAGCCAGCAGGATGAAACTCGCGCCAACGTCCGGAAAAATCGGGAAGAAGGTTGACAGCAGCACACCGGCCGCGCCGGCACAGGCCGCACCTATGCCCCAGGCCAGCGAGAACATCTTGTGCGAATCAATGCCCATGAGACGGGCCGCTTCCTTGTCAGAGGCGGTGGCTTCCAGCGCCGCACCGAGCCGGGTCTTGTTCAAGAAGAAGTAAATCAACCCGGTAACCACGACGGCCCCTACACCAGCGACCAGCTGCGGCTTGCCCAGTTGCACGCCCAACAGCTTGACGGTTCCGCTGACCGCCGAATTCTCGATGGAGCGGAAATCCGGTTTCCAGAGGAACTGGGCCACGCCGCGCAGCAGGATCATGATGCCGAAGGTCGTGAAGATCTGCGACAGCATGGGCGCGTTGATGATGCGCACAATCACCAGTTTGTACAGCAGCACGCCGAAGCCGAACAGCATGATCACTGTCAGCGGCAAGGTGAGCATGGGGTCCAGCGCATACAGGGAAAACAGCCAGAAGGCCGAGTACATGCCCAGCATGAGGAATTCCCCGTGCGCGAAGTTCACGATGTCCATGACGCCGAAAATCATGGTCAGGCCGATAGCCACCAGCGCGTAAATCAGCCCAATCAGCACGCCGGAGGCCAGCGTCTGAAGCAATATTTCCGTAGTCATGGTTGTCTCTTGGCTTTTAGGTCAAAACTCGCGGCTTATTTGCGCTGGTCCCACTTGGGCATGGGCCAGGTCACTTCACGCGAGGCCATGTCGAAAGGCCAGACCGTGTTGTATTTGCCGCCGATGATCTGCACCAGGATGCCCTGGCCCAGGGTGTTCTGGCCGGTCGCATCGAACTTCACACCTTTCCACGGCATGATCAGCTTGCTGCCGGGCATGTCGGTGGCGGCCAATGCCTTGCGGATGGCTTCGGGCTCGGTGGAGCCAGCGCGGTTGATAGCGTCCGCCATCACCATCAGGCCGGTGAAAGTGCGCGAGGAATTGCCGGTGAAGTTGATCTTGTAGCGGCTGTTGAACAGGTCGTTGACCTGCTTGATCAGCGGATTGCGGTTGGCCAGGTCCAGCGCCCAGACTTCACGCGTGATGATGTAGTCGGCGTCCTTGCCCAGTGTCCTGATGAAATCGGTATCGGTGAAGCCCGCGTTGTTCGCCAGGATCATGTCCGGCGAAAAGCCCAGTTCCTTGTAGGTCTTGATCGACAGGATGGCATCGGCCGTGTAGGACGACTGCAGCACCAGGTTGGGATTGGCGGCCTTGAGCGTCTGCACTTCCGAAGTCAGTTGCGTGGTCTTGGCCGGGTACATCACCTGCTTGACCAGGTTCTGCTTGAACTCGGGCGCGAGTTTGGTCTGCAGTTTGGTGGTTTCCGTGCCCCACAAGCCGTTCTCGTTGAGGCTGGCGACCACGCCCGCCTTGATGCCTTTTTTTGCTTCGAGTTCTTTCAGGAAATCAAAGGCGTTGTGCACAAACAGGTCGTCGTGCGGCGTGGTGCGAAAGAACCACTTGAAGTTGCGCTGCGTGAGCGACGCCGACGACGACTCGGGGTTCAGGAAAGGGATGCCGGCGCGCTCGGCGATCTGGCTGGCCGTGGCGGTGACGGCGCTGTTATAGGCGCCCACGAGTGCCACGACTTTTTCCTGCGTGATCAGGCGCTCGGCTTCCGTAGCGCCAGTCTGCGGGTTGGCCTGGTGGTCGGCAAACACCAGCTTGATTTTTGCGCCCTTGAGGTTGGGCAAGCCTTTGCCGGCAGACAGCGGCAGCTCGGAAACACCGGGCGCACCGTTATTGATGATGTCGGCGGCGAGTTCCAGCGCGCTGCGCAGCTCGGCACCCACGGATGCGGCAGGCCCGGTGAGCGGATAAAGCACACCGATTTTTATCTCTTGCTGTGCATGCACGCCAAAGGCCATGCCGGTTGATAGCAACACTGCGGCCACTTTGGCCCACCAAGATTTCTTCATGACGCACTCCTCGTAAAAACATGACGGTTGGATGACATGTGACGAAGTGTGCGATTAGCAAATGACGAAATCAAACAAGTAATTTTTTGCTTACGTCATCGATTTTTTCGATGATTGGTATTTACCCTGATGCACCTTTTTTGCCTGTTTTTGCAACCCTGGCCGCCGGCTTGCGACCCGTTTTGGTGCCGGCTCCCGTGCTCTCCGCGGCAAACTGCACGGCCGACCTGACCACCGTCTCGACAACCGATGAAGTCGGGTCGGTGCGGTAGCTCGCGTGGATCGGCAACGACTTCACACGGGTGTCGCAGGTGAGCAATTTCAGGCTGGCGAACCCCGTCAGGCGCTGCACTGCGATGCGCGGCAGAAGGGCCACGCCAAAGCCGCCCTGCACCAGCTGGACCATCGCGGAAATGGATGAAATGGCATGCACCTTTTTGGGCTCCATGCGGTTCTGCTTGAACAGGTCAACCAGCGTGACATGAGGCTGCGAGCCTTTCTGGAACGTCAGTAACTCCATTTCCGCGAGTTCATCCAGCCGGTAATTTCTCTTTTTATGCAGTGCCGGATTTCCCACAAACGCCATGTCCATGGGCGGCAAGGCCTGGTTGCGCACACCGTCCGCCGACGCGGGCAATGCGGCAAACACCAAGTCCAGCGTGCCGCGTTGCACCTGGTCCATCAGGATGGGGGTGGTTTCCACCGTCAGCTCCAGCTCCAGGCCCGGATGGTCTACCCGGAGTTTTTCGAGCCACGGGATCAGCCAGGAATGCAGCACCGATTCGATGGCGCCTATGCGCATCGATACCGCCATGGCCGCACCGGAACCCATCTCATGCTTGACCTCGCGCTGTAGCTCCAGCAGCTTTTGCGCGTAGACCAGAAAACGCGCCCCCGCGACGGTGAGCTTGAACTGCTTGTCGCGCCGGTCCAGCAGCAGGATGCCCAGTTCTTCTTCCAGGGTGGCAATGCGGCTCGACATGGCCGACTGCGTCAGGTAGAGCTTCTCCGCGGCGCGCGAGATACTTTTGAGCGAGGCAACCCAATAGAAAGCTTCAACAAAACGCAGGTTCATGGCGGGGCCTCAAGGTCGCAAAACAGATAGGCGCCGGATTTTCGGGGTATGCCCGGTGAACTGGCGCGGGATTTGCGTCTATCCTATTACTACTTACTAATTCCTTGTCCTGGAGCTTTTCATGAAATTCAAAGTCACCCTGGTGGCCGCCGCTCTCGCCTTCGGCGCCAACGCCTTCGCCCAGACCAAGTGGGATTTGCCCGCGGCCTACCCGGCCAGCAACTTCCACACGGAAACGCTGACGCAGTTCGCGGCAGACGTCGACAAAGCCAGCGGCGGCAAACTCAAGATCACGGTGCACGCCAACGCCTCGCTCTTCAAGGCCAACGAAATCAAGCGTGCGGTCCAAGGCGGCCAGGCCCAGATCGGCGAGGTGCTGCTGGTCAATTTTGAAAACGAAAACCCGATTTACGGGGTCGATGGCATTCCCTTCTTGGCCACCTCCTACGCTGACTCCAAAAAACTCTACGAAGCCCAAAAGCCCGTGCTCGACAAATTGCTGGGCACTCAGGGCATGAAGCTGCTCTATACCGTGGCATGGCCACCGCAAGGCATTTACAGCAAGAAAGAGCTGGCCTCGGTCGCTGACCTGCGCGGCATCAAATGGCGCGCCTACAGCCCCGCCACCGCCAAGATTGCCGAGTTGATCGGCGCGCAGCCGGTCACCATCCAGGCGGCTGAACTCTCGCAAGCGCTGGCCACTGGTGTGGTGGAAAGCTACATGAGCTCGGGCTCGACCGGCTATGACTCCAAGACCTATGAAAGCATCAAGTACTGGTACGACACCCAGGCCTGGCTGCCCAAGAATGCCGTCATCGTGAACAAAAAAGCCTTTGATGCGCTCGACCCCGCCACACAGGCGGCCCTCACCAAGGCGGCGGCGGATGCCGAAGTGCGCGGCTGGAAGCTCAGCGAGGAAAAGAACGAGTGGTACAAAAAGGCCCTGGCCGACAAAGGCATGAAGATCGTCACGCCGCCGGCCAAGCTGGTCTCCGACATGAAGCAGGTCGGCACCATCATGCAGGCCGACTGGGTGAAAAAGGCCGGCCCTGACGGCGAAGCCATCATCGCCAACTTCAACAAGCTCAGAGCCGCGAAGAAGTAAGGCATACAACAAGGCAGGCCGTGCGCAAATTTCTCGACAAACTTTATCTGGCAGGCGGCGCCTTGGGCGCCGCCTTCATCGCCCTCATCGCGGTGCTGATGATCGCGCAAAGCATATTGCGCGAGTTCCGTGTCAACACCGGAGCCGTGAACGACGTGGTGGCCTGGTTTTGCGCGGCGGCCGCTTTCTTTGCCATGGCGCATGCCTTCAAGCACGGCGACTTTGTGCGGGTGACTTTGCTGCTCGATTCGGTGAATGCAAAGACCCGCCGCGTGCTGGAGCTGGCCTCGCTTTTTATCGGTAGCGTGGCGGTGGCCTACCTGGCATGGTCGGCATGCCTCTTCACCTATGAAAGCTGGGAGTTCAACGACATCTCGCAAGGCCTCTTGCCCATGCCGATGTGGATTCCGCAGTTGAGCTTTGCGCTGGGCTCCATCCTGCTGCTGGTCGCCGTGGTCGATGAATTCATCATCGTGATACGGGGCGGGGTTCCGACCTTTGTCCGTGAAGTCGAAGAACGCCATGCGCGCGGCGACTTCTCTTCGGAAGTTTGAGCTGCAGCCTGCGTCTCTTTCATTCCCGTTTATTTTCCAGACTACAAAGACAACGACATGGATATCCTGATGGTGGGCGGCATCTTGCTGCTGCTCATGATGCTGCTGCTCTCGGGCGGCGTGTGGATTGCGATGACCCTGGCCATTTGCGGCTGGGTCGGACAGGCCTTTTTCACAACAACCCAACCGGGCAAGAATCTCTTCAGTGCTTTCTGGGAAAGCAATGCCAGCTGGGAGCTGGCGGCCCTGCCCCTCTTTATCTGGATGGGCGAGATTCTGTTTCGCACCAAACTCAGCGAGGAGATGTTTGAGGGCCTGCGCCCCTGGCTCAACCGCGTGCCCGGTCGCCTCATGCATACCACCATCCTGGGCTGCGGCATATTCGGCTCGGTCTCGGGTTCGTCGGCTGCCACTTGCGCCACGATTTCCAAAGTTGCGCTGCCTGAGCTGCTCAAGCGCGGCTACGACGAGAAGATCGCCCTGGGCTCTCTCGCCACCGCCGGCACGCTGGGTATTTTGATTCCCCCGTCCATCACCATGGTGGTGTATGCCGTCGCGGCCGACGCGTCCATCATCCGCATCTTTCTGGCGGGTTTTTTCCCGGGCTTTCTGCTGATGGCGCTGTTCTCGGGCTACATCATCTGGTGGAGCCTGCGCCATCCCGACAAGGTGCCCGCCGCCGACCCGCCTTCCACGTTCATGCAGAAAATCAGGCAGTCGGGCAACCTGCTGCCATGCGCTGCGCTGATCGTTTTCATCTGCTGGGTGCTGATCAGCGGCTATGCCACGGCCACCGAATGCGCGGCTTACGGTGTGGCCGGTTCGCTGGGCCTGGCACTGTGGAGCCGGTCACTGACATGGCAAAACTTCAAAGAGGGCCTGATGGGCACGACGCGCACCAGCTGCATGATCATGTTCATCCTGGCTGGCGCGGCGTTCCTCACCAAGACCATGGCGTTCACCGGTATTCCGCGTGAGCTGGCCGAGTGGGTCAACAGCATGAACCTCTCACCGTTTGCGCTGATCGGTGTGCTGACCATCGTCTATCTGATCCTGGGCACCGCGCTCGACGGCATCTCCATGATCGTGCTGACCAGTGCCGTAGTGCTGCCGATGATCCAGAAGGCCGGGTTCGATTTGATCTGGTTCGGCATCTTCATCATCCTGCTGGTCGAGATTGCCGAGGTCACGCCGCCGGTGGGCTTCAATCTTTTTGTGCTGCAAAACATGACGGGCAAAGACAGCAACACCATTGCGCGCGCGGCCATTCCCTTCTTCGCCTGCCTGGTGGTGTGCATTGTGCTGATCACGGTGTTCCCGCAGATCGTGACGAGCTTGCCTGATCTCGTCATGGGCAAAGATAAATAGATAGCGGCTCAGCGGACGCGCCAGGGCGACAGGAGTCTCTCATCGTCAGTCAGCGCCCAGGTCTCAAAGGCGGTGGCCTCTTCAATCGCCTGGCGGTATGGCGGCAAGTTGGTGCATTCAAGCACCACCGCCTGTAACGAAGGCTCTCGCTGCCTCAGGGCCACCGCGGCCGCCACTACATCGCCGCACGCCTTCTCCCTGTCCATGGTCGGGCGGTTACCCAGAATGGCAGTAGCAAATTCACTTTCAGGATCCACCCCCTGCACCACCACATCCGCCAGACGCTCATGGGCCACACCCGCCGCGCGCAAATGCTCCGCGCCCAGCGCAGTTGAACTGATGGTCAGTACGCCCACCCTGGCGTGGCGCGCAAGCAGTACCGGCAATTGAAGCAGGCTGGACGTGACAACAGGAATCTGCACGGCCGCCTGCAATTCGTCCTGCAACAGCACCAGAAAACCGCAGCTGGTGGTGATGGCCAGCGCGCCCTCGCTCGCCAGGGCCTGCACCGCCTGCACAAAAGCCGGCACCACGCCTGCAGCCCGCAAACCGGCACCGCTCTGCACAACCTTGCCGGGCCAGGCGCCCTGCACCACGTACTGGCGAACCGGAACGCCGAAGGCATGGGGATGGCCGATGTCACCCGGCAGCCGCGGAAAGCGCGTGTCGAGCATTACCACCCCCAGAAAGCCCGAAGGCTCGCTGAAAGCGGGTGCTGAGGTTAAAGTCATGGCTCTATTCTCCCGCCAAACAACCAACTCACCGCCGCCACCACCGTCATGCTGAACGTCATCGCGATTTCCATTGGAGCCTCAATCGGTGCGCTGGCGCGCTGGGGCCTCGGCCTGTGGCTGACGCCGGGCGGCCTCATTCCCTGGGGCACCCTTGCGGCCAACCTGATTGGCGGCTACCTGATCGGTATCTGCATCGCGGGCTTCCAGTCCATGCCCCAGCTGGACCCGGTGTGGCGGCTGGCGCTGGTGACGGGGTTCCTGGGCGGCCTCACCACGTTTTCCTCGTTTTCGGCCGAAGTGGTGATTTTCCTGATGGAAGCGCGCTACGGGCTGGCCGCGCTTACGGCCACCGTGCACGTGCTGGGATCGCTGTTGATGACCGTGGCCGGCCTCAAAACCGCTATGTTTTTTATAGCTGCTGGCGCACGCTGAGAGCCGGTTAAAGCTATTTTTTAGCCAGAAAAAGCGGCAAAGCACAAGCTTGCCCGCCCGCACGGCAATGGCACGGGCCATCCGCATCGCACGCTGCACGCGCCGCGGGAATTGGCCACAATGCAGCATGGCATCCATGACCCCTTTTCACTCCGCCCCGGCGACGGGCGGGCAGGACCGGTTGGCGCGCATCGGACACGCTCGCCAGGCAGTTCTTCACGGCGATCCGCTACCTGCAGGCACCGCGCCGCTGGTTGAGAACTGGATAGAACGGTCCTGGATACGGTGCCTGGCCCAGGGCCATCGGCCGGAGCAGGCTCCCTCCTTCGACATGGTTTCTGCCGCCGCGCTGAGGCGCACCCTGGAAGCCAACCATCGGCTGGTGCAGGCTGCGGCACCTGTGCTGGAAAAGCTGGGCCGGGCCATTGCCGACACGCGTTACTTCGCCATCCTGACCAACCAGGCCGGCGTGGTCATCAATGTGAATGGCCCCATCGACCGGCGCGACCGCCGTGCCGACATGATCACACGCATCGGCACGGACCTTTCGGAACAACAAGTGGGCACTACCGCCATCGGCGCAGCACTGACCGAACTGCAACCGGTGTGGCTGCACCGGGGCGAGCATTTTTTTGATGCCACCTCGGTCTACAGCTGCGCCGGTGCGCCCTTGTTCGGCCCCGACGGCCGCTGCGCCGGCATGCTGGACCTGACGGGCATCGAAGTGGTCGAGAGACCCGAGCTCAAACACCTCGTCGCGCAATCCGCGCGCAGCATAGAGAACGCGCTCACTTTGGGCAAGCCCCATGCATTGCTGATCCGGCTGAATTGGCCGGGCCGCACGCTGGGAGATGAAACCGATGGACTTGTGTGCGTGGATACCGATGGTTGCGTCACTGGCGCCAACCAGGCGGCGCGGCAGATGATTTCGCAGATGGGCTTCACCGCAGGCATGGCGCCGCATTGCAACGACCTCTTTGCCATGCCCTTCGAAATGCTGTTTGACGCGGCGCAGCGCCAGGCGCCGGTGAATGGCGGCATCCTGGAGGTGCCGCTCTGGACGGGCCTGCGCCTGCATGTGCTGCCGCAGTTGCCCGGCCGGGACTCTCCGCCCCCGGCAACCAGCCTGCCGCCTTCAGGCGCCGCGTCGCGAACGCTGAAGGAACTCGAAACCGCCTTGATCCGCAAGGCGGTGACCGATTCACGCGGCAATGTGCTGCAGGCCGCAAAAGCGCTCGGCGTCAGCCGGGCCACGGTTTACCGCCGCCTGGGCTCGGGCAAACGCAGCTAGCCCGGCAAACACAAATCAGTGCTTGTGCTCGGCCGTGGCACCGGCTGCTCCCGGCGCGGCAGTGGCAACCGGCAGCCTCAGCTCAAGCTTGCTTTCCACACCTTTGGCGTCCTTGAACAGCAGGGTCACGGGCACCGTGCTGTCTTTGGCCAGCGGCGCCTTGAGGTCCATCAGCATGACGTGGTAACCCCCTGGCTTGAGCTCGACCTTTTTGCCGGCAGGCAAATCAAGCGACGGCACGGCGCGCATTTTCATGACGTCACCGTCCATTTTCATTTCATGCACTTCAGCCACGCCCGCCACCGGCGACGACACGCCGACCAGCTGGGCCCCATCTTTGGCGGTGAGGCTCATAAAAGCCCCCGTGCCTTTTTGCCCTTGCACAGTGGCGCGCGCCCATGCCCCATCGACCTTGACGGCGGCCGTCTGGGCCATGGCGGCCATGCTGGCCAGTGCCATCGAAAAGGCCAACACGGCTTTTGAGAATTTTGCGGATGTCATGTGTAAATGCTCCTTGAAGCAGTAAATTGAATCGGAAATAAAGCCGCCGAGGCTCGCTCAGTGATTGTGTTCACCGCCGCCCGCAGGCATCAGCTCCAGCGCGGCAGCAGGGTTTTTGAGGTCGGACAATTTTTGGCCCGGCTGAGGCACTTCGGCCCAGTCAACCTTGCCGGTCTCGCAAACCTGGCTTACCGGCCAATACAGCACGCCCGCTTTTGCGGGCAGTTTGGCCTGCAGCACAAATTCGTCGTACCAGTCGTTCTGCAGATAGTCGGCGGGGGTTTTTGCGGTCCAGCTGATTCGCGACACATCTTCCGTGATGGTTTTACCGTGGTCCAGCAGCGGCTGCGCCAACTTCTCACGTGTGACCTCCAGCGTCCAGCCTGCTTTGGGCATGGGCTTGGCACCCTGCACACCGGCCGGGATGGTGACCACGATCTGTTTAACGGGCGAATTCCCGCAACCATGCCCGACCTTGAATGTGCCCTTGTAGTAGCTGCCTGCATTGGCGACCTGGTATTCCAGGGTGACGTGTGCGGTGGCAGGCAGGGATACAGCAATAAAGATAGCTCCAGCCCAATAGGGACGAGCGCAAGCAGCTATGGTTTTAATAGCATTTGGGTATTTCATGATTGATTCTTACAGGATTGAAAATTAAAGGCAGCAGGATTTGCGGCTGAAATTAGGGCCAGCCAGCGCAGCGAGCGCCATGCCGAACGGAGCGCACGGGTGCGCAGAAAAGGCTCGTGAAAGTGCACGCTGAAATGAACGATGGCACGGCGCCGGCCGCAAGGCCCGTGCGCGGGATGCCTGAGGCCTCCAGCGAGAGGCGGTTCAGTTCAAAGTGCGGGAGGTGCGCGGCTGAAAGGCAGCCCGGAGATGGCAGTGCCGGTGGTTGCCGGAATATCCGCCACCGCAACCGTGGTACCGGTGACACAGGAAACGCTTGCTACCGGTAGAGGTGGCAGCACCAGCCCTGCTGAGCCGCACAGGTCGCAGCGCTGGCCTGGGGAGGCTGCATTGCCATCGGTGGAGTCCATGCCGGCATCAGACGAAGCGGTGTTGACGCTGCAAATGCCGCTCAGCTTGCCGCTGCGCACGTCCTGGGCCAGCATGGACACCGGTGCCCACAACGCCGCCGCCACGGCCAGGAAAGCCAGCCAGGCGGCAAGGCGTTCCCATACGGGAAGGGTCGGGCGGGATACGGGGTGGTGGGGCACGGGGTGATTATATGTAGCCCCCACGCTCCCCCACTTCGTGTGGGTCGCTGCCCCCCGAGGGGGCCGCCCGCCCTGCGGCCCGGCAAAGCCGGTTCCGCGGCTCATGCTGGATTAATGAGTGCAAGCGGGCAGCCGCGGGACTGGCTTTGCCAGACCGCAGGCGCCGCCCCCTCGAGGAGGGAACAGGCTACACGCAGTGAGACTGGACGGGGGTGGGTGTCTTGCTAGGGCGCCCCAAACCCAAACCGCCGAAACACCTCCTGCGCTTCCGGCGTCAACAAGTAGGCAGCAAACTGCCCAGCAGCAGCATCCCCGCTTCGCGCAGTCAGCCCGTAGGCAGCACTCACCTGCAGGGCCGGCGGCATCTGCACCACGTTCATCCACGGCACTTCTTTGCGAACCGCCACAGCATTGGTGCAATAAGTCAGAAACAGATCAGCACGCCCTTCCGAAACCAGCCACTCATAAACCCCCCGGCCTGCTGGAGGCTGGGGCGCTTCGGGTGAACCGGTGAGCTTGAGTGCCTTGGCGTCCAGTGCCGTGTAAGCACCGGGCTTGAGTGCTTCCGCCTTGCGGAACACTTCCCACGCATAGTCGCCCGACGGGTCCGCCTTCGGTGTGGAGGTACCGAGTTTGACGGCGGGGTCCAGCATCAGGTCGAGCAACTTTCCCGAATCGGCATTGAGCTGCGGCACGGCCAACGCGCACAGCTGGTTGCGCACAAACAGCGTGGGTTGCGCCCATGAACTTCTCCCTGCGGCATGCAGGCGCAGGGGATGCTGCGTGTCGGCCGATGCGAACACCTGCGCCGGCTCGCCCTTCTCGATGCGTTCGCGCAGCAGGCCAGAGGCGCCAAAGGTCAGCTGGGTTTTCACGCCTGTGCGGGCTTCATACGCGCGTGCCGCTTCAGTGAGCGCTTCACGAAGGCTGCCCGCCGCATAAACGCGCAGCGGCGCGGCGCCTTCAGCAGATGCTGCGGGCGACTGGGCATGAGCCATATTCAGGCCTCCTGAAAAAACAACCACCGCCGCAGCAGCCCATACCAGCAGGCGCCGCGGAACCGGCTTTGCCGGGCCGCAGGCGCCGTCCCCTGGAGGGGAGAACAAGCTACACGCGGTGAGCTTGGACAGGGGGGTACTCATTTGGTTGCGTTGGGGAAGAACAGCTGCTCGCCGTTGATCCTGTAGCCGGCAATCACGTTCTGGCCGGCTGGTGAAATCACCCAGTCCACAAACTTCTGTGCCTCGGCAGCCTTGGTCTGCGGATGCTTGGCGGGGTTCACCACCATCACGCCGTACTGGTTAAACAGCTTGGTATCGCCTTCCACCAGCACGACCAGGTCGCCGCGGTTTTTGAAGGACAGCCAGGTGCCGCGGTCGGCCAGCACATAGCCGCCGCTGCTGGCCGCGATGTTGAGCGCCGGGCCCATGCCGCAGCCGCAGGCTTTGTAATTTGTGAAGGCGGGCTTGTCGGCCGGTGTCTCGACGCCTGCGGCTTTCCAGTAGCGAAGTTCGGCGGCGTGCGTGCCGCTCTTGTCACCGCGCGAGATAAAACCGGCATTGGCGGCGCTGAGTTTTTTCAGCGCTTCGACAATGTCCCTGCCCCTGGTTTTGGCCGGATCAGCTGCGGGGCCGATCAGCACGAAATCGTTGTACATCACGGGAAAACGCTTGATGGCAAAGCCCTCAGCCACGACTTTTTCTTCCGCCACCTGGTCGTGCACAAACAGCACGTCGGCGTCGCCCCGGCGGCCCATATCGATGGCCTGGCCGGTGCCCACGGCCACCACTTTCACGTCAATGCCCGTGGCTTTTTTGAACTCGGGCAGCAGGTAGGGAAACAGGCCTGACTGCTCGGTCGAGGTGGTTGACGCCATCACGATAGTGCTGGTTTGCGCTATCGAAACAGTAGCTGCCAGCGCAAGCGGGACAAGCGCCAAAGCCCTGATCGACCCGAAAATTCCCGACACCATGCTCAAGCTGTTCATGCAAGTTCTCCTTTTAAAAATGCTTCTGCCGCTGCGGGGACAGGACCGGTGAAAAAGGCTGCAGTCGGCAAGTCGGCTACCAGCCGGCCGTGCTCCAGGTAAATCACCCGGCTGGCCAGCCGCTTGACCTGCCCCAGGTTGTGGCTGCTGAAAATAAGCGTCATGCCGGCATCGGCAAACTCCGCCATCAGGCGCTCGACCTCGCGCTTGGCCGTGGGGTCCAGGCTGGCCGTGGGTTCGTCGAGCAGCAGAACCTGCGGCTTGAGCGCCCAGGCGCGCGCCAGCGCCACACGCTGCTGCTGCCCACCCGACAGCGCCTTGGCATTGCGTGTAGCCAGGTCTTCCAGCCCCACCCGTTCCAGGGCGGCCAGGGCCTGGACTTTGGCCTCTTGCCAGCGCACACCACCCAGCCACAGTCCCAGCGCCACGTTGTTCAGCACGCTGGCGCGCAACATGTAGGGCCGCTGGAACAGCATGGCCTGCCGCAATTGCACATCGTGCTGAAAGCTGCCGGTAGAAGGCCGGACCAGGCCGTTGAGGGTTCGCAGCAGCGTGCTCTTTCCGCTGCCGTTGGCGCCCACCAGCGCCAGTCTTTCGCCGGCCTTGATACGCAGGCTGCAGCCGCTGAGCGCCTGCACCTGGCCGAACTGCACACCGATGGCATGCAGGTTGAAAACCTGCGTCATGGCTGCGCACCCCCGGCGGCCAGCGCCACATCCGGCAGGCGGTCGTCGAACTGCTCGCGCCAGCGCCGCACCAGCGCTATCAGGATGTTGAGCAGAAGCACCACCCCCAGCAGCACGATACCGAGCGCAAGCGCCAGCGGCAAATCGCCCTTGCTGGTCTCCAGCGCGATCGCGGTCGTCATCACGCGCGTGAAGCCGTCAATGTTGCCGCCCACCACCATCACCGCACCGACCTCCGAGATTGCCCGGCCGAACGCGGCGATCAGCACCGTCAGCAACGCATAACGCTCGTCCCACAAAAGAATGAGGCCTCGCGCGAAGCGGCCTGCGCCCAGCGACTGGAATTGCTCGCCATGGGAACGGTCGGCATCTTCAATGGCCTGGCGAACCAGCGCGGTGACGACCGGCAGCACCAGCACGGCCTGCGCCAGCACCATGGCCTTGAAGGAAAACAGCCAGCCCAGGAAACCGAGCGGCCCGGTTCGCGAAAGCAACAGGTACACCACCAGCCCGACCACCACCGAGGGCAGGGCCAGCGCGGTGTTGAGCACAGCCAGAACCGCACCCCGGCCGCGAAAGCGCGACACGCCCAGCCAGGCACCGAGCAGCAGGCCGCCGCTGCAGGCAATCAGGCAGGCACAAGCGCTCACGGCCAATGAACGGGCCACGATGCTGGCCAGCATGGGATCGAGCGAGGTGATGAGCGTGAATGCCGTGGCGGCGCTGTCTGAGAAGGTGTTCATGTCAAAGCTGTGCGGCACTCTAGCCTAGGGCCTAAGTCCTTGATTTGCATCAGGAATCATCGCTATGAATTGATTTGCATAGGTTGACCAGGCGAGCCGCCATGCGCGCCGCGCCATCTTTCTCCCCTAGCCGATGCACTGATAATCCATGCACCCTCCGCCCTGCCATGCATAAAGTCGAACTCTCTTACCTGCTCACGCCACAGCGCGGCAAAAATGCCCTGATACGCAATCCGCTGATGGACATGCTCCATGCGGTGCGTGAGCAGGGCTCCATCTCCAAAGCCGCCAAGGCGCTCGACCTGTCGTACCGCCACGTGTGGGGTGCACTCAAAGACTGGGAGCAGACCCTGGGACGAACACTGATCGTCTGGGACAAGGGCCAGCGGGCACGGCTCACGGAATTCGGCGAGAAACTGCTTTGGGCCGAACGGCAGGCACAGGCTCGGCTGGCGCCCCAGATCGAAGCGCTGCGGGGCGACATCGAGCGGGCTTTTTCCACCGCCTTTGACGACGACGCCCATGTGCTCACGCTTTACGCCAGCCACGACGCAGCACTTTCTGCATTGCGGGAGCAGGCCAGCCCGCGCGGGCTGCATCTGGACATCCGCTTCATGGGCAGCGTGGACGCCATTGCCGCCCTGAACGCGGGGCGCTGCATGATGGCCGGATTTCACACGCTGGACCAGCCTGGCAGCCAGTCCGTGACAGCCCTGACCTACCGCAACCTGCTCAAGCCCGGACTGCACAAGCTGATCGGTTTCGCCCATCGCAAGCAGGGCCTGATCGTGGCAAAAAACAACCCGCTGCAGATCGCCGGCATCACCGACCTGGCAAGGCCGGGCGTGCGTTACGTGAACCGGGCGGAAGGCACCGGCACGCGCGTGTTGCTGGACGAACTGCTGGGCAAAGCCGGTGTGGCGACTTCAGATATCCAGGGCTACCAGAGCCAGGAGCCATCCCATACGGCCGTAGCCCAGGCGATTGCCAGCAACGTCGCCGATGCCGGCCTTGGCATTGAAACGGCAGCGCGCGAGAAAGGCCTGGGCTTCGTCCCCTTGGCGCAGGAGCGCTACCACCTGGTGTGCCTGAAGTCCGAACTGCCCACACCGCAGGTGCAGGCATTGCTCAAGGAGCTCCAGAGCAGCGACTGGCAGGCCACGCTGGAAGAGTTGCCCGGCTACAGCGGCGAAACGGCCCAGAGCGGCAAGGTGCTGTCCCTGCGCGCCACCTTGCCCTGGTGGACGTACCGCAAGGAAAAATTGGCGAAAAGTGCCTGAAACCCTTTATGAACGAGCGCAAGCAGCTATTCTTTTTATAGCGCGCAGGACCTGAAGCCACAGAAAATATCATCCCGGCCAGGCAGGCAGAAGTTGCGGAACCGGGGATGCTTCAGGCGCGCACGCGTGGCGAACGAGCCGCCGCGCAGAACCTTGTGGCTGCCGAACCAGGGTTCGGAATAGGCCGCGAAAGGGCCGGGCACAAAACCCGGGTAAGCGCGAAAGGTGGTGCCCGTCCACTCCCACACGTCGCCCCAGCGAAAGCCCCTGTGGGCGGCCGTGCACGCAGCGGTTTCCCATTCCACCTCCGCAGGCAAACGGCGCCCGGCCCAGCGGCACCAGGCGTCAGCCTCCCACCAGCTCATGTGCATGGCCGGCTGGTTGCCGAGCATGCGCATGGCCTTGCCAAAGCGGGTCAGCATCACGGCGCCACTGGCCACGCCAATCTGCTCAACGTAACGCGGGCCGCGCCTGCCTTCACTTTTCACGGTGGCCTGCAACCACCCCCATCCTTCGGGCTGCCAGAACTCGGGCCGGTCATAGCCGCCGTCATCGACAAACTCCACGAACTGCGCCCAGCTCACCGGCTGCGCGTCGATCTCGAACTCGGGCACGCTGATGTCATGCTGCGCCAGTTCGTTGTCGAAGGCAAAGCCTGCAGTGTCCGACGGTGCGGCAGAGCCCATTTTCCAGGTGGTAGCCGGGATCAACAGCGCGCCCCGCAGTGCCATGGGCGGGGGTGTGAAGGCTTGCAGCAAATCCTTGTCCATGGGCACACCCAGCATTTGTGCCGCATGGGTCAAGGCTTCGGCCTGCATGTCCTCATAAAAGAGGCACAGGCGGTAGAAGTAGAGCGCGTCGCCGTCCTCCCCGGCTTTGCCCAGCAATTCCAGCGTGCTTTCCAGCGTGTCGAGCAGATAGGCACGGCAAACTTCCACATCGGGCAGGCCAAGCGACCAGCGCTGGCTGTGCGGAACACTCGCAGGGTCCCACCAGCGGTCGGCATCGGGTTCCATCGAAGCGAGGCGGGTGTGCCCCGGTGCGCAGCGTATTCCCTGTGCACGCTGCACATTGCGGCCGATCCACCATTCCTGGAACCAGCCGATATGGCCGAGCATCCACAGCGGAGGGCTCAGCAGTGGGGAGGCCGGCACGGCAAAACCAACGGATTCCAGCGCCTGCTGGTACTGGCCAAAAATCCGCAAGGTGTGATTGCGGGCATCCATCAGCGCCAGCGACAGGACGTCACGGCCGGCGCTGCGCATGAGGGGCGAATCGATCTGGCGGTCCATCGCGAAAAAAATGATTGCTGGCGGGAGTAATGAAAAGGTGTAGCGTCTTGAACCCGCACAAAGTCTGACAAGCACTGACACGAATGGACACAAACAAGACACCATCAAAGCCGCGCGCCGATTGAGGCCAGAATAGCAGACGGACGACCGGCTGGCGCGCATAAGTGTTTAGGTTGCATACTGGGCTCCAGGACAAACAAGGGGCCTGCCAACCCGACGAAATATTGATGGCAAGGTGTCGCGCCACGGCGACTTACCCCCTTTTGTAACAACAAGTACACGGATAGACTCCGGCCAGTCGCCCCGTATCTTGAGAATGCCTGCAGGTGTCTGGAGGACGCATCGACTGCCCCTTGACCCCGCCCCTTGACTCACTCACCAGCACGCCACTTATGCAACCACACGATCTGAACTCATCGCCCGCCGAGCTCGACATGACGCTCCTGGACCTCGGGCCCCTGGCGTGGGTGCTGGAAGAACTGCGCAAGTCGCTGGAAGGCTCCAACAAAGCCCTGAAACGCTTTTTGCGGGAGGCTGAAGGTGTCAGCAACTCCGACCTTGCCGCGCTGGATGCCGGCCAGTTACGCACCGCCCGCCAGCAGTTGCACCAGGCGGTTGGCGCGCTGGAGATGGTCGGCATGAGCGCGCCTGCGCTGGTGCTGCGGGCCATGGAAACGGCGGTGCAAAAATTCATCCAGACACCGGGGCAATGCACACAGGACGCTGCGACCAAAATCGAACTGGCCGGTTTTTCCCTGACGCATTACCTCGAAGACGTGCTGGCCGGCAAACCGGTGTCTGCGGTGTCACTTTTCCCCCAGTACCGCGACATCCAGGGCCTGGTTGGCGCCGACCGCGTCCATCCGGCGGATCTCTGGGTGTTCCAGTGGCGCTGGATAGAGCCGGTCCTCAATATCACCGTCGATGCCAGGGCGTACGGCGGGGAATCCCGGCAACTGCTGGACCGGCTGATGCTGACCCTCATCCGGACCGGTGATGCAGAAGCCGCGCAGAGCCTCAGCGATGTGTGCCTGGGGTTCGCCCAGGGTCAGACCGGCATTGAGCCCAGGACCTTCTGGAAAATTGCAGCGGCGTATTTCGAAGCACTGGCAAAAGGCCTGCTGAAGATCGATCTCTATGTAAAGCGTGCAACCCTGCGCATCCTGCTGCAGTATGTCTGGCTGGCCAAGGGTACGGAGGCGTCGGCCCGGCTTGCGGAAGATCTGCTTTTCCTGTGTTCCCAGGCGAAAGTCCCACGCTCCAGCGACGCGCCGGTGTTGTCGGCAGTGCGCTCGAGTTATGGCCTCACGCGGTTCAAGCCAGTTGACTATGAGTCGGTCCAGTTCGGCCGCTTCGCCCCGGCCCTGATCGCGCAGGCCCGCAAGCGCATCAGCTCGGCAAAGGAAACATGGTCTGCAGCCACCGCTGGAGACCTGAGCAAGTTCAAATTCTTGAACGACCAGTTCAGCCTGGTGACGGATTCACTGGTCAAACTGCATCCGCCGAGCGAGCCGATGGCGCGGTCGCTGACGCGCGTGATCGCCTCGACGGTCAGTTCGGGTCAGGCCCCCAGCCCCGAACTGGCGCTGGAGGTGGCAACCGCCGTGCTGTACCTGGAAGCCGTGTTTGACGATTTCGACCCCAACGACCCGCGCCTGTGGGCCCGGACAGCCCGGCTTGCGGAGCGGCTCGAAAGCGCCAGGACGGGCGGACAGCCACAACCACCGGAATCGTGGATGGAGGAGCTGTATCAACGCGTCAACGACAAACAGACCATGGGAAGCGTGGTGGGTGAACTGCGCGTGGCCCTGGGTGTGCTGGAAAAATCCCTCGACAGCTTTTTCCGCACGCCGGAGGACAAAAAACCCCTGGCCGTGGTACCAGGGCAACTCGCGCAGATGCAGGGCGTGCTGTCCATGCTGGGGGTAGACCAGGCAGCCCTGGCGGTAATGCACATGCGCGAACTCGTGGAACAGATGCTCAAACCTGGTGCCAATGAGCAGCAGGCCCACATGGCAGGATCGGTCGATCGCCTCGGCAATAACCTCGGAGCCTTGAGCTTCCTGATTGACATGCTCAATTACCAGCCCGGCCTGGCCAAAAAGCTGTTTGTGTACGACGCGGTGAAAGGCGAACTGAAGGCAGACAAGGACAACTGAACCGCCAGGAGCGCGGCCGGGACTGCGCCTGAGGGCAGCAGGTGAAATGCCCGAGAAAACACCCTTGTTTTAAACTGGCTGCCTCGCGCACCGCCGGTACCGCGGGAACGCCATTGAAAGCAAGCCATGAACGCCCCTGAAACACTTCCGGGCACCCCACCCCGGCTCACCAGCCTGTCGCATGGCGGCGGTTGCGGCTGCAAGATTGCGCCTGGCGTGCTGAGTGAAATTCTCAAAAACTCCAGCAACCTCCCGATTCCGCCGCAGCTGCTGGTGGGCATTGAAACCGCCGACGACGCGGCTGTTTACCTGCTCAATGACGAGCAGGCGCTGATCGCGACGACCGATTTCTTCATGCCCATCGTCGACGATCCCTACGACTTCGGCCGCATCGCCGCCACCAATGCGATCAGCGACGTCTACGCCATGGGCGGCACGCCCATCATGGCGCTGGGACTGGTGGGCATGCCCATCAATGTGCTGCCGCTGGAGACCATAGGCGCCATCCTGCGCGGCGGGCAGGACGTTTGCCGCGATGCGGGCATTCCGATTGCGGGTGGCCACACCATCGACTCGGTCGAGCCGATTTACGGCCTGGTGGTGCTGGGCCTGGTGCACCCTTCGCGGGTCAAGAAGAATTCCGGCGCGCGCGCCGGTGACGTGCTGGTGCTGGGCAAGCCACTGGGCATCGGCATCCTGTCAGCGGCGCTGAAAAAAGAACAGCTGGATGCCGAGGGCTATGCCCGCATGATCGCGCTCACCACACAGCTCAACAAGCCGGGTATCGAGCTGGCACGCATGGAAGGCGTGCATGCACTCACCGACATCACCGGCTTTGGCCTGGCAGGCCACGGCCTGGAACTGGCCCGCGGGGCCGGCGTCCAGCTGCGTATCGACTGGCATCGCGTGCCGCTGGTCAGTGGCGCGCGCGAACTCGCGGCACAAGGCTGTGTGACGGGCGCCTCGGGGCGCAACTGGGCCAGCTATGGAAATGAAGTGCGTTTGCCCGCCGCCTTTGCCGACGTAGACAAAGCCCTGCTCAGTGACCCGCAAACCTCCGGAGGCCTGCTGGTGTCCTGCAATGCAGACAGCGCCGCCGAGGTTCTGGCAATTTTCCACGCCCAGGGCTTTGCCGAGGCAGCGGTCATCGGGGAGGTCACCGCCGGCTACGGGCTGGCCGTACGCTGAAAAAAATGCGCGAGAGTCTGGTACAAGCCGTAAAACCCTAGGGTAAACCCGGAAATTTTTTGTCAGTCTTTATTCAGTGCGGGAGCGGGCATCCGTCGTACCATTCATGCCTCGACGTACCCGGGTGGGTACTTTCTCATTCAAAAGAACTTATCGGAGACATCCCGTGTCCGCACTCCTCAAACTCGCACTGGCCTACGACTGGCTGACCACGCGACTTGGCAAGATCGCCGCCTGGACGGTGTTGCTCGCCGCGATGATTTCCGCCGGCAACGCCTTTGTGCGCTACGGCCTGGACATCAGTTCCAACGGCTGGCTTGAAATCCAGTGGTACCTGTTCGCCGCCACCGTGATGCTGGGCGCACCTGTGGTCCTCAAGCTCAACGAGCATGTGCGGGTCGACATCATTTACGGCAAGCTCAAGGGCAACGGGCCGGTGTATGTGGATATCTTCGGCCTGGCCGTCTTCCTGCTCCCGGTCATGGGCCTGCTGGCCTACCTGAGCTGGCCGCTGTTCGTGAGCATGCTGCGCTCAGGTGAAGTCTCAGGCAACGCCGGCGGCCTGATCCGCTGGCCGGCGATGCTGCTGCTGCCGCTGGGCTTCGGTCTGATGTTCGTACAGGGCCTCTCGGAAATCATCAAGCGCATCTGCTATCTCCAGGGCAAATTCGAGATGGATACGCACTACGAAAAACCGGTTCAGTGATCCGTTTGCATCGCTCGTTCCCATAAAAATACTTTCAGGACTACCCCATGCAGATGGAAAATTTTGCCCCGATCATGTTCGCGGGCCTCGTGCTGATCATGCTGATCGGCTTTCCCGTAGCTTTCTCGCTGGCCGCCCTCGGGCTGGCCTCGGGCTTCCTGGCCATCGAGATGGGCTGGTTTCCTGCCAGCTTCATGTCCAACCTGCCGCTCAACATGTTCGGCATTTTGTCGAACGAGCTGCTGCTGGCCATTCCATTCTTCACCTTCATGGGCGCCATCCTTGAAAAGTGCGGCCTGGCCGAAGACATGCTGGACTCCATGGGCCAGCTGTTCGGCCCCGCCAAGGGCGGCCTCGGCTACTCGGTGATCATCGTCGGCTTCATCCTGGGCGCGATCACCGGCACGGTGGCTGGCCAGGTGATCGCCATGGCGCTGATCTCGCTGCCCGTGATGATCCGCTATGGCTACAACATGCGCTACGCCACCGGCGTGCTGGCGGCCTCCGGCACCATCACCCAGCTGGTGCCACCGTCACTCGTGCTGATCGTCATGGCCGACCAGCTGGGCCGCTCCGTCGGTGACATGTACAAGGGCGCCTGGGGCCCCTCCATCCTGCAGGTGCTGATCTTCGCGGGCTACACCTTCATGCTTGGCGTGTTCAAGCCGCACCATGTTCCCGGCGTTCCGAAAACCGCGCGCACGCTCAACGGCTGGGCACTGTGGGGTAAATGCCTGCGCGGCATCATCCCGTCGGCCATCCTGATTTTTGCCGTGCTCGGCTCCATGGGTGGCCTGCCCGGCATCAACACCGCCATTGCCACGCCAACCGAAGCCGGCGCCATGGGCGTGGTGGGTGCGCTGATCCTGGCGGCCATGCACAAACGCCTGACCCCGGCGTTGATCTGGGAAGCCATGAGCGGCACGATGCGCCTGACAGCCATGGTGGTCTTCATCCTGATAGGTGCACGCGTCTTCTCGATGGTATTTCAGGGCGTGGACGGCGCCAAGTGGGTCGAGCACATGCTCAGCGGCCTGCCCGGCGGCCAGACCGGCTTCCTGATCGCCGTCAACCTGTTCATCTTCTTCCTGGCTTTTTTCCTCGACTTCTTCGAGATTGCTTTCATCATCCTGCCCATGCTGGGCCCCGTCGCCGACAAGCTGGGCATTGACCTGATCTGGTTCGGCGTGCTGCTGTGCGTGAACATGCAGACCAGCTTCATGCACCCGCCCTTCGGCTTTGCGCTGTTCTACCTGCGAGGGATCGCCGACACCCTGTTCAAGGAAGGACGCATTCCCAAGCCGATCAAGTCCAACGACATTTATCTGGGCGCCATCCCCTGGGTGGCGATGCAGCTGATTCTGGTAGCGATCGTCATCTTCGTGCCGCAAACGGTGACGATCTTCCTCGACAAACCCGAGGTGGTTGACCTGGACAAGGTCAAGATCGAGATACCCGTCGACGAGAGCGCGACCCCGCCCGCGGGCGGGGCCAGCGGTGCAGCAGGCACAGACCCGCTGGCCCCGCCAGCGGAGCCGAATGCCGATGACGAACAGAAAAAACTCGACGAACTGTTCAAGACCAAATAACCGATCGCAGCCTTCCAGGCCAGCGTCCAACGCCCCTTTCGCGAGGGGCGTTTTTATTGGCAGCCCATACTGTCAGTTTTTCCTTTTCATACCGCGAGCACTCCATGGACCCCGTACCCGCCCCCAGCACCTATTTCGGCCCGCCGCCCTTCAAGTTCACCCCGACAGGTGGGAGCATCTCTGGGCAGGCGTTTTCCGTGCCCTTCAAGGTGTTGGCCACCACCATCGTGCTGGCCCTGGCCGCAGCTTTTGTCCAGGCCTGGCTGGCTGGGAGGGCCTCAGGCGCGGCTGCGGGCGGGGGGTGGTTCATCGCCGGGCTGCTGATGGTGGGCTACACGTGGTGGCACATCCTGCGCAGCGTCACGCGCCTCGACGAGCAAGGCCTCTACCAGAGCTGGGTCTGGGACAAGCACATGGAGCTGCGCGAACTCGCCTACGGCAAGCTGATTCGCGTACGCGGACTCGAATGGCTGATCGCGCCACGTCTGTATGTGCGTACCTTGATGGGGAAGTTCGCGGTGTTCTACGCCGCCTCGCCCGAGATGGTCGCGGAATTTGAACGGCTTGTCAGCGAACTAAAGACCTTTCGCAGCCAGCGGTAAGCACACCCCCGTTGAGGCTCACTGCGTGTAGCCTCCCCCCCTTGCAGGGCGGCGCCTGCGGTCTGGCAAAGCCAGTCCCGCGGTAAATAATTGGCACACCCCTGTTGAGGCTCACTTCGTGTAGCCTCCTCCCCCCTTGCAGGGGGCGGTGCCTGCGGTCTGGCAAAGCCAGTCCCGCGGTAAATAATTGGCACACCCCTGTTGAGGCTCACTTCGTGTAGCCTCCTCCCCCCTTGCAGGGGGCGGTGCCTGCGGTCTGGCAAAGCCAGTCCCGCGGCACCCTGCTTGCACTGAGCTCCGACACCTGCTTCAGGCGAAAAAAAACCGCGACATATCGCGGTTTTTTCTTGCGCGGGCCACTCTTACAGAGTTACGCCCTGCATGTAGGTGTCGAAGCGCGACTCGGCGAAACGGAACCAGAGGATCTGGTCCTTCTGGAAAGCACGGTAGTCGCTGTAGATCTTCTTCCAGTCAGGGTTTTTCTCGGCCAGCTCGGCATACAACTCCATCGACGCCTTGAACGAGGCATCGAGCACGGGCTTGGGAAAGGGCAAGACCTTGGTTTTGGCGCCCACCAGCTGTTTCAATGCGGTCGGGTTGCGTGCGTCGTACTTGGCTTGCATGTCGATATGGGCGTGTGAGGCGGCTGCGTCAATGATCGCGCGGTACTCTGCGGGCAGGGCTTCCAGCGCCTTGTTGTTGACGAAAAAATCAATCTCAGGGCCACCTTCCCACCAGCCGGGGTAGTAGTAAAACGGGGCCACCTTGTTGAAGCCCAGTTTCTGGTCGTCGTAAGGGCCCACCCACTCGGCGGCATCCAGCGTGCCTTTTTCAAGGGCCTGGTAAATCTCGCCGCCAGGCAGGTTCTGCGGAACCACGCCGAGACGCTCCACCACCTTGCCGGCAAAGCCGCCAATACGGAACTTCAGGCCTTTCAGGTCGGCCACGGTCTTGATTTCCTTGCGGAACCAGCCACCCATCTGGGTGCCCGTGTTGCCGCCAGGAAAGCTCACCAGGTTGTATTTGGCGTAGAACTCATTCATGAGCTTGCGGCCATTGCCTTCGTACATCCAGGCCGACATCTGGCGCGAGTTCATGCCGAAGGGAATCGCTGCGCCGATGGCAAACGCTTCGTTCTTGCCGAAGTAGTAGTAAGGCACGGTGTGGCACATTTCCACGGAACCCTGGCCGACGCCGTCGACCACACCAAAGGCAGGCATCAATTCGCCGGCGGCGTGGACGCTGATCTGGAACTTGCCGCCAGTCATTTCGCTGACCTTCTTGGCGAACACTTCGGCACCGCCGTAAATGGTGTCAAGCGGCTTGGGAAAACTGGAAGCCAGGCGCCAGCGGATGGCAGCTTGCGCGTGAACAGCAGGTGCCACACCGGCGGCCAGTACACCGGCAATGCCGGCGTTTTTGATAAGTGAACGACGATCCATTAAATGCTATCTCCTGAAGGGTGGTCGGGTTTGCGGTCCGAATGGACCTGCGGGCGCCCAGCTGGCAATCGACGGCTGCAAGCCGCGGTTTTGAGCAAGAGGGCAGAGACCTATTTTGTCAGCATTTCCCACCGCTTGCCCAACCCGTTTTTACCGTATCGGGACGGACGTAAAAAAGCCGCCTGCAAGAGGCGGCTTTCTGGATGACCGATGGGCCGGGTTCAGAGCTTCTGGGCTTGCATGAAGCGGTCAAACGTGGCTTCCGTGAAGCGGAACCACAGGTTCTGCTCGGCGCGGAACTTGGAGTAGTCGGCGTAGATCTTCTTCCAGTTTTCGTTCCTCGCGCTGATCTCTTCGTAAAGCGCCATGGACTCCTTGAAAGCAGCGTTCATCACGTCGGTCGGGAATGGACGGAGCTTGGTACCCGCACCCACGAGCTGCTTGAGCGCACCCGGGTTTTTTGCGTCGTATTTGGCCTGCATATCGCCATGGGCCTGGGCCGCAGCTGCTTCGACAATGGCCTTGTTCTCAGGGGTGAGGGCGTCAAAAGCCTTGTTGTTGATGAAGAAGTCCAGTTCGGGGCCGCCTTCCCACCAGCCGGGGTAGTAGTAAAACGGGGCCACCTTGTTAAAGCCCAGTTTCAGGTCGTCGTAAGGTCCCACCCATTCGGCGGCGTCAATCGTGCCTTTTTCGAGGGCCTGGTAAATCTCACCACCGGGAATGTTCTGCGGCACACCGCCGATACGCTCCAGAACCTTGCCGCCGAATCCGCCAATGCGCATTTTCAGGCCCTTGATGTCTTTCAGCGACTTGATTTCCTTGCGGTACCAGCCGCCCATCTGCGCGCCGGTGTTGCCGCCGGGGAAATTGACGATGTTGTATTTTCCATAGAACTCGCGCATCAGCTTCAGGCCGTTGCCTTCGTACATCCATGCGCTCATCTGACGGCTGTTCAGGCCGAAGGGAATGGCACAGCCAAGGGCAAAGGTCTCATCCTTGCCGAAGAAATAGTAAGGGGCCGTGTGGCACGCCTCGACAGAGCCTTGCTGTACGCCGTCGACCACGCCAAAAGCGGGCATCAATTCCCCAGCGGCATGAACCGACACTTCGAACTTGCCGCCCGACATGGCCTTGACGGCTTTGGCAAATACTTCGGCGGCCCCAAAAATGGTGTCAAGGGACTTGGGGAAGCTGGAGGCCAGGCGCCAACGAACGGCAGCCTGCGCATGAACAGCAGGTGCTACACCTGCCGCCAGCACACCGGCAATACCGGCGTTTTTGATAAGTGAGCGACGATCCATAAAACTCTCTCCTGAAGTTATCGAATTTTGCGTTGATCTGCCAGATCGGTTAGGCCTGCTACAACAGTTGAATTGCATTGCCTAGATTGAATCGGCGGAGCATGGATACTTTGTCACTCTTTTGCATAAAAACACCCCGTTTTTACCCGTAGATCGCGCACAAAAAAGCCGCCTGGGCAGGCGGCTTTTTGACGAAAACGTTTCAGCGAGCGGCTTGCCAGTTGCAAGCCGCTCGCCCCCATCTGATCAAGCTGATGGCTTTACAGCTTCTGGCTCTGCATAAAACGGTCGAAGGTCGCCTCGGTAAAACGGAACCACAGGTTTTGGTCACCGCGGAATTTCGAATAGTCCGCATAGACCTTGCGCCAGTTTTCATTTTTGGCCGACAGCTCTTCATACAGCTTCATCGACTCCTTGAAAGCGGCATTCATGACATCGGCGGGGAACGGCCGGAGCTTGGCGCCAGCACCCACCAGCTGCTTCAGGGCCGTCGGATTCTTGGTGTCGTATTTGGCCTGCATGTCGACGTGTGCGGCGGCGCTGGCCGCTTCCACAATCGCCTTGTATTCGGGCGACAACGCGTCGTAGGCTTTCTGGTTGATGTACAGGTCCAGCTGCAGGCCACCTTCCCACCAGCCGGGGTAGTAGTAGTTGGGTGCCACCTTGTTGAAGCCCAGCTTCTGGTCATCGTAGGGACCTATCCATTCGGCGGCATCGATGGTGCCTTTTTCCAGCGCCTGGTAGATCTCGCCGCCGGGGATGTTCTGCGGCACGCCGCCCAGCCGCTCGATGACCTTGCCGGCAAAACCGCCGACGCGGAATTTGAGGCCCTTCATGTCGGCAATGGACTTGATCTCCTTGCGGAACCAGCCACCCATTTGCGCGCCGGTATTGCCGCACGGAAAGCTGATCATGTTGTATTTGGCGTAGAACTCGCGCATCAGCTTCAAGCCGTTGCCCTCAAAGGTCCAGGCGCTCATCTGGCGGCTGTTCAGGCCAAAAGGAATGGCGCCGCCGATGGCAAAGGTTTCGTCCTTGCCGAAGAAATAGTAAGGCGCCGTATGGGCTGCCTCGATGGAGCCTTGCTGCACGCCGTCGACCACACCAAACGCGGGCATCAGTTCGCCTGCGGCATGGACTGAAATCTCAAACTTGCCGCCTGAAATCGCCTTGACATGCTTGGCAAATGTTTCAGCACCTCCATAGATCGTGTCCAGCGACTTGGGGAAGCTGGATGCCAGGCGCCAGCGAACAGCGGCCTGTGCGTGAACAGCAGGCGCAACGCCTGCTGCCAAAACGCCGGCAATGCCGGCGTGTTTGATGAGTGAACGACGATCCATCAGGTTGACTCCGAAAGGTAAAAATGAAAATTCCACTGGGCTCAGGCACCAGCCAGACCGTTTTGCAGGTCTTTGGGAATTCTAAAAATGAGGGGAGAGGGACCCGGCCGGGTTTACCCTTGAAGAGCTGACGGGAAGCTGTCTATGTGGCCCCCACGGTCGCGCACTTCGTGTCGCTCCCTGCCCCCCGAGGGGGCCGCTGCGCCTGCGGTCTGGCAAAGCCAGTCCCGCGGCCCCTGCTTGATTTAAGCGCCTTTCAGGGTCTGACTGAATCCGTGATCAAGCGACGGATTTGAGTGCGGGCTTGGGGGATTTGCCAGACTGCAGCAGTGAGGCAAAACGTGCCGTGATGGACGCTTCAATGCCGGCGGCGTCCAGGCCTTGCAAGGCCAGCAGTTTGGCCGGGTCGCCGTGTTCAATGAATTCGTCTTTGAGGCCCAGGTGCAGTACGGGCTTGTTGATGCCTGCGGCTTGCAGCGCTTCGCTGACCGCGCTGCCGGCACCGCCCATGATGGCGCCTTCTTCGACCGTGACGAGGGCTTCATGGCTGGCTGCTACTTTGAGCAGCAGTTCGGTGTCCAGCGGTTTGGCCCAGCGCATGTTGACGACGGTGGCGCCGAGTTTTTCTGCGGCTTGCAGGGCCGGGTATAGCAAGGTGCCGAAAGCCAGGATGGCAACGCCCGCGCCTTCACGGCGGACTTCGCCCTTGCCGAAGGGCAGCGCCTCAAGGCCGGTTCCCGGCTGGATACCCGCGCCGGCGCCGCGCGGGTAGCGCACAGCCACCGGATGGTTTTGCTCGAAAGCCGAGCTCAGCAGCATGCGGCATTCATTTTCATCGGCGGGGCAGGCTACGCTCATGTTGGGAATGCAGCGCAGGTAAGGAATGTCATAGGCACCCGCATGCGTGGCGCCGTCGGCGCCAACCAGTCCGGCGCGGTCCAGCGCAAACACGACTGGCAGGTTTTGCAGGGCCACATCGTGGATCAACTGGTCGTAGCCGCGCTGCAAAAAGGTGGAGTAAATCGCAACCACGGGCTTGAGCCCTTCGCAGGCCATGCCGGCGGCAAAGGTTACCGCATGCTGCTCGGCGATGCCGACGTCGTGGTAGCGCTCGGGAAAGCGCCTGTGAAACTCAACCATGCCCGAGCCCTCTCGCATGGCCGGGGTGATGCCGACGAGCCGGCTGTCGTGTTCGGCCATGTCGCACAGCCACTGGCCGAACACCTGGGTGAAGGTCTGCTTGGCCGGTGCGGTGGATTTTTGCAGCCCCATGGCCGGATCGAACTTGCCAGGGCCGTGGTAGGCGATCGGGTCTGCTTCGGCGAGCTTGTAGCCCTGGCCTTTTTTGGTGACCACATGCAGGAACTGCGGGCCGCCCTTGGTATCCATCAGGTGTTTGATGTTCTCAAGCGTAGGGACCAGCGACTCCAGGTCATGGCCGTCGATGGGGCCGATGTAATTGAAGCCGAAGTTTTCAAACAGCGTGGCAGGCACGACCATGCCCTTGGCATGCGACTCCAGGCGCTTGGCCAGCTCGAGCAGCGGCGGCGCCACGCGCAGCACCTGCTTGCCCATGTGCCTGGCGGATGCATAAAAACGTCCGCTCATCAGCTGGGCCAGGTAACGGTTCAGCGCGCCCACCGGCGGGCTGATGCTCATGTCGTTGTCGTTAAGCACCACCAGCAGCTTGCAATGGTCGTGCACACCCGCATTGTTCAGGGCCTCGAAGGCCATGCCGGCGCTCATGGCACCGTCGCCAATGATGGCCACCGCATGGCGGTCTTCGCCTTTTTGCTGGGCAGCCAGCGCCATGCCCAGTGCAGCGGAAATCGAGGTCGATGAGTGGGCCGTGCCGAAGGTGTCGTAGGGGCTTTCGTCGCGGCGCGGAAACCCCGACAGGCCGCCAAACTGCCGCAGGCTGTCCATGCGCTCGCGCCGGCCCGTGAGGATTTTGTGCGGATAGGTCTGGTGGCCTACGTCCCACACCAGGCGGTCTTCGGGGGTGTTAAAGACGTAATGCAGAGCCACCGTCAGCTCCACGGTGCCCAGGTTCGAGCTCAGATGGCCGCCGGTTTTTGAAACGCTGTCAAGCACGTAGGCACGCAGTTCGTCAGCCAGGGGTTTCAGGTCAACTCGGGGCAGGCTCCGCAGGTCGGCGGGGCTGTTGATGGTTTCAAGCAATGGGTACATCGTGGTGTCGCTGTTTATGGCAAGGCCGGTTTCCCGGTCCGCGGTATTCAATCCTGATGACGGCTTCAATGATGACGGTTCACAAGCATGTCCGCCAGTGCGCGCAGGGCATCGGTGTGGCCCAGCCCGCTGGCGTCCAGGCTGCGCAGTGCCTTGCCCAGCAGTTGCTGCGCATAGGCTTTGGAGTCTTCCAGCCCCATCAGCGATACAAAGGTGGGTTTGTCCTGGGCAGCGTCCTTGCCGGCCGTCTTGCCCAGTGTGGCGGAATCGGCGGTGACGTCGAGGATGTCGTCTACTACCTGGAAAGCCAGGCCGACAGCAGCGCCGTAATCGCGCAAGGCGTCTTGAGCGGCCAGCGTCGCAGCGCCACAGGCCGCGCCCATCATCACGCTGGCCTGCAGCAGCGCACCGGTTTTGAGCCGGTGCATTTCATGCAGCTGGACGGACGTCAGCGGCAGGCCCACACTGGCCAGATCAATGGCCTGGCCACCGGCCATGCCCTGAAAACCGGCCGCCTGGGCCAGCATGCGGCACAGGCGCGCCTGCGTGGCCGCATCAACTGAATCGTCGGGGGGCGTGAGGAATTCAAATGCCAGCGCCTGCAGGGCGTCGCCGGCAAGCAGTGCCTGAGCCTGGCCGAACTTGACATGCACCGTAGGCTTGCCGCGGCGCAGCACATCGTTGTCCATGCAGGGCATGTCGTCGTGCACCAGCGAATAGGCGTGGATCAGTTCTACCGCGCAGGCAGCCCGCAGGGCGGCTTGCGCATTACCCTGCACGGCCTCACAGGCCGCCATGACCAGCAGCGGCCGCAGGCGTTTTCCACCGTCGAGCACGGCATAACGCATGGCGTCGCCAAGGCCCGCAGGCGCAGGCGCATCGCTGGGACAGGCAACCCAGCGCGACAAAGCGCTCTCGACATTGGCAAGCTGCCCGGCACTCCAGGCGCTCAAGGTAAACAGGGGCAGTTTTTCAGGGGCGTTCAATCGTGGGTCTCTTTTTTAGGGGGTGAAGGAATGTTCTGCCTGCAATGCGCCGGGCGTCGGCTGCGCCGGTTATTCCTGCACCCACGGTTTGAGTTCCGTGCCTTCCAGCACCTTGATCTGGGTTTCCACGGCCTCAAGCTTGTCCCTGCAGAACTTCAGCAGCTGTGCACCGCGCTGGTAGCCGGTAAGCAGTTGGTCCAGCGGCAGCTGCCCGGATTCCAGGCTGTCAACCAGCCCTTCGAGTTCCTGCAATGCGGCCTCATAGCTGGCGGGCAATGCCGGAACAACGGAAGCGGAAGCAGCAGCGGTGGACGAAGGACTTTTGGCCATGGTGATTTGGATGAAGGCTGATTTTAGGCCGTTGCAGGCAGGTTGCGGCCTCGGCGCCCGAGGCTACGAATCCATACATCTCTATTATCCGGTGGCAGCGCGCGAAGACCCGTAAAAAAGCCTGCGCGGGTACAATTGATAACAGTTCTCGATAACAGCAGTGCCCCTGCTGCGGGATATCCGGCCTTGTTTTCTCCGTGGGCTGTCGCTCAGCCTGCCTACCCGCTTGTCAACAGCCTCCACCGCCCTGGCGCGGAGGCATGTTCACCGAAATTTGCATGTCTGATCTCAGCCTCCGTCTCCTGCAGGCCACCAGCCAGCTCCCCATCTCCAGCTATTTTGATGCGGGCCTGTACCAGCGGGAGCAGCAAAAGCTGTTTGCCCGCGGGCCGCGCTACCTGGGCCATGAACTGGCCGTGCCCCACTTGGGCGACTATTACGCCCTGCCGCATGAGGGCGAAGGCCGGGCACTGGTGCGCAACGCCTCAGGCATCGAGCTGATCTCCAACGTCTGCCGGCACCGCCAATCCACCATGCTGCAGGGCCGCGGCAATACCGGCAGCAACATCGTCTGCCCGCTGCACCGCTGGACCTACAACACCTCAGGCGAACTCATAGGCGCACCGCACTTCGAGATCGACCCCTGCCTGAACCTGAACCGCTACAAGACCACGACCTGGAATGGCCTGGTGTTCGAGGACACCGGCCGCGACGTGGCGGCCGAGATGTCGCAGCTGGCCACCTACGCCGACCTCGACTTTTCCGGCTACCAGCTCGACAAGGTGCACCTGCATGAGTGCCACTACAACTGGAAGACCTTCATCGAGGTCTACCTGGAGGACTACCACGTCGGCCCCTTCCACCCCGGCCTGGGCGGCTTTGTCACCACCGACGATCTGCGCTGGCAACTTGAACCAAACTATTCAGTGCAGACCGTGGGCGTGTCAGACAAGCTGGGCAAGCCCGGCACCGACACCTACAAGAAATGGCATGACGTGGTGCTGCAGTACCGCAAGGGCGTACCGCCCAAATACGGCGCCATCTGGCTCACCTACTACCCGCACGTCATGGTTGAGTGGTACCCGCATGTGCTGGTGGTCAGCACGCTGCATCCACAGGGCCCCGACAAGACGCTCAACGTGGTCGAGTTTTTTTACCCCGAAGAAATCTGCGCCTTCGAGCGTGAATTCATCGAAGCGCAACAAGCCGCCTACATGGAAACCTGCGTGGAAGACGACGAAATCGCCCTGCGCATGGACGCCGGCCGCAAGGCCCTGATGGTTCGCGGCGACAACGAGTTCGGCCCCTACCAAAGCCCCATGGAAGACGGCATGCAGCACTTTCACGAGTGGTACCGCCGCGAAATGGGCGCCAGCAAAACCACCCAGATGATCTGAGGGTGCCCGCATGCTATTAATTTGATAGCTGCTCGCGCACGTACTCATTGGGCTACGGCCACTTTTTACCCAAAAATAACTGCCTGAAAAAAATGCAAGCCGTCTGGATGGTCCTTTCCTCGCTCCTGTTTGCCACGATGGGGGTCTGCGTCAAGTACGCGTCAGAACACTTCAACAGCGCCGAACTGGTGTTCTACCGCGGCATCCTGGGCATCGTCTTCATGGCCGCCTACGCCCGCGCCCGCGGCATCACCCTGGCCACCCGCTACCCGGCCATGCACGCTTGGCGCAGCGTGATCGGCGTGATGTCGCTGTCGGCCTGGTTTTATGCGATTGCCCATTTGCCGCTGGCGACCGCCATGACGCTCAACTACATGAGCAGCGTGTGGATTGCGGCCTTCCTGGTTGGTGGCGCGCTGATGCTGGGCAAGGCCGGCCAGAAAGGGCCCAGCCAGGGGCCTCTCGTCATGGCCATCCTCGCCAGCTTTGCCGGCGTCGTCATGTTGCTGCGCCCTGCCATCGACCAGAACCAGACCTTTGCCGGGCTGGTGGGCCTGATGTCGGGCCTGGGTGCGGCCTTTGCCTACATGCAGGTCATGGCGATTTCACGCATGGGCGAGCCCGAAACGCGCACCGTGTTTTATTTTGCCGTGGGCACGGCGGTTGCCGGCGCGCTCGGCATGTGCGTCATGGGCATCACACCCTGGAATTGGGAACACGCGCTATGGCTGCCGCCCATCGGCATCCTGGCTTCGCTGGGCCAGCTGTCCATGACCAAGGCTTATTCCATGTCTGAAAACCATGGCGGCACGCTGATGGTGGCCAACCTGCAGTACTCGGGCATTGTGTTCGCGGCTATCTACAGCCTGATCCTGTTTGGCGACAATATCCCCCTGATCGGCTGGGCCGGCATGGGCCTCATCATCGTCAGCGCGATTGCCGCAACTGTTTTGCGCGCCCGCGCTGCGCCCAATGCCCCCGCCGAAGAACACTAAGGAGCTTTCCATGAGCTACACCACCCTGATTTCTGCCGAACAACTGCAAGCCCTGATGGCATCGGCCAAGCCCCTGCGTATCTTCGACTGCACCTTCGACCTGATGAAGCCCAACGCCGGCCAGGAGCAGTACCTGGCCTCGCACATTCCGGGCGCCGTGTATGCCAACCTGGACACCGCATTGAGTGCCAAGCATGGCGTGGCGGGCGCCCATGGCGTGATCACGGCCAGCGGCGCTGATGCACCGGCGTCAGGTGGACGCCACCCGCTGCCCAACCGCGAGAAGTTCGCCACCTGGCTTTCCAGCGTCGGCTTTGCCAACAACATGCAGGCGGTGGTGTATGACCGCAACGGCGCCAACTACTGCGGGCGCCTGTGGTGGATGCTCAAGTGGGCCGGTCATGAAAACGTGGCGGTGCTCGACGGTGGGCTCCAAGCCTGGCAGGCCGCCGGCGGCGCCGTCAACAGCGGCGAAGAACCTGCGCATTTCCAGGCCAGCTTCCTCCTGGCGCCGGAAAAAGCCACATTGGTGTCGGCCCAGACCGTGGCGAGCCAGTTGGGCCGCCCGGCACAAACACTGGTTGATGCACGCGCCACGCCACGCTTCAAGGGCGAGGTGGAACCACTGGATCCGGTGGCCGGCCACATCCCCGGCGCATTGAACCGCCCCTTCGGCCAGAACCTCGGGCCCGACGGAAAGTTCAAGCCGGCAGCGCAACTCAAGGCCGAGTTTGAAGCCCTGCTGGCGGGCCGCAACCCGGCCACCGTGGTGCACCACTGCGGCAGCGGCGTCAGCGCCGTTCCCAACCTGATTGCCATGGAGCTGGCCGGCCTCGGAAGAAGCGGGCTCTACGCCGGCAGTTGGAGCGACTGGTGCAGCGACCCTGCGCATCCGGTCGCGCAGGGCTGAGGCCACCCTGCTTCACGGCCCCGCCAGAAACACAAAAACCTGCATGCTTTCCGGCATGCAGGTTTTTTTCATGTTGAAGCGGCCGCGCAAGACCCGCTCAAAAAGCGCCGGCCCATTGCCGGCTTTCCCTGTCTGTTATTTGGCCGGAGCGCTTGCTGCCGTACCAGGTGTCGCCGCATCACCCGTCATTGGGGCTGTGCTGGTCCCCATTGGGGTGCTACCGGTTGTGGACGTACCCATCGAAGAGCTGCTGCCTGTTGGGGATGGCGTGGTCGACGGCGAAGGTGTGGTCGAAGGTGAAGCGGCTGGTGTCGAAGGCGACGCGCCGGTGTCTTCCACCTTTTTGCCACAGGCTCCCAGTGCCAGCAAAGCGGCCAGGGCAACGGCGGTAAGGGCAGCAGGTTTGAATTTGGATGCGTGCATGTCGGTTTCCTTTTTTGAAGATGAAATGGCTGAACGGTGAGTGGCTGAACGTCAGCCGGAATTCAATTTAGCCCGGTACATCGGGCTTACCCCATGAGACGGTGTCCCACAGGGCTGTAAGCGTTTTTCGCCTGATACGTACGCGAACGTTTGATGAAAAAGCACCCGCATCAATGCGCGCGTGCGTGGCCGGACAGCCGGATGCGCTTGTGCGGGTTGTCAAGCCGTGAACCCGACGAAGGGCCGGCACCGCGACTGCTCCGCGAGCCGTTGTCGGGCCTGTCACCCAGGCGTCCTTTCGAAGGGCTGGGTTCGGGCCTGTGGGAGTGAAGTGTCTCTGCGGTGGTTTTCATGACGGTCTCCTGAAGGTCACCTCTGCGTGCGGCAGGAAAGCCGTAGCGAGGTGCAGACTGTTGAGTGGGATTGGGGGTGGTTTGCGGCGCTTGCACACCTGCTACGCACCTGTGCCTGCCCTATTCACTGTAGGCACCGCTCCTGCCCGGGAATGTAGGCAATGCCTGTGGATTGCGTAGGAACAAACCTACAAACCATCTTCTTCCGTCTTTTCCGCTCGGACACCAGCGTTCAAATCCCCACTGGAAAATGGAAGGTAGAAAAAGAAGGACAGGTAGGGAAAAGGCCGGGCGTCCCGAAAATCCTCACAAATTCAAATAAAAACTGCCATTCGTCCTTATGGGACGAGCGCAACCAGCTATCAAATCAATAGCAACTACGACCATTCAGTCCGTATCGGCAGCCACCGGCTGCGCAGGCGAGCGCACATGCTCGGGCCGCACGCCCACGCCGACCGCATAGGCCGGTAGCGCCTGCAGCAGGGGCCAGCGCCGCATCAGCTTCAGCGGCCAGGGCAGCGCCATGGGCGGGCCGTCGCGCCCCCGCGCCGCCAGTACCGGGCTGAGCAGGCGGTTCTGGATCGCGACCTGAACCGCCTGCGTGACACGCGTGGGAAACAGCCGGCGTTTTTGCACCTGCGCCAGAAAGGGTGTCAGCGCGGCGCGGTCAAGCTGCGGATTTGCCAGGGGCGCGGCCAGGACGTTGGCCGCCGCCACGGCATCCTGCACCGCCAGATTGATGCCCACGCCGCCCACGGGCGACATGGCATGTGCAGCGTCGCCGATGCACAGCAGGCCGGGCTTGTACCAGTGCTCCAGCCGGTCGACCGTGACACTCAGCAGCTTGATGTCGTCCCAGCTGGCCAGGGTGGCGATACGGTCGGCAAAGAGTGGCGCCACTTTCACCACGTCTGTTCGGAAAGCCTCCAGCCCCTGCGAGCGAACGGCCTCGATGCCGCCCTTGGGAATCACATAGGCGCACTGCCAGTAGGTACGGCGGTCAATCATGGCAAGGAAGATGCCGTTGGTAATGCGCCCACCCGTCGTGGAAGGATCGCCCGGCATCTTGGGCAGGCGCATCCACAGCACATCGATAGGCGTGCCCAGATCGCGCACGACCAGCCCCGCCGAACTGCGCACCGTGGACCGCCTGCCATCGGCGCCGATCACGAGGTCCGTCATCACCTGCAAGGCGCCCCCGGGCGTGGCGACCTCCACGCCAGTCACAACGCCGCCCTGCTGGATCACGCCGGTCACTTCGGCGTTCTGGATCAGGCGAAAACCGGGGTACAGCTCCGCCTCATCGCGCACAAAATCCAGGAACTCCCACTGGGGCATCATCGCGATGAATTTACAGCGCAGGCGTAAATGCCTGAAGCTGGCCAGCACGAGTTCGGTGTTGCCGACCACGGCGCGCAACTCGCTTACTTCATCGTGCGGGCGCGCCAGAAATTTCTCCAGCAGGCCCAGCTCGTGGATCACTTCGAGTGTGGAGGGATGCACGGTGTCGCCGCGAAAGTCACGCAGGAAATCGGCGTGCTTTTCCAGCACAAGCACCTGTACCCCGGCGCGTGCCAGCAACAGGCCCAGCATCATGCCGGCCGGGCCTCCGCCTGCGATGCAGCAGCGGACATTCATTACGTCGGCCATGGTGTCTCCCCGGGGATGAAAATCCTCCGACCATATCCAGGCTGGATGGCCCTTGCAAGCTCCAGGCGGGGCAGCCACCGCCCAGACCCGTCAACATCTCTTGGGGAGCTGTTTTCGCCTATTTCAGCGTCATTGGCATGGGGGTGGTCTGCACTTCGCCCGGGTCCGGCGGGGTGTCCAGGGGCGGCAGCGGCTCGGGTGGCGGAACGTTCGGATTGGTGGCCATGGCTACTTCCTGCTTTCCTTTTCCGGCGTCGTTGGGCCCCTGCCAGGCGACTGCAGAGACTGCGGCGGCTCCACCCGTCTGGGCAAGTCGCGGATCATTGCTTCACCTTTTTCGTCCCGGCCGTCGGACGGCAGGTCCGCCTCCGATGTCGGTTCGGGCTCTTCATTGCCTGGCCGCTTGCGCGTGCCGCTCATCACAGGCCCACCACCATCAAAGGCATGTCATGGATTGCCAGCGCAGCGGCGGCCGCCATGCTGGCGAAAACGGTAATGAGAAAGGCGATGTACGCGGCTGCGCGCGGGCGGCGAAAGCTTCGCGGCTTGCGCTGTGGTGCTTCATGAGCCAACTCGCCGCTGACATCGTAGGCCGAGGGGCGGAAGGCGCTGGAAACCGTGGTGGAGTCTGAATGGAAGTTCATGGCGGGCCTGCCTTTTGCACAGTGTTTTGCACAACGCAACGGGGCATCAGGAAGATGCCTGGCCTTATCTTCCCGCTCCGCCCGAAACCCGCCTATAGGTCGCCAGGCCTTGTACTTGTCAGGCGCCGTCTGACAGCAGCCGCAACCGCAGCTGCGCCTTGCCGCTCAATGGTGGTGCGCAAGGCCGCTGATCAGCGTGACCAGGCCGATGCCGATGCCCAGCCAGGCGATTTGCGCCATGGTTTCCCGGGCAGTGACGCGCTTTTGCAACTGGGGAATCAGGTCGGCCAACGCGACATAGATAAAGCTGCTGGACGCCATGATCAGGAAAAACGGCAGGTAGTCATACAGCTGGTCGACCAGCGCATAGCCGACCACGCCGCCCAGCGCGGTGACGGCACCGGCCAGCGACACCTTGATGAAGGCGGCGCGGCGGTTGTTGGAGGTCTGGCGCAGCACCACCAGGTCGCCCATGTGGTGGGGCACTTCATGCACCAGCACCGCCAGGGCTGCGACCACGCCCAGCCGCAAATCGGCCATGAAAGCCGACGCAATCAGGATGCCGTCGCCGAAAGCGTGCACGCTGTCACCGGCCAGCACGGCCCAGCTGCCGCTTTTGGCTTCGCCATGCGCATGGTTGTGGTGGCCGTGGTGGCTGTGTGCGGCATGGACGTGCTCCGCATGGTCATGCTGCGCATGCGCAGCCACCTCGGGGCCATGGTGCTCGCCGCCATGGTGCTCATGGCCGTGGTGCCACAGCTCGGCCTTGTCGAGCAGGAAGAAAAACACCAGCCCCACCAGCAGGGTAGCAAACAGTTCTTTCGCACCCGCCTGGCTTTCAAAGGCCTCGGGCAGCAAATGCATGAAGGCCGTGGCCAGTAACGCACCTGCCGCCAGGCTGAGCATGTGCTGGGTATAGCGGGCCAGCACGCCAAAGCTGAGCAGCGCCGCCAGCCACACGCTGCCGATGCCGGCGGCCAGGGTTCCCACCAGGATTGCTATCAAAGTCATAGCTGCTTGCGCTCGTATTTATTGGGCTAAGGCCCGAAATCACTCAAAATTATCCGCAGAGGTTACACCACAGATGACAAAACCCCGGGCGCGGCATCCAATGCCTGCGGCCGGGGTTGTTTCAATCTTATCAAGCCTGTCAAGTGGTTAGCCCCCACGGTCGCTCACTGCGTGTAGCTCCCTGCCCCCCGAGGGGGCCGCAGAACTTGAGCCCCACGGTCGTTCGCTTCGCGTAACTCCCTGCCCCCGAGGGGGCCGCCCGCCCTACGGCCCGGCAAAGCCGGTTCCGGGGCTCATGCTGGCTTGAAGAATTCTTTGGGCGCAACTGGTGGGGCCGTAATAAAAAAGCCGCCGGCCCTTTCGGGCTTGGCGGCTTGCGGCCTGCAGGCGGGGAGTCAGGCTACGCCGTGGCCCTTGAACCACTCCAGCGCACGCTTGAAGCCGTCGTCAGCCGCATCCTTGCGGTAGCTCGGGCGGTAGTCGGCATGGAAGGCGTGGGGAGCTTGCGGATAGACCACAAACTCGGAGGCGGCCGCGGCCTTGTTGCCCTTGGCGCCAGCCTCGGCCAGGGCGTCTTTCATCTGGTTGACGGTGGTCAGCGGGATGCCGCCGTCCTGCCCGCCGTAGAGACCCAGTACGGGCGCCTTGAGGTTGGCTGCCAGGTCCAGCGGGTGCTTGGGCGTCAGCGCTGATGGCTGGCCGACCAGGCGGCCGTACCAGGCCACGCCGGCTTTGACGTTCTTGCTTTGTTCGGCATACAGCCAGGTGATGCGGCCACCCCAGCAAAAACCGGTGATGCCGACCTTTTTGGCGTTTCCACCGTTAGCGGCTGCCCACTTCACGGCGCCGTCCAGGTCGGCCATGACCTGTTCGTCAGGCACTTTGGACACCACTTCGGCCATGAGCTTGGCCATTTCGTTGTACTTGCTCGGGTCGCCCTGGCGCGCATAGAGCTCGGGGGCAATCGCCAGGTAGCCGGCTTTGGCAAAGCGCCGGGCCGTGTCGGCGATGTATTCGTGCACGCCAAAAATTTCCTGGATCACCAGCACCACCGGCAGGTTGGTCTTGCCGGCCGGCGCCGCGAAAAACGCGGGCACCTTGAAGCCATTGACTTCATAGGTGGTTTCGCCGGTCTTCAGGCCTTCTGAGGAAGTTTTGATGGCTGTCTGCGCCATGATGGGCATGGCGGTGGCGGCATACCCGACCCCCAGGGCCGTTTTGAGCGCGGTGCGGCGGCTGGCGCCGGCTTCGGTGGACCGCCCGGGCAGCAGGGCGTCGAAGTCTTTCTTCTGGTCGTGTTCAAGCATGGCGGTTTCCTCGGTAGATTGTGGGAGGTTGTCAAAAGGCAAACAGTCGGAGTCTATGCGGCCCCGGAAGTTCTTGCCACCGCAAGGCAATGACGCTGGTGTTTTCCCTTGCCCACCGCCCTGCCCCACACTCAAACTCAAACTCAAACGATCTTGACACTGAGCTCCGGCAGGCCGTCGATATGGCATTCGATGACATCGCCCTTGACCACCGGGCCGACGTTTTCAGGCGTGCCCGAGTAAATGATGTCGCCGGGAAAGAGCTCAAACGCTTCAGACAGCTTGGAGATCTGCTCGGCCACCGACCAGATCATGTGGTTGAGCGTGGCGTTCTGCTTGACCTGGCCGTTGACCTTGAGCCAGATTGCGCCCTTGGTGTAGTGGCCTGTCTGCGCAACCTTGTGAATGGGACCGATGGGAGCCGACATGTCAAAGCTCTTGCCGATTTCCCAGGGCTTTTTCTGGTCGCCCATGCCGCGCTGCAGGTCGCGGCGCGTCATGTCCAGGCCCAGTGCGTAACCGTAAACACGATCCAGCGCCTCGCTCATCGGGATGTTGCGCCCACCTTTGGCCAGCGCCGCCACAAGTTCGACTTCGTAGTGGTAGTTTTTGGTCAGCGTGGGGTACGGGTGGTCTGCGACCTTGCCGGGCGGCACCACCTGAATGGCGTCCGTCGGCTTCTGAAAGAAGAACGGCGGTTCACGGCTCGGATCCGAACCCATCTCGATTGCATGTGCTGCGTAGTTGCGGCCTATGCAGTAAATGCGGCGCACCGGAAACATTTCGGCGCTGCCCGCAATGGGGATGTAGGTCTCAGCCACCGTGAAAGGCGTGGCCGGCGCATTGGCCGCCGTGCCCGGCGTGGCGCAGCCGACGACAGCGCCTGTCGCCATCAGGGCGCCTGTTTGCAGAATTCCGCGTTTGCTCATGTCTGGTTGTGTCATGTGTGTCTCCTGGGATTGATAAAAGCTGGAGCTTGTTGTCAGCGTTTTTTCTCCAACCATCAAGCTTAGGACGGGCATGGCTTCTATGGGAGGACGCAATTACGCATTAACCGGACGATTCAATGCAGTGCTGCTGCACCGCAGCAGATGCGGATGGATCAGGCGCCGGAGATTTTTGCTCGCACGCTGTCGCGGTAGGCCTTGGGCGTCTGTCCGAAGCGCTGACGGAAGCGCCGTGCGAAATAGGCCTCATCGGCAAAGCCCGAGGCATGGGCGATGCTGGCGATGCGCTGGCTGCTGTGCGCCAGCTGTTCCTGCGCAAACTCCAGGCGCCGCTCTGTCACCAGGTCGGTGAAAGTCTTGCCGGTTTCTTTCTTCAGAAGGTGCGCCAGGTAGTTGGGCGAGAGGAAAGCGGCCGCTGCCGCGTCGGCCAGCGTGACCTCACCGGCCAGGTGCTCACGGATGTAACGCACCGCGCGCTGCAGGCTGGCACGCCGGCTGCCCTGCTGCGCCTGGCTGGCCGAAAAACGCAGCAAGTCGGCTTCGTACTTGCGGCAGACCATGCCGATCAGCTGCAGCATCAGGCCGCGGATCATCTCGATGGAGCCGAAGCGGCGATGCGCGTTCTCCAACGCAAGTTTTTCCAGCAGCACTTCGATCTCCGGAAACTCTTCCTCGGAAAAATAGAAGTCAGCGTATTCCTGGAACAGGAAGGGCGCGAGTTCGGGCGCGCGGCTCAAGGGCACGTCTTCCAGATCCAGCGGATCCACATCGAGGCCGGGGCGCAGGAACTGCTGCGACATGTTAATGATGACGTAGCGCGAGCCCTCGGGATGCGGGATCACATGCACGCGGTAAGGCAGGATAAAACTCAAATAGCCGCGCCGGAAAGGCCGCACCGTGCCGGCTACATTCTGTTCAGTGTCGCCCTGCAGGCTGATCTGGACCTGGAAATACTCATGCCGGTGCGGACGTACCAGCGGCGGCCGCACCAGCTGGGACCGGATGTCGAAGTCGAGGTGGTCGGCCCGCTCGGACATGCCGTAGGTCTTGATGTCTGTCATGCGCCGTATTCTCGGGCTTGGGCCTTGGCTGTTGTTTCTTTTCAGAATCTTTTATTTCTGTATTGACAGAAATTTCAGACGGCGTATATTCAAAGCCATGGAACTCAGCCCCGTCGCCCGCAAATTCGTCGTCCACTGGGGAGAAATGGGCACCGCCTGGGGCGTGAACCGCACCGTTTCACAAATCCACGCTCTGCTTTTCTTCCACGGCCGCCCGCTGCATGCCGAAGACATCGCCGATACGCTGGAAGTGGCGCGCTCCAACGTCAGCACCAGCCTCAAGGAGCTGCTGAACTGGAACCTGATCCGTGCGACCCATGTGCTGGGCGACAGGCGCGACTATTACGAAACCTCGCTCGACGTCTGGGAACTCTTTCGCACCGTGGTGCGCGAACGCAAGGAGCGCGAGTTTGACCCGACCGTGCGCATGCTGCGGGAGCTGGTGAAGGAAGACGGCTTTGAGGCCGAGTCCGCCGATGCCCAGGACCGGGTGCGGGAAACGCTTCGCCTGATGGAATCCCTGGGCTTGTGGGCCGACGAGATGCTGCGGCTGTCGCCCACCACACTTGAAAAGGTGTTGCGCATGGGCGCCAGCGTGCAGAAGTTCGTGCGCGGCGACAGCGACGCCAAACCCATGGACCCCTCCGAACTTTTACCGCCTACTTTTTGATTTAAAGGACCTGGCCAGTTTTGGCCCTTTTTTTGACTATTGATTTCTGTTTGTACTGAAATTTCTAAAGGAGAGAAATATGACAAGCATCCGACCGAAAATCCGCAGCGTGCCCGACTTGGGCAATACCCGTTACAACAGCTTCAAGGCAGGGCTGGATCCCACCATTTACCCGCTGACTCTGTTCTACGAATCCGCCTGCCCGCTGTGCAACGCCGAGATGAGCAACCTCATGCTGCGTGACACCGAAGGGCACCTGCGCTTTGCCGACGTCTCGGCGCCGGACTTCAACGACGTGCCCGCCGGCGCCACGATGGAAGATCTGCTGACGCTGATCCATGCACGGACCGCGGATGGCCGCGTACTCAAGGGCGTTGAAGTGTTCCGGCTGGCGTACGAGGCTGTCGGCCTGGGCTGGGTCAGCTCCGCCATGCGCATGCCCTTGCTGCGCCCGCTGGCCGAATGGGGCTACCCGGTGCTGGCGCGTAACCGCCACCGCATCCCACGCGGCTTTGTGCGCCTGCTGTTTGAAGGCGCGGTGCGGCGCGCGGCCGAGCGCTCGGTCCTGGCGCGCTGCGACGCCGGAAGCTGCTCACGCTAAGCCGTTCCATCACCACTCACCCAACCATCCGAGCAAACGAAAGGAAATCATCATGAGTGCCAACCTGTTTTTTGTCTCCCTGCTGATCGCGCTGGTCGGCCCGGTCGTTGCGATCACTTACCTCAAACCCATCCTCTACAAGGTGCTGCGCATGCTGTGCGATGCCGACGGTGGCGCGGAGTTCTGGATACGCTGCGCCTACCTGCTGGCGGTGTCGGGCACCTTGCTGCTGATGCTGACCTTCGGCGAATTCAATGACCGCAGCAGCGTCATCGATACCGTGCGGCGTTCGCTGTGGCTGGTGCTGGCGGGCGTGTTTGTCACCGTGGCGATCATTTCGCGCAATGTGTGGATGCAGGTGCGGCAATGGCTGGCGGCGAAAGAACTGGCTGCCCATGTGCAAGGTGCCCGCATCGCCAGGCCCGCCGGATCGGCTGTGTCCGATGAATCCTCCACGGCTGGCTGGCCCGCCTGAAGAGGCTCATGAACGGAGAACAGAAATGATCACCGCAACACCTGCCACGCCCCGCGCCATCACCCCGCCCGCCAAAGGAGGTGAAGCACGGCTGGCGGGCATCCGGTCCTACTACAACGCCGTGGCCGAGGACTACCGGGCCTGGAGCCCCGGCATGAACATGCACTTCGGTTACTGGACCTGGAAGGTCAACCCCCTGGCCCGCGAAGCCATGCTGGAGCGCATGAACCGGGAGGTGCTTGAGCGGCTGGCCTTGCCAGACAGTGGCGCCGTCCTGCTTGCGGACCTAGGCTGCGGCGCTGGCGCCACGGCGCGGTCCATCGTCCAGAGCCGCAAGCACAGCACGGTGGACGCCGTCACACTGGTAGCGGAGCAAATTGTCCAGGGCGCCCAACTCAACCAGGCCGCGGCCTTGCCCAACCAGGTCCGCTTTCACCTGGCCGACTATGTAGACACCGGCTTGCGCACGGGTGCGTACGACGGTGTCTACGCGCTTGAAAGTGCCTGCCACGCACCGGGCGCCGACAAGCGCGCCCTGGTGCGGGAAGCGGCCCGCTTGCTGCGCCCCGGCGGTACGCTGGTAATTGCCGACGCCTTGCGCCGCAACAACAAACCGCTGCCAGGGTTCATGGAGCGGATTTACAGGCTTTGGTGCCATCACTGGGCGGTGAACGAGCTGGCCGAGAAAGAGGCGCTTCACACCGCGCTCGCCAGCCAGGGGTTCACCGACATCCGGTTCCAGGACATCAGCCTGCGCCTGGCGCCAAGCGCCTTGCAGATTCCGCTGTTCGCCACGCGCTTTGCGTTGCGAGAATTATGGCGAGCCCGGTTCCATCTTTCGCCACTGCGCCGTGGCCACATCGTGGCGTCCTATGCGGCCTTCCTCCTGGGCCTGTGGCTGCCGGGTTTTGGCTACTACATGGTCACCGCGCGCAAACCTGCGAACGGCGACGCATCGCCGCGTTAACTAATCAGTGCGCCTTGTCCCAATTGGGCCCAACGCCAATCTCCGCCAGCAGCGGCACTTTCAGCTCAGCGACGCTGGCCATCAGGCGCGGGATCTCGGTACGCAGCCACTCGACTTCGGCTTCGGGCACTTCAAACACCAGCTCATCATGCACCTGCATGATCATTTTGGTGGCGCGCTTTTCCGCGTCGAGCACTTCCTGCACCTTGTTCATGCTGAGCTTGATGAGGTCGGCCGCCGTGCCCTGCATGGGCGCGTTGATGGCCTGGCGCTCGGCCGCTTTTTTGCGAGGGCCATTGCCGCCGTTGATCTCCGACAGGTAGAGGCGCCTGCCGAAAACGGTTTCGACGTAATGGTGTTCCTGGGCAAACATCACGGTCTGGTCCATGTAGTTCTTGACACCGGGATAGCGCTGGAAGTATTTGTCGATGTAGGCGGCCGCGGCCTTGGTTTCTATGCCCAGGTTGCGCGCCAGGCCGAAGCTGCTCATGCCGTAGATCAGGCCGAAGTTGATGACCTTGGCATAGCGGCGCTGTTCGCTACTGACTTGGTCCAGCGCGACGCCGAAGACCTCCGCGGCCGTGGCGCGGTGCACGTCCAGGCCGTTGGTGAAGGCGCTGAGCAGCGCCTCGTCGCCGCTGATGTGCGCCATGATGCGCAGCTCGATCTGCGAATAGTCGGCGCTGGCGATCACGCTGCCCGCTGGTGCAATGAAGGCCTCGCGCACGCGCCGGCCTTCCACAGTGCGGATCGGGATGTTCTGCAGGTTGGGGTCGTTGCTGGAAAGCCGCCCAGTCACCGCGACAGCCTGTGCATAGTGGGTGTGCACACGGCCGGTGCGGGGCAATGCCAGCTGCGCCAGCTTGTCGGTGTAAGTGCCCTTGAGCTTGCTCAGCGAGCGGTGCTCGAGCAGCTTGGCAGGCAGCGGATAGTCTTCGGCCAGCTTTTCCAGCACCTCCTCGTCGGTGCTGCGCGCGCCGCTGGGGGTCTTCTTGATGACCGGCATGCCGAGCTTGTCGAAGAAAATCTCGCCGAGCTGCTTGGGACTTCCCAGGTTGAAGGGCTGGCCGGCGATCTCGTAGGCCTCGGCTTCCAGCTGGATGATGCGCTGGCCCAGCTCGTGACTCTGCGCGGCCAGCGTGGGCGCATCGATCATCACGCCGTTGCGTTCAATGCGGTACAGCGTTTCGCTGCTCTGCATTTCCAGCTCATAGATAAAGCGCAGCTTCTCGTTGGCCTCGAGCTGCGGCCACAGCACGCGGTGCACGTCCAGGGTCTGGTCGGAGTCTTCGCAGGAATATTCGGCGGCCTTGGCGATGTCGACCTGATTGAACTTGATCTGGTGCGCACCCTTGCCGCACAGGTCTTCATAGTTGATGCCGCTGCGGCCCACATGCCGCTCGGCCAGGCTGGCCAGGCCGTGCGGCTTGGTCACTTCCAGCACATAGCTTTGCAGCATGGTGTCGTGCGCATAGCCCTGCACTTCAATGCCGTGGTTGGCAAACACATGGCGGTCGTATTTGACGTGCTGGCCCAGCTTAGCTTTGGCTGGATTTTCCAGCCAGGGTTTCAGGCGAGCCAGCACTTCGTCGCGCGGCAATTGCGCGGGCGCGTCGGGGTAGTCGTGCGTGAGCGGAATGTAGGCCGCTTCGCCGGGCGTGACGCTGAAGCTCAGGCCAACGATTTCGGCCTGCATCTCATCAAGGGAAGTGGTTTCCGTGTCCAGCGCGACCAGCTCAGCCGCTTCGATTTTGGCGAGCCAGCGGTCAAACGCCTCCCAGGTGAGCACCGTGTCGTAGTTCAGGTTGCTGGCACGTTCAGCCGGCGGCGTGTCGGTCAGGGGCGCTTCGTCAAACAGGCCCGGCGAGTCCGAACGGCCGCCTGAACCGCCGGCGGGCGCGGGCTTGTGCCTGCCTTCAGGTCCGCCAATCAATTCCGGCGGCGTGCTTTCGATTTCGATCTGCTTGACCAGGCCTTTGAAGCCATACTTTTCATAAAAGGCTTTCAGGGGTTCCGTCTGCTGGCCGCCGATGGTGATGGCATCCAGGGCGGGCAGGCCGGGGATGTAGCCGTCCAGTTCGCAGTCCTTCTTGATGGTCAGCAGCTCACGGCCTTTGGGCAGCCAATCGAGTGACTGGCGCAGGTTCTCACCCACCACGCCCTTGATCTCGCCGGCTCGGGCTACCAGCGCATCGAGCGAGCCATATTCGAGCAGCCATTTCACTGCCGTCTTGGGGCCGACCTTGGGCACGCCGGGCACGTTGTCGACCGCGTCGCCGACCAGTGCCTGGTAATCGACCATCAGGCGCGGCGGTACGCCGAATTCAGCCTCCACCCCGGCCAGGTCGCGCCGGCGGTCGTTCATGGTGTCGATGACGGTGATATTTTCGTCGACCAGCTGGCTCAAGTCCTTGTCGCCGCTGGAGATGATGACTTCGATCCCCTGAGTTGAAGCCATGCAGGCGAGCGTTCCGATCACGTCGTCGGCCTCCACGCCGGGCACGTCCAGCACTTTCCAGCCCAGCAGGCGCACTACTTCGTGGATGGGTTCGACCTGGCTACGCAGGTCGTCGGGCATGGGTGAGCGCTGGGCCTTGTATTCAGGGTACAGCGCATCGCGAAATGTCGGCCCTTTGGCATCGAACACGCAGGCGGCGAAGTCAGCGCGCACGTCCTTGCGCAGCTTTTGCATCATGTTGACCATGCCGCGTATGGCGCCGGTCGCCGGACTGGCCGGGTCGCCCGGGTTGGCGCGCAGGTCGGGCATGGCATGAAAGGCGCGGTACAGGTAGCTGGAGCCGTCCACCAGCAGCAGTGTTTTTTTGTCGGTACTCATGAAGCCGATTGTCGGGGATATCGGCCCGCCGCCGCCCGCGGCGCCGATAGCGCCCCGCGCTGGCCTGTGGGGAAGCTTTCCGCCTACAGCCGCAGCCCCCTTATTACGACATGCCGGGCTTGTCGGCCGGGCCCTGCGGCCTACAATGCAGACATGAACCACGCTTTCCGCCCTCTTCTTGCCGCCGCGTTTGCGGTGCTGCCGCTGGCTGCGGCCATGGCTCAAGCGCCTGCACAAAACGCAGTGCCGCCCGTGACGGCGGAGGCCCCGGCGCCTGCAGGCCGGCCGGACAAGGCAATCCAGCGCATTCGCACTGAAGACGCGGGCAGCCGGATCGACGAACTCCGTGTGGGCGGCGAAACGCAGCAAATCCTGGTCCAGCCCAAAGTCGGCGGTGCGGCTTACGAAATCAAGCCCGCAGAAGGCGCCCGGGGCACCGCCCCCGCGTCGACCAACAACGACACCAACGGCTCACGCGTCTGGAACGTGCTGAAGTTCTGATTTTTCGCAGCTCCCACGTACTCCAAGAACTCCAGGATCCAGTTTCAGGCATGGCCGTCTATACCGAAGTCTCGTTTGACGAGGCTGCAGCGTTCTTGAACGCCCTGAATCTGGGGCAGCTGCAAACTATCAAAGGTGCCGCAGGCGGCATCGAAAACACCAATTACTTTGTGGACACCGACAGGGGCCAGTATGTGCTGACCCTGTTCGAGCGCCTGACATTCGAGCAACTGCCGTTTTACCTGCACCTGATGAAGCACCTGGCGGCACACGGCATTCCGGTGCCTGATCCCGCAGCCGACCCCAAAGGGAGCATTCTTCACCGCCTGAAAGACAAACCGGCCTCCGTCGTCAACAAGCTGCGCGGCCACAGTGAACTGGCCCCCACAGCCGGCCACTGCGCCGGTGTCGGGGAAACACTGGCACGCATGCACCTCGCAGGCCTCGAATACCCGCGGCGCCAGCCCAACCTGCGGGGCCTGGCCTGGTGGAACGAGACCGTTCCGGTCGTGCTGCCCTACATGACACCCGAGCAGCGCAGCCTTATTCTGGGCGAGCTGGCCTACCAGAACCATGTAGCGGCTTCATCCGCCTTTGGCAGCCTGCCGCGCGGCGCCATACACGCCGACCTCTTTCGCGACAACGTGATGTTCGAAGACGGCCGGCTCACCGGTTTTTTTGATTTTTACTTCGCCGGCTGCGACACCTTCCTGTTTGACATTGGTGTGTGCCTCAACGACTGGTGCATAGACCTGGAAACCGGCGTACAGGACGAAGCCCGTTCGGCGGCCTTCATGAGGGCTTACGAAAGCGTGCGGCGCCTGACGGCGCAGGAGCGCAGGCTCCTGCCTGCCATGCAGCGCGCCGGAGCCCTGCGCTTTTGGCTGTCGCGGCTGTGGGACTTGCATTTGCCCCGTGAAGCTGCAGTGCTCAAGCCGCACGACCCCAGCCATTTCGAGCGTGTCCTGCGCGAGCGGCTCACACACCCTTACGTCCTCTAGCCAAAGCCATCCCGCAGGCTTGATTGCCCTTTGGCCAAAGGCCCGTTTGAGGGCCAGCGCCAAGCGTCGCTGCTTTCAGGCAAACTGCCCTCCTGCAATATCCCGGTCTCGTCCGGCCCATTTCCCGCTGAAGACCATGAAACTTAATATTGTTCCCGCAAGCACCGGCATGACCTGGGTCAGGTTGGGCATCAAGACTTTCATGCAGCAGCCGCTGGCCATGTCGGGCCTGTTTTTCCTGTACCTGGCTGCAGTCACGGTGCTTTCCTTGCTGCCGTTTTTCGGACTGATCCTGGCACTGATGATTGTTCCCGCTGCCATGCTGGGTCTGATGGCCGCCACACAGGAAGCCGTGAAGGGAAAATTTCCCATGCCCACGGTGCTCCTTAGCGCTTTTCGTGCTGGACGCGAGCGTTTGGGCGCGATGCTTGTCCTTGGCGCGATCTATGCAGCGTTCTGCGTGCTGATCAACTGGATCGTACCGATGCTGGTGGACCCCCCGGTTGCCGCCGACGCGAGCCGCGAGGCGATGATGACGCCGCAGTTCCAGCTGGCCATGGCCAAGAACATGTCGGTGTCCCTGCTGCTGTACCTGCCTGTGCTGCTGCTGTTCTGGCACGCACCTGCCCTGGTTCACTGGCACGGCGTTTCTCCGGTCAAAAGCCTCTTTTTCAGCGTTGTCGCCTGTGTTCGCAACGCGGGGGCCTTCCTGATGTTCGGGCTGGGCTGGCTCGGCGTATCCATGGGCATGGCCATCGTGCTGAGCGTGCTTGCCGGCCTGACAGGCAGCGCTGAATTCATGGCCGCGGCAATGATGCCCCTGGGCTTGCTCATCGCAGCCATGTTTTCCACCTCGATTTACTTCACGTTTCGTGATAGCTTCGTGGCCACGCTACCCGGTGACTCGCCGGACGGCGCCAATAACCCGGAAAACACCAACAACGACCCCGCTACCCCAGGAGATTCTTCATGACCCAGCACCAGCTGCAAGGCCGTACCGAACAGGAAATTTTGTGGTTTCAACGGCGTGACACGCTCAAGGCAGCAGCCGCCTGGGTAGCGATGGGAGGTTTGCCTGCAGCCATGGCCCAGCAGCGAAGCAATATCGTCGAGCTGAGGGGCGATGCCCTGCTCAACGGCAACCGGCTGCAGACCGGCCAAACCATCCTCACCGGTGACCAGATCCAGACCGGCCCGGGTTCCAACCTGATGTTTGTCATCGGCAACTCGGCATTCCAGGTGCGTGAGAACTCCATGATGAAGGTGGAACGCGGCAGCTCGCTCAGTACCGTGAGCCTGCTGCGCCTGCTCACGGGCGCCGTGGTCAGCGTCTGGGGCAAGGGCAGCAGCCGCGCCATTGTCCTGCCCACGCTGACGGCCGGCATACGCGGCACGGGCGTCTATGCCGAGGTCTTCGCCGACCAGGGCAACCGCAGCTATTTCTGCAACTGCTATGGTACGGTTGACATGGAGTCGAACGGGGAAAAGACCGTGTCACAGTCAAGTTACCACCAGTCATTCTGGGGCGAAGTGGAGCCCAAAAACGGCCGCCGCCTCACCCCCGCCAACGCGATCAATCACAGTGACGAGGAACTGGAATTCCTCGCCGGCCTGATCGATCAGCGGACCTCCTGGCAAATTGCAGGCAGGAAAGGCATCAAGGACGGTAGCGGAAAAATGACCTACTGATTCCGGCCGCGCCAGCGCTGCCTACAAGGCATCGCCGGATGCGTCTTGCAGCCGCCTGACCAATGCCACCAGTTGCGGCTGCACCTGCGTCATCAGGAAATGCGGCGAAAGATTGAACCCCGGGCCACCGCAGCTCACCACCATGACGGAGCGTCTACCCGGTGGCCGGAATGCAGCAGCAATAGCGTTAACGTCCTTCTGCCAATCACCAAAAGAGGCGCAGCAGCCGTGATCGCGGTAATGCGCCAGCGCCAGCGCCATCGCCTCGCGGGTTTTAGGCCACGCTTCCTCGTCCTGGATCCGAATACGCTCAAGCAGGGTCTCACGCTCCTTATCCGAACAGCCGCACAGGTAGGCTCGCCCCATCGCAGTGCTGGCCAGTGGAATGCGCGAACCTACGTCCAGGCTGAGCGTGAGTGCAGATTCGCTGCGGCAGTTTTCCACATAAATCATGCTCAGGCGATCGCGTATCCCCAACGACACCATGGCCTGCGAACTGTCGGCGAGATCCTGCATCAGCGGCCTGGCGAGCTGCCGCATGTCCATGCGCGCCAGCATGGCGCTGCCCAGCGCCAGTACCGCACTCCCCAGCCGATACCCCGCGCGACCGCTGGCGTCCTGCGCATGCTCCAGGTAGCCATGCTTGGTCAGCGTGTAGGTCAATCGCGAAATCGTTGACTTGGGCAGGCCGCAACGGCGTGCCAGTTCCGTGTTGCCCAAGGACCGGTCTCGTGAACGAAAAGCGCTGAGCACATCCAGGCCGCGTGCCAACGCCGTCACAAAGTGCCGGTCCTCCTTGGCATGAACAGGGCTGACCGCTCCGGGAGCCGGCCTGCCGGGAACAGGAGATTGAGACATTGCTAGTTCTGCATTGCGGAATAAAAAGTTCAGCGATTGTGGCGCCCAGGCAGCATCGGGCGTATCACTCAAGGGAAATCCACTAGTAAAAATGTATCTTAATGTTTCACAATTTGAACAAATGATCAAGCAAACAGTTCTGCAATGCAGAACAAGTAAGTAATCTTAATTAACCAGGAAGACTGATGGAAAACAAAAAAATACATCTCATGGCCAAAGCCCTGAGCTTGGCCGCCCTGCTGTCGGTTGTCCTGTCCGGGCAGGCGGCGCCGGCACGCGAAGATCTGGTGATCGGGCAGGTGGCACCGCTGACGGGCACCATCGCCGGAACCGGTAACGAATACGTGGCTGGCGGCGCTGCGTATTTCGCCTATGTCAACGACAACGGCGGAATTTACGGCCGCAAGATTCGCGTCGCCCTCAAGGACGACAGCTACAAGCCGGAACAGACCCTTGCCCTGACGCGCCAACTGCTGGCCGAGGAAAAGCCTTTGGCCCTGTTTGGTTTTGTCGGAACCGGCAACGTGCTGGCCCTGAACAAGAACAAGGTGCTTGAGGAAGCGGGCATCGCCCTGCTGGCACCTTACACGGGCGCTCAGGATTTGCGTGACCCGGTCAACCCCCTGATTTTTCACATCCGGGCCAGCTACGCCGACGAAACTGCCCGCATGGTGGAACACCTGCACACCATTGGCCTGCGCCGCTTCGCGGTGATGTACCAGGACGACCCCTTCGGCAAAAGCGGCCTGGCAGGTGCGGAAAGTGCACTGAAAAAACTTGGCATGACGGCCGTGGCCACGGGTAACTACGACCGCACCAAGCCCGAGGAAGTTGATGCAGCGGTCGCGGCCATCACCCCGGCCAATCCGGACGCCATCATCATGGTTTCAGTCAACCGTGCCTCCGCCGCTTTCATCAAGAAGATGCGGGCGCAAGGCAGCAAGGCTCGCCTGTTCAGTATCTCGGTGGTGAATTTCAAGGAACTGCTGAAGAATGCCGGGGAGGACAACGCCCGCGGCATCGGCATTTCCCAGGTCATGCCCTACCCTTATTCCACTCTGGCGCCGGTGGCCCGCGAGTTCCAGACCCTGATGGCCAAATACCAGCCGGACAAGGTGGTCTCCTACGCCAGCATGGAGTCCTTCATTGCAGCCAAGATTCTTGTTGAAGCCATGCGCCGCAGCGGCGCCGATCCAACGCGCCAGAAAATCATCACCCAGCTGGAGAAGATGAACAGCTATGACGCAGGAGGTTTCAAGGTAAGCTTTTCGCCGGAGAACCGTGTCGGCTCGAAGTTTGTTGAAGTCACCGTGATCGGCCGCGACGGCAGGTTGCTCAAGTAGCGCGGCGCACTTCCAGGATCTCGTACTCCATCGCTTCCTCGTAGGTCTTGGCGTCGCTCAGCGCCAGGTGCAGCAGAATCCTGGGTGCATGGGCCTTGATGACCCTGTGCATCAACACGCCGACGATAACCATCGGCAGGCCCACCCAGAGGTAGCCGTACATGGAAAGCACCACACCGATGCCCAGGAGGGGCAAGGAAATGCCGACCACAAAGAGCCGGTGCTTGACGTATTTTTGCGCACGCTCCGGATTCACGATCACGCGGAACCGGCCGTGCGGCAGGCCGGTGCGGAATTCCTGGTGCGGAACGTAAATCGCTGACGGGCTTTCAGGGTTTTCAGTGCCTTCATTTTTTCCGGTCTCGATTCCGGTTTCGGAATTTGTCTCTGTCATTTTTTCCCGTCAGTTTGAATTCAACAAAATGCCGCCAGCAGCGCGGCAACTACACCACCGTCAGTTTGGCCACGCTCAGGGCCAGCCACTTCACGCCGTGCCGCGTGAAGTTGATCTGCGCCCGGGCATCGTCGCCGCTGCCCTCCAGCATCAGCACTTTTCCTTCGCCGAACTTGGCATGGAACACTTCCATGCCGCTTTTGAGCCCATGCGAAGGCGCACTCTTCTGAGGCGGCACCGGTGGGTTGGCAAAACGCTCTGCGCCGCCAGTTTTTGAAGAGAAAACGCCACTGGCCCAATCCCCACGGGCGCCACCAGCTCCTGAATTGCTAGCACCAGCCCATCCGCCGGAACCCATGCCCGAGGCAAAACCCTGGTTCTTCGGCGTGATCCATTTGAGCGCGGCTTCGGGCAGCTCGTCAAAAAACCGGCTCTTGAGGTTGTAGCGCGTCTGGCCATGCAGCATGCGCGTCTGCGAATGGCTGAGATAAAGGCGCTTGCGCGCGCGCGTGATCGCGACATACATCAGGCGGCGTTCTTCTTCCAGGCCGTCGCGGTCGCTCATGGAGTTCTCGTGCGGAAAGATGCCGTCCTCCAGACCGGTGATGAACACGCAGTCAAACTCCAGCCCCTTGGACGAATGCACGGTCATGAGCTGCACCGCATCCTGCCCGGCCTGGGCCTGGTTGTCGCCAGACTCCAGCGCGGCGTGCGTGAGGAAGGCCGCCAGGGGCGACAGCGTTTCGCCGGTCTCGGTGTCGGGCGCCAGGGCCTCGGGCAAAGGCTCGCTGACGAGCGGCGCGGACGGGTCCAACCCCTGGCTGGCCGGCGACTGCGTGAGCCGCCCGCCCAGCTCGTCAACCGGCAGCGCCACCGCATCGCGGCCAAAGCCTTCCTGGCTGACGAAAGACTCTGCTGCATTGACCAGTTCGGCCAGATTCTCCAGCCGGTCCTGGCCTTCTTTTTCGGTTTTGTAGTGTTCTTCCAGGCCGCTGTGCTGCAGCACCAGTTCAATGATCTCCCGCAACGTCAGCCCTGTGGTCTGCTCGCTCAGCACCTGGATTTTGGCGGCAAAGGCGCCGAGGTTCGCACCGGCCTTGCCCGGCACGGCGCTCACGCCGTCGTACAGCGAACAGCCGGCCGCACGCGAAATATCCTGCAGCTGCTCAATGCTGCGCGCGCCAATCCCGCGCGGCGGAAAATTGACGACGCGCATAAAGCTCGTGTCGTCGTGCGGGTTCTCCAGCAGGCGCAGGTAGGCCAGCGCATGCTTGATTTCAGCGCGCTCGAAAAAGCGCAGGCCGCCGTAGACGCGGTAGGGCACACCGGCATTGAAGAGCGCTGTCTCCATCACCCGGCTTTGTGCGTTGCTGCGGTACAGCAGCGCGATCTCCTTGCGCTCGGTGCCGTCACGTACCAGTTGCTTCACTTCATCCACAAACCACTGGGCCTCGGCAAAATCACTGGTTGATTCGTACACACGTACCGGCTCGCCCGGCCCCGCTTCGGTACGCAGGTTTTTGCCCAGGCGTTTGCTGTTGTGGCTGATCAGCTCGTTGGCAGAATCGAGAATGTTGCCGAAGCTGCGGTAGTTGCGCTCGAGCTTGATCTGGTGTGTCACTTCGAACTCACGCACAAAGTCGGCCATGTTGCCCACGCGCGCGCCGCGAAAAGCGTAAATGCTCTGGTCGTCGTCGCCCACCGCCACCACCGAGCCGCCCGGCATGGCGTCCGCGCCCTGGGTCGCATCAGGCCCTTGCCCGGCCAGCATCTTGATCCACGCGTACTGCAGCTTGTTGGTGTCCTGAAACTCGTCGATCAGGATGTGGCGAAAGCGCCGCTGGTAGTGCTCGCGCACGGGGGCGTTGTCGCGCAGCAGTTCATAGCTGCGCAGCATGAGTTCACCGAAATCCACCACGCCTTCGCGCTGGCACTGCTCTTCATACAGGGCATAAATTTCGACCTTCTTGCGGCCTTCTTCGTCGCGCACTTGCACGTCTTTGGCACGCAAGCCGTCTTCCTTGTTGCCGGCAATAAACCACATCAGCTGCTTGGGAGGAAAACGTTCGTCGTCCACATTGAACTGCTTGCACAGTCGCTTGATGGCCGAGAGCTGGTCCTGCGTATCGAGGATCTGAAAACTTTGCGGCAAGTTGGCCAGCTTGTAGTGCGCGCGCAAAAACCGGTTGCACAGGCCGTGGAAGGTGCCTATCCACATGCCGCGCACATTCACCGGCAGCATGGCCGACAGCCGCGCCATCATTTCCTTGGCGGCCTTGTTGGTGAACGTCACCGCCAGAATGCCGCCTGGCGACACCTGGCCGGTTTGCAGCAGCCAGGCGATGCGTGTCGTCAGCACCCGGGTCTTGCCGGACCCGGCGCCGGCCAGAATCAGCGCATGCGTGTTGGGCAGCGTGACCGCTGCGAGTTGCTCCGGATTGAGGTTTTGCAGGAGAGGGGAGCTGGAGGCTTCTGGGAACATCCCCCATTGTAGAAAGATCAACGGCACCGGCACGGTGCCGGGATACTCCCCGTACGCCCGGGGCAAATTTCTCTTCACCAGCCGGGGCCGGCGGGTCTGGCTTTGCCAGCCCGCAGGCGCAGCGCCCCCGAGGGGCTGGAGCCTGCGGCTCCAAAGCTGCTTGAGCAGCTTTGGACAGGCGACAGAGGTGAAGCTTCTAGCGAGCCGCGGCCTGCAAGGTCTCGGGGCTACACGCAGTGAGCGACCGTGGGGGCTCTAGCTCGCGTCCGTCTTCAGGATGGTCTCACCCTTGAGCGCTCCCACGTCGCGGATGGCCATGCGGTGGCGCTTCCAGCCGTCCCAGGTACGGCGGAAATTCGCCAGCGAAATACCGTAATAGATCGCCTTGAACATGCGCAGCCGTCCCCAGAACGGCGTCTTGCCGAAAATGTCGCCCGCCAGCAGTGACAGCAGGGCTTCCTTGACGCGCAGCGGGTTGGCCGGGTGCATGAACATGTGCCGGATGGTCGGGTTGGTCACGCGGTAGATAAACCACGAATACTCCCTGGGTCCCTTGCGCATCATGGCTTCGAAGCTTTTGCGCACAGCGGGCAGGTCGGCCGGCTGGTCAAGCGCTGTTGCCACCAGCTCGGCGCCGTCAAAAGCGCTGTGCATCGCAAGGTAAACGCCTGACGAGAACATCGGGTCGATGAAGGTGAATGCATCGCCCAGCATCAGGTAGCGGTCGCCGGTGGCGTGGGTGCTGCTGTACGAAAAATTACCGGTGGCGTGCACCGCGTCATCGACCAGCGTGGCGTTGGCAAGGCGCCGTTTCAGCTCCGGCGCCAGGGCGATGGTGTCCATGAAGAACTCGCGCAACGGCTTTTCGCGCGACTTCAGGTAATACGGCCAGCACACCGCGCCGACGCTGGTGGTGCCGTCGGCCAGCGGAATAAACCAGAACCAGCCATGCGGAAACCAGCAGATGCTGATGTTGCCTTCGCGCTTGCCCTGCAGCCGCTCGACATTGGTGAAATGGCCAAACAGCGCCGTGCTGTTGTGTTCCTTGCTCTTGGCTTTGGAGCGCAGCTTGTTCGCCAGCAATGTGTCGCGTCCGGAAGCGTCCACCACAAAACGGGCCCGCCAGCTGCGCTTCGCGCCGCCCTCCAGCTCCGCCTGCACGGTGGCGCCTTCCGCGTCAAACACCACATCGCGCACGGTGCAGCCTTCGAGCGTTTTTGCCCCACGCGTCGCCGCGTTGCGAAACAGCAGTTCGTCCAGTTCGGAGCGCCGCACCTGCCAGGCCGAAGGCATGGACTTGTCCCAGGCATCGGCGAATTCGATGTAGCTGCAGTGCGCGTGTTCGGGCGAAACAAACTCAATGCCCCATTTGGGCATGCCGATGCGGTCAACCTGGTCGCGCACCCCCAGGCGTTCGAAAAGCTCGACATTGGCCGGAAGCAGCGATTCACCGATGTGGAACCGCGGGTGGTGCGCTTTTTCGAGCAGCACCACGTCGCGCCCCTGGGCGGCCAGCAAGGCTGCAATGGTGGAGCCGGCCGGACCGCCGCCCACAATCAGTACGTCACAGGTGGAGGTAGAAGTGGGGATTTCGTTCATGGCAGGCATTGGCTATGGGTTCGCGCAACGGTATGCCAGGCATGCCGCTGCAATTGTGAAAGACTGCGCGCAGGGTAACACCGCTCGCGCCGCGGGTTCAACTTTGCTTCTTTTGAAATTGTATGGTTCAGTTTCTTCTGCACCCGCCAGACTGTGACCGGGAAACCCGTAAATCCCCGCCCGGCCGCAGCTTCTGCGAACATAGCCGTATTTGGGGTTTTCATGACTACAGGTTTGGGCCCATCAGGGCCTGCTTGGCTGGCTGGCTGCCTTTTGGCGGCGGGTCTCGGTTTTGCCGGCATGGCGCGCGCACAGTCGTCCTGCTCCAGCGACGGCCAGGGCCGGCCAGTGACGCTGCTTGAGCGTTTTATCAACGCCAACTGCGACACCTGCTGGGCCGACCCGGCCACTCCCAAGGCCACGGCCGGCCAGGTTGCGCTGGATTGGGTGGTTCCTGGCGACAAGGGCAGCGACGCCCCGCTGTCCGCCGTCGCCGCAAGCGAAGGATTGCAACGGCTGGAGGCGCTGCGCCAGCCTGTCCCCGCGCAGAGCCTGGCCAACACCTCGCCCGTCAAAACCATCAGGGGTGCCACCCTGCGTGTGGCGCATGGCCTGCCGCTGAGCGGCTACCTGGGCACTTCCATCGAGCTCAAGCCCATACCAGCCGCCGCAAAGGGCCGCCAATGGACAGCCTGGCTTGCCCTGGTCGAAACCTTGCCGGCCGGCACCGAGGGCTCCCCGGTCGAGCGGAATTTGATTCGAAACGTGCTCCAGACCAATTGGAACGGGCGCAAGCAGCTATCAAAAACAGAGCAAAACCGGTTCTTTGATGCACGCTCCATGAGCATTGCAGAGGGCGCCAACCCGGACCGTATGCGCGTGGTGGGCTGGGTGGAAAACGAAAAAGGCCTGGTGGTGGCCGCGGCGCAGTCGCGCTGCGCGCCTTGAAAATATTTCGCGCCATTTAACCCCTTTGCGTTGCGGGCGCCGTTTCACGGTGCATCGCCAACAACAAAAGGGGTTTTCATGCCAAACGGCTTTCACGTCTTTCGCGGGTTCACCCGGCTGACTGCCGCCCGCATCCTTCAGGCCACCGCCGCAGCCTGCTTCAGCCTGCAGGCGCTGGCGCTCAGCCCGATGCCGCAGCCTTTCCCCAACGGAAAGTTCGCGCCGCCGCCCGACTGGCGGCCGCCGGTCATCGCTGTGAACCATGCAGGCCAGCCCATCCAGCTGCGGGCCGTTTCCATCGAAGTCGACCTCTTCGGCGACCAGGCCCGTACCAGCGTTGAGCTGCGCCTTTTCAACCCCAACCCCCGCGTGCTGGAAGGCGAACTGCAGTTCCCGCTGCAGGAGGGCCAGGTCGTGACCGGCTTCGCGCTGGATATCAACGGCCAATTGCGCGACGCAGTGCCCGTGCCCAAGGCCAAAGGGCAGGAGATCTTTGAAGACATACGCCGCAGGCGCGTAGACCCGGGCCTGCTGGAAGCCGCCGCCGGCAACCAGTACAAGCTGCGCGTTTATCCCATCCCGGCCCAGGGGGAGCGCCGCGTGCTCATCACATTCAACGAAACCGTGCCGCGCCAGCGTGATGCGGGTGTACTGAGGGTGCCGCTGGTGTTCGCGTCAAGCGTGGGCCAGTTGCAGGTGAAAGTGCGCGCCCACGGCGCCGCCCAACAAGATGTGCAACTGCTGCAGGCGCCCGCCGGCACCGAGCTGAACGCCAGCGCCACCGGCACGGAACTGGCCCTGCAAAAAAACCACTGGCAGGCGCCCCAGGGCCCTGCAGGCTGGCTGCAACTGGCGCTGCGCCGCACCGGCAAGCCGCAGGTCATGGTGGGCGAAACCGGCGGCAAGCCGTTCTTTGCCGGGCAACTCGACGTGCGCGACGAGCTGGTGAGGCGGCCCGCCCCTGCACACATCGCACTGGTGTGGGACGCATCGGCTTCGGCCACCGCGCAGGCCCGGGTGCTGCCGGTGCTGGAGGCCTACTTCCGCAAGCTGGGCAAGCCCGTCAAGCTCAGCCTGCTCGTGGTGCGCAACAAGGCCGAGGCTGTGCGCAGCTTCACCGTCACGCCGGGCCGCTTCGGTGAACTGGCCGACGCATTGCGCGCAGAGCCCTTCGACGGCTCCAGCAATTTTGACGACCTGCCCATTCCCGCCGACGTGGATACCACCCTGATGGTGACCGACGGCCTGATGACGGACGGTAAAAAACTCATTCGCTACACCCACACCGCACCGGTGATGGTGATCAACGGCGCAGCCTCCGCCGACATGGCGCGCCTGGCCAGGCTGGCCGACCGCACCGGCGGTGCGCTGGTCGATGCTGCGCTGCAATCGCCCGACGAGGGCGCGCAAGCCATGTTGATGCACGGCTGGCGCATTGAGAAGCTGGACAGCCTGTCCGCGCGGCAACTCGTGACGCCGACGACGCGGATCAACCAGGGCCGCGTCTCGGTGGCAGGCGAGTTGCTGGACAGCACCGCCCGCATCGATATCACGCTGGCGCACCCGGACGGACGCAAGCGCACCCTGGTATTGCAAGTCAGCGCCAAGCCGGTCAGCGGCCACTGGCCGGGCCAGCAGTGGGCCCAGTGGCGCAGCGCCGAGCTGGCCGAAAATGCCGGCCTGCACAGCGCAGAACTTCAGCGTATCGCGGCGGCGCACGGTGTCGTGGGGCCCAACAGCTCGCTGATCGTGCTGGAGCTGGCCACCGACTATGCCCGCTACAACCTCCCTGCCCCGCCCGAGCTGGCGGATGAAGTGGCGCGGCTGGGCCAGCAACAACTCGCACAGGCCATGCAGACGCGGCAGGCACACATTGAGGCCATGGTGGGGCAGTTTGACGAGAAGCAGCGCTGGTGGGGCAGGGACTTCCCCAAGGAAGCGCCCAAACGTGCGGGGCCCAAGGCCGAGAAGCACATCAGCCAGGGCGGCCTGGGCAGTCTGGCCGGCACAGCGCGCTCACGCGAGCAGGCCCAGGGCGCGCCCGTAGCACCACTTTCCTTTGCCCCCGCTGCAGCCCCCGCAGCCGCACCGGCCGTGATGGCCGAAGCACGCTCCGACGCCATGGACAAACGCAGCGCCAAGGCGGTTGCGGCAGCGCCCGTCGCCACCATCGCGCTGCAGGCCTGGGTGCCCGACGCGCCCTACATGAAGCGCCTGCAGAATGCCGGCAAGGACGAGCTCTACCGCGTCTATCTCGACGAACGCGCCGCCTACCTCAGCAGCAGCTCTTTCTACATGGATGCAGCGGGCGTGTTCTTTGACCGCGGCCTGCCGGAGCTGGGGCTGCGCGTGCTCTCCAACCTGGCGGAGATGAACCTGGAAAACCGCCAGCTGCTGCGCCTTTACGCCTACCGTCTGGTGCAGGCGCGCCGCAACGACCTGGCCGTGCCGGTGTTCGAACGCATCAGCGAACTGGCGCCCAACGAGCCGCAATCCTGGCGCGACCTGGGCCTGGCACTGGCCGAGAGCGGCCAGCCGCAGCGCGCCGTCAACGCCTTGTGGGAAGTCGTGTCGCAGCCCTGGAACGGCCGCTTCGCCGGCATCAACATGATCGCGCTGGCCGAACTCAACGCGATTGCTGCCCAGCCCGTCGCCAGTGGCCAGCCGGCGCTGGACCTGGGCCGCGTGGACACGCGCCTGCGCCGCAACCTGCCGCTGGCCCTGCGTGTGGTGATGGCCTGGGACAGCGACGACACCGACATCGACATGTGGGTGAGCGACCCGAACGGCGAAAGGGCCAGCTATGCCAACCGGCTGACCCATCAGGGCGGCGCGATGAGCCCCGACGCCAGGGGCGGCTACGGGCCGGAGGAGTTTTCGCTAAAGACCGCCAAAACCGGCAAGTACGGCATAGAGGCGCAGTTCTACGGCCACCGCCAGCAGGTGCTGTCGGCCGGCACCACCGTGATGGTGCGCGTTACCACCGGGTTCGGCACGCCGCAGGCGCGTGATGAATGGACGACCTTGCGCCTGGCGCGCGGCCAGGAAACAGTGCGCGTGGCCGAGGTCGAGGTGCGCTGAGGCTTGGCGCCTCAAGCCCGGGTTATCAAGATGCCACTATGCATATAAAGGCTATACCGCTTTGCGGGGTAGCGCCCGCTTGAGAGGCGCATAAAATCAATCACCGGGCCCAAGCAATTGCGCCCGGTTTTAGCTTCAGCATGACAAGCCCTTCGGGCAATTGTCAGCTTCCGCTGAAACTCTCTTGCGAGAGTTTTTTGTTGCCGCCAGGCAGCGAAAGCCGGTCCAGTCCAAGCGCCTTCTGTTCTTCAACAGTTTTTTCAAAGGCTTGGGAATCATGGAAATCTTCGACTACGACAACATTCTGCTGCTGCCGCGCAAATGCCGCGTGGAAAGCCGTTCTGAGTGCGACGCCAGCGCGACGCTGGGCGGCCGCAGCTTCCGCATCCCGGTGGTGCCGGCCAACATGAAGACCGTCATCAATGAGGAGATCTGCGCCTGGATGGCGAAGAACGGCTACTTCTACGTGATGCACCGCTTCGACCTGGACAACGTGCAGTTCGTCAAAGACATGAAGGCCCGCGGCGCCTACGCCTCGATATCCCTGGGCGTGAAAAAACCCGACTACGACACGGTGGACCGCCTGGCCGCCGAGGGCCTGGTGCCCGACTACATCACCATCGACATCGCACACGGCCATGCCGACACGGTGCAGAAGATGATCGCCTACCTCAAACAGAAGCTGCCTGCGTCCTTCGTGATCGCCGGCAACGTGGGCACGCCCGAAGCCGTGATCGACCTGGAAAACTGGGGCGCCGACGCGACCAAGGTTGGCATCGGCCCCGGCAAGGTTTGCATCACCAAAATGAAAACCGGTTTCGGCACCGGCGGCTGGCAACTGTCGGCACTCAAGTGGTGTGCCCGCGTGGCGACCAAACCCATCATTGCCGACGGCGGCATCCGCGAACACGGCGACATCGCCAAGTCGGTGCGATTCGGCGCGACCATGGTGATGATCGGCTCCATGCTGGCGGGCCTGGAAGAAAGCCCGGGCAAGACCGTCGAGGTGGACGGCAAGCTCTTCAAGGAATACTACGGCAGCGCCTCGGACTTCAACAAGGGCGAGTACAAGCACGTCGAAGGCAAGCGCATCCTGGAGCCGGTCAAGGGCACGCTGGCCGACACCTTGCGCGAGATGGAAGAAGACATCCAGAGCTCCATCAGTTATGCCGGCGGCACGAAGCTGCTGGACATCCGCAAGGTCAACTATGTGACCCTGGGCGGCGACAACGCCGGTGAACACCTGCTGATGTAGGCCGGTGGTAACAAATAGTAGCAAGGCCGGCTCCGGCGACAATAAGCCTTGTTCCTGAAGAGACTCACTCCCCTTGCCCACCGCAGCCATTGAAGTACGCCGGCCCTATTCCGGTGAAGAAGAATCCGCCCTCATGGACGCCGTCCAGGAGGCGTTGACCTCTGCGCTGAAAGTGCCGCTCTGGACGACCTCCATCCGGCTGGTTGTCCATGAGCCGCAGCGCTTTCGCGCGCCGCCGGACAAAGGCGACCGCTACACGCTGGTGACGATCGACTGCTTCGTCGGCCGATCCCTGGAAACAAAACGCGCCCTGTACCAGGCCATTGTGCAAAAGCTCGGGCTGTGCGGCATTCCCGCAGACCACGTGAAAGTGCTGCTGCGTGAAGCGTCGCGCGAAAACTGGGCGATCCGGGGCGGCCTGCCGGCGTCCGACGTGGTGCTGGAGTACGACGTCGATATCTAGGCTGGCTAGCTAACGCCGGCCAGCCGCCAGCAATTGCAATGCAAGCTGGTGCAGGCGGTGAGACGGCTCCGTCAGCGCCTCCAGGATGCTGAAATGGTTGCGCCCCAGATGGGATTCGCAGACCGGCACCACCCCGGCGCCCCAGGCCTGCTGGATCAACACGTTCTGGCGCAGGAACTCCGCGCTTTCATCGGCGCCGGCCACGCTGTACAAGGTGCCGCGGCTTGGTGCCGGCAGCAGGGCCGGGCTGGCCTTGAGCACCTGTTCAGGCGTGAGTTTCAGCGAATCCTTCAGGAAAGGCGTGTGGCGCATGGGTTCAAGGTCGTACAGGCCGGAAATCGACAAGGCATTTTTCAAAAGATCTGCCGGCAGGTCGCGGGCATAGGCCTGCCAGTCGCATGCCATCAGCATGGCTGCCAGGTGGCCGCCGGCTGAATGGCCCACCACCGTGATGCGGGATGGGTCCCCGCCGTAATGGGCAATATGGCGCCAGGTCCAGGCCAGCGCCGCCACCATCTGCATCGTGATCTGGGGAATGGTCACTGCGGGGCACAGCGCATAGTTCGGCACCACGACACAAGCGCCGGCCTGCGTAAAGGCCGGTGCCACAAAGGAATGGTCGGCCTTGTCGAGAGACCGCCAGTACCCTCCGTGAATGAACACCAGCACCGGCGTACCGGCCTGCCCGTGGGTGCCGCCATGGGTGGCGAAATCACCCCCCGGAAACACGTCGAGCATTTCACCCGCATGGTTGCCATAGGGAATATCGATCTGGCAGGGCACGCGCTTGCGAATGGCCTGCGAGCTGTCAGCCCAGCGAGCGAAATACACCCCGTGGTCCGGTACCAAAGCCCGGTTGTTGTACATGCGGTCAAGCCAGGCGGGATCGGGCTGGGTCATTGTTCTTCTCCTGAAAGTGTCAAAACGGCTTCAATGGGTGCCATCTTGGCACAGCCCGGCCACCCGCAGCCATTTCCGGGTAAACCCGCAATTTCACGCCTTTGATAGCGGTGTATTCTGTATACAGAGTACGAATATGCCGCAACAACTGATCAAAATCGAATCCACTCCCGACCTCGTCGACCAGGTCTACCGCAGCCTGCTGGACGCCATCAGCGAAGGTTCGCTGGCACCGGGTGCGCGCATCATGCAGGAGGACATTGCCGAGCAACTCGCGGTGTCGCGACAACCGGTGCTGCAGGCTTTGCGCCTCTTGAAAAAAGACGGCTTTGTACTGGACGCCCCGGGGCGCGGCGTGCTGGTGGCGCCACTGGACGTGGCATGGCTGGTACAGATCTACCAGGTGCGCAGCGCACTCGATGCGCTGGCCGCCCGGCTGGCCGCGCAAGGCCGCTGCCGGCTCGACCCGCAACTGATCGGCCAGGGCCGCAAGGCCGCGCGCGGCCACGACGTCAAGGCCATGATGGCGGCCGACGCGCAATTTCACGCGGCCATTTACGCCGCCTCAGGCAACCCGCTGATCGCCCAGAGCGCGCAGCTGCACTGGCACCACATCCGCCGCGCCATGGGTGCTGTGTTGCAGGTCTCGACCATGCGGGAATCGATCTGGGATGAGCACGAAGCCATTGCCGAGGCCATCGCGGCCGGTGATGAAACCCGGGCCGAAGCACTGATCCGCGAGCATGGCGAGGAAGCGGGCCACAACCTGGCAAACCTGCTGTCCAGCGCACTCAGCCAGACCGGCGCTCGCGCAGCGCCCTGACACCCGACAACACACACCAGGAGACATGCGATGAAACTGACCCCGGAGCAACTCGCGCAATTCGACCGCGACGGCTACCTGTTTTTCCCCGGCCTCTTCACGCCCGAAGAAACCCGCGTGCTCAACGAGGCCGTGCCTGAGCTCTACAGCCGGCGCGAAGACTACAACGTGCGTGAAAAAGGCAAGGACGCGGTGCGCACCAATTTCGCCGCGCACATGTACAGCGAGCCATTCGCGCGGCTCGCGCGGCACCCACGCATGATCGAACCGGTGGAAGACCTGCTGGGCGAAAAACTCTACATGCACCAGTTCAAGATCAACGGCAAGATGGCGTTTGAAGGCGACGTCTGGCAGTGGCACCAGGACTACGGCACCTGGCTCAATGACGACATGATGCCGACCGAGCGCGCGATGAACGTGGCCATCTTCATGGACGACGTGACCGAGCACAACGGCCCACTGATGTTCATCCCCGGCAGCCACAAAAAAGGCGTGGTCGATGCGAAGCACGACCTGACGACCACCAGCTACCCGCTCTGGACGGTGGACAACGATTTGATCCGCCAGCTGGTGCAACGCGCCGGTGGAAAGCAAGGTGGTATCGTCAGCCCCAAGGGCCCGGCAGGCTCGATGATCCTCTTTCACTCCTGCCTGGTGCACGCCTCGGGCAGCAACCTCTCACCCTTCAACCGTGTCAGCGTCTACCTGAGCCTGTGCGCGGTGAGCAATCACATCCGTCGCCACAAACGCCCCGAATACATCGCGCACCGCGACTTCACGCCGATCGAATGCCTGCCCGACGACTGCCTGCTCAAAGACTACCCGGTGGATCTGCCGTGGAAGGACGGTGTGCCCGCCACGGCGTTGCAGACGTCGATGGAAGAGATTGCGCCTGAGCGCAAGGCGGCCTGAATTCATGAACCTCTATACAAAACTCCAGCAGCGCGCGGCCGAAGGCAAACCGGTGCGCATCGGCCTTATAGGCGCCGGCAAATTCGGCTCCATGTACCTGGCGCAAGTTCCACGGACGCCTGGCGTACACCTGGTGGCGATTGCCGACCTGTCGCCTGACGCGGCGCGCACCAACCTCGCCCGTGTGGGTTGGAATCCGGCTCTAGCCCAGGCAGAATCTTCGCAAGCAGCTATCAAAACAGGAGCAACCTGGATCACCGACGACTGGCAGGCAGTGGTGACGCATCCGCAGATCGACATCATTGTGGAATGCACCGGCAATCCGATCGCGGCGGTAGAGCATTGCCTGAAAGCCTTTGCGCACGGCAAGCATGTGGTCAACGTCACGGTAGAAGCCGATGCCTTTTGCGGCCCGCTGCTGGCGCGCAAGGCCGCAGAGGCCGGCGTGGTGTATTCGCTGGCTTTCGGTGACCAGCCGGCGCTGATCTGCGACCTGGTGGACTGGGCGCGCACCTGCGGCTTCCCGGTGGTGGCGGCAGGACGCGGCCACAAATGGCTGCCGCATTTTTGCGAATCAACACCCGAAACCGTGTGGGGCAACTACGGCCTCACGCCCGAACAGGCCGCGCGCGGCGGGCTCAACCCAAAGATGTTCAACAGCTTTCTCGACGGCTCCAAGCCCTCCATCGAATCGACTGCTGTGGCCAACGCCACGGGCCTGACCGTGCCCAGCAATGGCCTGCTTTACCCGCCGGCCAGCGTGGAAGACATTCCCTACGTGACACGCCCCATCAGTGAAGGCGGCGTGCTCGAGCACAAAGGCATGGTCGAAGTGATCTCGTCACTGGAGGCCAACGGCCGCAAGATTCCGTACGACATCCGCATGGGCGTCTGGGTCACGGTAGAGGCCGAAACGGACTACATCAAGAACTGCTTTGAGGAATACAACGCCCACACCGACCCGAGCGGGCGTTACTTCACCTTGTACAAGCGCTGGCACCTGATCGGGCTGGAAGTCGGCGTGTCGGTGGCCAGTGTGGCGCTGCGTGGTGAACCCACCGGCGTGGCGACTTGCTGGAACGCTGACGTGGTGGCCACGGCCAAACGCGACCTGCAGCCCGGCGACATGCTGGACGGCGAAGGCGGCTATACCGTGTGGGGCAAGCTGCTACCGGCCGACACCTCGATGAAGATGGGCGGGCTGCCGCTGGGCCTGGCGCATAACGTCAAGGTCGTGCGCGCGGTCAAGAAAGGCCAGAGTCTGAGCTGGGCCGATGTGGCGATGGACACATCGACCCACGCCTGGAAAGTGCGCCAGGAGATGGAAAGCATGTTTGTGCCGGCGATGAAAAAAGCCGCCTAGAAAGCTGCCTGACAGCCTTCTACCCGCCGGTTCCTTCATGATGGTTCAACGCCATTCCGAGGACATGAATTGACCATCACAAGTGACACCCCCCTGCCCCGCATCGCGTTTTTGGGCATGGGCATCATGGGTCTGCCCATGGCCAGGCGCCTGTGCGAAGCGGGCTACACACTGCAGGCATGGAACCGCACGCCGGGCAAGGCCGGCCCGCTGGCGGCGCTAGGCGCCACGCAACACACACAAGCCAGCACCGCAGTGGCCGCTGCCGATATCGTCATCAGCATGCTCGAAAGCGGCCCGGTGGTGGAAGACGTGCTGTTCACGCAGGGCGTGGCCGCCGCGATGAAACAGGGCGCGCTCTTTCTGGACATGGCCTCCATCCAGCCGCGCGAAGCACGCGACCATGCGGCCCGCCTGGGCGCATTGGGCATTGCCCATGTGGATGCGCCGGTTTCAGGCGGCCCGGGCGGCGCGCAAAGCGGCACGCTGGCCATCATGGCCGGCGGCAAGGCGGAAGATTTTGCGCGGGCCCTGCCTGTACTCAAGCACCTCGGCCACGCCGTTCACGTGGGCCCGCACGGCAGCGGCCAGCTCACCAAGCTGGCCAACCAGATGATTGTGGGCATCACCATAGGCGCTGTAGCCGAGGCGTTGCTGTTCACCGCGCGCGGTGGGGCCGACATGGCCAAAGTCAAGGAAGCGATTACCGGCGGCTTTGCCGACAGCCGCGTGCTGCAGCTGCACGGCCAGCGCATGCTGGAGCGCGACTTCGCGCCGCGCGCCCGCATGGACATCCAGCTCAAGGACATACGCAATGCGCTGGCCACCGCACAGGAGATCGGCTTTGAAGCGCCCGTGACAGCCCTGTTTGAAAAGCTCTATGCCGAAGGCGTTGAAAACGGCCTCACCGACCTGGACCAGTCGGCGTTGTTTGTCGAGCTGGCCAGCCGCAACGGCATGAGCTGACTTGCGCTGCCCATGCAGGCATGCCGGCAATTTCTCATAAAAATGGCCTGCAAGCCAATGACAACGAGCGCAAGCAGCTATTGAATTCATAGCAATCCGCACGATGCGAACCGGTGACGCCCATGAAAAATGCCGCTGCAGATTGCTCCGCAGCGGCATTTTTCTGAGGCGGCCACCAGGGACCGTCCTTTAGCGTTCAGTCACGCGCTGGCTTGGAAAACTTGCCGGCCTTCTTGGCCGCATCGCGGGGCACAAACACCTTGCCTGCGGGTTTGGCAAAGCCGCCTGGCTTGCGATTGGCAAAGTCAGGGCGCGGTGCAAAGCCTTCGTTGCGGGCGCCGAAGTTGCGGTCTTCACGCGGGGCGAAACCGGTATTGTTGCCGCCACCAAAGCCACGGTCATCCTGGCGGCGCGGGCCGCGGTCATTGAAACCGGAACGGTCGCCATAACCACCTTGTGGTCCAGGAGCGCGGCCCTGGAAGGGAGCGCGGTCGTCACGGTCGTTGTGACGGGGTGCGCCGAAGCCGCCACCGCCGAAACCACCGCCAGCACCACCACCAAAGCCACCTGCCGGCTTGCGGCCGGCATAGCCGCCGCGATCACCACCACCGCCGCCGAAGCTGCGGCCACCGCGGTCGCCGCGATCACCGCCGAAGTTGCCGCGTGGGCGGTCGGAGGTCGGGGCAAAGCGCTGCTGTGGCTCCAGACCGGCGATCACGCTGGGCTTGAGGTTCTGCTGCATGTAGTGCTCGATGTCCTGGATCTTGCGGCGATCGCGGAATTCGGCAATCGTGATCGCCTGGCCTTCGCGCCCGGCACGGCCGGTACGGCCGATGCGGTGCACATAGTCTTCGGCTTTCATCGGCAGGCCGTAGTTGATCACGTGGGTGATCGACGGAACGTCCAGGCCGCGGGCAGCCACGTCGGTCGCGACCAGAATCTGGACGCGGCCATCGCGGAAAGCCATCAGGCGGCGGTTGCGCAGGCCCTGGCCCAGCGCGCCGTGCAGCGCCACAGCGCTGAAACCTTCCTGCACCAGGTCATTGGCCAGGCCGTCGCATTCAACCTGGGTGCAGGCAAACACGATCGACTGGTTCATGGTGGTGTCGCGCAGCGAATGATCCAGCAGCTTGCGCTTGTGGGTCATGTTGTCGGCCCACAGCAGCGACTGGGTGATCGACGCATGTTTTTCATGCGGCGAGTCGATCTCAACACGCTGCGGCTGGCGCATCACGCGCGTGGCCAGTTGCATGATGCGCGGCGCAAACGTGGCGCTGAACATCATGGTTTGCTTGCGCTCGATCGTGAGCTGGTTGACTTCGGTCAGGTCATCGGCAAAGCCGAGGTCCAGCATGCGGTCGGCTTCGTCGACGACCAGGAACTGCACCTGGTCCAGCTTGATCTGCATGCTGCGCTGCAGGTCGAGCAGGCGGCCGGGGGTGGCTACCACGAGGTCGGCATTTTGCAGCTTGGCAATTTGCAGCTGGTAAGGAATACCGCCCACCACGTTGGCAATGCGCAGGCCGCGGCAATGGCGAACCAGGTCGATGGCGTCGGCGCAAACCTGCTGGGCCAATTCACGCGTCGGGCACAGGATCAGTGCGCCGGGCGTGGCTGCCTTGAAGTTGCGCGGGCTGGTCGGGTCCTTGCGCTTGGGTTTTTTCAGGGGTGCTTCGCCGCGGGCTACGGCTTCTGCGCTCAGGCGTTCAAATTCGGAACGCTCAAAGCGCTCGGCTTCTTCCTGCTGTTTCAGCAGGGTGTGCAGCACGGGCAGCAGAAAGGCTGCGGTCTTGCCGCTACCGGTCTGGCTGGAAACCAGCAGGTCGGTGAATTTGGCTTTGGGGTCGCTTTTGGCGTCGTGGTCCAGGGCCTGCATGGCCTTGGGAATGGTGGCCATCTGCACGGACGTCGGCTGGGTAAAACCCATGTCGGCGACAGCTTGCAGGAGTTCCTTGGCCAGGCCCAGCTTCACGAAACCATTGGGTTCGGCTACTACGGCTTCCAGGGAGGTGGGAGCCATCGAAGGCTCGTCCGAAGAGAAGTCCGGAATCACGTGGATCACGGCTTCAGCGGTGGTATCAATATTTGTGTCGGGCAAAACGTCGCCACGAGCCTCAAAAGAGTCAGTCATGTTTTTCTCACTAATCACCTGTGCGCAACGCTTTTGGCGAGGGAACAGGAAACTTCACCCCCGCGATGCGGAGGATTCGTTCATGGTTAATAAAACATCAACCATCAAACGAATATGCGGTCCAGGCAGCAGAAATGTGCCCGAAGCGGTGACTCCGTTATTGGAGTCAAAAGTGTGAGGTAGATGTACAAATGCAGGGCACCCAGTGCACTGCAAGCCCACGATTATAGCGTGCTTTGCGGGTTTCTACCAGTCCCCCTGACCAAACGAGTCCATTGCGGCTTCCTGCCGCAGCCGCATGCACGCTGATTTGCTATCATTTCAATAGCTTCTTGCGCCCGTCCTGCCTCGCCAAATCCCAAAAAAGGCTTAAGCCACGTTCACTTCAGAAAGTGTTGCCGGTAGTGCTCAAGCTCGTCAATCGACTCATGCACATCGGCCAGGGCGGTATGGCTCTGGCGCTTTTTGAAGGCGCTGTAAACCTCGGGACTCCAGCGCTTGGCCAGTTCCTTGAAGGTGCTGACGTCAACGTTGCGGTAGTGCAGGAAGGCTTCGAGTTTGGGCATGTACTTGACCAGGAAGCGCCTGTCCTGGCTGATCGTGTTGCCGCACAGCGGCGAAACACCCTTGGGAACGTATCGGGCCAAAAAAGCCAGAATCTGCGCTTCAGCATCTGCCTCGTCCACGGTGCTGGCCTTGACCTTGTCGATCAGGCCGCTGCGCCCGTGGGTGCCTTTGTTCCAGTTGTCCATCTGATCCAGCAACTCGTCGGTCTGGTGGATCGCCAGAACCGGGCCTTCAACGCGCGGCGTGAGTTGTGGGCCCGTGACGATGACGGCGATTTCGATCAGGCGCTCTTTTTCCGGGTCGAGGCCGGTCATTTCGCAGTCCAGCCAGACGAGGTTCTGGTCTGATTTTTTAAGTAGGGGTTCAGTTTCAGGCATCTTGCGATTCTCGCTGATCGCCTAAACTGCCAGCCATGACTGACTATTCGCTTGTTTTCACCGGGGTGTTTTCTGCCTTTTTGGTGCTGGGGCTGCTCACGAAGTTCTACCTGGCTTCGCGGCAGATCCGCCATGTGGCACGGAACCGCAATGTCGTGCCCGCTGCTTTTGCGGCCACGATTTCGCTGCAGGCGCATCAGAAGGCCGCCGACTACACCATCGCCAAGGCACGCTTTGGCATGCTGGAAATGGCCTTCGCCGCCGCCGTGCTGCTGGGCTGGACGCTGCTGGGCGGCATCGACACGCTGAACCAGGCGATAGCCGGTTCGGGCCTGGCCGCCTGGGGCGCGCTGGTGCCGCAGCTGACCCTGCTGGCCGCCTTTGGCCTCATCAGCGGTTTGCTCGACCTGCCCTTCACCCTGTACAGCACTTTCCGCATTGAAGAACGTTTCGGCTTCAACAAGATGACCCTGAAACTTTGGCTGGCCGACCTGGTGAAGTCGACGCTGGTCGGCATCGTCATCGGCCTGCCCATCGTGGCGCTCATCCTGTGGCTGATGGGCAGCGCGGGAAGCCTGTGGTGGCTATGGGCCTGGGGCGCCTGGATGGGTTTTAACCTGCTGGTGCTGGTGCTCTACCCCACCGTCGTCGCGCCGATGTTCAATAAGTTCAAACCGCTCGAAGACGAAACGCTGAAGGCGCGCGTGACAGCGCTGATGCAGCGCTGCGGCTTTGCGGCGAAAGGCCTCTTCGTGATGGACGGCAGCAAACGCTCGGCCCACGCCAATGCCTATTTCACCGGCTTCGGCGCAGCCAAGCGCGTGGTGTTCTACGACACCCTGCTCAAACAGTTGAACCCCGGTGAAGTGGATGCCGTGCTCGCGCATGAGCTGGGCCATTTCAAGCACAAGCACATCATCAAACGCATCGTCTCAATGTTTGCCATGAGCCTGGCCGGTTTTGCCTTGCTGGGCTGGGTGTCGTCACAGGTCTGGTTCTACACCGGCCTGGGCGTGCGGCCCAACCTCACCGGCGCCAACGACGCGCTGGCGCTGCTGCTCTTTTTGCTGGTGGTGCCGCTCTTCAGCTTCTTCATCTCGCCAGTATTTGCGCAGTTCTCGCGTAAACACGAGTTCGAGGCCGACGCCTATGCCGTGGCACAGACGGACGGCAAGGATTTGCAGAGCGCCCTGCTCAAGCTCTACCAGGACAATGCCAGCACCCTCACGCCCGACCCGGTATTTGTGAAGTTTTACTATTCGCATCCGCCCGCCTCCGAACGGCTGGGCCGCATGATCCCTTCTGTTGAAAGCACCGCGACATGAGCAACCCCATCCACCAAAACCGCCGCGCCCTGAGCGCCACGGAAATCGTCACCCAGCTGAGCAAGCTCAATGGCGAGCAGGCCCTGGGCTGGCGCCTGATTGACGGGTCGCTGGAAAAAACCTACAGCTTCAAGAACTACTACGAGACCATCGCCTTCGTCAACGCACTGGCTTTCATTGCCAACGCCGAAGACCATCACCCCGACCTGGCCGTGAGCTACGGCAAATGCACGGTGCGTTTCAACACGCACGACGTCGATGGTGTCTCTGTCAGTGATTTTTTCTGTGCGTCGAAGGTTGACGCCTTGCTGGCTTGAGCAAACCGGCACGCCCTGCCGCCGCGCCCATCGCAGGCACGCGGCCCGGGCTGGTGGTGGCGGGTTTTGGCCGCCATGTGCTGGTAGAAACCGACACCGGCGAACGCCTCATCTGCCACCCGCGCGGCAAAAAAAGCCAGGCCGTGGTGGGAGACCGCATTCGCTGGCTGCCTTCCGAAGACGAAGGCACCATCGAGAAAATTGAAGAGCGCAGCAACCTGTTTTACCGGCAGGATGAGATGCGCACCAAGTCCTTCGCCGCCAACCTCGACCAGGTGCTGATCCTCATCGCAGCCGAGCCAGAGTTCTCGGAAAGCCAGCTGACCCGCGCGTTGATTGCCGCTGAAGCCGAGGGCATCACCCCCATCATCGCCCTGAACAAAAGCGACCTCACCGAGCCTTTCGGGCGCGCCTGGGCCAAGCTGGCACCCTACCGGGCCATGGGCTACAGAATGCTCTCGCTGGCCATCAAGCCCAAAACAGCGACAAGCGGGCCGGCCGATGCCCCGCATCCGGAATTGCAGGAACTGACGGATTTGTTGCGGGACAAGAAGACGCTGGTGCTGGGACCTTCGGGTGCCGGTAAAAGCAGCCTGACCAACCTGCTGGTGCCCGATGCACGGGTGCTGACGGCGGAAATATCGCAGGCCCTGAATTCAGGCAAACACACCACCACCAGTACCACGCTGTATTGGGTGAATACCGGCACGGGCAACCAGAGGACCACTGCGCTGATCGACTCGCCGGGCTTTCAGGAGTTCGGGCTGCACCACATTGACCCAGTGCAGCTGGCCAACTACATGCCCGACCTCAAGGCGCACGCCCAAGACTGCAAGTTCTACAACTGCACCCACCTGCATGAGCCGGGTTGTGGCGTGATTTCAAAGGTCAAATCGGGCCCCAGCCCAGACGGAATCAGCGCGAGCCGCTATCGTTTGTATAGCGAATTGTTTGCCGAACTGTCGCAACCCCGCTATTGACGGAATTGACGGGCAGCGGCTGGCCGGGCAATAACGTCAGGCCTTGAGCAGCTCGCGGCAGGCCTGCACCAGTGCCTCACATTGCGCCGGTGTGCCCACGCTGATGCGTAAATGCTGATCGATGCGTGCTTGCCTGAAGTGCCGCACCAGGATGTTTTTCTCGCGCAAGCCGACCGCGAAGGCCGCTGCGTCGTGGCCAGGATGACCAGCCAGCACGAAGTTGGCTTGCGAGGGCAAGACGTCAAAGCCCAGGCCTTGCAGCTGCCGGCTTAACAGATCGCGGCTCTGGATCACGGCCGTGCAGGTCGCTTCAAAATAAGCACGGTCCTCGTAAGCGGCCACGGCGCCGGCGATGGCCAGGCGATCCAGCGGATAGGAGTTGAAGCTGTCTTTCACGCGCTCAAGGGCTTCGATCAGGTGGCGCTGGCCGGCGGCAAAACCAACGCGCAACCCGGCCAGCGAGCGCGACTTGGACAGCGTGTGCACCACCAGCAGGTTGGGATAGCGCGCAATCAGTCCGATGGCGGTTTCACCGCCGAAATCCACATAGGCCTCGTCTACCAGTACAACCCGCTCGGGCTGTTGCTGCAGCAATTGCTCGATCTGCGCCAGTGGCAGCCCGGTGCCGGTGGGCGCATTCGGGTTGGCAATCACCACGCCTGCGCATGGTGCGGTGTAATCCGCCACATTGATGCGCAGAGACGCATCCAGCGGCACGAGCCCGGCCTCAATGCCATAGAGCCCACAGTACACCTTGTAAAAGCTGTAGCTGACATCCGGCATCAACAGCGGCTGGCCGTGGCGGAAAAATGCGCAGAAAGCGTGCGCCAGCACTTCATCCGAACCATTGCCGGCAAACACCTGATCAGGATCTATGCCGTGGCAGCCGGCAATCGCCCGCCTGAGTGCGTTGGCCTGCGGGTCGGGATAAAGCTGCAGGCCGTTTTGAGCCGCTGCCGTGATGGCGGCAACGACACGGGGCGACGGTGGGTAAGGGTTCTCGTTGGTGTTGAGCTTGACCAGGTCCGCAACGCCGGGCTGCTCCCCCGGCACATACGGCACAAGACCGCGCACCGCAGGGCTCCAGAAGGATTGCCCGAAGGGCAAGGCGGAAGGCGGGCTGCCGCTCATCCGAGCAGGCGTGCCAGGGTCAGCAGCGCCAGCAAGACCATCCACAGGACCACGGAACGCCACACCAGCCCCACGATGCTTCGCAGGTGCGCCACTTCGGGTTCACGGCCAGGCGTGGCTTCTGTGGCGATGCCGTCTTCCGCGTCCAGGCCACCCGCCTGGAAACTTTGCGAGGTGTCCGCTGAAAACGTGGTCTTGAGCGCTTCGCCGCCCAGGCGCACGTTCACGGCACCGGACGTAGCAGCCAGGATGATCCCGTCGTTGCGGTTTTCAGAGGCCGAAGGTGTGCCAACCGGAAACCGGTGCGTGTAGTTGCGCCAGGCATCAATGGCGTCTTCAAAACTGCCGACCACCGCGAAACCCAGCGAGGTGACACGGGCAGGCACAAAATCGATCACGCCCCAGGCACGGCTTGCGGCGAGCTGCAGCGCCGTACTGGCGCCCTCGCCTGCCGCGGCGGCGGTCCTTCTTTTATAGGCCCAGTAGCGTGAAACGAACTCGCTCATGCGGTAGAGCACGGCGCCCGCGGGCCCCAGCCCCAGCGCAGCAAGCACCGAAAACCAGCCCAGCACGCCGAACACATGGCGGTGCGCGGCCAGCACCGAATATTCAATCACGTGGCGGACGATTTCGCTGCGCGGAAGCTCGCTCGCATCGACCTGGCGCCACTGCGCCAGCAATTCGCGCGCTGTCGTTTCGTCGCCGTCATCCAGCGCATCGCGTATGTCCGTGAAGTAGTGGCTGAACTGCCGGAAGCCCAGCGTGACATAGAGGATTGCCACGTTCCACGCAAAAGCCAGCACGGGATTGATGGTCCACAGCAGCCAGTGAATCAGGAAGGTGACCAGCGCCGGCACCAGCACGGCGACCGTCCATGCGATCCAGCCATGGTGCGGTTTGCCGGCATCCAGGCTGCGATTAGTCCAGCGCGCCCAGCCCCGGAATCCCGCATGAATCCAGTTGCCGCGGGCCAGCGGACGGGCCTGTTCGATGATGAGTGCAAACAAAACGGCAAAAAAGCTCATGAGGAATCATAACTTGGCCCCCACGGTCGCTCACTTCGTGTAGCTCCCTGCCCCCCGAGGGGGCCGCCCGCCTGCGGTCTGGCATAGCCAGCCCCGCGGCTCATGCTGGCTTGCAGAATTCTTTGGGGCGCTGCCAGCGTGGGCCGTCCAAGCGGGGGCCGCGGAACCGGCTTCGCCGGGCCGCAGGCGCCGCCCCCTAGAGGGGGGAACGGACTACACGAAGTGAGTCCGGACAGGGGTGCTAGGCCACCAGAAAACGATAGAGATTACGCAGCATGCCGGCCGTCGCGCCCCAGATATAGCGCTCCCTGGCCTCGTTGCCATCACCTTCCATGGAGGGGTCGAAGTACGGCATCGAAAGCCATTGGCGCAGGGCGCCGTCGAACTCCATCTCGTGGCGGCGATGGTTGGCCGGGTTCATCAGGTAGCCCAGCGGCACCTCGAAGACATCTGCGACTTCACCGGGGTTGGGCTGCAGCACGAAGCCGGGCTTTACCAGCGCCACGACCGGTGTGATGATGAAAGCGGTGCCGGTGACGTAGGTCGGCAAGGTGCCCAGCACCTCCACATGGTCGCGCGGCAAGCCGACCTCCTCGTGCGCTTCCCGCAGCGCGGTGTCCACTGCATCGCGGTCGGCCTCATCCGTGCGGCCGCCGGGCAAGGCGACCTGGCCTGAGTGCGTGGACAGGTTGGTGGTCCGCTCCGTCAGCAGCAGTGTCAGCTCGTCCCGCATGACCAGCGGAATCAGCACCGCAGCCAGCGCAGGCGTGCGGTCGGTAAATTTCTTTTCAACGCTGTGTTCGGGTGTCCAAACAGGCGGATGCCGAAAACGCTGGCGCAGCGCTTCCGGCGAAAGATGCGCAGAAGGGACGCCCGCCAGATGGTCATCAATACCCAGCACCGGGATGCTGCGGGGGTCAAACTTCGGCAGGGGCCGGGTGTTGTTCATGGAATGAGAGGTTAGCAGGCAAAAAAAAGCCGCTCGACAGAGCGGCTTTTCAGGGCGGAGGTGCTTTTAGGCAGCCTTGGCGCCCAGCTTTTCCTTGATACGTGCGGATTTGCCGCTGCGGCTACGCAGGTAGTACAGCTTGGCACGACGCACATCACCACGGCGCTTGACTTCAATCTTCGCGATCAGCGGGCTGTAAACCTGGAACGTACGTTCCACGCCTTCGCCGTTGGAGATCTTGCGAACGATAAAGCTGGAATTGAGGCCGCGATTGCGCTTGGCAATCACCACACCTTCAAAAGCCTGCACACGTTTACGCGTACCTTCCACCACATTGACGCTGACGATCACGGTGTCGCCGGGAGCGTAAACGGGAATGGTCTTGTTCAAGCGGGCGATTTCTTCCTGCTCAAGGGTCTGGATCAGATTCATGATTTTTCCATCTAACTTCTTCGCTCATACACGCGCTACGCTAAAGACCGCAAATCCATGGATTCACCCGAAGATGATTCAGATGGTTGCAGTGGCCGCCAGAGGATCGAAAAGCCTTTGATTATAGCAAGTCACTGCTTTTTCAAGCGTCTTTGTCCGGGTTTTCGACCAAATCGGCCAAAAAAGCCTCGTCACTTTCGCTCAAATTCCCACTCTGCCGTGCCATTTGCACCAATTCCGGGCGTTGGCGCTGCGTCAGCGCCAGGCGCTGTTCGCGCCGCCACCGCTCAATGTGGGCGTGGTTTCCAGACATCAGGGTGGTCGGAACAGGCTGGCCGCGCCAGCTTTCGGGCCGCGTGTAATGGGGGCAATCCAGCAAGCCGTCGAGTGCAGGATTAAAGCTGTCCAGCTGGTGGCTGCCCTCGTCATTGAGCACGCCGGGCTGGAGCCGGGCCACCGCATCGAGCAAGGCCATGGCGGCAATTTCCCCGCCCGACAGCACAAAATCGCCCAGGCTGACCTGCAAGTCAACATGCGCCTGGATGAAGCGCTGGTCCAGCCCTTCGTAGCGGCCGCAGATCAATACCGCACCGGCGCCGGCCGACCAGCCTTCAACGCCGGCATGGTCCAAAGCCTTGCCCACGGGAGAAAAAAGCACTGTGGGAACCTTGGGCGCACCGCTCGCAGCACGATCAGCCTGTATTTTTTCAAGGCACAGTGCCAGCGGCTCAGCCATCATCACCATGCCGGGGCCGCCGCCGAAAGGGCGGTCGTCCACGCGGCGGTAGTTGCCGTCGGCAAAGTCCCGCAGGTTCCAGAGCTTGACCTCAACAAGGCCTGATTCGTAGGCGCGGCGGGTCACGCCGCTGACCAGGAAGGGGGCAAAAAGCTCGGGAAAAAGTGTGATGATGTCGAAGCGCATGGGGCTATTGTGTGCGAGCCCGGCGCTTCGGGGCAACAGCCCCTTTGGGCCATAAAAATCAGTAGTCCGGCTGCCAGTCAACCGTGATGCATTTGCCGGCGATATCCACCGTGTCGACATACACGGAGACAAACGGAATCATGCGTTCGGCGGTCACGCTCGAGCCGTCTTCCTGCTGGACGGTGTACTCCACGCACAGGACAGAGTGCGGGCCGGTGGCCATCAGGTCACGCACCAGGCCCAATGGCACGCCTTCGCGGTTGACCACGTTCAGGCCGATCAGGTCGACCCAGTAGTACTCATCCTTGGAGGCGGCGGGAAAGCTGCTGCGTGGCAGGAAGATACGCGCGCCACGCAAGGCCTCGGCCGCATTGCGGTCATCAAGGCCCATGAATTTGGCGACAACGGTATCGGAATGGACTTTGGCTTCGTCGACGCTGAGCGTGACTGTGCCGGAGAACACGGTAAACCCCGGGCGGAATTTGGCGTCAGGCGCCTGCAAAAACCAGGATTTGGCCGCAAAAAGCGCTTCTGGATCGGTGCTGTGCGGCAGGATTTTCACCCAGCCCTTGACGCCCCAGGCATCCAGGATGCGCCCGACTTCGATGGCGTCGTGCGGAAGGCTTGAGGGTGTCAAGCCTGCCGACGATTGAAGGCCGGGCTGCATCAATCTCTAAATCAGACCGAGTTCTTCAGGCCGTTTTGGCAGCAGCCGTAGCACCTTGCTTGACCAGGCGCAGAACGGTAGGAGACGGCTGGGCGCCCACACCGATCCAGTGGGTCAGGCGGTCTTGCGCAATGCGCAGGCCTTCTTCGCCACCTTTGGCAATCGGGTTGTAAAACCCGATGCGCTCGATGAAACGGCCGTCGCGGCGAACGCGTTTGTCAGCCACAACAATATTGAAAAAAGGACGGTGCTTGGAACCGCCGCGTGCAAGTCGAATGACGACCATGATTTATCCTTCGGGTGGTGGGGCTTACCGGTAAGGTAGATACCCCAATGTTCTGCAGCGCTTGAGACACACGACATGGCCACCCGGCCAGCGAATTGCTGCAAAGCCTGAGATTATAGCCTGCGGAACGGTTTTGGCCCAAATTCACCTCCCCGCCCTTCTCCTATCCCCGAAACCACGACAGACATGCCCCTCATACGTCCCAGCCGCGAAGAAGACATTCCCGCCATCACGGCCATTTACGGTCATCACGTCCTGCACAGCACAGGAACGTTCGAAACCGAGCCTCCCAGTGTGGCCGACATGACGACCCGCCGGGCCGACGTACTGTCCAAGGGCCTGTCCTACCTGGTCGCCGAGGAAGACGGGAAAATTGTGGGCTTCGCTTACGGCAACTGGTTCAAGCCGCGCCCGGCCTACCGGTTCTCGGTGGAAGACTCGATCTACCTGGCGCCTGACCTGCACCGCAAGGGCCTGGGCCGCGCGTTGCTGGCCGAGTTGCTGGCACAGCTTGAAGCGGTGGGCGTACGCAAGGCCATGGCCGTGATCGGTGATTCGGCCAACGCCGGCTCGGTGGGCGTACACCGTTCGCTTGGCTTCAAAGAGGTCGGCACCATTGCCTCCTGCGGCTGGAAGTTCGGCGCCTGGCGCGACATCGTCATCATGGAAAAGACCCTGGGCGCAGGCGACACGCAGCCGCCGGTGGATGCACCCGCCGCATAATCGCCGCATGCAAGCAACTGCCTCCACAGCCCCTAAAGCGCCCAAAAACAAAACCCTCGCCGCCTGGCTCGCCTTCATCACCGGCCAGCTCGGCGTGCACCGCCTCTACCTGTTCGGCCTGGGCGACGTCTGGGCCTGGCTGCACCCCATCGCCGCCGCGCTGGGCTGGTGGGGCGTGGAACGTGTACGGCTTTATGGGCAGGACGACCACCTCGCCTGGGTGCTGATTCCGCTGCTGGGCTTTACGCTGGCCGGTACGGCGCTCACCGCGATTTACTACGGCCTGATGTCGACCGACAAATGGAACGCGCTGCACAACACGGCTACGCCCGATACCCAGGCGGGCAACACCAACTGGCTGACCATAGGCGCGGTGGTGTTTGCCCTGTTGTTCGGCACCATCTCGCTGATGTCCAGCATCGTCTTCAGCTTCCAGCGCTACTTTGAATACCAAGTCGAAGAGGCCAAGAAGATATCGCAGTGAATATGGCCCCCACGGTCGCTCACTTCGTGTAGCTCTCTGCCCCCCGAGGGGGCCGCTGCGCCTGCGGCCTGGCAAAGCCAGTTCCGCGGCCCCGGCTTGATTAAAGAGAGGCCACGACGCATGCTCAGTGCGTGGCGCGATCAGAAAACCTGAAGACTGACCCAGTACGCGATTGCTGCCACGAATGCTGAAGCCGGGATCGTGAAAATCCAGGCCCAGACGATATTGCCGGCCACGCCCCAGCGCACGGCTGAAGCGCGCTGCGTGGAGCCTACGCCCACGATGGCGCCGGTGATGGTGTGCGTGGTGGAGACAGGAATACCCAGTCCGGTCGCCAGGAAGAGCGTCAGCGCGCCGCCGGTCTCGGCGCAGAAGCCGCCCACGGGCTTGAGCTTGGTGATCTTCTGGCCCATGGTTTTCACGATGCGCCAGCCGCCGAACATGGTGCCGAAGCCGATCGCGATGTAGCAAACGATGACCACCCAGATCGGCAGGTGTTCCGTGGTCGCCATCATCCACACGGGCAAGCCCTGCACATTGCTGGTGGTCGCGGCAATCAGCAGCAACCAGATGATGCCGGCCGTTTTCTGCGCGTCGTTGCCGCCGTGCCCCAGGCTGTAAGCGCCGGCGGACACCAGCTGAAGCCGGCGAAACCACCGGTCGGCCTTCGACGGCGTCGTCCTGCGACACACCCAGGCCACCGCCACCATCATCAACGAGCCCAGCAAGAATCCGAGCAGCGGCGAGACAAAGATAAATGCCACCACCTTGAACACGCCCGAGGCGATCAGCGCGCTGGCACCGGCCTTGGCGATGACGGCCCCCACGATGCCGCCTATCAGCGCATGCGAAGAGCTGCTGGGAATGCCGTAAAACCAGGTCACGATGTTCCAGGTAATGGCACCCATGAGTGCGCCAAACACCACATGCGTATCCACCACACCCGGCATCACGATGCCCTTGCCGATGGTCGCCGCCACGCTCAGGTGGAAGATGAAATACGCCAGGAAGTTGAAGAAAGCGGCGAACAGCACCGCTTGCCCCGGCTTGAGCACGCCCGTCGACACCACCGTGGCGATCGAGTTGGCCGCGTCATGAAAGCCGTTCATGAAGTCGAACGCAATGGCCAGGAAGACCAGCAGGAACACCACCCACAGGGCGGCCTGTACGGTTTGCATGGTTCAGCCGCCCGTGATCAGGAGTTCTCGAGGACGATGCCCTCGATCAGGTTGGCCACGTCCTCACACTTGTCGGTGATGGTCTCTAACAGTTCGTACACCGCCTTGAGCTTGATCACTTCCCGTACATCGGGCTCTTCGCGGAACAGCCGGCTCATGGCGGAGCGCATGACGCGGTCGGCGTCGGACTCGAGCTTGTCGATTTCCTCGCAGGTTTTCAGGGCGGCTTCGGCCGTCGCGGCATCGCTGACTTTTTCGATCAGCGCCACGGCGTCCTGCAGGCGTTCACAGCATTTGACGCTCAGGTCGGTCAGCCGCACGATGTCTTCCGTCATGTGGCGCACGTCGTACAGCGCCATGGTTTCGGCCGAATCCTGGATCAGGTCGGCCACGTCGTCCATGGTGTTGATCAGCTTGTGGATCTGCTCGCGGTCGATCGGGGTGATGAAAGTCTTGTGTAGCGCCCGGTTGACTTCATGCGTGATGCGGTCGGCGGCGCGCTCGGCGTGGTCAACTTCGCGGTTGAAAGCTTCGCGCTTTTGCACGTCAGCGTAGTTCGCGACCAGGTTCGAAAACGCATGGGCGGCTTCGACGATGCGTTCGGCATGCTGGTTGAACATCTCGAAAAAATTGCCTTCGCGCGGCAGCAATTTGCCAAACAGCATGTCAGTTCCTCAGGGAGTAAGTCAAAAATATGACGTTTTTGTAACAGCTAGAAGTTTAACCGCCCGGGATTTTAGGTAGCTTGGGTGTCTGACGGTGGGTTTACTGCTTAGGCTGCTGGCCGGGGGTTGCCCGGCATGCAACTCACTTTCTTTTGCTTCGCCAAAAGAAAGTAAGCAAAGAAAAGGCGACCCTGGTTCCTGCGTCCCTACGCTTCGCTGCGGGCAACCTGCGGTGCTCGGTCCAGCCGGGGTCAAAAACAACTCGCCTTCGGCTCAAACAAGTTTTTGCCCTGATCCGTCTGAACCTCCGCTCCTCGGCGCATCCACAAGGGCCAATCAGGGGCAGGGACAAATACCGAGTACTCAGGCGGAACGGAAGATGAAATACACCGCGCCCACCATGCACAGCGCGGCCCACAGATAGTCAAGCTTCAACGGCTCGTTCAGGTAGAACACTGCAAAAGGCACGAACACACTCAGCGTGATCACCTCCTGCATGATCTTGAGCTGGCCCACGCTGAACTGGGTAAAGCCGATGCGGTTGCCTGGCACCTGCAGCAGGTATTCAAACAGTGCGATACCCCAGCTGATCAGCGCTGCGATGTACCAGGGTGAGGTGGCCAGGTTTTTCAGGTGTCCGTACCAGGCAAAGGTCATGAACACGTTGGACAGCAGGAGCAGGCCGATGGTTTGCGCCGATACCGGAAGGGACTGTAGGAACTGCATCAATGGCTCCGTGAATGAGATTTAGACAAACCGCCCGACCAGCAGCAGCACAATGGTCAGCGTCACCAGGGCCAGCGCGGTAGACACCACGACACTGGCGGTAATCAGGTCTTCCGCCACCTTGTAGCGCTGGGAAAACAAAAACACATTGGCGCCAATGGGGAGGGCCGAAGCCACCACCATGACGGCCATCGGCACGCCGCCCACACCCAGCAGGCGGCACAGGCCGAACACCAGCAAGGGGTGCAGCAGGTTTTTCACGCCGGCCAGTGCCAGCGCCGGCCGCCAGTGCTCACCCACGCGCGTGTTGGCCAGCGTCACGCCCACCAGCACCAGCGCCAGCGGACCGAAAGCATTGGCCAGCAGTTCCAGCGGCTTGTCGACCACCACGGGAATCGTAAGACCCGTCTGCGCAAACAGCAAGCCGGCCATGATGGGCAGCGGCACCGGGTGCAGCAACGCGTTTTTCACGGCCATCAACACCGTGGCCACCGGGTGGCGCGGCGCAGTGGTGACTTCATCAGACGTGCCTAGCTTCTGTTCATGCGCCACCGCCAGCTCCAGCACCACCGTGGCGCTGGTCAGCAGCACCAGCGAATGCACCGAGACCAACGTGAACAGCGTAATCAGACCTTGCGGTCCATACATCAGCCCGATCAGCGCAATGCCGATCATCACGGTGTTCGAAAAGGTATTGGCCAGCGCCAGCACCGCTGCGCGGCGGTTAAAGCCCTGCAGCAGCAAGGTGCCGCCAAATAGCACCACGACCGCCAGAAAGTAAGCCAGCACCGGCTTGAAGTCCAGTTCCTCCACATGCACCCGGCTCATGGTGCGAAACAACAAAGCCGGCGTAAGCAGCAGGAAGATCAGGTTTGAAAGGTCTTTTATCGCTCCGGGCCTTATCCACTGTGCGCGACCAGCTATGAAACCTGTAGCAATCAACAACACGACGGGAAGCAGGGACACGAAGACAAGCTGGTTCATTGCGCAATCTTAGCGTGCGGGTTGCCAGGCCGTCGCGGTGCCGTCTCCGTATTTTGCGGGACGGCTCCGCTTGAAAAGCTTCAGCCACGGCAGTTTTGTGCGCGGCTCTTACCTGACGCTGGTGGCATCCGTGATGCGGTAGTAAAGGCCGTAAGAGTCGTCGTTCAGGACCAGGAAGCGCCCCTCCACCACCACCGGCTCCATGCTGTATTTCACCGGCGTTTTGGTTTTGACTTCGACCATGCTCTCAGGCCCGCCGGGCAGGCAGAAGGCGCAGGTCAGCGGCACCGACGACAGCAGGAAATGCTTTTGCTTTTCGCCCGGGTCCAACGGCATCATGAAGCCCTGGATGCGCTGGGTTTTCTGGTTCAGCGCCATCTGGTCGAGGGTGAAGACCGGCAGGATGCGGTTTTTCTCGGTTTTGGTTTTCACGGCGGTCAGCACCGACCAGGGCACCACGTCCGTGCGGGCTGCCAGCGGCGGAAACGGGCTGTTGGCGCCATGCACGCCCGCACCCTGCCCGACCGGTATGTCAAACGCCGGCCCTGCCGCGGCAGGCTTGCCGCCATTCGCCAGCGGTGAAGACAGCGTTTGCGCCGAAAGGCCAGCAGCGGCCAGCAGCGTGCTGCAGGCCAATGCCCACCTCAGTCCGTAAAGGCTTGGTGTGCGAGGGCGAAAAGAGGCGGTCATGCGGTACTCCAGAAAATCCAGACAAAAGGTGAGGCCACTTCAGGGGCGTCCCGGTGACGTCAGTGGACGTTAATGAACGTGCTTCATCCCGCAGTATTTGCCGACGGCCAGGCCTTTGCAAGCGGCCTGCAGCTCTTTTTCACAAACTTCGTCTTTCTTGCCCGATTCCAGGCATTTGGCGGCGTTTTCATGGGCGGCGGCCATGGCGCGGTGGCGCTGGATGTCTTCCTTGGTTTCCTTGTCGTTGTGCTGCGCATGGGCCAGCGAGAACGTGGCGCTCAGGGCCACCGCTGCAAACGCAACTGCAACAGGAGACAGGGTGAGGAATTTTTTGATCGAAGAAGGGTTTGTCATAAGAAGGTTACCTTGATTGGAGAAGTTCAAACACACTGACCCGGTAGGCTTCCCAGGCGGGCAGCAACGCAGACGCAAGCGCCACACCCAAGGCCAGTACCGGCACACTGACCAGCTCGACCGGCCATGACAGCGCACCGATCAAGACAGATTTTTCAAGTTGCAGCGCCCAGGCCAGCAGCGCCGTCAGGCCCTGCCCCGCCAGCACGCCCAGCACGGTCGCCAGCAGCGCCAGCCACAGCGCTTCGCACAGCAGCAGGCCGGCCACGCGGGCCGGCGGTGCGCCCAGCATGCGCAGCAGCGCCAGGTCGGCCCGGCGCTCACGCACGGCGCCCCACAGCGCAATAAAAACACTCAGACCCGCCGTCAGCAGCAGCACGCCGGCCAGCGCCCGCAGCACGTCGGTGCCCACCCCCACCATGCTCAGGAGGCGCGTGATTTCCAGCGCCGGCGCAGCGGCCTGCATCTCGGTGCTGCTGTTGATGTAGCGCGGAAAGGTCACGGCCGCCAGCGGCGTCTTGTACTGGATCAGCGCCAGCGTGATTTCGCGTTCTTCTTCCAGTACCTTGCGGTCGTCGTCGTCCAGCGCGGTGTCGGTTTCATGCACCTGCCAGACGGACTCGGTGGCCGTCAGCACCAGGCGGTCCAGCACCGTGTGGCTGCCGGCCAGGACGCCCGACACCACATAAGGGCTCAGCTTGTGCTCTTCACCGCCGCCCCCCAGGCCGTGCGTGCCGGTAAAGCTGTCGCCCACTTTCAGGCCGGTTTGCTGCGCCACCTGCGCGCCAATGACTGCCTGCATGGGTTTGGACCAGAGCGCGCCCTGCGCCAGCTGCGCGTCGTAATGGTGGATGTAGTCGGGCGTGGTGCCCACAATGCGAAAGCCGCGAAAGCTGTCGCCCAGGCTGATGGGGATGACCTTGGCGACCTGCGGATGCTTTTCCAGCTCCTTCACCGCCGCCAGCGGCACATTGCCCGTCGGCACGTCGAGGTGAAACACGCCCGACAAAATCAGCTGCATCGGGCTGCCCTTGGCGCCCACCACCACATCAATGCCGGCCACGTCACGGTCAAACGCCTGGCTGATCTGGTGGCTGACCAGCAGCAGAAAAGTGATGGAAGCCAGTCCCAGGGTGAGCAGCAGCAGGTTGAGCGCTGCCGCCAGCGGCCGCGACCACAGGTAGCGCCATGAAAACACAACGGTTTTTAATGCTATCGTTTTCATAGCTGCTTGCGCCCGACCAATAAGGACTGCAGGCCTTTTTTATCTTTAAAAAAGGCCTGGACACGCGCATCGTGCGTGGCAATCACCAGCGTGGCGCCCTGCTGCTGCGCCGCGCTTTGCAGCAAGGCCAGCGACGCCGCGGCCGCGTCGTCGTCCAGGCTGGCGGTGGGTTCATCGGCCAGGATCACGCACGGCTTGAGCAACACCGCGCGCGCCAGCGCCACACGCTGCGCCTGCCCGCCTGATAGTTGAGACGGCCTGCGATCAGACAACGCGCGCACGTCCAGCGCGTCCAACGCCTCGGCGATGCGGCCTTCATCATCCGGCTGGCCGGCGGCCCACTGCGCCATGGCCAGGTTGCCCTGCACCGTCAGCGCCGTGCTCAGGTGAAGTTTCTGCGGCAAAAAGCCAATGGTTTTAGCCCGCCATGCGTCACCTGCACGTCCGCCCAGCGCCTTGATGGACCGGCCGGCCACCGTGATGTCGCCTTCACTGGGCGCCAGCAAACCCGCCGCCAGCGCCAGCCAGGTGGATTTGCCCGATCCCGACGCACCGCGCAGCAGCAGCACACCGCCCTGGGCAACGTCCACATCCCCGAATTGGAGGCCGGGGCCGTTGGCATAACGGTAAGCCAGTTGCCGGGTGCTGATCATGAAGAGGCCGCGCCGGTGGCACAGTCGGCGCACACGCCCCGCACGGCAAAGTCCATGCTCATGCCCTGGTAGCCCAGCGCCTTCAATGCTTCCAGCGCGGTCTGCGCGGCGCGCTCCAGGTCTTTGGTGCTGGCCTTGAGCGCACCCGAACGCTTGCCCGACAACGCACCCGACAAGGGGCTGTCGCGGTGGCAGCTCTGGCATTCAAAATGGGGAATGGCGTGCACGCTGCTCGGCATGGCCTGGTAGCGCCGCACGCGGTTGGCGTCCACGCGGCACAGCAGCAAGCCCACCTGCGTGAGCCGGTCAATTAGCCGGTACAGCGTGACGCGGTCCAGTGTCACGCCTTCGCCGGCATCATCGTCACCGCCCAATGCCGCCTGCAGCTGCGCGTGCGTGTAGCTGGTGTCCGGGTGGGCCAGCAGCCAGCCCAGCACCAGCCGCGCAGCGCTGGTGCGGCGCAGGCCGTGGGCTGACAGCAGCACATCAATCGGGTCCGCGTCGGCGGTGATGCCGGGGCCGGTTCTGGAACGCCTGACAGGTTGGACGGATGCCATGGGATGAAGCCGTTCGGAAAGAGTTTGGCAAAAGAGCGCGCGGTGTATTTTCACCATGCGCGCGCATAACGCAACAATGTTGCATTAAACTATAAAGCAATTCAGTTGCATTATTACCGCAACCGAGTGGCTTTTGATGACTTCCCGGCCCGCCTGTTTGTAAAGACGACTTCCCTTGCCAGCTTCACTCCCTCCCTTCTCCCCACAATCTGCGCGCCGCCGCAGCATCCTCGCCTGGCCAGCCTGGCGCCGGGTGCTCGCGGTATTGCCGGCCGTGGCGCTGCTGTGGCTGGCGGTCGCCTGGGCTTCGGCGGAAATAGTGCCATGGTGAGCGCCATGGTCGCGCTGGACAACCTCACCGTCAGCTACCGGCAGCATCCGGCGCTGCACCACGTCAGCGGTCACTTCGCGGCGGGTTCGCTGACCGCAGTGGTCGGCCCCAACGGCGCCGGCAAAAGCACGCTGTGCAAAAGCATCATGGGTTTGCTGCCCCGTTCGGGCGGACAGGTCACCACGGTAACGCCGCGCGCGCGCATCGCCTATCTGCCGCAACAGGCTGAGCTGGACCGGAGCTTTCCGATGGACGTGTGCGACGCCGTGCTGCTCGGCTGCTGGCCTTCACAGGGCGCATGGGGATGTGTCAGTGAGGCGCAGTGGGCCGCCGTCGGCACGGCCTTGCGCACCGTTGGCCTGGAAGGTTTTGAAGCGCGGCCCATTGGCACGCTTTCCAGCGGGCAGTTCCAGCGCGTGCTGTTTGCCCGCCTGCTGGTGCAGGACGCCCGCCTGATCCTGCTGGACGAGCCCTTTAACGCAATAGACAGCAAGACCACCGCCGCCTTGCTGGCGTTGATTCACCAGTGGCATGCCCAGGGGCGCACCGTGATTGCCGTGCTGCACGACGATGCCCAGGTGCGCGAACATTTTCCGCAAACGCTGCTGCTGGCACGCGAGGCCATTGCCTGGGGTCCCACCGCACAGGTCATGACCGAAGGCAACCTGGCACGCGCCCGCGCGATGACCGAGGCATGGGACGAAAGCGCCGAAGCCTGCCGCATCGACGACAAGGCAGTAGCCACACCAATGGCATTGCACGAGCCCCTGCTGCACAAGGCTGCGGCGTGATGGAAGCCGCGCAGCACGCCCTTCACGGTGCCTGGGCCGTTCTGTTTGCGCCGTTCGCCGAATACGCCTTCATGCGCCGCGCGCTGGTGGCCACGATGGCGCTGTCGCTCAGCGCCGCGCCGCTGGGCGTTTTCCTGACCTTGCGGCGCATGAGCCTGCTGGGTGATGCGCTCAGCCACGCCATATTGCCGGGCGTCGCCATCGGGTTCATGCTGTGCGGCCTGTCGCTCACGGCCATGGCCGCGGGCGGCGTGCTGGCCGGCATGCTGGTGGCCGCGCTGGCCGGCTTCATCAGCCGCGCCACCACGCTGAAAGAAGACGCCAGCCTGGCTGCCGTTTACCTGGTGGCGCTGGCGCTGGGCGTGACGCTCATTTCCGGCCACGGCACGCAGCTTGACCTGCTGCACATCCTGTTCGGCAGTGCGCTGGGCGTCGACACGCCGGGCCTGCTGCTGGTGGCGGGTGTGGCCAGCATCAGCCTGGTCGCGCTGGCGGCAGCCTACCGCGGCCTCGTGCTGGAGAGTTTTGACCCGGTGTTCCTGGCTGCAACGGGCCGCAGCGCCTCTTTCAAATGGGCGTGGCAGCAGGGCTTTTTGATGCTGGTCGTCATCAACCTCGTGGCCGGTTTCCAGACCCTGGGCACACTGATGGCCGTCGGCCTGATGATGCTGCCCGCGGTGTCGGCGCGCCTCTGGCATGACACCCTGCCCGCACAGCTTGCCAACGCAGGGGCACAGGCCATGGCGGCCGGCTACGCCGGGCTGCTGCTGTCTTATCACTTCGATACACCTTCGGGCCCGACCATCATCGGCTGCGCCGGCGCGCTGTACTTAGCCTCACTGCTGCTGGCGCCCGGCGGCTGGCTGCCGCGCACATTCACGCGCGTGCACCGTGTTGCATGAGCCCATTTTTTTACCACCCCGGAGCTTCCATGACATCCATCCAACACCTGGCGCGCAAACTGCTGACACCCCTGGTCGGGGCCGCACTGCTGACCGCCGCCACCGTCAGCATGGCCGCCGACAAAATCCCTGTAGTCGCCAGCTTCAGCATCCTCGGCGACCTCGTCCGTGTAGTCGGCGGTGACCGCGTCGCCGTCACCACGCTGGTCGGCGCCGACGAAGACGCGCACGTGTTCGAACCCAAACCCGCTGATGCCAAAAACCTGTTGCAAAGCAAGCTTCTGGTCAGCAACGGCCTGGGCTTTGAACCGTGGGCACAAAAACTCGTCAAATCCGCCGGCTACAAGGGCCAGGCGGCGGTCGCTTCGCAAGGCGTGAAGGCGCGCACCATGCCCGGTGAAAAAGGCGGGAAAGAAACCGATCCGCACGCCTGGCAGGATCCAGCCAACGTCGTGATCTACGTGCGCAACATCGCCGCAGCCCTCGCCCGGCTCGACCCCGCCGGCGCCGCCACTTACAAAGACAACAGCGAAGCCTACGTGAAGGAATTGCAGGCGCTGGACACCTGGGCCAAAGAGCAGCTCAGCGCCGTGCCGCCCGCCAAACGCAAGGTCATCACCTCACACGACGCCTTCGGTTATTTCGGCGCTCACTACCAGGTCAGCTTCCTGGCACCGCAAGGAATCTCCACCGAAGCCGAACCCAGCGCAAAAGAAGTCGCCCAGTTGATACGGCAGATCCAGCGTGAAAAAATCAAGGCCGTGTTTTTTGAAAACATGAGCAACCCCAAGCTGCTCGCCCAGCTGAGCAAGGACGCTGGCGTGACGCCCGGCCCCGCGTTGTATGTCGATGCCTTGTCAAAAGCCGGCGGCCCGGCCAACAGTTACCTCACGCTGATGCGGCACAACGTGACGCAGCTGGTGGCGGGGATCAGGCAGAACTGAACACGGAATAACGCGGCTGCCCATTCGATGAATGCCTGCTTGCCGTCAGTCACGCGCCCTTTCCTTTGGCGCGCCATTTCTGCAGCGGGATGGCCGTCCCTGAAACCGGATCCTGAACAAGCAACTGCTTGCCAGTGACCTCTACATAGAAAACATGCCAAAGCTCCAGGCGATCCGGCCGATTGGCATAAACGGATACCGACCAGTAGCAATGGCCGCGCATCAACGCTTGTTTGTCCGTGGATTGGCCGTACACAACAGGAAACTTGTGCGAACGGGCCCATGCGACCAGTTCAGGCAAATGCTGAACTGATTTCACGGAGCGGGCGTATCCGTCAGCGTGCAATGCCACCGCATCGCAGGCTGGCGCAGCATGGCTTGCGCCGCACACGCAGAAAAGCAGGGCAAAGAGCAGGCGCAGCGGGTAACGAAGTTCAGGCAGAACAGGCATCATTGATTCGTCCTTGTTTATCCGTCGTTTATCCGAAATCAGGAAAGACCGCGTTTGTCATCGCGAAATGCGGACAGCATCAGGCGCACCACCGTCAAGACCGCCAGTTGCGCAAAAATCCAGACCGCAAACAACAGACCTATTGCACCCCATTTGATGTTGCAGTTTTCGCCCTGGACTGAATAATTTGCAGATACGTCGCGGGCCACATAAGAACAGAACTCTTCCTGCGGGTTGTGATCAAGCGCTCCGTAGCACATAAAAAAAGCCAGGGGCAGGGCCACCAACAGCGGGATCAGCACCCATGACACCCAACGGTTAACGGTGAAGTTCATTGCCAATCTCACTCATTTTTTACTCTCGAAAATCTGGCCGTTTGCAGCGCACCACGAATACACGGATATCGACAGTCAAATGTGTTCAGTCACGATAGGGTTCATTACTTCGCGGCGCATCCGGCAACTGTTCATCCAGCGACTGGCGGTAACGGATACAGCCGCGAAAAAACTGCGGCCAGTCGGGTACAACGGGCACCGGGTCGGTCTTCTCCGGCAGCAGCGCCCACAGCGCCGGGTGGTGCCAGCACAGTTCGTGGCCTGTGCTGTCGCGGTGCTCGCGAATGCCCTGGCGGAGCTTTTTGACTTCCTCAATCAGTTGCTCACGTGACAAGCCCTCAAGGTCTGCGTCCATGGTGCCTCCAGATTCAACATGAGATGTTCAGAGTGTGCGGCCCCTGACATCATAGGCAACTGCAGGCGGGGCAGCACGCAGCGGACGCTTCATCAGCGGTAGATCAAACCCGACAGCTGCCACGCCAGGCGCTTGCGTACCTGCGGCAGGCGCGACACCACCGACATCGCCAGGTTGCGCAACGCACGCAACCCGGGCCGGACCGTGGCCAGCCGCGTCAGGCGGTCAGCCAGGGCGACGATCTGGCGGGCCACGGGTTGCCGCTCTGCACCGTAGGCATCAAGTGCGGTGGTGCTGCCGGCCAATGCCTTCTCCAGCGCATCCGCCAGGCTGATCGCGTCGAGAATGCCGGCATTCATGCCCTGGCCGCCGGCCGGGCTGTGCACATGGGCAGCGTCACCCGCCAGCAGGATGCAGCCGGCGCGGTAATTTTCAGCCACGCGGTGGTGCACGCGGAAGCGGGAGCCCCACACCACCTCATGCACTTCGGCGCGTTCGCGCTGCGGGCCGCGTGCATCCAGGAGCGCCTGCACATACGCGGCATCAGGTTGCTCCGGCGCGTCGTCGACCGTTGCGACCACGCGATGCACACCATCAGACAGGGGAGCCAACACCACCATGCCGGCAGGCGAGAAGTAGAGGATCACTTCGTCCGACGGGACGCCGCCGCTCAAACGCACGTCTGCCAGCACAAACGATTCACCATAGCTGCCACCGTTGAAGGTGATGCCCGCGCTCTCACGCACCGCGCTGTGCATGCCGTCGGCGCCCACGACATAGCGGGCACGCAGACGGCTGCCGTCGTCCAGTGTGGCTGTAGCGCCCGACGCGTCTTGCACCAGCGCAGCCAATGTGCGTGGACGCAGCACCTGCCCGCCCAGCTCCACCAGGCGTTGCAGCAACACGCTCTCGGTGACTGCCTGCGAGACCATCAACGTGTACGGGTACTGCGTCGGCAACTCGCTGAAACCGATAGGCATCAGCACCCGGTCGCGGTCGCGGATGGTGAACCGCCGTGCCTGTATGCCCAGCGCAACCAGGCGCCGCGTGACACCCAGGGGCTCCAGCACCTCCAGCGTGCGGGCGTGTACGACCGCCGCGCGCGAGGTGTTGGCGCCTTCGGCCTGCCGGTCGATGACGCAGGTACTCACGCCGCGCGCCAGCAGCGATGCCGCCAGCGTGAGGCCCGTGGGCCCGGCGCCGACGATCAGGACGTCGGCGTCAAAACCCGCGGATGAGGCGGGGGAAATGGGATTGCTTGAGGGAAAGGTCATGGTTTGCTCCAAAAAAAGTCAACAAGTGTTGGTCAACAACTGTTGGCAATCATAATTGGCATTTTTCAAAAAGTCAACACGTGTTGGCCTATACTTGTTGACATGACCGAAACGCCCCCCAGTCCACCTCCCCCACCCCGCCGCTCCGACGCCACCAAATCCGCCATCCTGGCGGCCGCCCGCGAGCAATTCGCCGCCGTGGGTTATCAGGCGGCCACCATCCGCGCCATCGCAACGGCGGCCGAAATCGACCCCGCCATGGTCATGCGCTATTTCGGCAACAAGGAGAAGCTATTCGCGGCAGCCGCCGAGTTCGATTTGCGCCTGCCCGACTTGAGCGATGTGCCGCGCGAAGACGTGGGCGCCGCGCTGGTGGAGCATTTCCTCAATCGTTGGGAGAATGACGAAACGCTGATGGCCCTGCTTCGCACTGCCGTCACCAACGAGGCGGCAGCAGCGCGCCTGCAGGAGATCTTCGCTACACAGATGGCCCCGTTGATTGCCAAGCTGAGCGGCGAGCCGCGCCCGGCAGCCGCCGCGCGCGCAGGGCTGATCGCCACTCAGATCCTGGGCCTGGCTTTATGCCGCTATGTGCTGAGGTTGCCGCCGGTGGTCGGGCTCAAGCGCCCGGACATCGTGCGCCGCGTGGGCGCTACCGTTCAGGCCTACCTGTACGACAACTGAGAGGCTAGGGACGCTCCGCCACCGGGCGCCCAAACGTCACCACAAAGTCGAATTGCCCGTCAGTTGCGTGCGCAGCGCGCCAAAAGCCTCACACACCTCACGCCGCCATGCCCACAGGTGACTGAGGTTCATCACAAAGCCTTGTTGCTCTACGTCGCTTTGATAAATGCGGGCGGTGGCGTCACTGTCAGCGGGAGTTAGCAGAAACATGGTGAGTCCTTTCCAGGTTTCCAGGTTTCCAGGTTCAGTCAGCCATTGCGCCGCTGCGCTAGCTTTGCATAGGCAATGGCATCCGCCAGCTTTTCATAACGGTACTCACGAAACCCATACAGGCGTCCATCGAATGTGATGCCTAGCTCATGCATCAACGCTTCAGCACTCACCGGCGCCTGCACCGCATCGGGCAATGGCGAAGGCGCTGCCTGCACCCTGCTCTCAGCGGGCGGTCCGCGCCGGCCGCGCATCAGCTTGATGCCGATGGAGGCTGCCACGCCAACCGCGCCCCACACCATGAATGGCACGATCAGCTCCAGCAGTTTCGGCGCCACCAGCATAAAGCTGCAGCCTGCGTGAGGGCATGCACGTTGCAGCCATGCGGACCACGCGGCGTATCCCAATGCGGTCCATCCGATCCAGAAAACCACGTGACCCATGCAAAATCTCCGAACTCCAAAGCCCGGCCTGCTGTCAGGCCTGCTTACCGGGGCTGATTCATGTCGTACACCCCGGAATGCCCGGGATTGCCTTCTGGCCGCGGCACGCCCGCAGCCACGAAGAAGGTGACGGAGTGCGCACCATAGAGTCCCGCTGGATAACGCATGGGCTTGAGGACGACATACGCCCTCCCGCGTAGAAAATTGCCGGAAGACATTTCCGACTCCTCCCCAATCACACGGACCCGCGGCAGGTTTTGGGACCGGCTGATGGCATCGCGCCATGCAGACAGGTCCTGCGGCGTCGCCATGCGCAACTTGCCTTCCCGAAGCAATTGCTCAATGCCGGGTTGCCCGGCCAGCGGGGCATCCTTGTCCCGGTAGCTGCTGACAGTCGGCCCCAATCCCTGAACATAGGAAGAGGCCTGGTTGCCAAACGTGACCTGGCCGCCTGAGGCCGCAAAATAGGTTTCGGCGGAGCGGCCAAACACCTTCCTCACCATCACATCGCTTTTGGTCACATCATTGCGGTCAAGGTAGAAATAGCCACAGGGTGACCGGTTTTCATAGCTGGCATTCAGCACCGGCACCTCGGTGCCCAGTCCTGCTACAGCCTGCCGGTGATAGCCCGACACCAGCACACCGGCCACCACGGTTCCCGGTGACCAGCGAATGTTCCAGACAGAGGGCTCGTAAGCGCCCAGCGCAAGAACCACCTTCTTGCCCGGTTCATTCACCAGGACATCGAAACGGGTGGCTTCGTGGCCGGACTGGTCGATCTGGAAATCGAGTTTGCTTCCGCTGTATGCGCCACCGGCGTAGAGCACGTAATCTGGCGGCAACTGGCCGGCAAACACCGTGCAGGCATCCGATATGTTGATCGGTGCCGCGGCAGTTGATGGTCTGCTTGACGGCACGATGACCGGCGGGTTGCGGTTCTCCGTCAATGCCGTCTTCACGGGCGGGGCGGCCTGCGCATTCGCCTGGACTGTCCGGGCGACGGCCCGCTCCGCTGCCGTCGCTGCCGATTGTGCGGCGGACTCGCTCGCAAGTTTCATTTCGACGGCTTGACGCGTGTTGCGGTGATGGTGCGTCCACCATTGCTGCCCCAGGACGGCGATCCCCAGGGGCAAGCCGATCACCAATACCAGCAACCAGTTAAAGCCACCCGCCGGCGCAGCGGTCCGCGGCGCGGAACGGACGGCGGGGCGTTCCGCACCAGGCGCCGCAGCGGGCACAGAGGTGAAATCGGCGGGAACGGCAACAGCCGCTGCAGCGATGCCCGCGGGTTTTTCAAATGGGCTCGGGGCCGCAGGCTGACCTTGCAGCGGGCTCGGCTGTGTCTGCTCGTAGTCTTCATCCTCAGGCTGTGCAGGCGCTTCGTTGTGCTGCGCTGCGGGGGGTGTTTCACGCCGGGCTTCCCGCTGCGAACGCGATACGGCCGGAGGAATCGGCGCAAACCATGCGACCGCCAGAAAGAGCAGCCCCGCACCGATGAGCGCCAGGATGTTTCCCAACTGGTCCAGCGCGCCAAAATCCCTGAAGACCAGCTTGAAGGCAGTCAACGCCAACAGCGCGACGCCGGCACTCCACTGGCCGCGCGACTTGACTTTGGTGCCCCACCACGCGAGGCCGGCACCGAGGCCGCCCCACAGCAGAGACACCACCGCGGGCAGTTTCATCTGCAGAATATCGGCCGCACTCATGATGCGGTCAGGTCCGAAGATACGCAGCAGCATGGCCTGAACAACCAGGAATGCCGCAATGATGACGACCACGCCTTGTGCCCCTCCGGCGGGGTTCCTGTGCAAGCCGACAAACATCGCCATGTAGGCCAGCGCCAGCACCTCAAACACGACCGGCCAAAGCCCGCGCTCGATATGGAAAAGCACGGCATACAGGAGTGCCGCACTGGCCACGCCAAAGTGAACGAGCGAGATATGGCGATACCAGACGGATCCTGCCGGGCTCCACATCCTGGCGGCCAGCATCACGGCAAAGCCACTGCCCACCAACACCGACATTTCCAGCCAGTTGCCGGTTGCCTCGAATTCCGGCGCGAGGGCAAATACCCAGGGTGCCCAGGCCAGCGGAAGCAAGCCCAGCGCCACGGAGAAGGCGAGGTCATCCTCCTGGCTTGCCTTGTTTGCCTGGGTGGATCCGGCATTTGAGGCAATCCACAGGAAGGCCAACGGCGTGCCTGCGGCAAATACCACGGCTATCTCGAAAGCCGCATCGGTCGCGGCCCAGAAACTGACCCCGGTGACGGCGAACAGCAGCAAGGCACCCCAGACCGGCGCTGTATGCAAAAGACGGCGCGGAAACGATGCCACCAGCGCAACAGCCAGCAGCGCGCCATAAGCCAGCTGGGGCAAAAAGTCCACGTGCAGGCGCAGCAACTCCGCCGCGACCGCAAGGCAGCCCCAGGCCGCAGCCATGGCGCCCAGCATGCGGCCGAACGATACCTCGCCCCGGCTCGCAAACCACGCGCCCAGGCCCATCAAGGCACTGGCCAGCGCACGCTGCGCAAAGAGTTCGTTGACAAACGGCTGGCCTGCCGCCGACTGGAAAATCGAAAACACCATATGCAGCGCGCCGGCCAGCATGGCGCCGCCGCACAGCAACTCCTGCGCGCGCAGGGACCATCCCAGTCGCGGAGCGGCAACCAGGCCCATGACGGCCAGGGCCAGGCCCAGCATCAGCCAGGGCACATCTGTGGCGGCCAGGGCACCCGCCGCAATCACCAACAGTCCGGCCACACAGGCATGCTTTGCCGCCTCCGGCTTCCGCTGCAGAAAAGCCAGCACCACCGTGGCAACACCCCAGAGCAGCGCCAGCAGACCCAACCCCATCGCACCTTCGCGGGAAACCTGAGGCGCGATCTTCAGCGTCAGCCCTGCGGCCACCAGCGGCAGCAACACGAAATAGCCCAAGTCAAAACGGGCAAGCCAGCGTGAAGGCGTGCCGCGATGCTCGGCGATCGGCATCGCCAGGTGCAACGCCACCAGGGCCAGCAGCAGCGGCTGCATGGCCTGGTAATGCTCGGCCCGGTAAAACTGGTGGGTCCATGCAAAAAAGAGACCGCCGGCCAGCGTGAACAAAAAGCTCAGATGAATCAACGGGCGCCAGCCGCGCAGGCGCACCATGACAAAAGTCACCGCGCTGGCGGCCAGGTAATAGCCGTAAAGCACGCCAGGGTCGGGGGCGTTAATGGCAAATTTTGGCGCAATGTATGCGCCCGCCATGGCCAGGACCGCCACCGACATGGCGCGCGCGGACACCGCAAACAATCCCGCCGCCAAAGACACCACCACCATCAGCGCCAGTCCGCTGACGTCGTTGAGGTAATGGAAAAAATCGTAGGCGGCATAAGCCGTGAGGTAGGCGACGGCAAACGCCGTGCCGCCGAGTGCCAGATATATGGCGCGGCGCTCGGGGCGGGACTTCAGGGCCAGCGCGGCGGCACCCAGCACGGCGGCGGCGACAAAGCCGCTTCCCAGCTTGAGCTCCGGAGGAACGTCAATGTTCAACAAGGCATAGCGCAGCAGTGCGCCGACGCCAAGGATGAGCAGGCCGGCCCCGACCTTGGCCGGCCAGTTGCCTGAAATCAGCCAGCTGATGAGGCCGGCTGGCCTGAACTTCGGCTGCGAGGAATCGCCGGCTGACTCAAAGGCAAAGAGCAATCCGAACAGGCATACAGCCGAGATGACGAACAGGGTAGAGAGCATGGACAAGCCCGGTAAAAAATAAAACACGCCTGTCACCACGCCGTAGCCGTCGCTGGCCGGCGAAGCCCGTGACAAAGCCGTAGCGCAAGAGGCGATTCATCATAGGCGGAAAACGTATCAAAACGTATCCTCTGATTGAAGGACAGCCGCGGCCATGCCAGCCTAGCCGGCAAGCGGTATAAACAATCCCATGGGCGCCCTTGCTCACGACACCTATCGCACATGACAACCCACTCCAAGCACCCCACCCACCTGCGCAGCCACACCTTCCACGGCCTCGCCCCCGGCCCGCGCCTTCTGGTCACCGGCGCCGTGCACGGCAACGAAACCTGCGGCACGCGCGCCATCACGCAGCTGCTGGAAGAAATCGACAATGGCCAGTTGCGCATCGAGCGCGGCACGGTGACTTTTGTACCCATTACCAACCCGCTGGCCTACCGGCTCAAGCAGCGCACCGGTGAGCGCAACCTCAACCGCAACATGGCGCCGAGTGCGATTCCCCAGGACTTTGAGGACCGCATTGCGAACGTGCTGTGCCCGCTGCTGGATGCGCATGATGTGTTGCTGGACCTGCACTCTTTTCACACGGGCGGCGCGCCGTTTGTGATGATCGGCCCGCAGAACAATACCGGGGCGCTGGAGCCTTTTGACCATGCCGCGGAAGAAATGCAACTGGCACTGCACACCGGGCCGCACCGGATTGTGGAAGGCTGGCTGGACACCTATGCGCGCGGTGTGAAACGGCGGGCGGAAGCCGCCAGCGCCGGCGCCAGCGACCGCAAGCAGGCCCTGGTGACCAACCCGAACTACGGCGTGGGTACGACCGAATACATGCGCTCGCGCGGCGGCTACGGCGTGACGCTGGAGTGCGGCCAGCATGACGACCCACAGGCGGTGCAGGTGGCGCGGCATGCGATTTTGCAGACGCTGGGCCTGCTGCGCCTCATTGCGAAGCCGCCCGCGCCGGAACCGGCGGAGCGGGAGATCCTGCGGCTGGTCGAGGTGGTGGACCGCGACCATGCGGGCGACACCTTTGCCCGCGAGTGGCGCAGCTTTGACCCGGTCCAGCGGGGCGAAGTGATCGGCACGCGCCACGGCGGCGAGCCCATCACCGCGCCGGTAGACGGCTTTGTGGTGTTTCCCAACCCGCGCAGCGAAGCTGGCCAGGAGTGGTTTTATTTCGCGCAGCGGCGGGTTTGAGCCCGCATGGGCCGGGCCAGCGCCGTTGCGGGGGTGGCTACGGCTTGCCGCAAGGCCCCGACATTGCTATCTATTTAATAGCTGCTTGCGCCCGACCCTATTGGCTTACAGGCCAATTTGATGGCTAAATGAAGGGCTTTTTTGCGTCAAAACGGGCTAAAACCCGTTTGAAACCCCGAAAAAACGGTTTCAAGCAGCCCCAGCCGCCGCAAAACACGATTTTTCAGTATCAAAATTAGCCTCAGCCCAATGCTGACGAGCGCAAGCAGCTATCTATTTGATAGCGAACTGACAGCGCTCACGCCCCAACCCGCTCAGTCCTTCACACGTGACGCAAAGGTCTTGCGGAATTTCTCAACCTTGGGGCCCACTACAAAGGCGCAGTAACCCTGGTTGGGGTTGTTTTCGAAATAGTCCTGGTGGTAGGACTCGGCGGGCCAGTAGTTTTCGAGCGGCAGCACTTCGGTGACGATGGGTTTGCCAAAGGTCTTGTCCTGGCTGACCTGGCGGATGAAGTCGTCGATCTCCGTCTTCTGCTCCGGCGTCGAGTAATAGATGCCGCTGCGGTATTGCGTGCCGGCATCGTTGCCCTGGCGGTTCAGGCTCGTCGGGTCGTGGATGACGAAGAAAATTTCGAGGATCTCGCGCAGCGTGATGTCGGCCGGGTCGTAGGTGAGCTTGACGACCTCGTTGCTGCCGGTGCGGCCTGTGCAGACCTCTTCATAGCTGGGCCGTGCGGCCTGGCCGTTGCTGTAGCCCGACTCAACGTCGGTGACACCGCGCACCTTGACGTACACCGCCTCGGTGCACCAGAAGCAGCCGCCGCCGAGCGTGATGGTTTGGGGGGAAGAAGGCATGGAAATCTCCGCTGAAATCCGTTGGTCGTACGGGGAGCGGCAATCTTACGCCGGGCCCGCGAGCCTGCGCAGAGGCCCACACATGGACCCCTGAAAAGAAGCGGAAAACGCGCCCGGCTCAGTCGCGACGGCGCGGGCCTTTGGTGACGTGCTGGGGACCGACTGCATGGCGCATCAGCCGCAGCAGGCCCAGCGCTACAACGGCACCGCCAACAGCCATGCCGAGCGAGCTCATGCTGAAAACCGTGTCGTTGGTCTTGCCATGGCTGATCAGGGCCGCCACGAAGTCGCCGCCGATGAAAGCACCGAACATGCCGACGCCGAGGCTTTCGAGGATGAGGATTTTTTCGCGGGAGCCCGCGAGCAGGCAGGCGGCCCCGCCGAGAAGGGCACCCACCGCACACCAGATATACGGGTTGATGCCGTTCTCCTGAAGACTATGAACTGCCCCATGGTGACAGCTTTACCTGCCCAGCGGGGGACATACTTTTACCAAGGTCATTCCCCAGGGCACCTGGCGGGATGGAATCTTCATGCCTTCGCCGCCGGGGCGATTGCACGCACCGCCTTCACAAACGCGGCCAGCGCCTGGTGGTCGCGTGCGGTTTTCCAGAGGCAATGCGTTTCATAAGGTGTGGTGGCGGCGTCGAGCGGCACAAAGGCCGCCCCCGCCATGGCCGACTGCCTGAGCGCAGCCGGCACCAGCGCCACGCCCATGCCCTGCGACACCAGCGACACCACACTGAGCCAATGCCGCAGTTCGTAGCGGATCTCCGGGTAAAACCCGGCTTCAGTGCAGATCGCGAGGATGCGTTCGTGGTAATCAGGCGAAACCGCGCGCGACACCACGGCAAACGGCTCACCTTGCAATTGCCTGAGCGACACCGAGCGCTTGCGCGCCAGCGCATGTCCGGCCGGCAGGCAGCACACAAAGGCCTGGCTGGACACCAGCACCTGCGAAAGCTCGGGCGGCACGTGCGTGGTGTGCACAAACCCCAGGTCAAGCCGGTCATGCGCGAGCTCGATCAGCTGCTCGCTGGAGCTGAGCTCCTTCAGGGTCAGCCGCAGCAGGGGGTGGCTGGCCTGGAAGCGCTCCAGTATCTCCGGCAGGCCGCTGTACAGCATGGTTCCTGAAAAGCCGATGGCCAGACTGCCGGCCATGCCCTGCCCCACGTCACGTGCATGGCCGGCGGCCTGCGCGGCCTGATCCAGCAAGGCGCGCGCCGCCGGCACAAAGGCCTGCCCGGCGGCGGTGAGTTGCACCGATTTGCTGTTGCGCGTGAGCAGCTTGGCGCCGACCGAGGCTTCAAGCTGCTGGATGTTCAGCGACAGCGGCGGCTGGGAAATCGACAGGCGCCGGGCCGCCCGGCCGAAATGCAGCTCTTCGGCCAGGACAAGGAAATAGCGGAGGTGACGAAATTCCATGAATATGTTTTTTATATCGTTGGATCGATATTTGATATTAGACAACTATTCATGCCTGTCAAACAATCGAGCTGCCCGCGGGCATCCCAGCCACGCGCCCTACACTGCAAACCAAGCCACCTTTTTCGGAGACAACCCATGAAAACCCAATTCAACTGGCAAGACCCGTTTTTCTTTATGGAGCAGCTGAGCGAAGACGAGCGCGCCATTGCCGACGCCGCCCACGCTTTCTGCCAGGAAAAACTGCAGCCCCGCGTGCTGATGGCCGCACGCCACGAAAAGTTCGACCGCGAAATCATGAACGAAGCCGGCGCCATGGGTTTCCTGGGCTCCACCATTGAAGGCTATGGCTGCGCCGGCCTCAATTACGTGAGCTACGGCCTGGTCGCACGTGAAGTCGAGCGCGTCGACAGCGGCTACCGCAGCGCCATCAGCGTGCAAAGCTCGCTGGTCATGCACCCCATCAACGCCTACGGCAGCGAAGCACAAAAGCAGAAGTACCTGCCCAAGCTGGCCACCGGCGAATGGGTGGGCTGCTTCGGCCTGACCGAGCCCAACCACGGCTCTGACCCGGCCAGCATGCTGACGCGCGCCAAGCCTGTCGACGGCGGTTTCATCGTCAAGGGCGCCAAGATGTGGATCACCAACAGCCCGATCGCCGACGTGTTCATCGTCTGGGCCAAGCTGGAAGACCCTGACGGCAAGGTCGGCGGCCAGGAAAGCATCCGCGGCTTTGTGCTTGAAAAAGGCATGAAAGGCCTCTCCGCCCCCAAGATCGAAGGCAAGATGAGTTTGCGTGCCTCGATCACCGGCGAGATCGTGATGGACGACGTGTTTGTGCCAGAAGCCAATCTGCTGCCCAACGTGAGCGGCCTCAAGGGCCCGTTCGGCTGCCTCAACAAGGCACGCTACGGCATCGCCTGGGGCGCTTTGGGTGCTGCTGAAGATTGCTGGTTCCGTGCCCGCCAGTACACCATGGACCGCGTTCAGTTCGGCCGCCCGCTGGCGCAGAACCAGCTGATCCAGAAGAAGCTGGCCGACATGCAAACCGAAATCACGCTCGGCTTGCAGGGCTGCCTGCGCGTGGGCCGGCTGATGGATGAAGACAAGTCCGTGCCGGAAATGATTTCGCTGATCAAACGCAACAGCTGCGGCAAGGCGCTGGACATCGCCCGCCTGGCACGCGACATGCACGGCGGCAACGGCATCCATGACGAATACCATGTGATCCGCCACATGATCAACCTCGAGACGGTTAACACCTACGAAGGCACGCATGACGTGCATGCGCTCATCCTTGGCCGTGCCCAGACCGGCCTGCAAGCCTTTTATTGATGACCTTTCAGGGCTCCAGCCCAATCAGGACGAGCGCGAGCAGCTATATTTTTCATAGCAAATAAATACAACGCATGGAATTCGGCGCGCTCAAGCCTTTGCTAACCAGCCTGGCACTGCCGCCAGCCTTGCTGCTGTTGCTGGCCCTGCTTGGCCTCGTGCTGGCCTGGCGCAATAAAAAGGCCGGGCTGGCGCTGGCAACCTTTTCGGTACTGCTGCTGGCGCTGCTCAGCTGCCACGGCACGGCCGTATGGCTGGCGCGCACCGTGCTGCCGCAGTTTGCCGCCATGCCGGTGGCCAGCCTCAGGGCTCACAAGGTGCAGGCCATCGTCGTGCTGGGCGGAGGTGTGCTGCCCGAGGCGGCTGAATACGGCAGCAGCCAGCCGGGCGCGCACACGGCGGCGCGGTTGCGCTACGGTGTTTGGCTGGCCCGGCAGTCGGGCTTGCCGCTGGCCTTTACCGGCGGCATGGGCTGGGCGGCCAGCAGCGCACAGACCGATTCTGAAGCCGTGGTGGCCGCACGCATGGTGCAGCAGGACTACGGCATGACACTGCGCTGGAACGAAGCCCAGTCGCGCGACACAGCGGGCAATGCCCGCCTGCTGGCGCCGCTGCTGCAGCAAAGCGGCGTGCAGCGCATCGCGCTGGTCACCGACGCCTGGCACATGCCGCGCGCTGTCCGGGCTTTTGAGCGTGCCGGCCTGACGGTGACACCCGCCCCCATGGGCCAGGTGCGGCCCGCACAGCACGACCTGATGGAATGGGTGCCTTCCGCGTCGGGCCTGGTGGTTTCGCAGCAGGTACTGCGTGAATGGCTGGCGCTGATGGTCGGCCGGTTCACGCCTGTTTAGGCAGACCGGCCCACAGACGGCGGCAGCGAACCGAACCTGAGCCCGTCACCTGGCGGCTTTACCGCGGGTTTACCTTTCTGGGAGCTACCGCCTCCCCCGCTACGGTGTAGCCTAGGCAGTTTTGGTTGACGGTCGGAAAGTAAGCAGATATATTACTAACCAGTCAGTCAGTAACTATGTCACTTTCCAAATTATTTTGCGACAAAACCTCCGCGGTCGCCGCCAAACGCGAGCGCCGCAAGGAAGCACGCCCCGGCGAACTGCTGGACGCCGCGCTTGACCTGTTCGTGGAAAAAGGCTTTGCCGCCACCCGCGCCGAAGAAGTGGCCGCCCGCGCAGGAGTATCAAAAGGCACATTGTTCCTTTACTTCCAGAGCAAGGAAGAACTGTTCAAGGCCGTGGTGCGCGAAAACATTTCGGGCCGCTTCACGGAATGGCGCGCCGAGCTGGACACCTTTGAAGGCACCACCCCTGAATTGCTGGCTTACTGCATGAACAGCTGGTGGGAGCGCGTGGGCCTGACGCGCGCCTCGGGCCTGACCAAGCTGATGATGAGCGAGGCCAAGAACTTCCCCGACATCGCGGCCTTCTACCAGCAAGAAGTCATCATGCCGGGCCACGGGCTGATCCGCAGCATCCTGCAACGCGGCATGGACCGCGGCGAGTTCCGGCCCATGGACCTGGACTATGCGGTTTACCTGGTGGTCGCTCCCATGATTTTCCTGATCCTGTCCAGGCACACCGCCGGCATCTGCATCAGCAGCGACGCGGACCTGGATCCGCAAAAATACATCGCCTTCCAGGTGGAAACCATCCTGAACGGCATATCCGCACCGGCCGGTGCCGCCGCACAGTCCAACAGGAAAGCCGCAGCATGAAGCGATGGGTCAAGTGGGGGGTCGCCGGGCTCATCGTGCTGCTCATCGTGGGCGGGGTACTGCGTGCGCTGTCCGCGCGCAAGGCCCAGCAACAGGCACTCGCCGCAAGCACCGCCGTCAAGGACATGGGGCAGGTCGAGCTGGCCGCCACCGATGTGGTCAAGGCCCAGACGCGCGACGTGGTCCAGGGGCTGCCGGTGTCGGGCTCGCTCAAGGCCGTCAACTCCGCTGTCATCAAGGCACGCGTGGCCGGCGAGCTGCAGGGCCTCACGGTTCGCGAAGGCGACGTGGTCAAGGCCGGCCAGGTGATTGCGCGCATCGATGCCACCGAATACCAGTCACGCGTGCGCCAGGCCAGGGAGCAGGCCGAGTCGGCCAAGGCACAGGTGGATGTGGTGCAGCGCCAGTACGACAACAACAAGGCGCTGGTTGACCAGGGTTTCATCTCGAAGACTGCGCTCGACACCTCGCTGGCCAACCTCAACGCCGCGCAATCTACCTACAAGGCGGCGGTAGCTGCCACCGAGGTCGCGGCCAAATCGGTGGACGACACGATTCTCAAAGCCCCCATCTCCGGCCAGGTATCGCAGCGCCTGGCGCAACCCGGTGAGCGCGTGGGCATCGACACCAAAATCGTCGAGGTGGTGGACCTGAGCCGGCTCGAACTGGAAGCCACCTTGAGCGCCACCGACTCCATGGACGTGCGTGTGGGCCAGACCGCGCAGCTGCAGATTGAAGGCAGCCGCCAGCCCGTCACGGCCAAGGTGGTGCGCATCAATCCCACGGCGCAGGCCGGCAGCCGCAGTGTGATGGCTTACCTCAGCATCGACAACCCGGGCGCAGCAGGCGACGCCGGCGCACCGCCCTTGCGCCAGGGGCTGTTTGCGCAGGGCACGCTGGGCACGGCCAGCGCTTCGCTGCTGTCGGTGCCGGTCAGCGCCGTGCGCACCGACAAACCCACGCCTTATGTGCAGGCGGTTGAAAACGACACGGTGGTGCACAAGAGCGTCGAACTCGGCGCGCGCGGCACCGCAGGCAAAGACAGCGTGGTCGCCGTCAAGGGCCTGGCCGACGGCGCGGTGGTGATCCGCGGCGAGATCGGTGCATTGCGCGAAGGCACCAAGGTGCGCTTCACACAGCCTCCGGCTGCGGCGCAAGCAGCCAGTGCACCGGCCAAGCCGGCGCCCTGAGGACTCGCGCGCATGTGGTTCACGCAGGTCAGCCTCAAGAACCCGGTGTTCGCCACCATGGTCATGCTAGCCATCGTGGTGCTGGGACTGTTCTCCTACCAGCGCATGCAGGTCGACCAGTTCCCGAACATCGACTTCCCGGTGGTCGTCATCACCGCCGAATACCCGGGCGCTTCGCCCGAAATCGTTGAAAGCGAAGTCACCAAAAAAATTGAAGAAGGCGTCAACTCGATCGCCGGCATCAACGCGCTGACCTCGCGCAGCTACGAAGGCCAGTCGGTCGTCATCATGGAGTTCCAGCTCTACGTCGACGGGCGCCGCGCCGCCGAAGATGTGCGCGAAAAAATCGCAGCCATCCGCCCCAACTTCCGCGACGAAGTGAAAGAGCCGCGCGTGCTGCGCTTCGACCCGGCAAGCCGGGCGATCTGGTCCGTTGCGGTGTTGCCCAATGCCCAAAGCGGCAATGCCATGTCGGCCGTGGAGCTGACCAACTGGGCCGACCAGGTCTTGAAAAAGCGCCTGGAGAACGTACGCGGTGCAGGCTCCGTTACTTTGGTGGGCGGCACCAAGCGCGAGATCAACGTCTACCTGAATCCGCAGGCCATGGAGTCGCTGGGCATCACGGCCGACCAGGTAGTCAATGCCGTGCGCAACGAAAACCAGGACCTGCCGGTGGGCGCGATCCGCTCGCTGCAGCAGGAGCGGGTCGTCAAGATCGATGCACGCATGAAGCGCCCCGAAGATTTCGGAAAAATCATTGTGGCACGCAAGGGCGCTGCGCCGGTCACGGTGGACCAGGTGGCGCGCATTGCCGATGGCGCGCAGGAAATCGACAGCCTGGCGCTGTACAACGGCCAGCGCACGCTGCTGCTGTCGGTGCAAAAAGCGCAGGACGAAAACACCATTGCCGTGGTGGATGGCCTGAACCAGGCCATCAAGGACATCCAGCCGCAGTTGCCGCCCGGCGCGCGGCTGGAGCTGATCACCGACGGCTCGCGGCCGATTCGCGTGGCGGTTGAAAACGTACGCCGCACGCTGATTGAAGGCGCGCTGCTGACGGTGCTGATTGTTTTCCTCTTCCTGAACTCGTGGCGCTCCACGGTGATCACCGGGCTCACGCTGCCGATCTCCATCATCGGCACCTTTTTGTTCATGAACCTGTTCGGCTTCACCATCAACATGATCACGCTGATGGCGTTGTCGCTGTGTGTGGGCCTGCTGATCGACGACGCGATTGTGGTGCGCGAGAACATCGTGCGCCATGTGCAGATGGGCAAGGCACCCTACCAGGCCTCGCTGGACGGCACGCAGGAGATCGGCCTGGCGGTGCTGGCCACCACGTTCTCCATCGTCGCCGTGTTCCTGCCTATCGGCTTCATGGGCGGCATCATCGGCAAGTTCTTCCACGAGTTCGGCGTCACCATCGTGGCGGCGGTGCTGATCTCGATGTTTGTGAGCTTCACGCTGGACCCGATGCTCTCCAGCATCTGGCACGATCCTTCCATCGAAGCGCACGGCAAACGCCATGCGCCCGTCACTTTCTACGACAAGACCATAGGCCGCGTCACCGGCTGGTTCGACCACGCCACCGACTCGCTAAGCAACAGCTACCAGGGAATCCTGCGCTGGTCGCTGGGCCACAAACTGGCCACGCTGGCACTGGCTGTGGTGATTTTTGTCACCAGCATTTTCATGGTTCCGCTGCTGGGCACCGAGTTCGTGCCGAAGGCCGACTTCTCGGAAACCTCACTCAACTTCTACACGCCGGTGGGCTCGTCGCTGGAAACCACCGAAGCCAAGGCGCGGCAGGTGGAAGCCATCATCCGCGAATTCCCCGAAGTGAAGTACACGCTGGCCACCCTGAACACCGGCAACGCCCAGGGCAAGATGTACGCCAGCATTTACGTGCGCCTGGTGGACCGCAAGGCACGCACCCGCAGCGTCGACGAAATGTCGGGCGTGTTGCGCGAACGCCTCAAGCAGGTGCCAGGCATCACCGTGACGCACGTCGGGCTGCTCGACGCGGTGGGCGGCAACAAGCAGGTGGAGTTCTCGCTGCAGGGGACGGATTTGAAAGAGCTGGAACGCCTCACGCGCGCCATCAACGACAAGATCCGCGGCATCCCCGGTCTGGTGGACCTGGACTCCAGCGTCAAGGCCGACAAGCCGGTGATTGAAATTGATGTGCGACGCGACGCGGCCTCCGACCTGGGCCTGTCGGTGTCGCAGATCGCTGCCTCATTGCGCACACTGGTGGCCGGGCAGACGGTGGGCAACTGGCGCGCGCCCGACGACCAGACCTACGACGTGAACGTGCGCCTGGCACCCGATGCGCGCAACGCGCCGCAAGACCTGGAGCGCCTGCCCTTCATGAGCACGCCCGGCAGCAGTGCCGACGGCGCCGCGCACATGGTCCGGCTCAACCAGGTGGCCACCGTGAAGGAATCCACCGGGCCCAACCAGATCAACCGGCGCGACATGGCACGCGAAGTCGCCATCAACGCCAACGTCTACAACCGCTCGGCCGGCGAGGTGTCGAACGACATCAAGGCCGCGCTGGAGAACTTCAGCTTTCCGCCCGGTTATCGCTACCAGTTCAGCGGCTCCACCAAGAACATGGCCGAATCCTTTGGCTACGCGGTGTCGGCACTGGTGATGGCCATTTTGTTCATCTACATGATCCTGGCCAGCCAGTTCAAGAGTTTTTTGCAGCCGATGGCGCTGATGACCTCGCTGCCGCTGACCCTGATCGGTGTGGTGCTGGCCCTGCTGCTGTTCCGCTCCACGCTCTCGATGTTTTCCATCATCGGCGTGGTGATGCTGATGGGGCTGGTCACCAAGAACGCCATCTTGCTGGTGGACTTTGCCATTCGCATGCGTGCCGACCAGGTGGATGTGGATGGCCACCGCGTTCCGGGCATGAACCGCAGCGATGCGCTGCTGCATGCCGCCAAGGTGCGGCTGCGCCCCATCTTGATGACCACGCTGGCGATGATCTTCGGCATGGTGCCGCTGGCCTTTGCCCTGACCGAAGGCTCGGAGCAACGCGCGCCCATGGGCCAGGCCGTGATCGGCGGTGTCATCACCTCTTCGCTGCTGACCCTGGTGGTGGTGCCGGTGACATATTGCTACCTGGACGACCTGGGCCAGTGGTTCAAGCGCAAATTCGGCCCCAGAACACCGCCGCAAGACCCCGCAGACATGCCTGCTGCAACGCCGGCCGCCGTCATGGGCGACCGCTAAAATCAAAGGTTTATCTCGTGTACAGCTCACCCTCCCCCATTTCGCCAACCTACAGGTCCGCCATGAACTACGAACAAGCCCGATTCAACATGATTGAGCAGCAAATCCGCCCTTGGGAAGTGCTGGACAACCAGGTCCTTTCCCTGCTGGCCGTGGTCAAGCGCGAAGACTTTGTGCCGGCCGCCCAAAAGGCACTGGCCTTTGTCGACATGGAAATCCCGCTGGGCACCGGAGCAGGCCAGTGCATGCTGGCGCCCAAGGTCGAAGCCCGCATCCTGCAGGAACTGGCCGTGCAAAAGCATGAAAAGGTTCTGGAAATCGGCGCCGGCTCCGGCTACATGGCCGCACTGCTGGCCCACCGCGCGCAGCAGGTGATCACGCTGGAGATCGATCCCAAGCTGGCACAGACCGCACGCGACAACCTGCAAAGGGCGGGCCTTTATAACGCCGAAGTGCGCACCGGCGACGGCGCGGCAAAAATCGCCCAGGCCGTTTCCAGCAACGACCCGCTTCGTGGACCGTTTGACGTGATCGTGCTCAGCGGCTCGGTCGCCGAGGTGCCGGCTTCGCTGCTGTCCCTGCTCAAGGTGGGCGGCCGCCTGAGCGCCATCGTGGGTTTTGAGCCGATGATGCGCGCCACCCTGGTCACACGCGTGGCCGAAGACGCCTGGCGCACCACCCAGGCCTGGGACACCGTGGCGCCGCGCCTGCTGAATTTCCCTGAACCCTCGAAATTCAGCTTCTGAGCCTGGCCGCCGTACACGACTTCACCAACGCCAAGCACGCATTCCAACGCAGGACAGCCGACCATGATTCCCCAACTGAGCCCCGCCAACTTCGCCGAGTGGCGCAACAACGCCGGGGAAGGCGCGCCCGCCCTGCCTGTGGTGCTGGACGTGCGAGAGCCCTGGGAACTGCAGACGGCCTCGGTCAAGGAGGACGGCTTCAGGCTGGTGCACATCCCGATGCGGGAAATACCCACGCGTCTGGCTGAGCTGCAGGAAATCGGAGCCGGCACCGGCCAGCCGATCGCCTGCCTCTGCCACCACGGCATGCGCAGCCTGCAGGTGGCCAACTATCTGACACAAAGTGGCTTCACCGAGGTCGTCAACCTGCAGGGCGGCATTGACGCCTGGTCGCAGCAGGTGGACCCGTCGGTCCCCGTGTACTGATCTCCGCGCACCGCATACCTCCCTATCGCCGATTCACCCATTCCTCAGGACCTTTATGACCACGCCCAAGAAACCGCCGGCGCTACGCCTGTCGATGTTGCCCCTGTCGATTGCCGTCACTGCGGCGCTGATGATGGCGGCCCCGGCCGCGCAGGCCCAGAGCCTGGTGGAGCTGTATGAGTCGGCCCGCGCCTTCGACGCTGCCTACCAGTCCGCCAAGCTCCAATACGACGCCAACCTCGCCAGGGCCGACCAGGCCAAGGCCGGCATCTTGCCGACAGCCGGCATCTCGGCGGGCGTGTCGCGCACCAATTTTGAAAACACCGCACCGGTGATCGAGCGCAGCTTCAATACGCAAAATGCCACGCTCAACCTCTCTCAGCCGCTGTACCGCCCGGCCAACTGGGCCACCTACCAGCAGGCATCCAGGCAGGTGGACCTGGCCAAGGCCCAGTTGGAGGCCGCCGACCAGGACCTGATCGTGCGTACCAGCCAGGCCTATTTCGATGTGCTGGCCGCGCAGGACACCCTGACCTTTGTACGGGCCCAGAAAGCTGCGGTGGCCGAGCAACTCGCGTCGGCCAAGCGCAACTTCGAGGTGGGCACCTCCACCATCACCGACACCCGCGAGGCGCAGGCCCGCTACGACCTGGTCATTGCCCAGGAGATCGCCGCCGAGAACGACCTGCGTGTCAAGAAACTCGCGCTGGACACGCTGGTCGGCAAAACGGAAACCCAGCCCAAGCCCCTGGTAAACCCGGTCGGCCTGCCCACAGTGACGCCGGCCGACGTCGGCATCTGGGTCTCGCAATCCGAGCTGGTGCATCCCAGCATCCGCCAGGCGCAAAGCAATGTGGAAATCGCGGAACTGGAGGTCAACAAGGCCGAAGCCGGCCACAAGCCCACGCTTGACGCGACAGCCAGCTACAACGTCACGCGCAACCCCTCGGGCACGGCGACCACCATCCCGCCGTTTGCCTTCCGCACCAACACCACCACCGTTGGCGTGCTGCTCAATGTGCCGCTGTTTGCGGGTTTCGCCACGCAGAACCGCGTGCGCGAAACCCTGTCGCTGCGCGACAAGGCTCAAAGCGATCTCGAAGGCGCGCGGCGCACCGTGGCGCAGGCCACGCGCACCGCCTACTTCGGCGTGCAATCGGGCCAGGGACAGGTCAAGGCGCTGGAGGCGGCCGAACTGTCAAGCCAGAGCGCACTGGATGCCAACAAGCTGGGTTACCAGGTCGGCGTTCGCATCAACATCGACGTGCTCAACTCGCAGAGCCAGCTGTTCCAGACCAAACGCGACCTGGCCAAAGCGCGCTACGACGTGCTGCTGGGCGACCTGAAACTGCGCCAGGCCAATGGCACGCTGACACCGGAAGACCTGCAAAAAATCAACGCACTGCTGGCCAGGTAAATCGCGGTACGCTTCACAACACTCCAACAAAGGCCCGGCCCGGGGCCAGAATTTCCATGTTGATGCCCGCACACAATCCCCTGCCCTTGCCGATAGAGGCTGAACGCGTGACCGATGCGCCGCTACACATCCCCAAAGGCCCCAGCTTCGAGCTGATCGAGGAAACCACCTGGGAAGAACTCAAGCGCGCGGGCCGCCGGCAACCGTTTGACAAACCCGTGCTGGTCAAGGGCGGCATCCATCACTGGCCGGCCTGGAAAAAATGGTCGTTTGAATTCCTCGCCGACGTCTGTGCCGGCAAGGGCGCCGAGGTGCCGGTCAAGTTCACCGATGGCCTGGTCGAACAGGGCGTGACCAAGGGCCGCCCCTTCCTTCCGGTTGCGCCCTACCTGCGGGAACTCGGCAAGGCGGCGCAACGCACACCGGACCCCATGGCCGGCCTGCTACCCAAGCCGGTGCGGGACAGCTACAAACCCGGCGAGCGCTTTCACCTGAACTGGGCCCACATGCAGTCGTTCAAGCCGACGACCTTGTACCTCGCGCAGTGGGACATTCTCGAAAAATACCCCGAGCTGCGGCGCGACCTGCTCATCAAGAGCCTGTGGCCCGGCCGCATGACCTGGGAATATGTGTTCATGGGCCCGGCCAATACCGTGACCGGCCTGCACAACGATTTCCCGCACAACTGGTTTGTGCAACTCCAGGGCGTCAAGGAGTTCATCCTTTTCTCACCCGACCAGCGCCAGCACATGTGCCCGGCCGCCAAATACGACTGGGGTGCCACGCTCAGCGACATCAACGTCTCGCGCCTGCCCGAGCAAGTCCGCGAACTCGCCTCCTTCGAAAAAGCCCATGGCTACCACGCCCGCGTTGAGGCCGGCGATGCACTGTTCATCCCGAGGCGAACCTGGCACTCCGTGGTGTCAGTGGAGCCCTCCATCAGCCTCGGCATGTTCGGCCTGACACCCTATGAAGTGGCGACCGGCGGCGCCTGGGCCACGCTGCGCGATTGGGCGCATCACCTGCGCATGTACGCGTGGGGCAATTGCACTTGCCACCAGGTGCTGGGCAAGCGCTAGGCCATCGAACGAACGCCTTTCAGCAAAACGTCACTTGCCCCCGTGTTGATGTCAATCGCTGGACCACCAAAACAGCCATGAAGCCGCTCGATCTCGATCACTTTCCCCAGCCGGACTCTAACGCGGCCGGTAGCGTGGAAGCCGCGCTCGACGCGCTCTGGAATGCATACGACGAATCGACCGCAAATGACGCCTACGATGCGCTTCTCTGGGCAACTGGAAACAACCACAGGGGTACGTACTATCCGGTCGTCTTGGGTGTCCTTCCGGAGATTGAACAGATTCTCATGAAGGGGAAAGAGTGGGCGCAGCGAGCAGTTATGGAGTCATTAATAGATCTTGGTGGCTCATTCGTCCCTGAAAAAGGTTACGACACATATCTTGGAGCCTCGGTCAAAGCAACACTCAATGCGTTCATCCACTCAATGCGCCACCGCATTGCACCACTCGCTAACGGCACGGGTGCGCGAGCCAAGAGTGCAATTGAGCTGTTGGAGCTCATTGACGACCAGGCGGCTTAGGTGCCGTTAAAGCGACTTAAATAGGTCCGGAGCGCATCCACCGTCTTCACCGTCGCACCCCGATTGCTGTCGGCGAAAGCCAGCCCGGCGGCCACCGCGGCAGCGCGTGCTTCGGGTTTGTCCATCAGCTTTCGGGCGGCGCGCACGCCTTGTTCCATATCGACCACACGCCGGGCTGCCCCCGCCTCGATGGCCAGCTCGGCTGCTTCGGTGAAGTTGAAGGTATGGGGGCCCATGACGACCGGGCAGCCGCAGGCAGCCGCCTCGATCAGGTTTTGCCCGCCGAGCGGCGCGAAGCTGCCGCCCAGCAGCGCGACATCGCTCATCGCGTAATACAGCGCCATTTCACCCAGTGAGTCGCCCAGCCACACATCCGCGTGCAACGCATCGTCGTTCACGGCCGGGCCGCCCTCCGTATCGGGCCAGTGCGAGCGGCGCGAGACGCGCAGGCCGTGCTGCTGCACCAGCGCCTCCACCTCGTTGACCCGTTGCGGGTGGCGCGGCACCAGCAACACCCTGAACTGGCTTCCCGGCCCCTCCTTGTGCGCTTCTTCCCGCGATTCATCTGCTACAGAATTGATAGCTGGTTGCGCCCGTTCAGATTGGGCTGTGGCACTTAATTGCTTTAAAAATTCCTGCTCTTCGCCTTCACGTGAGCTGGCAAACATAAGCACCGGAAGCCCGAGCGTCCGGCGCCAGACCTTGCCTTTTTCCAGCTGGGCGTCGTCAGGCGAAGCGTCAAATTTGAGGTTGCCGAACACGGCGCTCACCGCAGCACCCGCCTGGCGAAACCGCCGGGCGTCGTCATCGGTCTGGGCATACACCGCAGACAACGCCGCGTAAGCCGGAAACGACAGCGGCGACATTTTCAGTGCCTGCTGCAGGGATTTTTCGGACAGCCTGCCGTTCACCAGCACCAGCGGCATGGCACGCGCCTGGGCTGCGGCCACCATATTGGGCCAGATCTCGGTTTCCATCAGCAGGCCCAGGCGCGGCTTGAAGTGGCCAAAAAACCGCGCCACTGCGCCCGGGCTGTCCCAGGGCTGCCACACCTGCACGTCGCCGGGCTGCAGCAGGCCGACGCCCTCGGCGCGCCCCGTGGCCGTGCCATGCGTCAGCAAAATACGCAAGCCGGGGTGTTGCGCGCGCAGCGCCTTGAGCAGCATGGCCGCCGTGCGCGTTTCGCCGAGCGAAACGGCATGCAGCCAGACCAGCTCCGAGGCAGTTTCTGCCGGTTGGGCATAGTGGCCAAACCGTTCCTGCACCGCCTGAAGGTAACCGGGCTCCCGCCTGCCGCGGCGCGCCAGCTTGCGGCGCAGCAGCGGCTGGCCCAGCCACATCAGCAGCGAATAAAGCTTCAGGGCCAGCGCGCTCATTTCGCCCCTCCGGCGCTTGCGGGGCTGCTCACCGCCCAGCATGCCAGCCAGGCCTGCCAGACGGTTTCCACCGTGGGTGCCGGGCGCGCAAACACGCTGACCTGCCGCCCCCCGTGGTCAAGGGTGCCGGGGCCGGTGCGCCACGCCGTGTCGAAGTTGTAGATCTGCACATGCGGCAAATCCAATGCCACGGCAATGTGGCTGACACCGCTGTCGACACCAATGACACCGGCGCACTGCGCCAGCGCTTCGGTGAGCGCATCGAGCGGCAGCAGCGGCAGCACCAGGGCTATGTCCGCGGCGGTTTTGGTCAGCGCCTGCGCAATGGCCTGGCTGGTGGCCAGCTCGTGTGCGTTGCCGTGCGCCAGTGCCACCGGGTAGCCGGCCGCATGGAGGCGACGCCCCAGCGTGATCCAGTGGTCCAGCGGCCACTCCTTGTCGGCGCGCGAGGTGCCGTGGACCAGCACCACCCGGCCTTTCGACGCTGCAGGCGCTATCTTTTCAGGAGCTGCTTGCGCCCGTCCCTCATGGGCTGCAGGCATTTTTAATCCAAAATCCGATGCGCCTTTCAGGGTGTAGCCCAGCGCACGCGCCGCCAGCTCGCGCGAGCGCTGCACCGCGTGAATATGCGGTGGGAGGGTGATGGCCACGTCGGCCACCCAGCGGGTAGGCGCCTCATAGCCCGAGCCCTCGGTCTGGTTGGCCAGGGCGTAGCGCTTGCCGCCGGGCGCCACCGTGGCAAGCCGCGCCACCAGCGCCGACTTGGTCAAGCCCTGCAGGTCGATGACGGCGTCATAGGCTTCACGTTGAAGTTCGTGCTGGAAGGCACGCCATTCGTTTCGCGTGGCCAGCGTCCAGAATGATTTGCGCCAGCGCCGAATCTCACAGGGAATCACGCGGTGCAGACCTTTGTGGCGCGCCAGCAAGGGGGCAAAGGCCTTTTCCACTACCCAGTCAATCTGCGCGTCCGGGAGCGCGGCGTGGATGTCCTGCACCACCGGCAGGGTGTGCACCACATCGCCGAGCGAGGACAGCTTGACCAGCAAAATTTTCATGAAGACAGTGAAAGGCGAAAACGCTGATTTTCACCGCAGAAAGCGCCCAGAACGCCCACTTGCCCCGGAAACTCCAAAAAAGCCACTCAGCGTCCCTCACGGCACCCCAAACGCGATGCGAAGCGAGCCGTCCAATACCAGCGGGGGCCGCGGAACCGGCTTTGCCGGGCCGCAGGCACCGCCCCCTGGAAGGGGGGAACAGACTACACGAAGTGAGTCTGGAAGGGGGTGGGCTCAGTGCATGGCTGCGGCAAAGCTCGCGTCGGGCTTGACGCTACGCAGCAGGGTCAGCATGTCAGCCTCGATACGCTCCAGCGCCTGCTGGGTGTGGCCCTCAAAGCGCAGCACCAGCACCGGCGTGGTGTTGGACGCACGGATCAGGCCAAAGCCGTCGGGCCAGTCAACGCGCACGCCATCGATGGTCGAGATTTTGGCGGGTGCCGCGAATTTCGCGGATTTGATCAAGGCCTCCACCACCTTGTGCGGCTCGCCTTCCTTGCAGGCCACGTTGAGTTCAGGCGTGCTGAAGCTGGTCGGCAAGGCATTGAGCACGATGCCGGCGTCGGGCACGCGGCTCAAAATTTCGAGCAGGCGCGCGCCGGCATAGGTACCGTCGTCAAAACCGTACCAGCGCTCTTTGAAGAAGATGTGGCCGCTCATCTCGCCGCCCAGGGGCGAGTTGACCTCTTTCATCCTGGCTTTGATGAGCGAGTGACCGGTCTTGTACATCATCGCTACCCCGCCGGCGGCCTCGATCTCGGGCGCCAGGCGCTGCGAGCATTTCACGTCAAACAAAATGGTGCCGCCCGGCACGCGCGAGAGCACGTCGCGGGCAAACAGCATCATTTGGCGGTCCGGGTAAATGTTCTGGCCGTCTTTGGTGACGATGCCGAGGCGGTCGCCATCGCCGTCAAAGGCCAGACCCAGTTCGGCGTCGCCGCTTTGCAAGGCCTTGATGAGGTCTTGCAGGTTTTCGGGCTTGCTCGGGTCGGGGTGGTGGTTGGGAAAGTTGCCGTCCACTTCGCTGAACAACTCCGTCACTTCGCAGCCCAGCGCGCGGAAGATGGCGGGCGCCGACGCGCCGGCAATACCGTTGCCGGAGTCGATGACGATCTTCATCGGGCGCTCCAGCTTGATGCCAGAGACGATGCGGTCACGGTAGGCCGTGCCCACGTCAACCTGGCGGATGGCGCCGGCCTGTGAAGGCAGCACCCACTTGTCGCCCTCAATCACGCGGCGCAAACCCTGAATCTCTTCGCCGTAAATGGCGCGGCCGGCCAACACCATCTTGAAGCCGTTGTAGTCCTTGGGGTTGTGGCTGCCTGTGACCTGGATGCCCGAGCCGGCCAGCGTGCTGGCCGCGAAATAGAGCATGGGTGTGGTCACCATGCCCACATCAATCACATCAATGCCGGTGGCGGCCAGGCCGCGCATCAGCGCCGCGCTGAGCGCAGGCCCGCTGATCCGGCCGTCGCGGCCAACAGCTACCGCCTTTTCACCTTCTGCCAGCGCGGCCATGCCAAACGCTTTTCCCAGGGCCTCGGCCATGTCTTCATGGATGGTGGACGGCACCACACCGCGAATGTCATACGCCTTGAAAATGGACGGGTTGATTTGCATCGGGTGCGGTTCCTGGAAAGACAAGCAGAAAGAAGGTTGATTTTCATTGTAGGTGCCGGCCTATGCGCCAGCTGTAGGCCGTAGCCCTTTCCGGCAGGTCCGTTCAGACTATTGCGGCGCCTCAAAAACCAGCCAGGCCGGCCCCAAAACAGAGGGTTTCAGGCCCTCAGGGACATGTCCGAAAACGGCTAGTGAAAGCCACCCTGCGGCGTATCATTTCCCTCATGAACCGCGAAACCACCCCTCTTGCCGACAACGACTGCTACCTCGCCCTGAAGGCGCGGGACGCCCGTTTTGACGGCAGCTTTTTCACCGGCGTGACCTCCACCGGCATCTACTGCCGTCCGGTCTGCAGCGTGAAGACGCCCAAGCGCGAGAACTGCCGTTTCTTCCACCATGCCGCCCAGGCCGAGAACGCGGGCTTTCGACCTTGCCTGCGCTGCCGGCCCGAGCTGGCGCCGCATTCGGTGGTGTGGTCAATACAGGATGCGTCCTACATCCTGGCGCACCAGGCGGCGCGCCTGCTGGATGAGCCCGAGGTGTGGACCGAGGAAGCACCTTCTGTAGAAAAGCTGGCCGCCAGGCTGGGCGTGAGCGACCGCCACGTACGGCGGATTTTCGAGGCACAGTTCGGCGTCTCCCCCATGCAATACCTGCAGACGCACCGGCTGCACACCGCCAAACAATTGCTGGCCGACACCAATCTGCCCATCACGCAGATTGCGCTGATCAGCGGCTTTGCAAGCGTGCGGCGCTTCAACGCAGCCTTTGTGGAGCACTACAAACTCAACCCCACGCAGTTGCGACGCCAGGGCCCGGCCCGGGTCGGTGAGGTGGGTGAAGGCGTCATCGTGCGGCTGGGCTACCGCCCGCCCTATGACGTGCAGGCCATGCTGGCCTTCTTCAGCAAGCGCTGCATCAGCGCCATTGAATTCATTGCCGCGGATGCTGCGCAGCCCGCTCTGGGCAGGACCTTCAGCATCGAGTCGGGCGGCAAGCTGCATGCCGGCTGGCTGCTCGCAAGCTTTGATGAAAGCCGTTCGCAGCTGGTGCTGCGCGTCAGCGATTCACTGCGCGAAGTGCTGCCGCTGGTCATACGCCGCGTGCGCACCACCTTTGACCTGGACGCCGATCCGGCCACCATCAACAGCGTGCTGCACGTAAGTTTTCCCGAAGGCGACGGCCTGCGTGTGCCGGGCGCGCTGGATGGCTACGAGCTGGCGGTGCGCGCCGTGCTGGGCCAGCAGATCACCGTGGCCGCCGCACGCACGCTGGCGCAGCGCATGGTCGACCGTTTTGGCGAACCCGTGGAAACACCGTGGCCACAGCTGACGCGCCTCTTTCCCGCGCCGGCCGTGCTGGCCGCGGCCAGCGGGGACGCGCTCGGGCAACTGGGCATCGTCAGGCAGCGCCAGGCCGCCATTGTGGGCATTGCGCAGGCGGTGGTGGACAAGCGGCTGCAACTGCACAGCGGCGCTGACGTCAACACGACAGTGGCCGCGCTGAAAGCGCTGCCCGGCATCGGCGACTGGACGGCGCAATACATCGCCATGCGGGCGCTGCGCTGGCCCGATGCCTTTCCGGCGGGCGACGTGGCGCTGCACAAGGCGCTGGGTGTGCAGGGAAAAAAGAACCCGGCGCGGGAGGCTGAACTGGCCTCGGATGCATGGAAACCCTGGCGCAGCTATGCGGTGATACGCGCCTGGAGCGGCACGCTGGAGCGCCCCGGCTGACGGTGCCACAGCGACAACATGGCGATTCATGCGTTCGGGGAATGAATGCGGCGCTTCGATTTCATTGGACGGTCCAGCGCCTTGGCGCGAACATCGCCGGTGAATGATCGAGCCAGTCTTTGCCCGTAAAAGAGACAAGTCAGCTTAAGCCGCCTATTCAGGCCCGGAAAAGACCTCATAAGGCAGAAACTCGAAACCATTCAAAGGTGAACAAGATGAAATTCGACAACTCCATCGTCCAGACGACCTTCCACAGCCCCTTGGGGGAAATGATCATTGCCGCGACTGACAAAGGCCTGGCCGGCACCTGGTTTGCCGGCCAGCGTCACCTGCCGCCGCAACTCGTGAAACCTTATGTGTGGCGCGAAGACCCGGACCACCCGGTGCTCAAGCAGACCATCAAGCAACTCACGGAATACTATGCCGGCACACGCACCGGATTTGACCTGCCGTTGGACCTGGGTCACGGAACGGCCTTCCAGCAGTCGGTATGGCAGGCGCTGCTGGCCATCCCGCAGGGCGGCACCCTCAGCTACGGCCAGGTGAGCCAGCGTATCGGCAAGCCGGAAGCCGTGCGCGCCGTGGGCGCAGCAGTCGGGCGCAACCCGGTCAGCGTGATCGTGCCCTGCCACCGGGTGCTGGGCTCCGATGGCTCACTCACAGGCTACGCAGGCGGCCTGCACCGCAAAACCGCCTTGCTTAAACTCGAAGGCGCACTTCAGGAGAGCACGCTGTGAGTTCCAGTCCCTCCGTTATCGCCGCGCCGGTGGGTGCGGCCCTCACCAAGCCCAAAAACTGGGCTGCCGATTTTGTGATGCTGGCGGCCATCTGGGGCTCTTCCTTTCTCTTCATGCGCATCGGCACGGTGGAGTTCGGTCCCCTGCCCACCGCCGCAGTGCGCGTGGGCATTGCGGCGCTGTTCCTGCTGCCCATCGTATGGTTGCGCGGCCTGTTGCCTGACCTGAAGAAAAACTGGAAACGGATTTTCTTCATCGGCATACTGAATTCGGGCATCCCGTTTGCGTGCTTTTCGTTTGCCCTGCTGTCCATCACCACCGGCTTGTCGGCCATCCTCAATGCCACGGTGCCGATGTTCGGCGCCCTGGTGGCCTGGCTCTGGCTGAAAGACAAACCCAATGCCTCACGCGTGCTGGGCCTCTTCGTGGGTTTTGCCGGCGTAGCCATGCTGGCCTGGGACAAAGCCACCTTCAAGCCCGATGCTTCGGGCGTGGCGCCAGGGTGGGCCGTGCTGGCCTGCCTCTTTGCCTGCATTTGCTACGGCATATCCGCCAGCTACACCAAGCGTTATCTGTCAGGCATGCCGCCGCTGGTCACCGCGGCGGGCAGCCAGATTGGCGCAACCCTCGGCCTGGCCCTGCCCGCCGCCTGGCTGTGGCCGGCGCAGATGCCGGGCGCGCATGCCTGGCTGGCGCTGCTGGCCGTAGGTGTGGTCTGCACCGGGCTGGCCTACATCCTGTTTTTTCGCCTGATCGAAAACGCCGGCCCGCCGCGCGCGCTGTCGGTCACCTTCCTGGTGCCGGTGTTTGCGGTGATCTATGGCGTGATCTTCCTCGGTGAGCATGTGACGGCCTGGATGGTGATCTGCGCCGTGGTGATTGTGATTGGCACCGCGCTGTCAACCGGGCTGCTCAAGCTGGGCCGCAAACCTGAACAGCAAAAGGTATGACCTCCGCCCGCAAGACCAAACTCAAGCTGACTGCGCCCAAGCCTCGCAACCCGCTGGTGGCGCTCGCAGCGCAACGCAAGGCGGGCTCGCATCGCAAATCCGAAGCGAGCCTGCGCAAGAAGGAAAAAATGGCGCTGAACAAGCAGTTGCTTCGAATTTAGAAACCGGCGCGCCTGGGCACGGGCGTCCGACGGGCGTTGCGGCCGCTTATTGCAGCGCCCCCGCCACCACATTGATGCTGAGCGCCAAAATCAGCATGTTGAAGCCGAAGGACAGCACGCTATGCACCAGCGTGAGCCGACGCATCTCGCGCGAGGTGACCTGCACGTCGGAGACCTGTGAGGTCATGCCGACCACGTGGGCGTAGTACAAAAAATCGAAATAGTCCGGATCCAGCCCGCCGGGAAAACACAGACCGGGTCCATCGGGCTCTCCGAGTTTTTCTTCGTGGTAATAGCGATGGGCATAGCGAAACGCGTAAATCGTCTGCATGAACAGCCAAGAGGCAGCCAGCGCCGCAACGGAGAGCACGATGTGCAGCGTGCGCTCCATACCCGACAGGTTTTTTGCCTGTTGCATCATCAACGTAATGGCGGCGACGCAGGCCATGGTGGCCAGCAGCATCAGTAAAAACAGCACCACGCTGGGTTCGTCCTGAGCCTGTGCACGTTCGCGCGTCCGTTTGGCGTCAAAGCGCACGCACAGCCACCAGGCCAGCCACAGATAAACGCCGACGCCGGCACACCAGCCCAGCAAGCCGCAAAACTGCCAGCCCAGGGGCAGCGGCAGCGCCGCCACAATCAGCCCGGCCACCAGGCCCAGGGTGAGCCGCTGCGGGCCGGTGGTTTCGGAGAAATGTTTGCGCATGGCTGCATTGTGAGGCTAGCGGCATCCCGGCTTCAAGGGGGAGATGAGGCACCCATGGTCCGCCGGTACCACTCGTGGAAATGCTGCATGCCGTCTTCCAGCGGCGACTGGTAGGGCCCGGTGTCCGAGACGCCCCGCGCCAGCAGCGCGCGCCGGCCCGCATCCATGCGCTCGCCGATCTCGTCGTCCTCCCGGGCGGTTTCCATGTAGGCGGCGCGATGCGCTTCAATGAACTCCCGTTCGAAGGCGGCGATCTCTTCGGGGTAGTAGAACTCCACCATATTGACCGTGTCCTGCGGCCCCTTGGGGTAGAGCGTGGACAGCACCAGCACGTGCGGGTACAGCTCGATCATGTGGGTAGGAAAGTAGGTGACCCATATCGCGCCAAAATCCGGTGGTGTTCCGGTGCGGTAGTTCAGCAGGCGGTCGTGCCAGGTGCGGTAGATGTCCGAGCCCGGCGCGTTCAGCGAATCGTGCACGCCCACGCGCTGCATGCTGTACCAGTCGGCAAAATCCCAGCTCAGGTTGTCGCAGCTGACGAAGCTGCCCAGACCGGGGTGGAAAGGGGCGACGTGGTAATCCTCCAGGTAGACCTCGATGAAGGTCTTCCAGTTGTAGTTGCACTGGTGCACCTCCACGTGGTCGAGCACGTAGTCCGAGAAATCGAACTCGGGCCGTTTGAACAGCGGCGCCATGTCCTGGGCCGGGTCGCGCGGGCCTTCGAAAAGCAGGCCGTGACAGTTGCGCAAGGAAAACCGCTGCAGGTTCTTGCAGGGTTTTTGCTCGAACTGCGGCGCGCCCAGCAACTCGCCGCTGCTGTTGTAAGTCCAGCGATGCAGCGGGCAGACGATGTTGCCGCCGGCAGCCGCCAGATTACCTTTCGGGTTGGCTGGCCCGCTCACGTTGCCGGTCTCGCCACCCAGGATCAGGGCTTGCCGGTGCCGGCAGACGTTGGACAACAGCTCCACGCCCTGCGGATTACGCACCAGCACGCGGCCTCCGCCTTCCTGCGCGAGCCGGTGCCAGTCGCCGACCTGCGGCACGGCTTTTTCATGGCCGAGGTAGCGGGCGGACTTGTTGAAGATCAATGCCTGTTCACGTGCAAACAGGGCTTCGTCGAAATAAGCGCCTACGGGCAGCTGCGGGTCCGCCGGCAGGACATGCACCAGGCGTGCAATATCGTTCATGGAACTCTCCAGGGCGTGGCGAAGCACACCGGCCTTCAAAGGCACAGCCGCATCGCGGGATCAATGGCCCGGACTACGAAGGATCGGCCAGCAGTCGGGCGATACGCTTGTCGAGCGGGAGCTTGGGGCAGGTGCTGCATTTCTCGCCGTCATGGCGGCGAAAGTAGTGGCAGCACACCTTGCGGTCGAGAGCGAGCGCGGGCGTCCCGTCACGCGCCCGGTAGGCAAAAAAGCCGCAGCCGCCGCTGATGCCGAGCCGGGCCAGCCATTCCTCACCTACCGCGGCGACCTCGCTATCGGCCAGAACTGACCGGCTGCGATGCACCAGCAGCAGCGCGCCCAGCACACACTCAGCCTGCAGCCGGTCGGCGGCGCGTGCATGCAGCGCCACCAGCGGCATCAGTGCCGCGCGCGTGGATTGGCACAGTTCGCGCAGCTCGCCTGTTGCCAGGCGGATGCGTGAAGGCAGCGTCGCGGCCTTCATGGGCGCGTGCACCGGCAATTGAAAGCCGTTGGGGAAGCCGTCCACCACGGGCTGCGCCAGGCCGGCCAGCCGTGGGACATGCGTATCAAGATGCGCGGCGATCACGCTGAGGTAAACCGGTTGCCAGATCGTCAGGCCCCAGCAGCGCAGCGCCACATAGTGCGCGCCGGCTTCGGGGTAGGCCTCTGCCCAGTGCCGGCACAGCGCCCGCAACGGGCCCGGCCTGGCCGCTGCGTCGTCGCCATGACGCAGTGCGCTGGGCAGTGGTACATCGCCCTGCTCGCCGCGCAGCGAGGGTGCGATGCGCCCGGCCAGTTGCAACACGCGGGCGAGGTCATCGTTGGGCGCGGACGCCCACGCCTGCAGCGGCGCGCCGTCGCGCACCGTGTCCTCCGCCCGCATGTCAAAGCTCATGCAACGCTTTCCGCAACCGGTTCTGCCTCGGCCCGGTGCGCGGCGCGGCGGCGGAGCCCGGCAATCGGGTTCACAAGATTGCCGGCCATCTTCAGGCTGGACGCAGGGTCTGCCAGGTTGACCATCTGCACGTTGTTGCCGAGTTGCAGGCGGTTCAGGCAGGAATGCAGGAACTCGGGCACAAACATGTCGTAGTGCGCGAACTTTGCAGCCAACTCGGGGTGGGCATCCTGGTAATCGGATACGCAGTCGGCCACCGATTGCCAGAAGTCTCCCTCGCTGCAGCAGGCGTTTTCCACCAGCACCTGGTTGATGTGGCGCAGCACGCCGTCGAACACGTCGATAAAGATGCCCAGCAGTTTGAAGTGGTCGGGCACATCGACCGCCAGGCGATTGACGCGCTCCGGTAGCAGCGCCTTCGCTTCGATATTGAGGATGGCGCATTCCTCGGCGATGTCTTTCATGATGGCGCGCACCGGCACATGCTTGTCGAGCACCAGGATCAGGTTCTCGCCATGCGGCATGAAGGTCAGGTCGTGCTTGTAGAAGCAATGCAGCAGCGGCGTGAGGTAAGACGCCAGATAGCTTTTCAGCCAGGCCTTTGTGCTCAGGCCGGAACGGCGGATCAGTTCAGGCAGCAGCGCGTGGCCGTCCTTGTCGACATGCAGCAGCGCGGCCATGGTCATCAGGCGTTCGCCCGGTTTGAGCAAGGGCAGCGGGCTTTCACGCCACAGCGCCGAGAACATCTTCTTGTAGGGCGTATCGACCGGTATTGCGGCCTCATAGTAGTGATTGCGAAAGCCGATGGAGGCGACCTCCCGCAGGATGGTGAAGCCGTTCGCGCGCAGGAAGACATCGCCCGACACCAGGTCCTTGATGAACTCATTGATAGCCGGTGTGCCCGACATGTAATAAGGCGACAGGCCGCGCATGAAGCCCATGTTCAGGATGGACAGGGAGGTCTTCACATAGCGCTTGCTGCGGTCGCTGGTGTTGAAGAAGGTGCGGATCGACTGCTGGGCGATGTAGGTGTCGCGGCCGTAGGCCAGGCAGATGATCTTGCGCTGGGCCACATAACCAGCGAAGGCGATCGACAGCTTGTTGAACCACTGCCACGGGTGGGCCGGCATAAAGTTGTAGTCGACTGGATCGACGCCCAGCGCTGCCACTTCACGGGTAAAGCCGTCCACGGTCTCCTGCCCCAGCTCTTCGGCCAGCAGCTGTTCGTAGCTGAGCGTGGAGATGCTGGAGAAAGCCGCATGGTCCTTGTGCACGGCCAGCCAGATGACGCGAATCTCCGAGCCGGCCTCAGGCGCGTAGGCCTGATAGTCGGCTGCGGTGAAACCCAGCCGCCCGTTGTTGGCGACAAACCCCGGATGGCCTTCGGTCATGGCGACCTCAATGGTCTGGAAGTCGGTGGCGTCGGCCAGCTGGGCGCTGCTGGGTGCGTCTGCCTTCATGCGCTTGTAGGCGCTCCCGAAGAGCGTGCTGCTGATCTCGTCGAGGTAGATGGGCAGCAGCTCATCACGTATGCCCAGACGTTGGCGGCATTCGATGATGAACTGGAGCGCGTCCAGCGACTGGTCTGCGCCATTCACTTGTTTGCGGATGGATTCCGGTTTGATGTACCAATGGCGCAGCGCCAGTCGCTGTGCCTCAAACTGGTAGCACGCGGCCCCGTCGTCCGAGCACACCTGGTACAGCGCGAAGCCGCCCTGGCCGGCACGCAGCAGCTCCGGCTCGATGATGATCTCGTGGGCATATTCGGCAATGGCTTTGCGCAGCAGCAGGCGGTTGGCCTGGGCCCAGACCTCCGGCGTCAGGTGGGCGGCGAACTGAGCCGGGTCGTGCGCGATCTGGTGGGCGATGGTGACGTTCATGAATGGACTTCCTCTAAGGTGGCGGCCGTAGCCTGTTCAAAATCCCGCCGTGTGCAAAAGGCGAGGCTGGCGATCTTCTCGGGGAAGACCACATCACGGTCGTAGGCAAAGCCTGCCGACCGGTTCAAGGCATGGACCTTGTGATTGGTGGCGTCGGGCTCCACGACGATGCGCTGCGCACCCAGGTGCTCGAACATGAAGCGCATCAGCGCGTAAAACACCGTGCGCGAGTGCCCGGCGATGCGCTGCTGGGGCGGGCCGATAAAGATGTGCATGCCCAGGTCGCCGGGCCGCACCGTGTAGAAGGCCTTGATGCGGTCCTGCGCGGGGTCGTAGCACTCAGCCAGGAAAGCTGGCCGCCCTTCGTGCCAGCCGATGTAGGGTGTGGCGGTGCCGGAATCCATCATGCGCTGGTAAGCCTCACGAACTTCGTCCTCGGTCTTGTCCTGCATCAGCCAGAAGGCGGCACGCTCCTGGATGAACCAGCGATGCAAAGTCGGGATGTCCTCCGGTATCCGCAACGGGCGGAACACAAAACCCGTCTCGTCGCGGTACGGCCTTTGCACGGCGTCGGCGCGGCGGTGCAGCGTGTCAGTTAGCATGGGCGGGCTCCTTTAAAGATGAAGAATTTGTGACGCTTCCGGTTTCGTCCAGATGTCCGGCGCTGGGCACTTTGAGGATCAGGCGGTCCAGTAGTGCGGTGAGGACAAAGCCGCCGGCCGCCAGCAGAAAGGGCACATGCAGCCCGTAGCGATTGACAATCGCGCCCGCCGCAAACGAGGACAGCAACACGCCCATGTTCTGGAAGAAGTTGGTGATGCTGTAGTCTTGCGCATAGCGCTGCGGCGTAGACAGGCGGAACAGGTTGACCTCCAGCTTGACAATGATCTGGAAGAAGGCCCAGCCGTACAGCACGCGCCCCAGCACGACCAGGAAAGGATCGGGTGCGGCATGCAGCAGCAACCCGACCGCACCCAGCAGCAGGTTGCCCACCGTGTGGTCGGGCAGGTCCCCGCCGCGTGCCCGTATCCAGGCATGCAGGCGCAACGCGACGATGGCCACCACGCCCGGTATGGCGAAGGCCATGCCCGACAGCAGCTCGCTGTCGTTGCCAGTGATCTTCTGCCAGTACAGCGCGAAGAAGGGGCGGATCAGGTAGGCGCTGAAGTCAAACATCAGCATCACCAGCGCCAGCTTCAGGATGGGCAGGCGGGCCAGCAGCCCGACGCGGCGCGCCTCGGTGGCTTCGGCCATTGCCTGCTCACCGGTGTTGACGCGAATGATCTTTCCGCTGCGGATCAGGTAGAAGCAGACGGCCATCTGAAAATAGTCGCCGGCCGCCATGGCAAAAATGCTGGCGCGCGGCCCCCAGGTCTGCAGCACAAAGCCGCCCACCACCGCGCCGAAGATGGCGCCGAAGTGGACTACCACCGACAGAATGCCAATGGTGGCCGCATGCTGCTCTTTGGGGGTCAGGCGCATCATGTACGGGTACATCAGCAGGTAGCTGCTCTTGCACATGAACATCAGCATCGACAGTATCCAGTAGATCTCCACGGAAGGCGCCCAGTCGCTCAGCAGGCTGAAGGTGCCGGCGGCAAACTGCGTGTAGACCAGCAGGTGCAGCGGTTCGACGCGGCGTGCCACGCGTGCCCACAATGGCAGGGTGCACATCACGGCGATGGAGATCGCCGCCACGTAGGCGCCCACGTGCACAGGGCTGTCGATACCGTAGCGCGCGCTGAAAAACTGCGGGTAGAAGGGAATCAGGATGGCGTCGCTGATAACGGCCAGTACCGTCATCGTGATGATGTGAAATCTCAGGTTCATGTTTGTTGTGCGCCTCAGGCCTCAGAGCAGGACGAAGTCCGCTGTGGACGGAATAGTGAAATCCTGGATCGCGACGCGACGCTCAATCTTGTAGTGCTCCACGCCCGTGAGTTCGCGCAGGATGTAGGAGTTGCGGTAGCAGCTCATGCCCAGGTCCTGGTTGGTCATGCCGTGGGTGTGCTGGCCGGCGTTCTGCACGAATATCTCGTTGCCGTTGAAATCGGCGGCGTAATTGCGCGCGAGGCGATAGCGGCCTTGTTCGTCCCAACGCAGGCGGTGGCGGATGCCGTCAACGAAAGACGGGATGTTCTCGCGGTAGCCCGTGGCGAAGACCAGCCCCTCGCTGCGATGCGCATAACGTGCGTCGCAGTCAAGCTGGCGGAATTCGATCTCGTAGCTGTCGCTTCCGGCGTCGTAGCGACACCCCTGCAACTCGCAATTGGTAATGAGGTGCGTGCGCAGCGGCCCCTGCTTTCGCCTGTCGTCCAGCAGGTCATAGATCTGGTTGATCAGGCTGGCATTGACGCCCTTGTACAGGCTGTCCTGCGCGCGCACGATGCGCTCCTTCTTCCCATCGGCCAGGTTGTAGAAGTAATCGATGTAGTCCGGGGAGAACATCTCCAGCGTGAGCTTGGTGGTCTCCATCTGGAAGAAGCGCGAAGAGCGGGTGATCCAGGTCAGGCTGTAGTCGTGCCCGTCGGCGTCCTTGAGCAGGTCGTGGTAGACCTCGGCCGCGCTCTGGCCACTGCCGACGATGGTGATGGAGCGCTTCTTCTGCAGCTCGGCCTTGCGGGTGATGTAGTCGGCGGTATGCAGGTAGCGATGCCCGCCCGGCGCGCAACATTGTGGGAAACGGGGCTTGGAGCCAACGCCCAGCACCAGCTTGCGGCAGCGCATGACAAAAGGCTCGCGCTGCGGGCCTTGCACACCGGTCACGACATAGCAGCCGTTCTCGATGTCGTGGACGATCTCCTGCACGTCATACTCGAAGCGCGCGTTGGACAGGCGCGCCGCCGCCCAACGGCAGTAGGCGTTGTACTCAGCCCGCGTCAGGTAGAAGCTCTCGCGGAAGTAGTACGAATAGATTTTCCCTTCTTCCTTGCAGTAGTTGAGAAAGCTGAAGCAGCTGGTGGGGTCCGCCAGGCTCACCAGGTCGGCCAGGAAGGGGTTTTGCAGTGTGGTGTTGTCAATCAGCATCCCGGGGTGCCAGTTGAACTCCGCATTGCGCTCCAGAAAAACCGCGTTCACCTCGGTGATCGGCTCCGCCAGACAGGCCAGGCTCAGATTGAAGGGTCCAAGCCCGATCGCAATAAAGTCATAGACATCATTTTTCATTGCACTGAACTCCCTGATTTCTGGTGCGCCATCCGGTGGCGCATGGTGATCAAAAGAATGCCCGCCGCTGACTACAGCACCGGGCCGCGTTCCTACCACTGATACGTCAGGGTCGCGTTGACGCTGCGCGCGTCGCCCCAGTAGCAGTACTGCTGGCTCAGGCACGACGCCACATAGGTCTTGTCGAGGAGGTTATTGACGCTCAGGCGAAGGTTGGCGCCCTTGAGCGACGGATTCAGCTGGGCCAGATCGACGCGCAGCATCAGGTCCACCAGCGTGTAGGGCGGCACCTTCATGCTGTTGGCGTTGTCGACCCAGCTCGAGCCCACATGGCGCACGCCCGCACCCATGGTGTAGCCCTGTGCGAAGTTCCAGTCGCCCCAGACCGAGGCCATATGGCGCGGCGCCTGGTACGGCGTGTTGCCGGTGAAGCCGTCCGACGATTCGGTGAACTTCATGTCGGTATAGGTGTAGCTCGCCAGCACCGACACCTTGCTGCTCAGCCGCGAACGGGCCTCCAGCTCCAGGCCGCGCGAGCGCACCTTCCCGGTAGGTTCAAAGTAGGTGGCTCCTACCGGGCGTGTGGCGACATTTTTCTGCGACAGGTCGTACACCGCCGCCGACAGCAGGGTGTTGGAGTCCTTGGGCTGGTAGCGGATGCCGATTTCCAGCTGTTGGGTCTCCGCGGGCGGCAGGTTGTTGCCTTGCCGGTCATTGCGCAGGCTGGGATTAAAGCCGTCCGAATAACCCACATAGGGCGCAACGCCGTTGTCAAACAGATAGACAACGCCGGCCCGCTTGGTGAATTTGGAGCCGCTCCACTGCGCCGGATTTCCCGAACCATACTGGTTGGAGGCCTTGGCCCAGTCCATGCGGCCGCCCAGCGTGAAGCGCCAGCGGTCCAGCTCGGTCTGGTTTTGCAGGTAGAGGCCGGTCTGGTCCAGCTTGCGGTCGATCGGGTCGCTGGTCACGCCGGTCAGGCCCGGGGCGCCGTAACTCGGGTTGAACACATTGATGGGCAGTGCGCTGCCCGATTCCCAGCTCCCGCTGACGCGGCGCTTCTGATAGTCCAGCCCGGTCAGCAGGGTGTGCTTGAGCGCGCCGGTCTGGAAGTGGCCTTCGAGCTGGTTGTCGACCGTGTTGCCGCGTGTCGACTCCGTGGCGCCGGAATAGTAGCGCGTCAACTCATTGGCGCTGGCCCAGCCGTAGCCGTAGATCTGGCGCAGCGTGGTGTCTGCCGTCACATGGCGGAAGTTCTGCCGGAACTTCCACGCATCGTTAAAGGCATGCTCGAACTGGTAGCCGAGGAAGCGTTGCTTGCGCTGGTATTTCTCGACGCTGGAATCTCCATCAAAGAAATAGCGCGAGATCAACCGGCCGTTGTGGCGGGCATTGAGGCTGCCGTCCGCCGGAACCCCGCTGTGGTAGCTGCCCTCAGGGTCGTCCTGCAGATAAGCCTGCAGCAGCAGGCGCGTGTCGTTTGACGGGTTGATGGCAAGAGATGCCGCGATTGCCTGGCGCTCTTCCTTGACCGTGCTGAACTGTGAGTCGAGCGAGCGCGTCAGTGCCGACAGGCGAAAGGCCATCACACCGTCTTTGTCGATGGGCCCCGAAAGATCGACAGCCGCCTCCCGGCGGTTGCGGTTGCCGATGGTGAGCTGCACTTCCCGGTAAGGCTGGAACTGCGGTGTCATGCTGGTCAGCGCCACCAGGCCGCCCGGCGACGCGCGCCCGTACAGCACAGAGGCCGGGCCACGCACCACGTCAATGCGCTCCAGGAAATAAGGATCCACCTGCATCGAGGTGTAGCTGCCCTGGTCGCTCAGCATGCGCAGGCCGTCAAGCAGCGTGCTGTCTACGCTGCTGTCCTTGAAGCCGCGCAGCGCCACGTAGTCGTAGCGGTTGGACGCGCCCACCAGCCCGGTGAAGGCGCCGGGCGAGTAATTCAAGGCCTCGGAAACGCTGCGCGGCTTCTGGTCTTCCAGCTGCTGCTTGGTCACCACCGAGATGGACTGCGGCGTCTCGATGATGGGAGTGTCGGTCTTGGAACCCGATGCGCTGCGTTTGGCGACGTAGCCGTTGCCGCCGCTGGTGGCCGTTTCCTGCTCCGCGCCGGCCGTCACGGTCACCAGCGGCAAGGTTGCCGCGCCCGATGACGTTGAAACAGGCTTGACCACAAACACATTGCCGTCGATGGTCGCCGCCAGGCCGTTGCCGGCCAGCAACCGGTCCAGCGCCTGCTGCGGCGTCAACCGGCCCGATACCGCGGGCGCCGTCTTGCCAGCCACCAGAGCGGGCTGGACCATCAACTCCAGCCCGGCCTGCTGCGCCAGGTTGTTGAGCGCCTGAGCCAGTGGCTGCGCCGCGAGGCTGATCTGCATGGGGGTGGCGGCACGCGCGCTGGCGGCCCCCTGGGAGTAAACCACCGAGCTGCCGAGGGCCAGAATCAGGGCCAATGGGGGCAGGTGGAAGCGGGAACGAGGCATGCGTGCAATCTCCGGGAGAAGGTTTAAATAAGAATCCTTCTCATGTAGACGCGTGGGTCCCGGGAAACCCTAGGTCGGGCACAAAGTTTTTTTGTGTCCTGATGTCAGCCCCGTCCGGGCTAATGACTAATGACCGGCGGCGACGATCTCGGCCTCGCCGCCCTGCTCGCGCAGCCGCACCGGCAAGACCTGCGGCAGGATGCGGGCGAAGTTGCCCGGCCGCCGCGGGTCGAACGTGCCCGTCACGCGCAGCGCGGCCACGGCCGGCTCCCGCACCGTCAGATGCACCGGGCCGTAACGCTCGAACTCGGCCAGAGCCTGGTTCAGAGGCGTGTTGTCAAAACTGACGCGGCTTTCACGCCAGGGCGCAATCCCGGCTGCGGGCAAGGCAGACACCGCGCCCAGCAATCCCGACATGTCGCTCGCGATCTGCTGGCCGGCGACCAGCTCAACCACCGCATCGGTAGCGGACCGTTCGGCGCGCGCAACGCGCACACGCCCTTCTTCCACGGCGACCTGCACACCCGCACGGCCCGGCACACCGGGCGTGTAGCGCACAGAAAACCGCGTGCCGACCACCGTGATGCGCAAGGGCCCGGCCAGCACATCGAAAGGACGCGCCGGGTCACCCTTGACCTGGAACATTGCCTCTCCCTGCGGCAGGCGCACTTCACGGCGCTCACGGTAAAGCGTGACGTCGGCGGTGGTCAGGGTGTCCAGCCTCAGGCGGCTGCCTTCCGGCAAGACCACCTCCAGCTGCTGGCCTCGCGTGGTGGAAAAACTCTGCTCGAACACCGGTTGCTGCCGCCAGAGGCTCCAGGCCATATAGCCCCCGCAGGAAACCATCAACGCCACGGCGGCCAGTGCGCCCCGCGGCACCCAGGCAGACAGCCCCTGCCACCAGGCGCGCCGGCGCGGCGCGGTACGGGCGACAGCAGCCTTGTCATCGGCAAGGTTCTGTCTCAGCGTGCGCAAGCCATCTGCCGGCAGCGCGTCGAGCAAACGCCAGTCACGCTGGTGGCGCGCAAAGGCCGCGCCATGGGCGCTGTCCGCCGCCAGCCAGGCCTGGAACGCAGCCTCGTCCACCGCCCCAAGCTGCCCACCGGTACGCCGCACGAACCAGTCCAGCGCCGCTTCGTCGGGCTCTGTGGACGGTGCGGCTGGCGGGTGGGCTGGCGGCGGGGTGTTCATGGTGTGCTTATCGGCTCTTGGATGTAGACGCACGAACAAGCTGAAACCCTATGCCGGGAAAGCAAGAGTACAAATAAAAATTCATTCGAAAGCCGAAAGTCATTCGCGGGCAGGTTTTCTTCGTCGGAGCACCGGGGTAGAGATGGGGGTAGAAGTTGGGCCGGCGGCGGCGGGCGCCCCGTCGAGCGCGTCTTTGCAACGCCTGCAGGCGTCCATGGCCAGCTTGATGTGCTGCTCGACCATCTTGCGCGAGATGCCCATCTGCTCGGCCACCTCCGCATGAGGCAGGCCGTCAAACTTGTGCAGGATAAAAGCCTCGCGGCAGCGCAAAGGCAGGGCATCAATGGTGGCCAGCAGGGCATTCACCCCCTGCGCAGAAGACGCAGCCACATCCGGCTCACAGGCCTGCGGCGCCGCCAGGTTATCAAGTTCGGCCGCCGAAGCCTCGGCATCCGGATGCAGCGCCTCGCCGCGCACTTCACTGCGGCGGTGCTGGTCGATCTGCAGGTTGCGTGCTGTGCGGTAGAGCAGTGCGCGCGGCTCGGGCACCGCCTGGCCGGAATGCTGCACCGCCAGGACGCGCGCATAGCTCTCCTGCACGACATCAGCCGCGGCATTGCGGTTTCGCACCGTGCGGGAACAGAAGTTCAGCAGTTCTTGGTAATAGCGCTCAAGCACAGGTCGGTCATTGCCATGGAGGTGACGGATCCCTTCAAGCGGCAGACGAGATGTGGCGGTGGCTGACCAGGCGCGCGTCGTAGATGGGAATTATTCTCATTATGAACGAAGCACGCTATCGGACTCTGCTGCGGGGACCATCGTTACCTTTGATACCACCACTGCCCTGTTGAGCGGTCGCTCCTGAATTCACATGCGAGTCTTGAAGGCCTGAGACATCGTGAGAAGCCAGCGAGGAAATGCGCGACGGCCCCAATCGGGTATGCGGCAATTTCCATCAGGTTTGTTAACCCCCGAAAACTACATAACCGGCAGTTCCGTCGTTGAGAGCACCTGCTTCAGCACGACGAAGGTGCGGATCTGCCTCACCCCCGGGAGGTAGAGCAGCTCCGCGGCATGCAGGCGGTTAAACGATTCGTTGTCCTGCGTGCGGACGGTGACGAAGTAGTCGAACTCGCCCGTCACCACCACGCATTCCAGGCAGCCCGGCACCTTCTGCACCGCTTTTTCGAAGTCGGCGAAGGACTGCGGTGTGGACCGGTCCAACACCACGCCGATCACAACCAGCATGCCAAGGTTCAGCGAGGCAGGATTGAGCAACGCGACGATGCGCTGCACCAGGCCCATCGATTTCAGGCGCTCCACCCGGCGCAAGCAGGCTGCGGGGCTCAGGTGCACCTTGGCCGCCAGTGCCACATTGGAAATCGATGCATCGCGCTGAAGCAAGCGCAGGATCACGCGATCCACCCGGTCCAGGTCAGGCCTCGGGGCAGTTGTTTCATTCTGTAAACGCACTTTTATTTCTCTTTTTTCTTTAATCACACACTTCTCCAAGTTTTTGTATCCAATTATTCGAATACCTAATCTTAAAAGTCAATTATGTTGCAACCCTGTTGCGCGGCCTCGGCGATAGACTTTCCTTGACTCCTCAAGCGGATTTCCGACATGCCCTCCAACTTTGCCGCTTGGGATTCTGGATACGTCGAAACGCAATGCCTGCAGTTTCCTGTTTCGCAACGGTTGATCAACGCGGCCCATGCCGTATCAAAGAGGAGCAATACGATGATGAACCCAAGGTATGAGAAGCGCTTCTTCCTGGCCATGGCGCTGGTCTTGCTGGCCCCATGGGCCAGCGTTCACGCGCAGGGCTATCCGTCCAAGCCGGTCCAACTGGTCATTCCTTTTCCGCCGGGCGGCGCCACCGACATCGCCGGACGGCTGGTCGCCAAGAAGCTGGGTGAGCGCCTGGGGCAACCTGTGGTCATCGACAACCGGCCGGGCGCCGGCACCATCGTCGGTGCCGCTTTTGTTGCCAAGGCGGCGCCGGACGGCTACACGCTGCTTATCAGCTCGGGATCCACTTTCACGGTCAACCCGGCACTCATGCCCAAGCTGCCTTACGACCCGATCAAGAGTTTCGAGCCTGTCGGGATGGTGGCGCGCGTTCCCCTTGTTCTTCTGGCCAACTCCGATGTCCCGATCAACGACCTGAAGCAGCTGATCGCAGCGGTGCAACGCGCACCGGACAAGTACGTGTACGGCTCGTTCGGCAACGGCACCACAGGGCACTTCGCCGGTGAAATGCTCTGGAGCGCCGCTGGCATCAAGCTGCAGCACATCGCTTACAAAGGCAGCGCACCAGCGATGACCGACCTGATGGCCGGCCAGATCCCCTTCTCGATTGACACCGTCGCGGCGGCGCTGCCGCAGCTGAAGGCGGCCAAGCCGAGGATCAAAGCCATCGCCGTCACCGGCGAAAGCCGCGCGACGCAAATGCCCACGGTGGCGACCGTGGCGGAGAGCGGTTTCAAAGGTTTCTCGGCCGATTCCTGGCTGGCCATTGCCACGCCCAAGGGGGTGCCGGCGGATGTAAAAGCCAAGCTGCAGAAGGCGCTGGCTGAAACCATGAAGGATCCGGAGCTTCGCGAAAAACTCGTCGCGAACGGACTCGAATACGCCTGGGAGCCCGCTGCCACGGTTGCGGCGCGCATCGAAAACGAGCTGCCCCGCATGCGCGTGATTGCCCTGCGTTCCAACATCCGGATCGATTGAAAGTGGCGGCCGGCAAGGACCTCGTGGCCTTCTCCGATTGATTGTTACCCATGGGGCTGGATTCACTATCTACAGCCTCAGGCTTGACAGGTGAAAGCGTTGCACGTGCGAGTTGGACCGCGTTAAGGAAACTGGAAATGAGAACTGGTCAGTTGATTGCCCGCTTGGCGGGCCTGGTTATCGCAAGCGGTATAGCGTCGTCCGTGCTGGCCGCTCAGCTTGTAGTCGGTCAGGTGGCGCCGTTGACCGGCATTGACGCGAGCCAGGGCCGCGCCTACGCGGCTGGAATGCAGTTGCATTTCAACGCCGTGAACAAGGCGGGCGGGGTCAACGGAAACACCTTCATCCTGGCGCGCCGCGACGACGCTGGACGCCCCGATGAAACACTCACCCAAACGCGCGCGCTTCTGGCCGAGGACAAGCCCGTGGTGCTTGCCGGCTATTTTGGAAGCCGCAATATCGCCCAACTGGTCAGCGCGGGCGTATTTGAGCGCGAGCGCATCGTGCTGGTCGGCTTTCGCGCGACCGAACTGAATCTGGACGTGCCACAACTTTATGGCGTGCGCGCCACATTGCGAGACGAACTTGCGAGAATCACGGCGCACCTGGCGACAGTCGGAATCACCAGGCTTGGCTTGTTTTACGAAAACGGCTCCGGTGCTGCGCCACTCATCGCCGCCGCACAGGAAGCAGCGGCGAATGCCAAGGCGAGGATCGTGCAAACGGCGGGTTATGACGCCGGGACCAGCCGCGTGACTGCCGCCGCTGACGCCATGCTGCAAGCCTCGCCGCAGGCGATCATCATGATTGCAAGCGGAGGCGCTGCTTCCGGTTTTATTGAGAAATACCGCTCGGCCGGAGGAACGGCTCAGCTGTTTGCACACTCGGGCGCGGACATTGAGCAGATGGCGAAACGGCTTTCTGACGAGCAAATGCAAGGCATCGCGATCGCCCAGGTTACGCCCAGTCCCTACAAACTGACAAATCGGCTTTCCAAGGAGTTCAACGACATCGCGGCAACAGCCGGCGCGCAGGATGTTCCGATCAGCTACGCAATGATGGAAGGCTTCATCGCGGCCAAGGTGATTGTTGAAGCGGCCCGGCGCCAAGGCTCGCGTGTGACCCGTGAAGGTTTTGCTTCCGCTCTGGATGGACTGGACAGCTTTGACCTGGGAGGATATGTCATCGGATTTCGCCCGGGGATGCACAGTGGTTCACGCTTCGTGGAGATGACGATCATCAGCGGGAACGGAAGAATCCGGCAATAGAAAGCAGCGGCGATACCGCTGCTTTGCGCCACTCATCCAATCTGAGGATGCAGTTACGAAACAAGGGCCGGAAAAGAGAAAAGGGTTAGCAGATACTTACCTGCTAACCCTTATCAATATTGGCGGAGTGGACGGGACTCGAACCCGCGACCCCCGGCGTGACAGGCCGGTATTCTAACCAACTGAACTACCACTCCTGGTAGTGACAACATTCGCTCTTTCGAGCCAAGTCGCTCGGCCCTTGCGGGCCGGCGGTTGTCAACTTGCGCCTTGGGCACCACACACAAGGTGCGATGAATTCTGGCGACCCTAAGGGGATTCGAACCCCTGTAGCCACCGTGAAAGGGTGGTGTCCTAGGCCTCTAGACGATAGGGTCAAAACCTTGGAACTTCCGGATGAGCCCCTGCTTTCACACGGACCCACAAAACTTCAAATTCTTCCCGACTAACTTTTAACTTTTGGTGGAGGTAAGCGGGATCGAACCGCTGACCTCTTGCATGCCATGCAAGCGCTCTCCCAGCTGAGCTATACCCCCGTCAAGTTATTGAGGTTTCCCTGCAATTGTCGAGCCTTGAATTATAGCCCGAAAAATTGGCCTATTTCAAATCCTCAAACAAGCTTCAACCGGGAGACTACATCTTCGCGCTTCATGAGCTCCAGAATCGCGTCGAGGGACGGGGTTTGCGGCGTGCCCATGACCAGCACGCGTACGGGCATTGCCAGCTGCGGCATCTTGAGGCCGGTGTCGGCCAGCACCTGTTTGATGGCGGCCGAGATCGCGGCCTTGCTCCACTCGCAGGCCACCAGGGAACTGCTCAGTTTTGCAATGGCCGGGCGCACTGCCTCCGTGACGTGCGTGCTGATGTCCTCAGCGCTGGGCTTGCCCCCGGTCACCAGCAGTTGCAGCCAGCCGGCCAGCTCTACGAGTGTGCTGCAGCGGTCTTTAAAAAGCCCGCAGCCGCGCGTCACCCATACCGGGTCCACGCCGGTAATGCCCTGGGCTGCCAGGAAGGGCTGCACCAGCGTTGCCAGTGTGTCATCAGGAGTGGCTTTCAGGTGCTGGGCATTGACCCAGCGCAGCTTGGCTTCATCGAACTGCGCGGCGCTCTTGCCCAGGTGATCAAGGTTGAACCATTCAATGAACTGCTCGCGGCTGAAGATTTCGTCGTCGCCGTGGCTCCAGCCCAGGCGCGCCAGGTAATTGACCATGGCGTCGGGCAAGTAACCCTCGGCGGCGTACTGCGTCACCGGCTTGGCGCCGTTGCGTTTGCTGAGTTTTTCGCCCTGCTCGTTGAGCACGGTCGGCAGATGGGCATACACCGGCGGCTCTTTGCCCAGGGCCTTGAAGATGTTGATCTGGCGCGGCGTGTTGTTCACGTGGTCGTCGCCGCGGATCACGTGGGTCATGGCCATGTCGATGTCGTCGACCACCACGCAGAAGTTGTAAGTCGGCGTGCCGTCGGGCCGCGCGATCACCAGGTCGTCGAGTTCGTTGTTGCTGATCTCGATGCGGCCCTTGACCTTGTCGTCCCAGACCACGCTGCCACCTTGCGGATTCATGAAGCGCAGCACGGGCTGCACACCTTCGGGCACGGTGGGCAGGGTCTTGCCGGGCGCGGGGCGCCAGGTGCCGTCATAGCGCGGTTTTTCTTTGGCGGCCATCTGCTTTTCACGCAAGGCGTCGAGCTCGGCCACGCTCATGTAGCAGGGGTAGACCAGGCCATCAACCTGCATCTGCGCCAGCACGGCCTTGTAGCGGTCCATGCGCTGCATCTGGAAGAACGGGCCTTCGTCGTGGTTCAGGCCCAGCCAGCGCATGCCTTCGATGATCACGTCGACGGCTTCCTGGCTGGAGCGCTCCACATCGGTGTCTTCAATGCGAAGAACGAAGTCGCCGCCGGTGGCACGGGCAAAAGCCCAGGGGTAAAGCGCTGAGCGGATATTGCCGAGATGGATGAATCCGGTCGGGGAAGGGGCGAAACGGGTTCTTGTCTTTTGGGTCATTGGGGCAGTCATGCAGTCATACGATAAGGCTCAGGCCGCGGGACAGGTCGGCCTTGATGTCGTCTACGTGGTCCAGCCCGACGGCCACGCGAACCAGGCCCTGGCCTATGCCGGCGGCCTGGCGCTGCTCTTCGCTGAGGCGCCCGTGCGAGGTGGTGGCTGAATGGCTGATGATGGTCTTGGTGTCGCCCAGGTTGGTCGCAATGCTGAGCACTTGCGTGCTGTTGATCACCTTGAAGGCATTTGCGCGTGCCGCTTCCGGTGTGTCGCCAAGCACGTCAAACGACAGCACCGCGCCACCCAGTCCCGATTGCTGGCGCATGGCCAGCTCATGCTGGGGATGCGACTCAAGACCAGGGTAATAAACGCGCGCAACCGCAGGCTGCGTTTCAAGCCACCTGGCAACGGCCAGCGCGTTGGCGCTCTGTGCCTGCATGCGGATGTTCAACGTCTCCAGGCCCTTGAGCACGACCCAGGCGTTGAAGGGCGCGAGCGTCATGCCGGCGGTGCGCACGATCGGGCCGAACACATCAACGATCAGTTTGGACGAGCCGCAGAGCGCACCCGCCATCACACGGCCCTGGCCGTCCAGGTATTTGGTGCCCGAATGCATGATGAGGTCGGCGCCGAATTCCACCGGACGCTGCAGCGCCGGTGAGCAAAAGCAATTGTCCACCGCGAGCAAGGCGCCCACGCTGTGCGCCAGGTCAGCCAGCGCCCGGATGTCGCAGACTTCGGTCAGCGGATTGGTCGGGGTTTCAGCAAACAGCAGCTTGGTGCCGGGTCGCAATGCGGCCTTCCACTCGCTGACGTCCGTCTGCGACACAAACGTGGTTTCAACGCCGAACTTCCCGAACTCGCGGCCTATCAGGGCAATCGTCGAGCCAAACATGGAACGCGAGCAAATGACGTGGTCGCCGGACTTCAACAGCCCCATGCACATCATCAGGATCGCGCCCATGCCGGTCGAGGCGCCGATGGCGGCTTCGGTGCCCTCCATCGCGGCGAGGCGGCGTTCAAAGCTTGTGACCGTCGGGTTGGACGTGCGGCCGTAGGTGTAGCCCTCCGTCGGGTCGGCAAAGCGCCGCGCAGAGGTCTCGGCGTCGGGCTGGACAAAGCCGCTGGTCAGGTACAGCGCTTCGGAGTTTTCACCGTGCTGGCTGGGCTCCAGCGCCACGCGCACGGCCAGCGTGTCGCGGTGCAGGTTGTCGGGCAGTTTTCTTTTCGTCATGCTCAGGCTTCTTGCGGATTGGGCAGCGCCAGGCGGGAAACGTCCACGTCGCCTTCTTCGCCGGCGCTATCGGCGCGCTGCGAGTTCATCGCTGCGATGGTCTCTGCAGTCACGTCGCCCGTGATGTAAACACCGTCAAAGCAGGAGGCGTCAAAGCCGTCGAGCTTGCCGTTGAGTGAGCCAATGGCGCGCTTCATGCCTTCCACGTCCTGGTAAATCAATGCGTCGCAGCCAATGACTTCACGGATTTCTTCAATCGTGCGGCCGTGGGCCACAAGTTCGTCCGGCGTGGGCATGTCAATGCCGTACACGTTGGGATAGCGCACGGGTGGCGCAGCGCTGGCAAGGTAGACCTTGCGCGCACCGGCGTCACGCGCCATCTGCACGATCTCGCGGCTGGTGGTGCCGCGCACGATGGAATCGTCGACCAGCAGCACGTTACGGCCCTTGAACTCGCTGGCAATCACGTTGAGCTTCTGGCGCACGGACTTCTTGCGCACGCCCTGCCCCGGCATGATGAAGGTGCGGCCCACGTAACGGTTCTTGACGAAACCTTCGCGGTAAGGAATGCCCAGCAGGTGCGCCAGCTGCGTGGCGCTGGGGCGACTGGATTCGGGGATCGGGATGATCACATCGATCTCGCTGGGTGGCACGGTAGAGACCACGCGTTTGGCCAGCGTCTCGCCCAGGTTCAGGCGGGCCTGGTAGACCGAGATGCCGTCCAGCACCGAGTCGGGGCGCGCCAGGTACACAAATTCGAAGATGCAGGGATTGAGCTTGGCGTTGGGTGCGCACTGCTCGGCGTGCACCACGCCTTCCATGTCTACATACACGGCTTCGCCCGGGGCGATGTCGCGCTCGAATTGGTGCGAAGTGCCTTCGAGCGCCACCGATTCGCTGGCCACCATGACGGTAGTGCCGTTTTCATTCTCGCCGCGGCCGATGCACAGCGGTCGGATGCCAAAGGGATCACGGAAAGCCAGCAAGCCGTGACCGGCGATCAGCGCCACCACGGCATAAGAGCCCTTCACACGCTTGTGCACGCCGCGCACGGCGGCGAATACATCAACCGGCTTGAGCGGCAGGCCGCGTGTGGTTTTTTCCAGCTCATGCGCCAGCACGTTGAGCAGCACTTCAGAGTCGCTGTCGGTGTTGATGTGGCGATGGTCGGTGTTGAAGAGCTCGGCCTTCAGCTCGGCCGCATTGGTCAGGTTGCCGTTGTGCGACAGCACCAGGCCGAACGGCGCGTTGACGTAAAACGGCTGGGCTTCGTCTTCGCTGTAGGCGTTGCCTGCTGTAGGGTAGCGCACCTGGCCCAGGCCTACCGTGCCCGGCAACGCACGCATGTTGCGGGTGCGAAAGACGTCGCGCACCATGCCCTTGGCCTTGTGCATGTAGAACTTGCGCCCCTGCTGCGTGACGATGCCCGCGGCATCCTGGCCGCGATGCTGCAAAAGCAGCAGGCCGTCATAAATCAGTTGATTGACCGGGGCTTTGCTGACGACGCCGACTATCCCGCACATGGTGTTCCGATCATGATGAGTTGACTCTTCAAAGTTAAATTAAATACTTGGCAAACTGTTCGGGCAATACCGGCTTCAGGGCTTTGAGCGTGGCCGTCAACATCGGCGCACCGTTGGACTGCACCCACCAGTCGCTGGACTTCAATGCCGTCATGTTGATGACCACCGTGGCGGCCAGCAACAAAATAATGCCGCGCACTACGCCGAAGGCCGCTCCAAACACCCGGTCTACCGGCGCCAGGCCGACGGCGGCCACCAGTTTCTTCAGCAAAAAAGCCAGCAAGCCCGCCGCAAACACCGCGGCAATAAATATCAGCACAAACGCCGCCGCATAGCGCACAGGATCAGCAGCGGACTGCAGTGGCAACCGGGTGGCAAGGTCGGGCGCAAACCATTGCGCCACAAAAAACGACACCACCCAGCCCAGCACCGACAACACCTCATACACCAGCCCGCGCCATGCGCCCAACAGCATGGAAAAACCCAGCACTCCCAGCAAAATCCAGTCAACAGCCGTCACGACACCACCGGGGCAGTACCCATTACAAGGTCAGGATGGCAGCGGGTAAATCAAGGGCCTTGATCTTGGTCGCCGCCTTGTCGGCCTCGGCCTTGGTGGCAAACGGGCCCACGCGGACCCGGATGCGCTTGCCGTCTTTGGTTTCCGCCACTTGTGTATAGGTTTTCAGGCCCGCCTTTTCCACCTTCAGGCGCGCTTCGCGGGCCTTGGCCACATCGGCAAACGCGCCGACCTGAACCACAAAACGGCCGTCCGCCTCGCTGGCAGACGGTTTGGCGGCCGGCGCGGCGGTGCCGTTCAGCAGCGCGGCGGCACGTGTGGCGTCGTCATTCGCAGCGGGCTTGGCCGGCTTGGGTTCCGGTTTGACCGCAGGCTTCACCTCAGGTTTGGCCTCCGGCTTTGCTTCATTTTTGATAGCTGGTGGCGCAGATGCAGCAATGGCTGGAGCCGGTTTTGATGAGAGAATTTCTTCCTTGGGTGCCAGGCTGGCGTCAGCGGTCACTTTTTCGGCGGGCTTGTCGGCCACCTTGGGGGCGGACGCGGAAGTGGCTGCCGGGGCACCAGGCCCGGGAATCACCAGGGGCTTGACCGTGCCCTTCCCCGGAATTTCAATCGGGATATCGACCGGAATGGGCCTGGGCTGGGTGTCAAACAGCAGCGGGAAACCCAACACGCCGATCAGCACGAGCACGGCAGAACCGATCAGCCGGTGTTTGGCACGCTTGCGGATCACTTCCACGCTTTCCGTTTGAGCGGCTGACCCGGCATTGGAGGCAGCGTTGGAGCCGCCCCGGCGGAAGTTGAAAAACGGCATGGTGTGGCTTGGATCCGATAAGGGGTGACGTTAACGGTGAACGCGGGCTGACGGCCCTTGGAATGCTTGACGGACCGGCTTGTCCGGCCTCAGGCGGCCAGGTGCGGGGCCGAAAGACGCGGCACACCGTCCTTCAAAATGCCGCCCACCGTGTAGAAGGAGCCGAACACGACAATTCTATCAGCGGGGGTTGCGGCCCCGACCGCCGCCTGCAGCGCCGCTTCGGGGGATTTGTAAGTGCCGGCGCTTGCATCAGGCCGGGTATTGGCCGCCGTCCACCGGGCCTGCAAACCCTCGGCAGAAGCGGCCCGCGGCGTCGGCAAATCGGTGAAATACCACTTGTCGATGAGCGGCGCCACCCGCGCCAGCATAGGGGCCAGGTCTTTGTCGGCCATGGCACCGAACACGGCGTGTGTGCAGGGGTAAAAGCCCATGGCATCAAGGTTTTCGGCCAGCGCAGCCACCGAATGGGGGTTGTGCGCCACGTCCAGCACCAGCGTGGGCTGGCCGGGCACGATCTGGAAACGCCCCGGCAGCTCGACCATCGACAAGCCGTTGCGCACCGCCTGGGCCGTCACTGGCAGGCGCTCACGCAAGGCCGTCAGCGCCGCCAGCACGCCCGAGGCGTTGACAAGCTGGTTGGCGCCGCGCAAGGCCGGATACGCCAGGCCGGCATAACGGCGCCCGCGCCCGGCCCAGCCCCACTGCTGCTTGTCGCCCGAAAAATTGAAGTCCGTACCAAAGCGCCACAAGTCAGCACCCACTGCAGCGGCGTAGTCAATGATGCTTTGCGGCGGCACCGGGTCGCTCACGATGACCGGCTTGCCGGCGCGCATGATGCCGGCCTTTTCGCGGCCTATGCTTTCGCGGTCGGGTCCCAGGTATTCCATGTGGTCCAGGTCGATGCTGGTGATCACCGCGCAGTCCGCGTCCAGCATGTTGACGGCGTCCAGCCGCCCACCCAGGCCGACTTCGAGGATGACGACGTCGAGCTTTGCGTCGGCCAGCAGTTGCAGGATGGCCAGGGTGGTGAATTCGAAATAAGTGAGCGAGATCGCGTCACCGCCCTGCGTGCGCGCTGCTTCGACACGCGCGAACTGGGTGACGAGATCATCAGCCTTCACGATGTCGCCGCGCACCCGGCAGCGCTCTTCAAAATGCACCAGGTGCGGCGAAGTGAAGACGCCGGTGCGGTAGCCGGCCTGCAGCAAGATGGCTTCAAGCATCGCGCAGGTCGAGCCTTTGCCGTTGGTGCCGGCCACCGTGATGATGGGGCAGTCAAAGGCCAGGCCCATGCGCTTTGCCACAGCGCTGATGCGCGTCAGGCCCATGTCGATGCCGACGGGGTGCAGGTGCTCGCAGTAAGCGAGCCAGTCGTCGAGAGTTTTCAAATTTTGCATACAGCCCCCTATTGTCGCAAAGCCGGCCTTTCCTCCAAGCGGGGGCCGCGGTCCGGCTCTGCCGGTCGCAGGCGCCGCCCCCTGCAAGGGGGGAGGACGCTACACGCAGTGAGCGTCAACGGGGGTGTTCGAGCTATTTGGCAAACCGGTCGGTGGCGGCGATGAGCTGGCGCAGAATGCCGGGCTCGTTGAAGGCGTGGCCGGCGTTGTCCACCATGTGGAATTCAGCCTCGGGCCAGGCGCGGTGCAGGTCCCAGGCGGTTTTGGCCGGCGTGGCCACGTCATAGCGGCCCTGCACGATCACGCCGGGAATCCCGGCCAGCTTGTGCGCGTCGCGAATCAGTTGCCCCTCTTCGAGCCAGCCGGCATGCACAAAATAATGGTTTTCTATGCGCGCGAACGCCAGGGCAAAGGCGTCGTCACCATGCTGCGCGGTAAAGGACGGGTCAGGCAACAAGGTGATCGTCTGGCCTTCCCACAGACTCCATGCGCGGGCTGCCGCCAGTTGCGCAGCACGGTCGGTACCCACCAGGCGTTTGCGGTAGGCGGCAATCAGGTCGCCGCGCTCCGCCGGGGGAATGGGTTTGACGAACTCTTCCCACAAATCAGGGAACAACCAGGACGCCCCCTCCTGGTAGTACCAGAGCAGCTCGGCGCGGCGCAGCGCAAAAATGCCCCGCACGACGAGCGCCGACACCCGGGCCGGATGAGCCTGGGCATACGCCAGCGCCAGTGCGCTGCCCCAAGAGCCGCCGAACACCAGCCAGCGCTCCACGCCCAGCAGGGTGCGCAAGCGCTCGATGTCGGCTACCAGGTGCCAGGTCGTGTTGTTTTCCAGTGAGGCACTGGGGCGGGAGCGGCCGCAGCCGCGCTGGTCGAACAGCAGCACGCAATAGCGTTCGGGATCAAACAGGCGGCGATGCTCGGGCGAGCAGCCCGCGCCCGGACCACCATGCAAAAACACCGCCGGCTTTCCTTTGGGGTTGCCGCATAACTCCCAGTACACCGAATGGCCGTCACCGGTTTCAAGAATGCCTGTGCGAAAGGGCTCAAGAGGCGGGTAAAGAACGGCGGGGGCAGTGCGCGTGGCTGAAGCAGCGGTCATGAGGCAAGGCATCCATACAAAAAAAGGTTGGGCCGGTTGGCGTTCTTCATTATTCCAGCCTTGCCACAGGCCTGCCCACGCGCCCGGGCCCTTGCCTGCATTTGCGGCAACGCTACCAATTTGATAGCTGCTGGCGCTCGTCCCGCTTGGCCGAAAGGCCTATTTTCCTTAAATCTGCGAAAATCGGGCCATGATCATTCTTTACGGCATCCCCAACTGCGACACCGTCAAAAAGGCCCGCGCATGGCTTGGCGAACAAGGTGTTGACTACCAGTTTCATGATTTCAAGAAGCAGGGCGTGCCGCCCGACCAGCTGGCGCGATGGGCCCAGGCGGCCGGCTGGGAAAAGCTGCTGAACCGCCAGGGCACCACCTGGCGAAAGCTTGACCCGGCGCTGCAGGCCGGCGTGCATGACAGCGCCAGCGCCCAAACGCTGATGCTGGCCAACCCCAGCGTCATCAAGCGGCCGGTGATGGACTGGGGCAAGGACATCACCGTCGGTTTTGACGCCCAGGGCTGGGCAGCAAGGGTTTGAACGCACGGCAGGCCGACCGGTTACGTTTTGCAGCCTGTTTTGCCTCCAACGAGACTAAAAGGGCAGCTTTACCGTCGATTTACCGAACTCCACGCCCCAAAATGACTCTGACTTACTAAAATTAGGGTTGCCGCCGAGTCATTACCCCACCACGGGTTACCCCTTTGGCGGTGCAACTTCAGCCAGGTGCTGAAAAGGGTTGAATCATGAAAAAAGCGCTTGTTCTCTCTGCTCTTGCTGCCGCCTCCGGGTTGGCCGCTGTACCCGCCTCCGCCATGGACATCCTGGCCCGGGTGATTTCAAGCACGCCGGTGGTGCAGCAAGTGGCTGTGCCGCGCCAGGTCTGCAGCAACCAACCCGTCGTCGTCCAGCAGCCGAACTCGGGCGCAGGGGCACTGATGGGCGCCCTCGCGGGCGGTGCAGCCGGTAACGCCATCGGCAATGGCGGCGGCCGTGCCGTCGCGACCATGATCGGGCTGGTAGGCGGCGCCATCGTTGGCGACCGCATCGAAGGCTCAAACAACCAGATTCAAAACGTGCAGCAGTGCACAACGCAAACCTATTACGAAAACCGGCCCAGCCACTACAACGTGGTGTACGAATACCAGGGCACGCAGTACAGCACGCAGATGGCCACCGACCCCGGCCAGTATGTGCGCCTGCAGGTCACACCGGTTGGCGCCATGGCCCCTGCGCCGCAGACCTTCCAGTCCGCGCCGCAGCAGCCCCAGACCTATGTGCAACCGGCGCCCCAGCCGGTGTATGTCCAGCCTGCCGTGACTTACGTGGAGCAGCCGGTGGTTTACCCGGCTTACTACCCCCGTCCCTATTACCAGCCGTACTACGCACCTATCGGCCTGTCGTTGAACTTCGGTTACAGCCGGGGCTACGGTGGCCACCGTCACTGGCGTTAAATCGCGGTCCGGCAGAACCAAAAAAAAGGGGCGTTTGCAACGCCCCTTTTTGCTGTCCGCGAATATTCGACTGTTGCTATTTGGGCGTTTCAATCAGGGCGCCCTTGAACAGCACCGGCCCGGTCGGCCCGCTGCCCGGCGGAACGCCACCCTTGGGCTCCAGCGTGATCGCCAGCGTCGGCACCTGACGCATGTCGGTGCCTGCGGCCGTCAGGCGAACCACGGGGTCCGCACTCATCACACCCAGCGATTTGGGCGCCGCGCCGGGCGGCAAAGCCCAGAGTTCCAGGGATTTGTCGGGCTGCTCCCTGAAGCTGCCCACGCGCTTGAGCGAAAGTGTTTTGTTCTTCGGATCAAACGTCACCAGCAGCGACGCCGAAGCCTTGTCATCCGTCAGCACGGCCACGTATTCGATCTCGGGCGTGGCTGTCAGTTTGGCGGTCAGCTCGCTCACCTGCCCGCTCAGCCGGCCGTTCACGTTCAGCCCCACGACAACCGCCGCTGCAGTCGCGAGTGCGCCCGCCACGGCCCCGCCGCGCCACAGGCCCAGGCTGGACCACCAACCCATGGCACCCGGAGCGACCCGTGCCGCCTGCATGGCCCGCGCCTCCTTGTCGGCCCGCACCAGGTTTTCAATGCGTTTCCACACTGCGGGGCTGGGCGCTGCCTGCGGCTGCAGCTCAGCCACCGACGACAGCCGGCTTTGCCAGACCAGCGCCGCCGCGCGCAAAGTGGCGTTGTCGCGTGCCAACGTCTCAAACCGGCGACGCGCGCCGCCGCGCAAGGTGCCCAGCGCGTAGCTGGCCGCCAGTTGCTCCATCAGGGCGGGATTACTTTGTAAATTCATCAGGCAAACCTCGCCATGCAACCGCGAAGCTGCTCCAGCCCGCGCCGGATCCATGTTTTGACAGTCCCCAAAGGCAGCTTCAGCTGCTCGGCCAGCTCACCATGGCTCAAATCCCGCAGGTACGCCAGGCTCACCACCTCGCGCTGCTTGTGTTCCAGCTGACCCAGGCACTGGTGCAGCGCCCAGGCCTGTTCGCTGGCCTGCGTCGTGTCCATCGGGTTGGGCGAATCGCCCGCCACGGTGTCGGAAATCACATCGTCGAGTTCCTGCATCAGGTCGGCCCGGTCCGAAGCCCGGCGCCGCAAAAAATCCAGGCCGCGGCTGCGCACCACCAGCGCCATCCAGGCCATGGGCGGCGACAGGGTCGCCTTGTAGTCGCCGGCAATGCGCCAGATGTTCAAAAAAGCTTCCTGCAACACGTCCTCAGCCCATTCACGGTTGGTCACCACACGAATCGCGACACCGTAGAGCTTGGACGAAGTCAGCTCATACAGCTCCCGCAGGGCCGACTCATCGGCCTGGGCCACGCGGTCAATCAGTGCGATCAATTGTCTGTCCGGGCTTTCTGGCTTCATGAAGAACATTGTCAGGTATTGGTGGCTATCGGGAAACACCGGCAAGCGGCTGGCATTGGGGATACGCCACAAAGGGCCAACCGGATTCACCGCGGGCCCGGCGAAGGGCTCCGGGTGACCTAAAATCAGCGGTTTGGGCGCCACGCGGTGCTTTCCCGCAGCCCGGAACGGCCCCTTTCGTCTCTTTTCGCCTCTTTCAGTCTCTTTTCAGCACCTTCCCATGCCTACCGAAAAAATCGACAACATCAGCGTGACCACCAAGGCCAACGTCTACTTTGACGGCAAATGCGTGAGCCACGGCATCACGCTGGCCGACGGCACCAAAAAATCGGTGGGCGTGATCCTGCCGGCCACCCTGACCTTCAACACCGGCGCGCCCGAAATCATGGAATGCGTGGCCGGTGCCTGCGAATACAAGCTGGCCGGCAGCGACAGCTGGGTCAAGTCTTCAGCCGGCGAAAAATTCAGCGTGCCCGGCAACGCCAAATTCGAAATCCGCGTTGCAGCGGGCGAAGCGGCTTATCACTACATCTGCCATTTCGGTTAAAAACGTCTAGCCCCACCAAGAACCGCTCCTTTTTTTATAGCTGCTCGCGCCCGTTCTGCGCGGCTTACAGCGATATTCAGGCCTAAAACATGTCCAACACCATTCTGCAAAACATTCCCGCCAACCAAAAGGTCGGCATCGCGTTCTCTGGCGGCCTGGACACCAGCGCCGCGCTGTTGTGGATGAAACAGAAGGGCGCCCTGCCCTACGCCTATACCGCCAACCTGGGCCAGCCCGACGAAGCGGACTACGACGAGATCCCGCGCAAGGCCATGGAATACGGCGCCATCAAGGCCCGCCTGGTCGACTGCCGCCCGCAGCTCGCCGCTGAAGGCATTGCCGCGCTGCAAAGCGGCGCCTTCCACATCACCACCGCCGGCGTGACCTACTTCAACACCACGCCGCTGGGCCGCGCTGTGACGGGCACGATGCTGGTGTCTGCCATGAAGCAGGACGACGTGAACATCTGGGGCGATGGCTCCACCTTCAAGGGCAACGACATCGAGCGCTTCTACCGCTACGGCCTGCTGACCAACCCCGCGCTGAAGATCTACAAACCCTGGCTGGACCAGCAGTTCATCGACGAACTGGGTGGCCGCGCCGAGATGAGCGCGTTCATGACAGCCAACGGCTTTGGCTACAAGATGAGCGCCGAAAAAGCCTACAGCACCGACAGCAACATGCTGGGCGCCACGCACGAAGCCAAAGACCTTGAAAACCTCAACAGCGGCATCAAGATCGTCAACCCCATCATGGGCGTGCCGTTCTGGAAAGACGACTGCGTCGTCAAGGCCGAAGAAGTCAGCGTGACCTTTGAAGAAGGCCGCCCCGTCGCGCTCAACGGCGTGCAGTACCCCGACCTGGTGAGCCTGATCCTCAAGGCCAACGAAATCGGCGGCCGCCACGGCCTGGGCATGAGCGACCAGATCGAAAACCGCATCATCGAAGCCAAGAGCCGCGGCATCTACGAAGCCCCCGGCCTGGCCCTGCTGTTCATCGCCTACGAGCGCCTGGTCACCGGCATCCACAACGAAGACACCATCGAGCAGTACCGCGACAACGGCCGCAAGCTCGGCCGCCTGCTGTACCAGGGCCGCTGGTTCGACAGCCAGGCCATCATGCTGCGCGAAACCGCCCAACGCTGGATCGCCAGCGCCATCACCGGCACCGTCACGCTGGAACTGCGCCGCGGCAACGATTACTCGCTGCTCAACACCGAGTCGCCCAACCTGACCTACGCGCCTGAGCGTTTGAGCATGGAAAAGGTGGAAGACGCGCCGTTCTCGCCGCTCGACCGCATTGGGCAGTTGACGATGCGCAATCTGGACATTACCGATACGCGTGCCAAGCTGGGGATTTATTCCAATGCTGGGATGCTGGAGTTGGGCAAGGGGGATGATTTCTTGAAGCTGGGGAAGTAAGGCGCCTTCGAGTTGACATAAAAAAGCCCGCATATGCGGGCTTTTTTACGGCGCGATTGCAAATTGGGCACTACATCAAGTCGGCTTAGACCCAAGAATGCCATTGATACCGGCGCCTTGCATGCTCAGCAACCTTGAAATACTCGCATCAAAGGCTCGCTTGAAATCGGGGTCACCCGCGTAGCGTTTGTACAAGTCCAGCTCCCGGCGGCGCTCGATACTGACGGCGTGTTGGATTAGCTTCTCCAGTGCCAACTGCCGGTTCTGGGCATCAGGGTTGTCTTCGACCTGTGCCTTGTAGTCTGCGTGGTTTGCCACGTGCTGGGCGATATTGATGAACTTTACCCGTTGCTCTTCGGGCGTGGCCTCCCACCCGGCAAAGTGGCGGTCGTTGAAGGCGCGGACGATCTCTTCCAGCGGGTCTTTGTCTCCCGGTCCCATGTGTGGGCCCCGTAAGTTCGGGTTTTGCGGCTCTAGTTCGGTTTCAGCGGCATCAAGGCCAATCTTGGCTTCGAGCCGTGAGCGTTCCAGCCCATAGGTAGAGAGATCAACGCTGTTCAGCAATTCATCCAACTTGTCCTGGTCAGGGTCTTTCACTTTCAGCTTGGGGATCAGGAACTTCAGAAACCAATGCAGCATTTCCCAGTTCACGTTGTTGAACGGAATGATGGCTGCTATTTGCGCGTAAATCTTGACGAACTGCTTGGCCTTTATCTTAAAGTCGATGCGTTGCTCGTCGTTCAAGTCGGCATCAAAGCGGACCACCACCGTGTCGATGATGGGAGCGAGTTCTTCGGCTTCGGCGCTGGCAAAGAACTTCTCATTGAAGGTCATCACTTCAGTCCAGTCGTAGATGCCAAAGTTGTCGAGCACGTCTTTCAGGTCATGCAAGACATTCACGTCCGTTGGCTCGCTCAGACTGGTGGACGTGTAGAAGGGGTCAAACGCCGCCTTAATGTCGTCCACGGAGTTGTAGAAGTCGAGCACGAAGGTATCAGTCTTGCCCAGCTTCCAGTTGCAGCGATTGAGCCGGGACAGCGCTTGCACGGCCAGAACACCTTGCAGTTTCTTGTCCACATACATGGTGTGCAGCATGGGCTCGTCGAAGCCGGTCAGGTACTTGTTGGCAACCACCAGAATCTTGGCGTCGTCTTTCTCGAATTCGTCGGGCAAGTCACGCGCAGAAAAGCCGTTCAGGGACTCTTCGGTGTGCTTGATGCCGTCCACCATCTTTTCGCCGGAGAACGCCACCAACGCCTTGAACGGGGCATTGGCCTCTTTTAATGCGGAGCGGATGGCAAAGAAGTATCGGATGGCGCATTCGATATTGCGCGTCACTACCATGGCCTTGGCCTTGCCTTTCAGCTTCTTGGCCTGCCAAACGCTGGCCGTGAAGTGGTCGACCATGATCTTGGCCTTTACCTCAATAGTCTTTGGGCTGGCTTCGACAAAGGCTTTCAGCTTCTTCTGTGCCTTGGCGGTATCGAATAAAGGGTTGTCTGCCACTGACTTCTGAACCTCGTAGTAGCTTTTGTACGTGGTGTACTTCTCCAGCACGTCGAGAATGAATTTCTCCTCGATGGCTTGCTTCATGGAATACAGGTGGAAGGGGTAGAACTTGCCGTCAGGGGCTTGGCGGCCAAACTTTTCCAGCGTGGCTGGCTTTGGCGTGGCAGTGAAGGCAAAGTAGCTGGCGTTTTTGCTCATCTTGCGTTCGTCCATCGCCGCCAGAATCTGGTCTTGCACATCCACTGGCTCTTCACCATCCTGCCCAGCAAGGGTCTCGTTGACTTTGTCGGCGGCTACGCCAGACTGGGAAGAGTGCGCCTCATCGATGATGACGGCAAATTTTCGGTCAGACAGCTGCCCGATGCCATCCACGATGAAGGGGAACTTCTGCACCGTAGTGATGATGATCTTCTTGCCAAGCTCAAGGTTGTATTTCAGCTCTTGCGCACTTTCGCAGTGGGCGACGATATTCTTGGTTTCAGAGAACAGCTTGATATTGTCCTTGAGCTGGGTATCCAGCACGCGCCGGTCTGTCACTACCACCACGGAACCAAACAAGTTTGCCGTGCCCGTGGTGTCGTACTGTTCCACCAGTTGATACGCCAGCCACGTGATGGAGTTGGACTTACCTGAGCCAGCCGAATGCTGAATCAGATAGGTCTGGCCTACGCCCTTCTGCTGAGCATCGGCCAGAATGCCGCGCACCACGTCGAGCTGGTGATAGCGGGGGAAGAACAGCGTCTTACGCTCCTTGCCCGTCTTCTTGTCCTTCTCGACCGTGAACTTGGCGAATTGCTCAATGATGTTGGTCAGGCTGCGGCGCGGCAGAATGTCTTGCCACAGGTACGCCGTCTTGTGCCCGTTGGGATTGACCGGGTTGCCTTTGCCGTGGTTGTTGCCCTTGTTGAACGGCAGAAAGTTGCTGTCGTTACCCGCCAGTTGGGCGCACATGAAAGCCTCGTCCGGGTCCACCGCAAAATGCACCAGGCAGCGGCCAAACTCGAACAGCGGCTCCTTGGGGTCACGGTCGGTGCGGTACTGCCGCACAGCGTTCTGCACGTTCTGGCCGGTCCACGGGTTTTTGAGTTCAAGCGTTGCCACCGCCAAACCGTTGACGAACAGGGCCATGTCCACTGATTTGAAGGTGTCCGTCTGGCTGTAATGCACCTGCCGGGTCACGCTGAAGCGGTTGGCCTCGAAGTTGGCCACCACCTCCGGGTTGAGGTCGTTATATGGCAGGCGGTAGAGCAGATCGAAGTGAGCATCGTCAATATCGAGCCCTTTCTTCAGAACGGCCAGTACGCTGTCTTTCTTGATCTTCTTGTTCAGCCGCTCCAGTACCAGCCGCTGCCAGTTGGGCCGGTCTTTCAGCTTCGCCAACTCCTTGGGCTGGGTGGCTTCGAGAAACTCCCAAAAGAGCTTGCCGTCAACAGCGAACTCCCGGTCAAAGTCAGCCGGGTCGCTAACGCGATAGCCGTCCCTCGCAAGTGCGTTTTCGATGTGCGACTCAAGCGCGGCTTCGTTGGTTTGACTGACCATTTTCACTCCCTACACCTTAATCTGTCCAGTAACTGTTGAATTCCGTCGAAATCTGATCCACTTAGCGCAGTAATTTCCATCCAAAACTGACCCACGTAGGCACTACTCTGCTTGTTTTAAAAGCAGGGGGAAATTAGGAGTGATAGACGTGGCGACATTGAATGTCATCAGACGTTGGGCATTGCGGGATCAGATGTCCATCCGCGAGATCTCAAGGCGTACAGGCCTGGCTCGCAACACCGTGAAGAAGCACCTGCGATCAGAGGAGAGCGAGCCTAAG